>JAVBMT010000003.1:0-201041 GCA_031552195.1 Desulfovibrionaceae bacterium
TGCCTCCTATTCCATTTTATACGTGTTTTCTCCCCCGGCGGTGGTTTTGGTCCCCCCACCTCTCCGCGGCCGACCGCCACCGCCGCCCCCACGGCTTTTTAAGGACTGTTCTTAATAAATCTTTTGTCCAAATACTGCGTCAATCGTCCTTTTTTTCTCCGGTCGAGTACCGTAAGAGTATGCTTTCTTCGCAAAAAAAGGCCGTTTTCCTTGTCTTTGGCGCAAAATTTTTTATTTAGAAACAGCCCTTAGCGCGTTTTAATTTCAACGGGCTGTTTTGCCGCGCCTTGAAATATGGAAGGGCCGCGAATTTACCGCCCATACTCACGCCGTGACGGTTTGAACATAAGGCATGCCGCGCTTCTGGCTTGCGGGCTTCAACCGTTTTTTCCCGAGCCGCCTTTAGAAGATAAACGTTAACAATTAATGGCGTACCGGTTTCACTGAAAAATTTTGATAGAAATTTTTTTTGAAACTGGTTATGCTCCACAGCACGTTTGACAAGGCAATGCACATCTCTCCGAATTCGCCTCAGGCGTCCTGCTCGCCGTTCAGGCCCGGTCCGCCTTTCGTTTCAGACAGCGGGGTTTGCGCTTGGCTTTCCCGCGTGCGGCAGCCGCATGCCTGTTCCGGCGCATGCCAGGGGCATGGCTGACGGGGTTGCCTTTGTTGCCTTCTTTGCGGCGAAATTTTTCCGGTTATTCCGGTACGGTTCAAATATAATAAAGGGCGAATGAGTTATGGGCAGAATAATGGATTCCATTTTGGGCGTGTTTTCCAGCGACCTTGCCATTGACCTGGGCACGGCCAACACCTGCGTGTATGTGAAAGGCCGCGGCATAGTGCTGCGCGAACCGTCCGTCGTGGCGGTCAAGAAAGACGGCCACGGCGGCAATGTGGTGCTGGCTGTGGGTGAAGACGCCAAGCGCATGCTCGGCCGCACCCCGGGCAATATTGAGGCCATACGCCCGATGAAGGCCGGCGTTATCGCTGATTTTGAAGTGACGGAAGCCATGATACGCCATTTCATTTCAAAAGTGCATAATTCACGCCGCCTGGTGCGCCCGCGCATAATGATTTGCGTGCCTACCGGCATAACCCAGGTGGAAAAGCGCGCGGTGAAGGAATCGGCCCAGAGCGCCGGCGCCAGAGAGGTTTACCTGATCGAAGAACCCATGGCCGCGGCCATTGGGGCCAATTTGCCCATTCAGGAGCCGACCTCGAACATGGTTGTCGATATCGGCGGCGGCACGACGGAAGTTGCGGTCATTTCGCTTTCGGGCATCGTTTTTTCCAAATCCATCCGCATCGGCGGGGATAAGATGGACGAAGCCATCCTGAACCACGTCAAGCGCAAGTATAACATGCTGATAGGCGAATCCACCGCCGAGAAAATCAAAATTGAGATCGCGTCGGCCTACCCCATGGATCCGGAACGGGAAATGGAGGTCAAGGGGCGAGACCTGGTCAGCGGCATACCCAAAAACATCATCATCACCTCCGAGGAAATACGCAAGGCGATTTCCGGAGAAGTCGAAGGCATTGTGCAGACGGTGCGCATGGCCCTTGAACAGACGCCGCCCGAACTCGCGGCCGATATCGTTGACCGGGGCATCGTGCTTACCGGCGGAGGCGGCCTGCTTAAAGGGCTTGACCAGCTTTTGCGCGAAGAAACCTCACTGCCCATAACCGTTGTTGACGATCCTTTGTCCACAGTGGCTATAGGCACCGGCAAGGCTTTGGATAATATACACATTCTTAAAGAGGTGTGCATAGATTAACGCGCCGGCTCCAAAACGCATCCTGTTTTTTCTGGGCATTGCGTTACTCTCCTTTCTTGGGCTTTACACCTGGGACGCCCGCACCGGATACCCCACGCAAGTAGCTCAGGCCACCGGGCTTGAGCTGGTGGGTTATGTGATCGCGCCCGGAGTATGGGTGCATGAACAGGCCTCTGAACTTTGGGCGCGTTATGTGGCGCTGATGAATATAGAGCGGGAGAATGAGCTGCTGAAGGCCGATCTTTCTCGCGCCGAACGCGCCCTGGCCGCGCATGAGGAAGGATTGCGCGAGCTGGGCCGGTTGCGCTCCCTTATGGAAATTCCCGACCTGGAAAGCTGGCAGAAGGTTGGCGCGCGGGTGGTCAGCGGGCGTTTTGGCCCGCACGCGGCGCTGGAAACCATTATCCTGAACAAGGGTTTTTCCGGGGGAGCCGAGGCCGGAGCCCCGGTTGTTTCACGCCAGGGCCTGGTCGGGCGTGTTTACCGCGCTTCACCCAATTATTCCACCGTCCTTTTGCTTACAGACGCGAATTTCCGCGTTTCCGTAATAAGCCAGGAAAGCCGCATTCGCGGCATCTTTGCCGGGTCCGGCGTTGATTCCATGCCTGAAGTGCATTATATCGCGCAAAACGCGCAGCTTAAACCCGGTGAGCTTTTAATAAGCTCCGGGCTTGACGGTTATGTGCCCAAGGGCATTCCGGTGGCGCGGGTCAGCAGCATTCAGCCCGGTCATGAGACGTTGTTCCAGCAGGTTTTGGCCGTGCCGGTGGTGAATTTGGATAACCTTGAAGAAGTCGTGTTGCTTCTGCCTGAAGCGTCTTCGGCTATAAACAACCTTTCGGACTTTACCGGCCTGCCTGTTCCGGAAAAACCGGCGGAAGAAAACGCCGACGGGCAAAAGCCGGCCCGAGGGCAGAACGCCAGGTCCGGCCCCGAACGCAGGGCAAGGCAGCCAAGAGCGGCCCGCCCGTCCCCGGCTACGCCGGAACTTGCCCCGAACTGACGTTCCGCTTATGCTCAGGCCTGAAGCAGCTATGGCCTCAAGGGTATCCAGGGCAAGATCAAAGGTTTTTGTGGAACTGCCGCAACCAGCGAATGTTTAACCGGAAAATGGTTTTTTGATGCAATGGCGTGACACCCTGTGGTGGTTTTGCTATTTTGGCGCGGCGATCTGGCTGCAGCGTTTTTTTCCCGGAATTGACGCCTTTGCTCCGGGTCTGCTCCTTTTTCTCCAGGAAGGCAAATGGAGGCAGGCCGCGTTATTCACCCTGCTGGCCATTCTTGTGCAGGAAGGCAGCGGCACCGTCCCTTTCGGGTTTTCCATAGCATGGTACGCCCTGGTCGTCTTTTTCTTCTCGGTGGGCTGCTGGTTTTTCGTCGCCGACAACCGTTTTTTCATTTTCCTGATCGCCATCGCGCTGGGGGCCCTACGCGGGGCCCTGGGCATAGGAATATACGGCCTGATGGACCTTTTGCCGCCCCTGGACCGGGTTGTGCGCGAAGCGGTTTATCAGGGCCTGTGCATCTGCCTGCTTTGGTTTGTCTTCCATTTATTCCGCAACAGGTTTGTTAATGCGCATAGACTTTGAACCGGAAGGCTTTCAGCCGCCAGCCTGGGGGCTGGTTCTTTTGCAGTGCCTTGTGGCGTTGTTTTTTTGTGTTTTTGTCTTTCGTTTCTGGTATTTGCAGATTTTACGCGGAGAAGTTTTCTATCAGAGGGCTCAGGGCAACCGGAACAAGGAATCCGCCATTCCGGCCACGCGCGGGCTCATTCTTGATCATAGCGGGGCCTTGCTGGCCGAGAACAGCCCGGCTTACGGCATAGCCCTGGTGCGTGAAGACTGCTCCGATATTCCTGCCACCCTGGCCGCTGTCAGCTCATGGACCGGGATTCCTCTGGCCTCCATTCAGGCCCGCTATGATCAGGACAGGGCGAATGTGAAATCTTTTGACCCGCAGCTTCTGGTTCCTGACATCAGCTTCGAGCAATTGGCGCGCATTGAGGGAGAAATTCCCCTGTGGCCTGGAATTTCCATTGTAACGCGGCAAAGGCGCTTTTACCCGCAGGGGCATCTTTTCGCCCACATCCTGGGCTATGTGGCTGAAGCCAACCAGGGCGAAATAGACGCGAGCAAGGCCATGTTCGAGCTTGAAGGCTTCCTGTACGACAATGACCTGGGCGGAGTGGATCATGATGACGTCAAACCCCCGCTGGCCCTTGGCGATACGGTGGGCAAGCAGGGCCTGGAACTTGTGTATGAAAAACAGCTGCGCGGGCGCAAGGGGTTGTATGCGCTTGAGGTTGACGCGCATAAGCGGCAGGTGAAGAAAAGCCAGCAGGAAGCGCCTTTCGGCGGTGAAAATCTCATTCTTTCGCTGGACCTGGAAATGCAGAAGGCCGCTTCAGACGCCCTGGGCGAAGAAGCCGGGTCCGTTGTGGTGATGGAGCCTGACACCGGCAAAGTGCGCGCCCTGGTGACCAAGCCGGGTTATGACAACAACGCCTTTACCGGGCGAATTTCGCAAAAAGACTGGGAAGCCCTGGAAAAAAATCCCCGCCACCCCATGCATAACCGCACCATCCAAAGCGCGTACCCGCCGGGGTCGGTCTGGAAGCTGATGATGGCCGGGCTCATTCTGAACGAAGGCATAAGCCCGGCGGAAACGGTTTTCTGCCCCGGCTTCGTGCAGCTCGGCTCGCAAACTTTCCGCTGCTGGAGCGCTAACGGGCACGGTTATGTTAACCTTAAACAGTCGCTGGTGCATTCTTGCGACGTTTACTATTATACGATGGGCGAACGGCTGGGCATAGACCGCATTGAAAAATTCGCCAAGGCGTGCGGGTTCGGATGGCGCACCGGCATTGATCTGCCCTATGAAAGAACAGGGCTGGTTCCCGGCCGGGAATGGAAGAAACGGCGCAAGCAGACCTGGCAACGGGGTGAAACCCTGAACGTTTCCATAGGGCAGGGCGCGACCCTGGTCACACCTGTGCAAATGGCGGTCTTTGTTTCCGGGCTTATGAACGGCGGCAAGCTGCTCAAGCCTTCGCTGGTGGATACTGAAGACCTGTCCGTTCGCGGGCTTCTGCCCATGAGCGACAGAATACGCGACGTAATTGTCGAGGGCATGCGGCATACGGTTGAAGATCCGGGCGGAACAGCGAAGCGCCTGGCGCGGCCGGATGCCGTCATGGGCGGTAAAACCGGCACGGCCCAAGTGGTCAAGATGGGCGAAGCCAGGGTAAAATCAAGCCAGCTTTCCTACGAACACCGCGATCACGCCTGGATGGTCTCTTGGGGAATCAAGGGCGAAAAGAAGTATGTGGTCGTGGTTATGGTCGAACACGGCGGAGGCGGAAGTTCCGCCGCCGGGCCGGTGTGCAAGGCTGTGTATGATTACCTTTTCGGCTCCCCCGCCAGCCAGAACGCGCCTAGCGGCGCGAGCGCGGCCCCGGTTCAGGCGGATTCGCCGCAGGCTGACGCCGCCGCCGAAAGCATAATCCGCGCGGCGGAAAACTGGATGCAAAGCAATGACCGTAAACAATAGCGGAATCAGTCTGCGCCTTTTCCTGCGAGCCAACTGGTGGCTGCTTTTCTTCACGCTCATTCTTTTCACCATAGGCGTGTTTAACCTTTATTCAGCCTGCGCGGTACGCTATGAGGGCGGCTTCATATTTTCCGGCGAATATAAAAAACAGATCATCTGGGGAACCTGCGGTCTGGGCATCATGGCCTTGCTGTTCTCTTTCGATTACCGCCACCTGAAAACCCTGAGCTGGCCCCTGTTCGTACTGGTCGTTTTCCTGCTCGTTCTCGTGCTCTTTACCGGCAAAGTGGCCGGCGGGGCGCAACGCTGGATTCCCCTCGGTTTTTTCAATCTCCAGCCCAGCGAGCTGGCCAAGGCCAGTACCCTTATCCTTGGCGCCTCCGTGCTTTCTGCCGGCAAGGATCCGCTCGGCTTTATAGATATTTTCAAGGTGTCGCTGGTGGGGCTTATTCCGGCCTGCCTGACCCTGGTTCAGCCGGACTTGGGAACCTGCCTGAACATCCTGCTCATTCTTGGCGGCATGATACTTTACCGGGGCATCAAAACCCATGTGCTCGTAGCCGGGCTCGTCCTGCTTCTGCTCAGCCCCCTGGCCGTCTGGATAGGCATTCCATACCTCAAGCCCTACCAGCAGCAGCGCATCATGACCTTCATCGACCCGGACAATGCGCCCAAAGACGCGGTGCACAATATTTTGCAAGCGCGCATCGCCATAGGCTCTGGCCAGGTTGCCGGTAACGGCTACATGGGCGGAGGGCAGAGCAAGCTCGGGTATCTTCCCGTGGGCAAGACGGATTTCGCGCTGGCGGTTTTCGGAGAGGAATGGGGTTTCATCGGCTGCCTTACCCTGGTCAGCCTGTTCTCTTTGTTCATGCTGGCAATTCTGAGCACGGCCCGCAACGCTAAAGACCGTTTCGGCAGCATGCTTTGCGCGGGCGTTTTTTTCTATTTTTTCTGGCAGATTTTCATAAACATGGGGATGGTCATGGGGCTTATGCCCGTGGTCGGCATACCTTTGCCGTTTATCAGCTACGGCGGAACGACAACTTTGATCAATTTCGCGCAGATAGGAATATTGCTCAACGTTTCGATGCGGCGTTTTCTTTTCAAAATGAAACTGTAAGGCGGCCTGGCAAACATCAGGCCGCCGTGAAGCCGTTTTCTGTTTTTTCTTGCCAAAGAGGGCGCCTGTCAGTAGACTTTCCGAAGAAAGTCGCCCCCTTGCACAAGGTAATTTTTTTGGGAGTAAGCGGATGTCAAAAGATAATATTCATGCCTACCTTGGCGCCGGAACCAGTTATAACGGAACCCTGAATTTTACCGGAACCGTGCGCATAGACGGCGAATTCACCGGGGAAATCAATTCGGAAGGAACGCTTGAACTGGGCAAAAGCAGCCAGGTGAAGGGCGTTGTTCATGTGCGCCAGCTTATTCTGAACGGCGCGCTCGAGGGAGACGTTTATGTTTCCGAGCGCGTAATAATGCGCAGCGGCGCCAAATTGCGCGGGCAGCTTTCCGCCAAGACCCTCGTCATGGAAGAAGGCGCTTTTTTGCAAGGCAAAATAATGATGGAGAGGGAGCAAGACGCCGGAGAGGACGCCTTGCGGAAAAACCCGGAGGGGAAGGGCGATGAAGCGGTGGAAACCGCTCCGGCGCAATAACTTCGCGCTTTACGGCGTTCTTATGGCTGCTTGGGCGTTTCAGGAGCGGGCGTTTTTATTTTTCCGGCATGCGCCCGGCATGCGGTTGTTCTCCTTATTCTTCCGGTGGCATGATCTTTTGATCCGCCAAGTCCGCCGCCAATTATCTTGCGTCAGGCAAGGGAAAGTTTTTGACAAAGCCGGCTATCTTATATATCCTAAATAAGATTTATTGCACAGGCATAATACAATATCAATTCGTTCGTTTTACTCAGGTTTAAAAGCAAGCGCAGGCTTGCGTCATGTGTCCGGTTCCGGTTTTTGTCCGGCACCTCTGGGCTGGCTTGGGTTTTAGGCTGTCTCGCGTCGGTTGTTTTTTCGAAAACGCCTGCCGGGCCGGTTGTCTGCCGAACCGGCGGGCCATTTCTTAAAGTTAAAAGCTACAGGAGAAACGCCTCATGTTGGATATTGATATTACAATAGTCGTACAACTGCTGAATTTCCTGATAGCCCTCGTTTTTTTGAATTACCTCCTTATTCGCCCCATCCGCAATATCATCGCCCAGCGCAAAGACGTCATGGCCGGCTTCGTTGACGGAACCACCCGGTTTAACGCCGAGGCGGAAAAGCGTCTGGAGAATTACGAATCTTCCATCGCCGAAGCCCGCGCCAAGGGTTCGCAGGAGCGCGAGTCCATAACCGGAGCCGCCGCGCGCAATGAGCAGGAAACCCTTGCCAGGGCGCAGGCTGACGCCCAGGCTATCGTTAAAAAAGCCAAAGACCAGATCAGGTCGGAATCCGAGGCGGCCATGCAGGAACTGCGCGGACGGGTGGATTCTCTCGCCGCTGACGCACTCAGGAAAATGTTGGCCTAGTGTCCTTTTCTTCCAGGAGGTTTTGTCTTGAAGCTCTTTAATCGTAAAATATCCGGCAAGGCCGGCGCATTCTGCGCTTTGCTCCTGCTGGGCGTAGTCGCCTTCAGCGGCGCCGCCCTGGCTTCGCCTGACGCGTCCGGCGAACATGGCTTCACGCCGGAAATGTGGAAAAACTTCGCTTATCGCGTGGCGAACTTCGTTCTTTTCGTGGGCATAATAGTTTATTTTGCCGGAGCGAAAATAAAGAACGGCCTGAAAAAGCGCACCGATGACATCGCGTCGGAACTGCAAAATCTGGAAGACGCCAAAAAAGCCGCAGCCGCGCATCTGGCCGATGTTGAGAAACGCATCGCCAATCTCGAGCAGGAGCGCGCTTCCATTATTAAAGAGTACGAGGCCCAGGGCGAAAGGCTCAAACAGGCTATTATCGAAAAAGCGGAAAAAAGCGCCGGCCAGATAATCGCCCAGGCCGAACGCACCGCGCAAAACGAATTCAAGCAGGCTGTTGAAGACATACGCTCGGAAATAGCCGAACTTGTAGCCGCCTCCGTTGAAACGCGCATCAAACAGCAGCTTGACGCCGGCGAACATGAAAAGCTCATAGATAAATATCTAACAAAGGTGGTGCTGCATTGATAGGCAATACCTTGGCGCGCCGTTATGCGCGGGCTGTTTTTGACTTGGGCAAAAAAGGCGGCACAGCCGAACTGGAGAAAATCGGCGCCGAGCTTAATCAGCTTTGCGCGGCGGTGGCTTCTTCGGATCAGTTGCGTCAGGTTTTGAACGCCCCGGTGTTTTCGGCCGCGGAAAAGCGCAAACTGCTCAACGGCCTGAGCGCGAGTTTCGGCTTCGGCAAAACCATGAACGCCTTTTGCGGCCTTTTGGCCGACAAGGGCCGTATGGGCCAGTTGCCGGCCATCGCCGCGATTTACAACGAACTTTTGGATGCTGAAAAGGGTATTATCCGCGGCGAGCTTATCACTGCCGTGGAACTTGATAATGACAAACGCAAGAAAGTGCGCGAGCAGCTTGAAAAGCAGGCCGGGCGCCCTCTGGATCTTTCATTCGACGTGAATAAAGACATTTTGGGCGGCGTAATGCTGAAAGTTGGAGATATGGTAATGGACGCCAGCCTGCGCGCGCAACTTTCCATCCTCAAAGACAATATCAAGAGGGGTGAGCAGGGCCATGCAGATTAAAGCAGATGAGATCAGCAAGATCATTGAGGAACAGATTCAGAACTACGACCAGCGCGTAGAGATGAGCGAAACCGGCACCGTGCTTTACGTCGGTGACGGCATAGCCCGCGTTTACGGCGTCAAAAACGCCATGGCCATGGAACTTCTCGAGTTTCCGGGCGGCCTGATGGGCATGGTTTTGAACCTTGAAGAAGACAACGTCGGCGTCGCTCTTCTTGGTCCGGATACCGACATCAAGGAAGGCGACCCGGTGAAGCGCACCGGTAAGATCTTCTCGGTTCCGGTGGGCGACGCGGTCATGGGCCGCGTGCTGAACCCGCTCGGGCAGCCCATTGACGGCCTCGGACCCGTCAATTCCACAGACGTGCGTCCGGTTGAACTCAAGGCCCCCGGCATTATTGCGCGTAAATCCGTGCATGAGCCGATGCCAACCGGCATAAAAGCCATTGACGCCATGACCCCGATCGGCCGAGGCCAGCGCGAACTGATCATCGGCGACCGCCAGACCGGCAAAACAGCCGTCTGTGTTGACGCCATTCTGGCCCAGAAGCAAACCGACATTCACTGCTTCTATGTGGCCATAGGCCAGAAAAAATCCACCGTGGCCCTGGTGGCCGACACCCTGCGCAAATACGGCGCGATGGAATACACCACCATTATTTCCGCCACCGCTTCCGACCCGGCTCCGTTGCAGTACATCGCGGCCTACGCCGGTTGCGCCATGGCCGAATACTACCGTGATAGCGGCAAACACGCCCTGATCATTTATGACGACCTGTCCAAGCAGGCCACGGCTTATCGCCAGATGTCCCTGCTGCTCCGCCGCCCGCCGGGACGTGAAGCCTTCCCGGGCGACGTCTTTTACCTGCACTCCCGCTTGCTGGAGCGCGCGGCGAAAGTGTCGGACGAGCTTGGCGCCGGTTCTCTGACCGCTCTGCCGATCATTGAAACCCAGGCCGGTGACGTGTCCGCCTATATTCCGACCAACGTCATCTCCATTACGGACGGCCAGGTGTATCTGGAGCCGAACCTTTTCAACGCGGGCGTACGTCCGGCCGTTAACGTCGGCTTGTCTGTTTCCCGCGTGGGCGGCGCCGCCCAGATCAAGGCCATGAAGCAGGTTGCGGGCACGTTGCGCCTTGAACTTGCCCAGTACCGCGAGCTGGCGGCCTTTGCCCAGTTCGGTTCAGACCTCGACAAAGACACCCAGGAAAAGCTGAACCGCGGCGAACGCCTGGTTGAGCTGCTCAAGCAGCCGCAATACGCGCCCATGCCGGCGGAAGAACAGGTTGTTTCCATCTACTCGGCCGTTAAAGGCTTTATGGACAGCATCCCTTCTTCAAAGGTCAGCGCGTTTGAAACCGGCCTGCTTGACCTGATCCGCTCTTCAAAGCCGGAACTTCTTGAGCTTATAAAGACCAGAAAAGCTCTTGACGCGGAAATTGAAGGCAAACTGGCTGAGGCGATAGGGGAGTTCAAAAAGGGCTTCAGGGCTTAGCGCCTGAATACAGACGCTGAACGCGCGTTGTCGCGCGTTGCCGCAGGAGGTAACAGATGGCTTCCCTTAAAGAAGTGCGAGTTAAAATCACCGGGGTCGGCAAGACCAAGCAGATAACCAAGGCCATGAACATGGTGGCCTCGGCCAAACTGCGCGGTGCGCAGCAGCGCATAGAACGCTTCCGCCCTTATGCGGACAAGTTCTATGAGATGCTTACAGACCTTGCCGGCAAAACTGACGCCACGGCCCACCCGCTGCTGGCCGCCCGGAACGAGATAAAAAACACCGGCATTATTTTGGCCACCTCTGATCGCGGATTGTGCGGCGGTTTCAACGCCAACCTCATTCAAGCCGCGGTTAAACTCGGGCGGGCGAAAAATGCGGAAGGCAAGAACGTCAAGTTTTATTGCGCCGGGCGCAAAGGGGCCGACACCATTCGCAAAATGGGGCTGGAACAGCCGTTCGCCTCTTCCGGCTGCATGGAATCTTTTGATTTTCAGTTGGCTTCCGAAATCGGCGAAAGGGTGATGCAGGATTTTCTATCCGGAGCCCTTGATGAAGTTATAGTGATTTACGGAAAGTTTATAAGTCTGGCCAAACAGATTCCGACGCCCTTGCCGCTGCTGCCCATGGCGGCCCCGGCCGGGCAGGAGGCAGTCGTTCAGACCGGATTTGTAAAAGAGTACATCTATGAACCGACAGTGGAAAAGCTTCTGGCCGAACTGCTGCCGCGTTATATAAAAGTGCAGATATACCGTGGCCTCTTAGATACCTCCGCCAGCGAACATGCCGCGCGCATGACCGCTATGGATAACGCCACGCGCAACTGCGACGACTTGGTGAAGGCGCTGACGCTTCTCTTCAACAAGACCCGTCAGGCGGCAATTACCCGAGACCTTATGGATATCGTTGGCGGCGCTGAGGCGCTGAGAGGATAACAAGGGAGCGTGAAATACATGAGTGCAAGCATTGGTAAAATCTCTCAGGTAATCGGCGCGGTGGTGGACGTTGAGTTCAGCACCGGGAATTTGCCGAATATTCTGACAGCCCTGGAGATCAAGAACCCCAACAACCCGAACGCGCCGGAACTGATCTGCGAAGTCGCCCAGCACCTGGGCAACAACGTGGTGCGAACCATCGCGATGGACGCCACCGAAGGCCTGGTCCGCGGCATGACGGTTGTTGACACCGGCAAGCCGATTATGGCTCCGGTTGGTTCGGCCCCTCTCGGGCGTATCATGAACGTTGTCGGCAAACCCGTTGATGAAATGGGGCCGATCGAAACCGACAAATACCTTCCCATTCACCGTTCCGCTCCTGAATTTACGGAGCAGAACACCAAGGTTGAGCTGCTGGAAACCGGCATCAAGGTCGTCGACCTTCTTGTGCCGTTCCCCAAAGGCGGCAAAATGGGCCTGTTCGGCGGAGCCGGCGTGGGCAAGACCGTTATTCTCATGGAAATGATCAACAACATCGCCAAGCAGCACGGCGGACTTTCGGTCTTTGCCGGCGTTGGCGAGCGTACCCGTGAAGGTAACGACTTGTATAACGAATTCAAGGAAGCCGGCATTCTGGAGAAAGCCGCCCTTGTGTACGGGCAGATGAACGAACCCCCGGGAGCCCGCGCCCGCGTGGCCCTGACCGGACTGACCGTTGCGGAATATTTCCGTGACGTTGAAAACCAGGACGTGTTGCTCTTCATCGACAACATCTTCCGTTTCACCCAGGCTGGTTCGGAAGTGTCCGCCCTTCTCGGCCGCATGCCTTCCGCTGTGGGCTATCAGCCCACCTTGGGAACCGACCTTGGCTCCCTGCAAGAACGCATCACTTCCACGACCAAAGGGTCGATCACCTCGGTGCAAGCGGTTTACGTGCCCGCTGACGACTTGACTGACCCGGCTCCGGCCACCACCTTCTCGCACCTTGACGGCACCCTGGTTTTGTCACGCCAGATAGCCGAGCTGGGCATTTACCCGGCGGTGGACCCGTTGGACTCCACTTCGCGTATTCTTGACCCGCAAATCGTGGGCGAAGAACACTACGCCGTGGCCCGCGAAGTGCAGGAAGTGCTTCAGAAATATAAAGACTTGCAGGACATTATCGCCATTCTGGGCATGGATGAACTGTCTGATGACGACAAAGTGGTTGTGGCCCGCGCGCGCCGTATCCAGCGCTTCCTTTCGCAGCCGTTCCACGTTGCGGAAACCTTTACCGGCACGCCCGGCCAATATGTCAAGCTGGAAGACACCGTCAAGGCCTTCCGCGGCATCCTGGACGGCAAATATGACCATCTTTCCGAATCCGACTTCTTCATGGTCGGCGGAATTGAAATGGCGGTTGCAAAGTACAACCAGCGCATGGGCAAGAACTAAGGAGCAGGGCATATGGAAAAGTCGCTCCAGCTTGATATAGTCACGCCGGACAGGGTAGTTCTCAGCCAGAAGGTTGACTACGTCAGCGCCCCTGGCGCTGAGGGCGAGTTCGGCGTTTTGCCGGGGCACATTCCGTTCCTGGCCGCTCTGGGCATTGGTTGCCTTAACTGCAAGTTTGACAAGAAAACCCAGTGCGTGTTCGTGTCGGGCGGATTTGCCGAAATTTCCGACGACAAGGTCACAATACTGGTCGAATCTTCAGAACTGGCTCAGGATATTGACATGGCCAGGGCTGAAGCCTCGAAGCGTCGCGCGGAAGAACGCATTTCCAGCCACTCCGCCGATGTGAATATCGTGCGTGCGCAAGCCTCCTTGCAAAGGGCGATTATGCGCCTGCATGCGGCTTCACGCCGTTAAGGTAAAATGTAGAGACGTCCTTCGGATCTTGCGAAGGTAGAGGTTAAAGGCATAAAGGCGCGGGTGAAGCTCGTGCCTTTATGCCTTTCCGGTTATGCGGCTCCGGCGGACGTTGCCCTTAGCAAACCAGAGGGGGTCGCTGTTTTTTACAGCCCGGTTAATCGCAAAAGGCTGTGGTTCCATAGCATATGTTTTGCCCTAGGCTCCCTTCATGAGGGGCGCCGCGTGTAAACCGGAGTGCCGCTGGCCTGGCGGATTGTCTTTGATTTTTTATGCTTTTGCGCGCTATGGCTGTTAGTTGCGAAAAGCATGCGGCACTCCAGGATTTTTTATATACGCAAAAGGGAAACCCTTTTGCTGAAGGCACGCCGCGCTGTCCGCTTGCGGACGCCGCATGCGCGTCGCCAGAGCATTTTCACTTTGAAAATGCTCTAAACCCCAGGCGGGAAAAGTGCGGAACGAACGTCAGGAAAACAGGTTGGGCGCGCTGCCCATGAGCATTGACGAGCAAAACGGAAATTTGTGGATTTGGGCCGCGCTTGTAATAGCCGCTGGCACCATGATCCGTTTCTGGATAATTTACAGCGGCCAGCTTGACCTGGTGCAGGATGAGGCCCAATATTGGGACTGGTCCCGCCGCCCGCAACTTTCCTATTATTCCAAAGGCCCGCTGATAAGCTGGATTATCGCCTTTTCAACTTCGCTTTTGGGGCAAAACGCTTTTGCCGTGCGCGCCGGTTCTCTTGTCTTCTCCGTTCTTACCCAGATTTTTCTCTATGCCGGGGTTAGCCGCTATTGGGGCAAACCCCGCGTGGCATTGTGGCTTCTGTTTATCGCCAATACCACTCCGTTTTTTATTGTAAGCGGAATTCTGATGACAACGGACAGCCCGTTGCTTTGCTGCTGGTCTCTGGCCCTATGTTGCCTTTTAGCCCTGCATGGGACTGAGGGGCGGGAACCGGCCTGGGCCTGGGCCGGTTTGGTTCTGGCCCTGTGCTTTGGGATACTGGCCAAATACGCCATGCTTTTTTTGCCTGTTTTGGCCCTGGCGCACGCCTTGCTGCTGAAGCGCCTGAAAATCCGCCGTCCCGGCTACCTTTCAAAACTGCTGGCGGCTATTGCGCTTGGAACTGCAACCGGTTTGTTGCCCATATTGATCTGGAACGCCGGCAACGACTGGGTAAGTTTCCGCCATGTATCCCGCCTTTCAGGCTTGGGCGGAAGCTCCGGCGCTGTTGACCTGAGCTTTTTCGGAAATTTGCGCCTTGACCGCTGGCTGGAATTCGTTGGAAGCCAGATCGGTTTGCTTTTGCCCTGGTGGTTCGCCTTTATGCTGCTGGGCGCCTGGCAAGCCTGCAAAAGGCTGCGTTCCGCCTTTACAAACGCGGAGTTCGCCGGCGTAAAGACTGAGGCCGCGTGCGAATCGTTGCTTCTGCTGCTTTTCTTGCCTGTTTTCGCCTACTTTCTTTTTTGGGCTTTATTCAACCGGGTTTACCCGAACTGGGCGGGCATGTGTTATGTAAGCGGCCTGATATTCGCGGCGTTGGCCTTTAGTGGCCTGCGCGACAAGGCCCGCGCCGCTCCGGATGCCACCCCGGCCGCTAAATATGTTCCGCTTTGGATAGGCCTGAGCCTTTTCGTCTGCCTGGCGATACAGGGGCAGGATTTGTGGACAAAAGCCCTGCCCCTGCCGGATAACTTGAATCCCGCCCAACGGCTTAAAGGCTGGGAGAATCTGGGAAGCCACCTCGACGGCCTGCGCGGCTCAATGCCGAACCCGGATAAGGTCTTTTTCTTTTCCGACGCCTACGATGTCACAGCCGAGCTGGCTTTTTACGTTCCCGGCAAACCGGTAACCTATTGCGCCGATTTCGGACGGCGAAGCAGCCAATATGACTTGTGGCCGGGCCCGCAAGATAAAAAAGGCTGGGACGCCTTTTACGTAAGCCGCAAACCGCTGGAAAGCCAGCCGGCTCAACTTAAAGAAATGTTTGAAGAGGTCGGACCGGTAATTAACTACGTCAGCAGCCATCGCGGCATGCGGGGGCGCAGCTTCGGCATTGTAAGAGTGCGCAACTTTAACGGGACCTGGCCGGAATCCGCACAAAAAAGTTATTAATACCAATATTTGAATTACGTTATTTATTTTTATATTTAACTGTATGATTTTTGCAATTTTGATCGACTATTTTTCATAACCGGTATATATTACAATAACTGGGCTAAAACTGTTGCGGACGGCATCATGCGTAAATACCGTTCGAGTATAGGTTTTGCTATTTATCATGTAGCAGCGGAATTTTATCTTTAAGCGAGAACCTGAATCATGCCTGACTCGGAAGATAATCAGAGACGGATTATTTTAAAAAACGCCCAAACCGATAACTCTACTGACGCGCCCTGCGCCGAGGGAATCAACGCCGTTGACGGCCGCGTTCTTTCCAAGCGCTCTGATTACGAACGTTATGCCTTTACGGACCATGAAGCTAACGCCCTGAATATTTTTTTCGATCTCGCGCAGGAATATTACCCGGAAAATTCCCTGTTCAATTATGTGCCAGTGGTGATTTTGCAGCGCCTTTTCGCCTTGGAATCCGAATTTTATGTGTGCGATCAGGATAAGTCCTTCCGCCTGGTAACGCCGGAAAATGCCATGTTATGTCAGGCCAGGGAAAAATCCATGACCTGGGCCCAAATTGAAGAAGGCCCTTTTGAAAGCGAGCGTTGCCTGTATATTCCGGTGCGCGGGCGTGATCTGGGCAACGCTGATAAGCCGGCGTCGGATAAAAACCTGCTTGGCCTGCTCATCATATACGCCAGGGAAAAAATCTCCGGGCACGAACGGCTTTTTCTGGAAAAATTCGCTAACCGCATCGGCATCAGTATGCACAACCGCCTACTGGCGCATAAAAATAATGACCATCTGGAATTTGTCCGTAACTTGGTGCAGGATATCGGGCATAACGTGCTCGGGCCCAACATGTTCTTCAAGCTTTTAATCCACCAGATGGATAACTGCATTTCCCGTCTGGGCGAGCTGTTGCGGGAAGCGCCGGCAACCGGAGAGGCGGACGCCGCGAACAAACTTTCGCCGGAGCTGCTGCGCGGGGTTTACCAGGATCTTCTGAACACCAACCATGAAATCAACCTGCATTTCAGCCACAGCAGCCTTTTTCTGGAGAGCCTCCTGCGGGAAAGCCATTTCACCAAAGGCGAATACGTTTTGCGCTGTCAGCGCGTAAACTTGCTTGAAAGGATAGTGCAGCCCCAGTATGAGCATTATTATAATAAACTGGCTGAAAAAGGCATCGAAGCAAGCCTCGTTATTGAGCCCGCCCAAGGGCTCAGCTGGCTGGTTGACGCCGATGTCGGCCTGATGAGCCAGGTTTTGGCCAATATTTTTTCCAATGCCTTCAAATATGCGGCGAAAACCGAAAGCGGCCCGGCGGGTATGGAGTGCCGGGTTATGCACCTGCCTGGTTTTCTCGGCAAAGAGCGAGGCGGCGTGAAAGTTGCGGTTTACACTACAGGGCCGGCGATAGCCAAAAATGAAAGCGGGCGGCTGTTTGAAAAATATTTCCGCGCTTCAAACACCCAAGGCATAAGCGGAACCGGCAAAGGGCTGCACTTTGTGCAGACGATTGTGGAAAACCACAAGGGGGCTTACGGTTATGACCGCCTTGAAGGGTGCAACGTGTTTTATTTTGTCCTGCCGGTTGCCGGAGATTAAGGCGGTTTGCCGGAAACGCCAAAGCGCGGGAACGCGGCGGGTTGCGCGGATGCGCCGGACTCAGGCCGGCTAAAAAATCTTTCCTTTTTGATGTCAGGAACATGGAAGTCCGGCGGTTAACTCAGGGTAAATTACGGGTACGGAATAGATGCGCGGATATTTTATAGACGAATTGAGCGAAGATGAAGTAACGCGTTTGGGTGAACGGCTGAAGGCTGAAGGGCTGGAATCTTCCCTTGAAGGCCTTTTTTGGATGCCAGTGCCTGAAACGTTGCTTACCCCCTTGCAAATGGAGCACCTTGAAGGCTGCGGGCCGTATTCTTTGGCTCTGGAATTAACTGGAGACAGCGCGCGGCTTGAGTTCCTGGTCCGGGCCAAAGGGCGCATGCGTTGCGAATGCATGACATTCGCGGGCGATGGATTGCAGCGTTATGCCGTTGACTGGCTGGAAAGATTCCTTGACGCGGCGGCTCGCGGTTTGCTGCAATAAATCCGCCAATCTTTCATGTAACCGGCTTTAACGTCCGCAGCGCGGCGTGCCTCCAGCAAAAGGGCTTCCCTTTTGCTCTGAAAAGAAACCTTGAGTGCTGTATGCTTTTCGCAACAGACAGGCAGAGCGCGCAAAAGGCATGGATAACAACTCAAAGTTATAGAGCAGTTCAACTTTGAAAAAGTTGGACCGCTCTGCAAGGATTTGCCTTCAAACCCTTGCCGGGAGGTGGTTGTAGGCGGGTTTTGCCAGCCGTTAAGCAATCATCTCAAAGCGGAAAAGCCCTGAAGACACGCCGCGCTGCTCGCTTGCGGGCGTACGTTGACGCGACAGTCAGGGTACTTAAACTTTTTTAAAGTTACTCCGCCCTGCGCAGGGTTAGCATAAACACCAAAGCGGGCGGCCTTTCCGTAATGGCCGCCCGCTTGGTTTTTTATGCTTTTGCGGATTTACAGGTTTTCAGCATACCATTTTCCGCAAGATTTCAAGCCTTCGCGCACGTTATAGAGCGGGTTGTAGCCGAGCAGGGTGCGGGCCCGGCTGATGTCGGCCAAAGAGTGGCGCACATCTCCGGCGCGGAAATCGCGGTGCACCGGTTTGGCTTGCGCCGCTGCCGGGTTGTGTTTCAGCACCTCTTCGCGGATCAGGTCAAAAAGCTGGTTCAGGGAGATGCGTTCGCCCACCGCCACGTTGTACACCTTGTTCCAGGCCTCTTCATTCTGGGAGCAGGCCGCCAGCAGGTTGGCCTGAACGCAGTTTTCTATGAAGCAGAAGTCGCGCGAGGTTTCGCCGTCTCCGTTGATGTAGACGGTTTCATTGCGCAGAAGGGCGGAAAACCATTTGGGAATAACGGCCGCATAGGCCCCTTCAGGATCCTGCCTCTGCCCGAAGATGTTGAAATAGCGCAGGCCTATGGCCCTGAAGCCGTAAGCTGAAGCGAACACGTCGCAGTAGAGTTCGTTTACATATTTGGTGACGGCATAGGGTGAAAGCGGTTTGCCGATGCGGTCTTCCTGCTTGGGCAGGGTAGGCTCGTCGCCATAGGTGGAGCTTGAGGCGGCATATACGAAACGCTTGATGCCTTCATCGCGCGCGGCCACCAGCATGTTTACAAACCCGTCAATGTTCACGGAGTTGCTCAGGATGGGATCTTCAATAGAACGGGGAACCGAGCCGAGGGCGGCCTGATGCAGGACCATTTCAGCGCCGGAACAAGCCTTGCGGCAGGCGTCAAGGTCGCGTATGTCGCCCTTGATGAAGGTGAAGTTGCTCCAGGCTTGGCCGACGGCCTCCTTGACCATGTCAAGGTTGCGCTGGTGCCCGGTGGAAAAGTCATCCAGGCCACGCACTTTCTGCCCGGCCTTAAGCAGGGTTTCCAGCAGGTTGCAGCCGATAAATCCGGCCACCCCGGTAATAACCCAGGTGTGCGGTGAAGCTTTGAGCTTGTCCAGAAGTTCCGGGTATGAAAGCATATTTTCAATCCTTATATTATGTTGCGGTTGCGTTGGTTGCGCCGCCCCCCAAGGGCCGGGTCGCGCGTTAAAGCCTTGGGTCCTGTCAGTGCAGCCCTGTCTATACGATAACGCTGGTTCAGGCAACTGTTTTTACTATAAAAAAAGCTATCATACCTCGAAAAGCATTTCCAGGTCGTCTCTGGTCAAGCTCTTCCAGGCGTTTTGACCCGGTATGATAGATTCGGCCATGCCGCGTTTGCTTTCCTGCAATTGCAGTATTTTTTCTTCCACAGTGTTCTGGCAGATCAATTTATAGGAGAAAACCTGCCTGGTCTGCCCTATGCGGTGTGTGCGGTCCGTAGCCTGGCTTTCCATGGCCGGGTTCCACCACGGGTCATAGTGGATGACGTAATCCGCGCTGGTAAGGTTGATGCCGGTTCCGCCCGCTTTGAGCGAAATCAGGAAAATGGGAATGTCAGGCGAGTTGTTGAAACGGTCTACCTGTTCGAAACGGTCTTTGCTGGCGCCGTCCAGGTAAGTGAAGGGAATCTGGTTTATTTGCAGCCAGGAGCGGATTATCTTGAGCATTTGCACGAACTGCGAGAACACCAGCACCTTGTGGCCTTCGTCAACGATATCGACGATCATGTCTTTGAAGGCGTCAAATTTGCCCGAGGGCAGGTTGGTGGAAATTCCGGGCAGGTCAAGCTTCAGAAGACGGGGGTGACAGCAGATCTGGCGCAGCTTGAGCAACGCGTCGAGAATGGACATCTGGCTTTTGGCGATGCCTTTTTCGTCCACCGTGGCCATGATCTTTTCCTTGAGTTTTTTGGCCAGCATGGCGTAAAGCTCGGTCTGCTCATCCGTAAGGCCGCAATAGTAGACGTTCTCCACTTTGGGCGGCAGGTCTTTGGCAACCTCGGATTTGGTGCGGCGTAAAATGAAAGGCCGCACGCGGGTACGCAGAAAGTCGAGTGTTTCGTTGTCTCCGTCTTTGATCGGTTTGACCACGCCGCGCTGGAAGGCGTTTTGCGCTCCGAGAAAACCGGGCATGAGGAATTCGAAAAGCGACCAGAGCTCGAACAGGTTGTTTTCTATCGGGGTTCCGGAAAGGCAGAGGCGCATGCGCGCGTTAATGCGCCGCACAGAGGTGGCGGTGATGGTGCTGGGGTTTTTTATATTCTGGGCTTCATCCAGAATAATGCTGTTGAACTCGTATTTTTGCAGTTCTTCCAGGTCGCGCCGCAATAGGGCGTAAGTGGTCAGCACCAGGTCGGAATCCTGGATTTTTTTGAACATGCCCTCGCGTTTGGTGCCGTAAATCGTCAAACGGCGCATTGAAGGCACGAATTTTTCCGCTTCGCGCTCCCAGTTCGGCAGCACGGAAGTGGGAACGATTATCAGGTTGGGGCCAGTTTTGCCATGTTCGATCATGTGCTGCACGAATGAGAGGGTCTGCACGGTTTTGCCGAGGCCCATCTCGTCGGCCAGTATGCCGCCGAAACCGTATTCGCTGAGGAAGTTCAAATATGAAAGGCCCTGAACCTGATAGGGGCGCAGGTCGGCCTTCAGGCCGGCCGGGGGATTGATAGGAGTTATTTCCTTGAAATGGTGTATTTTTTCGCGCAGGGCGTTCCAGAAGGAATCCGTGCTGGCGTTGGGCATGTCGTCAAGCAGGCTGTCCAGAACCGGCGCCTCGAACTGCTTGAAATGATCCTTGGGCGGCTTGGTAGGGTCAAGGCCCAGTGCCTGCAGCTTATGCCCCATGCGTTCCAGCCAGCTTTCCGGCAGGCTGGTGTAAGAGCCGTCTTTAAGCTGGATATAGCGCTTGCCCTTTGTCCAGGCTTCCCAGATAGCCTCAAGAGGCACGCGTTGGCCTTCATACTGGATGTCTATATCCAGGTTGAACCATTTTTCTTTTTCATCAGAGCTGACAGTGGCGGAAATAACCGGCTGGGCCAGGCGCACTTTATAGCGCGACAGGGTTTTTTCGCCGTAAACGCGGTATTCCTCAACCAACTTCGGGTATGCGTCAAGCAGGAAGTTGATGGCGTCTTCGGTTTCCAGAAACCACAGTTTCGTGCTGCGGGGCTGGAATTTCATAGAGCTTACAAGGTCTATGAGCGCCGCCTCGTTTTCCTGATGGCGTTTTATCAGATAGGTGTTCCCGCCGTAGGCGTAGCTGCCGGTCTGAAAATCGGGGTTGGGGCCCGGCAGGGTGAATTCGCCGTGAATGCTTTCGTATATGTTCTGGATGTGCAGGGTCAGCAAGCTGCCTTCTTCGTCCAGGAACAGTTTCGGGTTGTACGTGGCCGGCACGAAAACCGGTTCCATGCACTTCAGGAAGTCTTCCTGCCCGTAAAGGTCAGTGGCGGGAATTTGTGTCCATACCCGGTCAAGGAATTCCGAAAGGTCTTCCTGCGGAATGACCGGGTTCAGATGCACCAGGTCTTTTATCAGGGCGGCGTCAAGCGAGGTGTGCACAGGGTAGAACCCTTGCTGCCAGCACACCCAGAGCGGCATCTGGCCGTGAAAGGTGGTGTCTGTGCCGCTGACCGGAATAGGGGGGTTGCCTTCGCGGTGCAAGAGCACGCTGAAACTTAAGGACATGCTTTCGTCAAGTTGCGGGTGCAGTTTGAGATGCAAAGTGCGCTGGTCGACGCGGCAGGGTTTTTCCGTATCTTTCCAGAGCAGGAAATATTCCCGCCGTATGCTCCAGAAAAACCAGGTCATAAGGCCGTTCGGAATTTCCACCCGGTGGCCGTAATAGTCTATGGTCTGCCCGATCAGGCTCGCCAGGTGCGGCAGCTGAGGGGAGAGGTCACACCATGAAGGGTTGCTTATAATCTGCTCCAGCGTCACTTCGCTGTGCACCGAAGACAGGCCGGATTTATTCTGGCGGCCGCGGAAGAAGGCCACCTGCAAACGCCCGGGTTCAGGGTAAAAGCGGAAAATAAGGTAGTGGCGTCCGGCTTCCGGGTCCACGTCCGAAGAGAAGAAATAGCGGAACTGCTGCCGCCATTCCTGTTTGGGGCGCACGGCCAGGGCATCCGCTTCTCCGCCCTCCGCTTGCAGCGATGAGAGGTATTTTAGCGCCAGGGCGCCTACATGGCGGCAGGCGGAAAAAAATTCAGAACTGCAATTGCAGGAAAAATGAAAATGGTGGTCGTCTTCATCATAAGATAACGCCGGGCTGTAGCTTTGCAGATCTTCACCCTGCACCGAGGCGCTTATATGCCATATTCCGTCAGCATTTCTGGCTGTAATTTTCTGCACCGCGCCCGTATCCGCAAGATAATGGGCGTCGTCCAGGATATACTCCGGAATGGAGTCGTTTATAAATTCGTCCAAGAGGTACTTGGCTTCTTCCGGGCTCTTCATTAATATCCTCAATTCAAGCAGTTATGCGTCCGGCTTCTGAAACCGGCAGTTCGCCGCAGCGCCGGGCAACGGCTTTGCAAATGGAATAAACTCTGCTAACTCAGTGTCATTGATAAGGTAGACCCAAATAATGCGTAATATAGCGTAAGATTAAATATCTTAGCATATTTGCGTTTATTCGGTCAATTGCAGAATTATAACAAGCGTTATAAAAATGATGTCTATATAAAAATACGCATTAATTTAAGCTTGTTATAAAATATATTAAGCAGGTTGGCAAGGCCGCCCGGACGGATGCCGTGAAAACGAAAATAAGATGTTTTATAATTGTATTGTGCCTTACGTTTTGCCAGGCCGCGTCAGCCGGAAGCGCTCCGGACGGGCCGACGCCCGGAGACGCGCTGTTGCTGGGCGCTTTGTCCGAACCCACCAACCTTATTCCCTTCCTCGCGACTGACGCTTTTTCGCATCAGGTCAGCGACAATATTTTTCAGGGGCTGTTGCAATACGACAAAGACCTGCGCATAGCGCCCTGCATCGCCAAGTCTTTTGAAGTGCTCGACGGCGGGCTTAAGCTGCGCTTTGCCCTGCGTGAGGACATTTTTTGGGAAGACGGCGAACCGCTCACCGTTGATGACGTGGAGTTTACCTACCGCCTGATCATAGACCCGGCCACCGGAAGCCCCTATTCCGGCGCCTTGAAAATGGTCAAGGAATTCCGCAAATTGGGAAAATACAGCTTCGAAGTGACTTATGACAAGCCCTTTGCCCGTTCCCTGATAAGCTGGATGACTGAAATAATGCCCAAACATTTGCTGGAGGGGCAGGATGTGCGCAATTCGCCATTCGGACGCAGGCCGACAGGCTGCGGGCCTTTCCGCCTGAAGGAGTGGAAACCGGGCAGCAGCGTCACCCTTGAAGCCAACAACGGCTATTTCGAGGGCCGTCCCTATCTTGACGGCCTTGTCTTTCAGGTTATTCCGGACTCCACCACCATGTTTATGGAATTGCGGGCCGGGGCCATTGACGCCATGGTGCTCAGCCCACAGCAGTATGTTTACAGCTTCAAGCGCGAGGAAGACATTTCGGAAGGCGGAAAAGGCCTTGCCGATTCAGGCTTGCCCGGGCGTTTCAACATCTATAAAGATTTCGGCTTCGCGTACACCTATATGGGATATAATCTGAAAAACCCGCTTTTTTCCGACGTGCGGGTGCGGCGGGCCTTTGCCATGGCCATAAACAAGGAAGACGTCGTCAAGGGGGCGCTCGCCGGGCAGGGGGTTCCGGTTATGGGGCCGTATTCGCCATCTTCCTGGGCCTATAACGACGAACTCGTCCCTTATCCGCACGACCCTGAAAAAGCCGCGGCCTTGCTGGCGGAATGCGGCTGGACGGCGAAAGGCTCTGATGGTATCCTTCTGAAAGACGGCAAGCGTTTTTCTTTCACCTTGCTGGTAAATCAAGGTTCCGAGGTGCGCGAAAAAACCGCGATCATCATTCAGAGCCAGCTCCGGGCGATCGGAGTTGATGTCAGGTTGCGCGTGGTGGAATGGACGACCCTTGTGAACGAATTCATCAACAAGGGCCGTTTTGAGGCGCTTATCATGGGCTGGACCATTCCGCCGGACCCTGACGGATATGACGTCTGGCATTCTTCCAGGGCGGTTCCGGGCGGACTGAATTTCGTAGGTTACGCCAACCCGGAAGTTGACGCCTTGCTCGAAGCCGGGCGTTCCACCCTCGACCAGGCCGCGCGCAAGGAAATTTACAAGCGTTTTCAAGCCATCCTGCACGAAGACCAACCCTATTGCTTTTTGTTCGTGCCCTATGAAATAACCGCCGTTGACAAGCGTTTTCAGGGCATAGTCCAAGCTCCGGCAGGCATCACTTACAACCTTGACCGCTGGTGGGTTCCGGCGGCCCGGCAACGTTACAAGGCGTTACTACAGCCATGATCCGCATACAAGACATTCTTGACAAAATTCTCGCCTATAATCCGGACGCTGATCAGGACGCCATACGCAAGGCCTATGTCTATGCCGCTTCAAAACATGCCGGGCAAACGCGCCTTTCGGGCGAACCCTATCTTTCTCACCCTCTGGCCGTGGCCGACACCCTGGCCGGAATGCGCCTTGACGAATTCAGCATTATGGCCGGGTTGCTGCACGACACGGTTGAAGACACCCATGCCACCATTGAAGAAATTGACGAGGAATTCGGCGAGGAAGTTGCTGACATCGTAGACGGCGTTACCAAGATCAGCCTGATGAACTTTGACAGCAAAGAGGCGCAGCAGGCGGAAAACATCCGCAAAATGATGCTGGCCACCAACGAGGACATGCGCGTGCTCATCGTCAAGCTGGCCGACCGCCTGCACAATATGAGCACCATTGACTTCCAGGCCCCGGAAAAGCAGTTGCGCATCGCCACGGAAACCATGGATATTTACGCGCCGTTGGCCAACCGCATGGGGCTGCACCGCATCAAGCTCGATCTGGAGGACCTGAGCTTCCGCATACTCAAGCCGGAGGCGTACAACCAGATCAACGACTGGCTTGAAGAGCACCGTTCCGCCGACAACGCCTATATTGAGGAAGTGATAGATATTCTCAATAAAATGCTGACGGACAACGAGATTGAAGGTTCCGTCAAGGGGCGCATCAAGCACACTTACAGCATTTACCGCAAAATGACGGCCCAGAACGTCACCATGGACCAGATGCACGACATTATCGCGTTCCGCGTGCTGGTGCCTGAGGTTAAAGACTGTTACGCCGTGCTGGGGCTGGTGCACGCCGCCTGGAGGCCTGTGCCGGGGCGCTTTAAAGATTATATTTCCATGCCCAAGGGCAATATGTACCAAAGTTTGCACACCACGGTAACCGGGCCGCGCGGCGAACGCATGGAAGTGCAGATGCGCACTCATGAAATGGATAACCTTGCTGAAAACGGCATGGCTTCGCACTGGCTGTATAAAGAAGGCAAACGCGTTCGCACCAAGGACGTGCGCGCCTTTGACTGGCTGCGCGAGATGCTGGACTGGCAAAAGCACGAGACCGATTCGCGCGAGTTTTTGCGTTCCCTGCGTTTTGACCTGTTCAAAGACGAAATTTTTGTTTTCACGCCCAAAGGGGCGGTGCTGGAGCTGCCGGAAAACGCGACGCCGGTGGACTTCGCCTACCAGATTCATACCAAGGTGGGAGATCACTGTACGGGGGCGAAGGTAAACGGCCGCCTCGTTCCCCTGAACACTCCGCTCAAGAGCGGCGATCTTGTGGAAATAATCTCCGACCAAAGCCGCAACCCCAGCCGCGACTGGCTTAAATTCGTCAAAACCGCCAAGGCCCGCACGCGCATCCAGCAATATATACGCACTGAGGAACGCGCCCGCAGCATAGACCTGGGCAAGGAAATACTGGAAAAACAGGGACGGCGTCACGGAATCAACGCCTTGAAAACCTTGAAAGAAATAGATTTGAGCGCGGTGCTGGAGGAGTTCAAGCTGCGCAGCCAGGATGATTTGCTCTCCGCTATCGGCTACGGGCGCATCACCCCCATCCGCCTGTTCAAGGCCTTGCAGCCGAAAGAGCAACCTCCGGCGGCTTTGGCCGGGGCGGTTGAAATAGCCAGTTCCGACGCCAAGCCGGAACGCAAGGCCTCGGTAAGCATTGCCGGGGTTAACGACATGCTCATGCGCTTCGCCAAATGCTGCAACCCCGTTCCCGGCGACCCCATTGTGGGCTACAGCAGCCACGGGCGCGGGCTTATCGTGCATACGGTGGACTGCCCCACGCTGAACAACGTGGAAATTGACCGCCTCTTGCCGGTGTATTGGCCTGGCTCTGAAAATCAGGAGCAAAAGCCGTATCAGGCCAAGGTGCATGTCAGCGGCCGCAATATTCCCGGTTTCATCGGGCGCGTGACCTCCGCGATAGGGCAGGAGGGCGTGAACATTTTTTCCGGCAGCATACGCTCCACGGTTGACAACCGCACGGAACTGGATCTTGTTATGGAAGTGCGCGACCGTATCCAGCTTGAGCAGGTTATGGAGAAAATGCGCAAGCTCCCGGACACCCTTGACGTTACCCGCTATGTCGGGCCTGAGCAAAAATAGGCCGGGGCTTGGGCCTCAGCTTTGAATCGCAGCACGGCGCGCCATGTTGCGGAACGAGGAACACCATGCCGGAAAAAGAAGAGATGCATCATGAACGCTGCGGCGCTTTGCTGCGCGAATGTCACCGCTTTCCCGGTCCGTATGCCTTCAAGGTGATAGGACTGAATGCGCCGGACTGGGAAAATGATGCCGTTTGCGCCTTGCGTTCCGCGCTTGGCGCGGTGGATATCGAGTGCGCCAGGCGCGAAACCGGAAGCGGAACCTATATTTCGCTGACCCTCAGCGCGCATGTGCGCGAGGCGGAAGACGTTATGGCGGCTTATGCGGTCCTGCGGGCGTTGCCCGGCCTTAAGATGCTGTTATGAAACGCCCTTGGCTCGCGCCGTTTTCAGCTTTAGCGCACAGCATTGATTCATTGCCGTAAACAAGCAAGGTCGATTTGATCTTTTTCAAGGAACAGGCATGACGGAAATAAGCAGCAACGCCTACATCGCGCGGGTGAACCAAACCAAAAGCGATGCGGAAGCGGCGAAGGAAAAGACTGAATACATGGAAATAATCCTGCCCTGCCTCAAGCTGGAAAAGGCTTGCGCTCCGGTGCGCAACGCCGACAACCCCCAGGGCGGGCAAGTCTGGATGCAGCCTATGAGCGTTTGCCCGCCGCCGCCCGACGTGGAGTTGTGCAAAGACCTCTGGAGGCGCTACGAGGTTCCCGCGCATATTCAGGACCATTGCCGGGGCGTGGCCATGGTGGCGGCCTCTTTGGCGGAAGCGCTCAAGGAAAGCGGCGCTGAAATATGCATAAAAACGACCTTGGCGGCCGGCCTTCTGCACGACATAGGCAAAGCTTATTCCCTGAAATACGGCAGCAGCCATTGCCAGATAGGCGCGGCCTGGGTAATGCGCGAAACGCGCAATCAGCAGGTGGCCCAGGCTGTTTACCATCATGTGCGCTGGATGTGGGAGGTTGACGTCTGGAACGACGCCTGGCTGCCCGCTTTGCTGATAACCTACGCGGATAAAAGGGTCAGGCATGACCAGGTGGTTCCGCTTGAGGAAAGGTTCGCCGACCTTACGCGGCGGTATGGAAAAACAGAGGAATCATGCCGGAGCATCAACGCTTCGCTGCAACAGGGCAAGGCCATAGAGGCCGCTCTTTCCAAACGACTGGGAGTGTCTGTTGATGAAAGTTCTTTTAATAGCCGGTGGCTGGTCTCCTGAACGCGAAGTTTCACTGAACGGAGCCAAGGTGGTTGAAGCCGCCTTACGGCGTTTAGGGCACGCGACTAAAGTTTTCGACCCTCAACACAGCCTGAGCGGGCTTCTGGAAGAGGCTTCACGCAACGATTTCGCCTTCATAAACCTGCACGGTTCTCCGGGTGAAGACGGATTGGTGCAGGCCATGCTTGACAGCATAGGCTGCCCTTATCAAGGCTCAGGTCCGGCCGGCTCATTCCTGGCCCTGAACAAAGCGGCCGCCAAAGAGCTTTTCAAGCGCCACGGCCTGCAGACTCCGCCCTGGCAACTGCTCACCGCCCACCCCGGGCCGGAATGGCGCCCGGATTTTTCTTTCCCGCTTTTCATCAAGTGCAACACTGGCGGCTCCAGCCTCGGGCTTGAGTATGTGGCGGAAGAGAAAGACCTGCCGGCGGCTTTGGAAAGGCTTTTCGGAAACAGCCGTGAAGGCGAGTTTCTGGTTGAACCGGCTGTGCCCGGCGTTGAAGTCACTTGCGGCGTGCTCGGCTGGATGGAAAAAGACCCGGCCGGAGAAGCGCATGAAGTGCCCAGGGCCATGCCGCCCATTCTGATCAGGCCCAAGGCCTGCGGGCAGGGCTTTTTCGATTACGCCAGCAAATATTCCAGCGGCGGGGCTGAAGAACTTTGCCCGGCCCCCCTGCCGGAAGAAATTACCGCCAACGTATGCCGCATGGCCCTTTCCGCGCACAAGGCCATCGGGCTGCGCGGCTACAGCCGTTCGGACTTTATTCTGCAGGAAGACGGCAGCCTTTACCTCCTGGAAGTAAATACCCTGCCCGGCATGACCGGCACCAGCCTGGTGCCGCAGGAAGCCGCGGCCATGGGCATACCTTTCGATGCCCTTATAGCCCGCCTGCTTGAGCTTGGGCTGGCGGCCAAAAAATGATCCGTAAAAAAGGCGCGAGCTTGCTGCTCGCGCCTTATTCTTTTCTTTGGCGCGGCCTGCGGCCGTTTCTTAAACGCAATAAACGCCTGGCTGAAGGTTTTGCCGAGCGCCTCGTCTCGCCCGGCTGGCCGCAAAGCGGCGACGCGCTTGAAGCGGAGCAGGGCGGGGTGGCGCCCGGGCAAGCGCTGAACCCCGTGGAACTCTGGGTTCAGGCGGCTTCGGGCGGAGAGGCCTACCTTGCGCTTGAACTGCTTAAAGCCATTGCGGGCGAACGCGCCGGGCGGGAAGACCCTTCCTTGCCGCTCGCCGTGCTTTGCACCTCGTGCACCCGGCAGGGAATGGACGTTTTGAGGGCGGGCAAGGCTGAACTTGGCGGAAGCGCCCTTGATATCCAACTGCGCTATTTTCCCCTTGACCAGCCGGAGTTGATGCGCCGCGCCATTACGCTGGCCCGGCCGAAACTGGCGGCGCTTCTGGAAACGGAACTCTGGCCCGGTTTTCTGCGGGCCTGCCGCGAAGCCTCCGTTCCGGTTTTTGTCTTGAACGGGCGCATGACGGCCAAAAGCCTGAAAGGTTACGGGCTGACCAAAAATTTGTGGAAAACGCTGGCCCCGGAGAAAATTCTGGCCGTTTCGGACGAAGATGCCGAACGCTTTGCGGCCCTGTTCGGAACGGAAAAAACCGGGCGCATGCCGAATATGAAATTCGACCGCCTGCAGGTAGCGCCCCTTGGCGGTTTCTCCAGGCCGGACGGGCTGCCGCCGGTGATTTTGCTGGCTTCGGTGCGTAAAGAGGAAGAAGGGCTTTTGCTCGCGGTTTTGCCGGAACTGGCCGCCAAAGCGCCGCAGGCCGCGATTGTTATCGCGCCGCGCCACATGCACCGGGCGGAAGCCTGGCTGAAGGGGCTGCGCGCTTGCGGGCTGAAAGCTGAATTGCGCAGCGCCTTGCCGGGCGGACGCGCAAAGCTTGACCCGGAAGCGTTGAGCCTGACGCCGGGCCTTGTGGTGGTGTGGGACCGCTTTGGCGAGCTTAATTCATTGTATTCTCTGGCGGATGCCGTTTTTGTGGGGGGCAGCCTGCGTCCTTTGGGGGGGCAGAATTTTCTGGAACCTTTGGCCTTGGGGCTGCGGCCCTGCATAGGCCCGCACTGGAGCAATTTCAAATGGGCCGGAAGCGGCCTGATCAAAGACGGCTTGGTCCGCGAACTACGTGACCCTTCCGAATTGCCGGAAGCGCTGATTGAAAACCTTGCTTCAGCAAATGCCGGCAAGGCACGAACACGTGAGCTTTTCGCCGCCTACGCCCGGAACAATTCCGGCGGCTCACGCCAGGCCGCGCTGGCGGTGCTGGAAAGGCTTGGAAGATAGGCGCAGCCCTGATAGCGAACAGGCGGTCAGCTGCCGGAATTTCACGTTCTTGCTGCATCTTGTTCTCCTGTGAGGACTTTACCACGGCGTTGTTGCCGATAAAGAATCCTTGATTTTTTAAGGAATATTTTATCTGATATGCGCAATGGCAAAGCGGCCTTGCGCCAGGGCATTTAAACCTTTTCAAAGTTAAAACGCCCTAGCCGCAATAGGGCGGATGGAGCGTGTTCGCTTGAGCGGATAGGCGTTTTTGATCCGTGCCAATCAGCGCGCCTGAAGTCAGTTTTCTTCGATAGCGGCCCGTCCGGCCCACTCGCGCAAGGCGTTTTTGTCGTTTCCTTCCAGCCCGGCATGCTCAAGCAAAACACCGGCCCATTCCACGGTTTCCCCTATGGTCAATCCGCGCCAGGCCGCGCAATCCGGCTCTCCAGCCCCGGGGGCAGCGGTATGTTTCTGGGCTGTATGAGGGCCCGGGGCGGAAGCAGGGGCTGCGGGCGTTCCGGCGGCGAGTCCGGCCGCGTGGTGGCGCAGGCACAAAGCGTCAGCGGCAGCATAAGGCAAAGGCAAAGCGTAGAGATTTTCCTCGGGGTCAGTTGATGCGGCATGAAGCATGGCCTCCTTCAGGCGGTGTTGCAATTCTCTGGAGCGCGCGGCCAGGTCGTTGGCGCGGCGCACGGCGCTTCCGGTTACGGCTTCGTTTATAGCGGACAGGCCTTGCATGGTTTCCAGCGCGGCGCGCAGGGCGGCGCTCTTTTCATGCTGCCGCCCCAGTTCTTCATTGGCCCGGTTCAGTTCGGCCCTTAGCCCGGTCAAGATTCGGCGTTCGTAATATATCGTTCCGCAAAGCGCGATGATGACGGAGGCGATCGCCAGGTATTTCTTCATACAAAGCTCCCTTTTATATCCGTTCGCCCGTTCCGGCCTGTTCCAGCAATCCGGCCTCGGCTTCGCGCCTTTCGCGGTAACCGTTCCAGGCCAGCGGGTCGCGCAGTTCGGCCGCCGCCAGCGCATATCGCCCGGCGGCCAGCATTTTTAACGTTGCGGGCCAACCTTGCGGGCCGAGCTGATAATCCAGAGAAACTCCGACCGCCTGAATTTCCTTTTTCCTGTCAGCGAAAAAGGAAGCGCCGCACCTGGCGGCTTCGCGGTTGAAGCGCCGTTCGAGCCTGTTGACATAGTGGCGTATGACAGCCGAATCCAGCGCGCGGACGTCGGCCTCGTCAAGCTGGAGCGGGTTGGCGGCAAGAAACGCGCGGGCCTCTTCCCGTTTTTTACCGAGATAGGGCAGCAAGCAGCTTACCAGTTCCGGCGGAACACCCATGCCCTCCAGCCCTGGTTTGCTTTGCTGCCCCAGGTCAACCCCCGTTCCGACGGTTACGCCGGAATTTCCCATCACTCGCCCTCTGTGCACGGGCAGATAACCCCGCGTGGCGGGGCGGCCTTCAAAACGCCGCAGAATTTCCGTTATGAAATCAAGATTTACAGCCATATAACCTCCGCAAAGATTTTGCGCCGGTTATAGCACGGTTTTTTCAGGCGGGCCGGGCGGCGGCCTGGGGAAACGGCAAAAAACCCTCAGGCGGGGTTGACGCGTTTATTCAATGGAGGGAAAGACAAAAAAGAGGTTTTTTTTTGAGATAAGAATACAGGCGGGAAAAAAATCCGGCGGAGGCATTTGCCTCCGCCGGAAATATCATTCTTCAGTGGCCTTTTTGAAGCGTTCCGCCATTCTGTCCAGAAGGGAGGCGCAGGCTTCAATGGAAGCGGAGGCCGCCGGGCCGCGCCGTTTGGCCCAGGAGGCGATATAAAGCAAGGTTTCCGCGTCAAGCTGGCGGGCTTCGTTATATGACATCATAGCCACAACGCTGCCGCGCGCTTTTTCGCGTTCCGCCACCGCCGCCTGATAAGCCCTGCCCAGGGCGGCCGTTTTTGAAGATTCCGGGTTGTCGCTCTGGGCTTCTATATAAGCCAGGTTGGCCCGTTGGGTTTTGCTTTCGCTGTCTTGCCAGACGCCGGTCATGCTGTAAGCGTTCGGCGTTCCGGCGTAGTTATGCAGGGCGGACGCGGTTTTTTTGAAGTCAGACGCATAAAGGGAATACATTTCAACATATTCCGCCTGGGTAAGGGCGCGCCGCACGCCGTCTCGCCCCGAACGGGCCTGGTTGTGGGCGGCATTGCGGACAAGACGCATGAAATTGTCGGCATAAAGTTTTTCAAGGGCTTCAATCATGCTCGGCGACATCACGTAAGTATAAACCCTGGCTCTGCTCAGGGCCTGATTTTCCGTTCCCTGCGCCTGCTTGGCGTGCAGCCCGGTCAGGTTTGCGCCATAGCGCCTGTTAAGGGCGACTATATCCGTTGTAATGATCCCCCGGCTGTTGTCTCGCCCCGGTCTGGTATGGGCAGGCCAGTAGTTTTCGACCAGAACCTGCGCCAGATCTTCCACAAAGCCCATGCGCACCACGGAGTCTTCACGATACATGGAGATAATTCGTCCGGAAACCGGAACATGCTCGGCGGGGGGGGAAGATTGCGCAACCGGTTTTGCGCCGATGCTTCCGTCAGCCGTTTGGGGTGTGCGCTTGGCGGAGGTTTCGGGAAAGCTCCGGCTTTCCGGAACTGGCTTGGCCACGGCGGCGGTTTTTTCAGGAGAAGCCGCTTTTTGCTGCGCACCCTGCTTTGGCGATTCGTCACGTTTTCGCGGCTCACCATGTTCCTGCGGAACTTCGGCGCTTTGTACGGCGGGCGTGGGGCTTGTCGCCGGTTCTCCGCCCGGCGAGTCTTCGCCCGGCAGCCTGCCTACCGAAATAAGCGGGGAAGCCGGCCCTGAACCAAGTTCCTGCCCGGCAGGCGGCGGGGTTTGTTCCGCTTGAGGCGTTGAGGCAGGAGGTATTTCTTGCGGAATGGCCTGTTCCGGCAAGGGCGCAGGTTGGGGCGTTGTTTGCGGAAGGCTGTCGTAGCGGTTGGGTTCCGGCTGGGCGGGCGATACCGTTCCCTGCTCAGAGGGTGGGGCCTTTTGTTCCTCCTGCCGGGTAAAAAACCACCCGGCCGCTCCGGCTATCAGGAGCATAACGGCAACAGAGACAGGAGAAACGGCCTTTTTTTTCGCCTTGCCCGCTTGCGCCGGCGCCCTGTCCGGTGGAGTTTCCTGTTTTTCAGCCGTAGCGCCGTGTTTTTCAGTCCGTTTTTTCATGGCCGTGTGAATGGCGTCCGCCTCGTTCCGTGGGGACTGGTCCAGTTCTTTATCATCAATGTTTGCCATTGTTTTGCCTTTAGCTGATCAACTGAGTTTAGCCCCAGCACTGGCGCGTGACGTTTTCATGCGCCGCCAGGAACAGGCGAACCGAGTCCGGCGTAAAAAATCGTATGGACCGGCCTTCCAGCCAGCGCTGGCGCAAGAGCGAAGCGCTCAGGTCCAGGCGCAAAAGCGGCAGGTGCATAATATGCCCTCCCTGGGGCAGGCGGTAGGCCAGGCGTTCTTTGCCCAGGACGGAGCTGTGCTGTATCAGCCTGGCGTCCGGCCAAAGGCGGGTTACGTCGTTGCGGAATATTTCCTCTTCCGCCCCGGCCCTTGCCGCGACAACTAAATCAGCCAGGGGCGGCAGTTTTTCCCAGTCTTTCCACGTGTCAAAAGAGGCCAGGTCAATTCCGCCCATCACAAAGAAGTGGCGCGCCTCCGGGTCAGCCCGCACATAGGCTTCAATGGTGTCAACCGTGTACGACTGCCCTTCGCGTTCGCCTTCCAGCGGGTTGATGCGCACGTTCGGCAATGGTTCGAACGCTGTTTTGAGCATATCGACGCGCATGGAAAACGGCAAAATGCGGCTACGGCTTTTATGAGGAGGGGTGGCGCAGGGAATGACGTCCAGGCGCTCCGGCTTGATTTCTTCCAGAATTTCCACCGCCAGGCGCAAATGCCCGTAATGCACGGGGTTGAAGCTGCCGCCTATGAGGCCTATGCGTCTGACTTGAGTATGTTTTGTCATATTTCCCGTGGTTTCAAGCGGTTATCGCCCAGGGGGAGTTTGCTCCCTTACGGCTATTTGCGCACCTGCCCGTTGCCGAAGAGCACGTACCGGGTGGTGGTAAGTTCGCGCAAACCCATGGGGCCGTAGGCGTGCAGCTTGCAGGTGCTAATGCCTATTTCCGCCCCCAGTCCGAGCTGGCCGCCGTCGTTAAAACGGCTGGAAGCGTTCACGGCAACCAGGGAAGCGTCCGCCTCGCGCAAAAAGCGCATGGCCCGGCTGTGGTTTTCCGTGCAGATAACTTCGGAGTGGCGCGAACCGTATTCCGCAATGTGGAGCAGGGCTTCGTCAAGCCCGGAAACGATTTTCACCGCGAGAGTAAGGTCGTGGAACTCCTGCCCGTAATCGCTTTCCCGGGCTGGCACGCATTTTACGCCTTCCGCCTTCGCCAGCAGAAGAAAAGACGCCGGGCAGGCGCGAAATTCAACCTCGGCCCGGCCCAGTTTTTCCGCCAGCAGCGGCAGGAAGCTTTCCGCCTCGGCCTGATGGACCAGAAGGCACTCCAGGGCGTTGCAGGCGCTGGGCCTCTGCACCTTGGCGTTAAAGGCGATTTCAGCGGATTGCTCAGGCTTGGCGCTCTCGTCCACAAACATGTGGCAAACGCCCTTGTCGTGTTTCAAAACCGGCATTGTGGCCGCCGCGGTGACTGATTTTATCAGGCCTTCGCCGCCGCGCGGGATCATCACGTCTATATATTCGTCAAGCTTGCAAAGCGCGGTTACGGCTTCGCGGTCCAGCAGGGGCACGGACTGCGCGGCGTCGGCCGGCAAAGAGGCGTCCGTCAGGGCGCGTGAAACCAGTTTCGCCAGAATGGCGTTGGAACGGGCGGCTTCGGAGCCTCCGCGCAGAATAATGGCGTTTCCGGCCTTGAGGGCGAGGATGGCAGCGTCCACCGTGACGTTGGGCCTGGCTTCGTAAACCATGGCGATAACGCCGAGCGGCACGCGCATACGGCCCGCCAGCAGGCCGTTAGGGCGCTGCCACTGTTCATCCATGGCGCCTACCGGGTCGGCCATATGGGCTATGCTGACGGCGGCTTCGGCCATTTCGGCGATTATTTCCGGCGTAAGGCGGAGGCGTTGCAGCCTGGGGGCGTCTATGCCGCGTTTTTCAGCTTGGGCGCAGTCTTCGGCGTTAGCGGCCAGAATTTCCTTTTCCCATTCGCGCAAAAGTCCGGCTACCCGCAGCAAGGCGTTGTTTTTGGCTTCCGGCCCGGCATGGGCCATTACGCGCGAGGCGGCCCTGGCCTTTCGCCCTATTTCTCTAACCACCGCGTTGAAATCAGTAGCCATGCCTTATATCCTCCCGTTCCGCTAACGGTTTCAGGGGTGAAGCCGTCATCTATATTTTTAAACCGGATAAAGGTTTTTAGCAATAAATAAAGGCCTCGGCAAGAGCTGCCGATTTGACATTTGGCGCGTAGGCGCATACAAGAAATCACCAATTCTGAATGCGGTCAAGGAGCCCGATAAATGAACCAGCAAAAAAATAACGGCAAGGCGGATCAGCAAAACGGGAAAACGCCCGGCATGACGGACGGAAAAGTAAACCTGGTTGATTCCATTCAGGCCGAAATAGCCCCTGAAATATCCCCTCTTCTGAAATTTATCGTCAAATACGGGCGCAAAATCGGTCTGGTGTTTCTGCTCTTCATCCTGGCCGCTGGCGGGGTGGGCATTTGGGAAACGTTTTCCTCCGGCCGCGATCAGAAGGCTCAGATAGTCCTGGGCAAGGTTCTGGCCGTCAGCGATCCGGCCGCCCGGCTGAAAGGGCTGGAAGAACTGCTGCCTTCGGCCGGAAGCGACATGAAAATCGCCGTGCTGCTGCCCATAGCCGAAACCGCCCTGGCCCTTAAAGATTACCCTAAAGCCGCCGCCGCCTGGCAGGAAGTTTCCGGTCTTGCGGAAGAGCCTTTCAAAAGCGTTGCGCTTTGGGGCTATGGCAGCGCTCTGGCCCTTTCCGGCAAAGAAGCCGAGGCCCTGCCGGTTTTTGAAAAACTTGCGCAAAATACCGGCAATATGCCGGCAACCCGCCTTATGAGCAACCTGCGCGTGGCCGGCCTGGCGGAAAGCCTCGGGCAGCTTGACAAATCCATAGCGGTTTACGAAGGCCTGCTGGCCGACCCGGATTTTGCCGGAAACAAGGCGGACCTCGAACAAAGAATAAATTACCTGCGGCAGCAGGCCAAGAAATAAATAAGGAGGCATAACGTGGCCAATCCCTTGCTTGACCCGGCCGGCGGAGCGACGCATCTGCTCTTGGGTAACGAGGCGATTGTGCGCGGGGCGCTTGAAGCTGGCGTGAACATAGTTTCCTGCTACCCCGGCACACCGTCTTCCGAAGTTCCTGACACTTTTTACAAGATCCGTTCGGGCGGGCGCTTCCAGATGGAGTATTCCATCAATGAGAAAGTCGCGCTCGAGGTGGCGGCTGGCGCGGCCCTTGGCGGGGCTTTATCGCTGGTGACCATGAAGCACGTCGGGGTGAACGTGGCGGCAGATCCGCTCTTTACCGCGGCCTATATCGGCCTGCCGGGCGGCATGGTGCTGCTTTCGGCTGACGACCCCGGCTGCCATTCCAGCCAGAACGAGCAGGACAACCGCATTTACGCCCGCTTTGCCGGGCTGCCCTGTTTCGAGCCGGCTTCGGCCCAGGAAGCCAAAGACATGACGCGCGACGCCCTGCTGTTCGCCAGAGCCACCCAGCAGCCGGTGCTTTTGCGCACCACCACCCGGGTAAGCCACCTGCGCGGCCCGGTGGTTTTTGGCCCCCTGCCGGATAAAAACGCTGAGATAGTGCCCTTCGAACGTGACATGCAGCGCTTTTTGCCCATTCCTTCCGTGGCCCTGAAACGTCACCCGGCCCTTGCCGCCAACCTTGAGAACATCCGCGCCCAGGTGGAGAAATCGCCCTGGAACCGTGAATACGGCAAAGGCAAACTCGGCGTTGTGGCCAGCGGCATAAGCCGGGCCTACCTGCACGACGCGCTTGACGAATACGGCCTGCACGGCGACGCGACGGTGCTGGAGCTCGGCTTCAGCTGGCCTTTGCCCAACGGAAGGCTTGAAGCTTTCATGCGCCGTTTCGAACATGTTCTGGTGCTTGAAGAGCTCGAACCGCTGCTTGAGGAAGAAATGCGCGCCTTGGCGCAACGCCTCGGGCTGTCCGTTAAAATAAGCGGTAAAAGCGATATTCTCACCCGCTTTGGCGAATATTCCACCACAAAGGTCGGCCAGGCCCTGCTTGAAGCCTTGGGGCGGAAAACGGAAGAAGCCGCCGGCTGTACCGGCGCTTCTCTGGCCGCTCCTCTGCCCGTGCGTCCGCCCAACCTTTGCGCCGGTTGCGCGCATCGGGCGGTATATTACGCCGTGCGCAAGGTGTTCGGCGATGAAGCCTACTATTCCAGCGACATCGGCTGTTATACCCTCGGCTCCATGCCGCCCCTGAAAACAGCGGATTTCCTTCTGTGCATGGGGTCGTCCATTTCGGCCGGCTCCGGGTTCGCCAGGGCTTCAGGCAAACCGGTGGTGGCTTTTATCGGCGATTCCACCTTCTTCCATTCCGGCATGACCGGCCTGGCGAACGCGGTGTTCAACAAACACGACGTGCTGCTGGTTATTCTGGACAACGGAACAACCGCCATGACCGGGCACCAGCCGAACCCCGGCATGGATCAGGAAGTTCTCGGGGCGGACGCCCTGCACCTTGACATAGAAGCCGTCGTGCGCGGCCTTGGCGTTGCCGAGGTGGCCAAAGTGCGGCCCTATCAGGTTAAAGGCGTGAGCAAGATACTGGAAGAGTTCAAAGCCAAGTCCGGTGTGCGCGTCATCATCGCGGAGGAACCCTGCGTGCTTTACGCCCGCAGAACCCTGAAGAAAGCCCGCCCGCAAACCGCTTACGTTGAAACTCAGGCCGCCGACGCCTTTGCCTGCGCGGAAACTTTAGGCTGTCCGGCTTTCACCCAGCACGAGGGCAAACTGGACGTTGACCCCTCGGCCTGCGCCGGATGCATGGTCTGCATGCAGGTTTCCACCAGCTTCAAGGCCAGAAAAAAGGAGCAAGCATGAGCAGCGCCACCCCAAACGCCAAATTGCGTATTTTCCTTACCGGAGTGGGCGGGCAGGGCACTCTTACCGCCACGACCCTTTTGGCCAGGACCGTTTTACGGCAAGGGCTGCCGGTTACCTCGGGCGAAATTCACGGCATGGCCCAGCGCGGCGGAGTGGTTGAGTCAACCGTGCTGATAGGCGGCTGGCAAAGCCCCACCATAAGCCGGGGCGAGGCCGACGTGCTCCTTGGGTTCGAACCGCTGGAAACATTGCGCGCCCTGCCTTACCTGCGCAAGGGCGGCCTGGTCATTTCCAGCACAGACCCGGTTTCCCCTCCCGGGGTCAGCGCGGGGCGGGAAAATTACCCGAATATTGAAGAGATAAAAAAGGCCGTGCTTGTGTGCAGCCCCAAGGCTTTTTTTCTTCCTTGCCGCGCCCTGGGGCGCGAGGCCGGTTCGGCCCAAAGCGGCAACCTGGCGCTTCTGGGCGCTTTGTGCGCCAGCGGGGCAACACCCTTCGGGGCGGAGGCCTTGAAAGACGCCGTGCGCGAGTTCATGGCCCCCAAGCTGGTTGACATGAACCTAAAGGCCGTCGACCTTGGCGTGGACTGGCTGAAAAAATAATTCCGTTCGATCGCGCCCGGCAAAGCCCCCACCCGGCTTTGCCGGGCGCGGCGTTTGCCGGCTGCGTTATACTGGAGCGAATCAGCAGTTAGCGTATCGCTCCGCTCCGGAGGGCGCATGCGTCAGGTCGCGTGTGAAAACGCGGCGCGCCTTGAGGCCGGAACGCCGCGGCTTGGCCGTGTGCGCAATAAAGCCGCTGCCCTTTTTTTCCGGAAAAAAGCAGCCAAATAGTCTTTCAAAGTTAAAACGCTATAATGAGCACCCCCCCGACCACCAACGCCAACAACAGCGGCAAGCTGACCCGTGAATTTTTCGGGCTCTTTTTCATTTTCAGCAGCGTGCTGTTGCTGTTCAGCCTTTTCACCTACGATCCGGCTGACCCGAGCCTGAACCATGTGGTGCGCGGAACGGTCAAGGTAAACAACCTGGCGGGCATGTTCGGGGCTTACCTGAGCGGCCTGTTCGTGGATTTTTTCGGTTTCGGGGCTTACGCCGCCGTGGCTTTCCTGGCTTGCCTGGGCATAAAGCGCACCTTGAACCTGCCGGAGTGGCAATGGTGGCGCTGGCTGAGCTTTTTTTCCACCGCCTGCTCGCTTTGCGTCGGCGGGGCGGCCTGGGGGCTTGGCCTGGCCAACGTGCGCGGCGGCGGGCTTTTGGGAACCGCGCTTCTCGCGTTTTTCCTGCGTTACTTCAACCCGTGGGGCACGGCCTTCATCTGGGGCTTCGTCTTTCTGCTCTCGCTTCAGATGCTTTTCAATATTTCTTGGACCCGCCTGGCGCAACGGCTGCTGCAATCGGTCGGTTCGCAGGTGCGCGGCGGAATCAGCGACTTCGCCAGGCGCCAGAAAGAACTGGCCGAACAGAAAAAAAATGAAAAGGCGAACGCCGCGCCCTTGACGCTGGCTGAAAGCCCGCCACGAAAAGTTTCTTCCGGCTCGGCGCTTCCGGCGGCCAGCTCCAGCGGCGCTTACGCGCAGGGGCACTCCAAGCCCAAACAGGCGGAAAATGCGGCGGATCTTTCACCTCCGGTCCTTTCGCGCGAAACGCCTTTGGAAACTTTTAGGGAAACTTTTGGGAGCGCGTCTCCGCCGCATGATGCTGATACGCGGCCGAACCGCCTGCCCATATGGGAGAAACTCAGCCTTAAGCCGGAAAACCCGGATGACGAAGATTTGCCCCCATGGGTGAAAGACCTTGAGGCCGGGCGCATCGGTGTGCCTACCTTGAAGCCGAAAGCCGCCCCTGAACCCGTTGCGGCCCCGGAGATTTCCGACGCGCGCCCGTCCGGCCAAAGCGCCGGGAAAACAACCGTGGATACGCCTCCTGCCGGTTCTTTCCGCGCCGAGGCTCAGGCGGAGATCATCATTGACGAAGCCCCGCAGCCCATACCGGCGGTTGAGCAAGACCGCGGCAGCCTTTCGTTTATTTCCGGCAGGCCGCTGAAGTTGCCCGGCGTCAACCTGCTGAGCAACCCTTCCGCTCCCAAAAACGTCACTTCGCGTGCCGAACTTGAAGCCAAGGGGCGTGCCCTCGTGAGCTGCCTGCAGGACTTTTCCATTCAGGCCGAACTGGTGCGCATCACCCCCGGCCCGGTCGTCACCATGTTCGAACTGCGGCCCGCGCCCGGCGTCAAGGTTTCGCGCATAGCCGGGCTTAGCGACGACATAGCCCTGAACCTGAAATCAATCGCCGTGCGCGTGCAGGCCCCCATTCCCGGAACGGACACTGTCGGGGTTGAAATTCCGAACGACGTCCGCGAAACGGTAAGCCTTAAAGAGCTGTTTTCTTCCGCCGCCTTTCAGGCAAGCGAGTCTTTGCTCAGCATGGGATTGGGCAAGGATATCTCCGGCGGACCGGCGGTGGCCGACCTGGCCCGTATGCCCCACCTGCTGGTGGCCGGAGCCACCGGGGCCGGCAAAAGCGTTTGCCTGAATTCCATTTTGCTCTCTTTTCTCTATAAAGCCAGGCCGGACGAGGTCAAGCTTCTGCTTATCGACCCGAAACGCATTGAAATGGCTGTTTATTCCGACTTGCCTCACCTTATCCATCCGGTGGTTACGGAAATGTCCATGGCGAAAAACGCCCTGGACTGGGCGGTGTCGGAAATGGACAGGCGTTACAGCGACATAGCCCGCCTTGGCGTTCGCAACGTTGCAGCCTATAATGACAAGCTGGCCGAATTGCGCGGAAAAGATGGCGTTGTTCCCGATTCCGTCAAGGGGCTGGAACCTATGCCCTACCTGGTGATAGTTATTGACGAACTGGCCGACCTGATGCTTACCGCCGCCAAAGAGGTGGAAACCAGCATAGTGCGCCTGGCCCAGTTGGCCCGGGCGGCGGGAATCCACCTGATTCTGGCTACCCAGCGCCCCAGCGTCGACGTTGTGACCGGGCTGATCAAGGCCAACTTTCCTTGCCGCATTTCTTTCCAGGTCACCTCCAAGCACGATTCCAGAACAATTCTTGATACCGTCGGGGCGGAAAATCTTCTGGGGAAGGGAGACATGCTTTTCAAACCGGCGGGCGGGCGCTTTCAGCGCATGCACGGCGCTTTTGTAAGCGATGACGACGTTTACGCGGTTGTGAACTATTGGAAAAAACAACAGGCCCCGAACTACCGGGTTGATTTCAGCGAATGGGGATCAGACGGGCAGGGTGAAGGCGGGCAAGCTCTTGGCGGAGGATCCGAGCTGGGCGCTGACCCCATGTACGCCGAAGCCCTGGAATTTGTCATGCAGCAGGGCCAGGCCTCAATTTCCTTGATACAGCGCCGTTTCAGGATAGGGTTCAACCGGGCGGCCCGCTTTGTGGAACAAATGGAGCGTGACGGAATAATCGGGCAGGCCGACGCGGGCAAACCGCGCAAGGTGATCAGGTAAGGTTTTTCAGTTTTCAGCCCGGCCCCCATCCCCGATTCCCGGCGGTTGCCAATGCGCCCGGCATGGGGTAAAAAGACCGGGCCGGACAGGTTTTTGAAAACCGGAACGCTTTGTTTATATGCCGGATGTTTGTTGGAACCGGGCCGTTCCAGGCGGAAACTTTCCGTACGGGTTTGGCCTGAAGCTGCCGAATTTGTCACCAATTCAATCAAGGATGAAAATGATCAGGAAATTTTACGGAAGCCTATTTCTCAACGCCGTGCTGCTCCTGAGCTTCGCCTTTCCGGCCTTCGCCGCTACGGGCGTGCTGGACGCGATACAGAAACGCTATGACGGCATCAAGTCCACCCGTTCGCGTTTCGAGCAAACCTTGACCCACAAGGAAAGCGGAATTGTGGAAAAACGCCAGGGAACCTTGTATTTTCAAAAACCGCTGCAGGTGCGCTGGGAAACGGAAAGCCCCAGCCCGGAACTTCTGGTGGTGAACGACAAGGAAATATGGAACTACTTTGAAGACGAAGACCTGGCCTATAAATATCCGCCTGACCTGGTGGCGGATTCCAGCAGCATTATAAACGTCATTACCGGCCAGGCGAAAATAAAGCAGGATTTCGACATTGAAGACAAAGGAAAAGAAGGCGGCCTGATCAAGCTGATGCTTTACCCGCATAAGCCGACCCAGTCTTTGATAGAGGCAGTGCTTTGGGCCGACCCCGCAACGAACCTGATCAAGCGTTTCAAATTTTACGATTTTTACGGTAACGAAAATGACATAACTTTTGTTGAGCAGGAAATCGACCCGAAACTTGATAAAAAACAATTCAGTTACACCCCTGACCCCAAAACCAAAGTTGAAGACCGCAGCAGTTCCGGCGCGGTGCAATCTCCCTTGCTGAGATAATTGATTCAATGGAGCTGAAATGCTCCGGCGGGCGCACGGCAACCGCAGCCTGCTGGGGCCCCGGAAAGATTGCGCCGTACGCGCTGTAAGATAAGAAACCGCATAAAAATGATAGTGAAAGCGCCGCCTGGTTCCTGAACCGGGCGGCGCTTTATTTGGGCTGACTTTCAGGCCATCCGCCGGTCACGGCAGAGGCAATTGGGGCAGAGGTATGGCGCGCAATATCTGTTCGCCCGCTCCGGCGCCGCCTGTAATGATTTTTTTGCCGAACAGGCGCAGGGCCTTTTCCTTGTCTAGGCGATAGTTTAAATCAGGCGCGGTTCCGCTGATGTTGATAGGAATTCCCTTGTAATCTTGCGTGTATATGGAAAGAGAATAGTCGAGCCATAGAGTGCTGGCGTCAAAATCTCCGCTTCCCCTGGCGTTGAACTGCGGAGATTTTATAACGGTGTCGCGCGTGCTGAAAATTCCTTTGCTGACCCGGAAGCTGGCGTCGAGCGAAGCGATGCGCTTGAAATCATCCAGGTCAGGCAAGGCCCTGAAGATGGGAAATACCTCCAGAAGTTCAAGGCTGAGCAGGCCGCGTTGCCCGTGCTCGGTGGAATATTCAATAGCGGAAGCTGAAAGTTTGCCCTTGCCGGAAAGGTTTCCGACCAGCCCCTGGAGCGTTTTGCTCTGGCTGCCCAGTGAGGCTTCAACGTTCAGCCGGCCTTGCAGGGAAGAGCTTTCCGGGTGCGGCAGGCGCGCCATGTCAATATTTTTCGCGCTTAGTTCAAAACTGCCCTGCATGGCTTTGCCGTCCACCTTGCCGTTTCCGGAAACGGAGGCGCTTCCGCCCAAGGCTTCAAAGGTCAGGCTTTCCAGCTTGATCTGGTCTTTATTCAGGCTAAGCTTCAGAGCGGCGTTTTGCGCGGCGAAGCCGTCGAAGCTCAATTCTTCCATCTGCCAGTCTACGGCCACATCCGCTATTTGAAGCCACTCCACAAGCCAGTCCAGGTCAGCCACGGAAAAGGGCTTTTTATCTTCTTCCGCCTCTTCCTGGTTCGGCGCTTCAGCTTTCGTTCCGGCGGCCAGTTCGGGCAGGACGGACGGGTCATAGCCCGGCAGGTTCGTAAGCATCGGCTCTCCGGCGTGGTCAGTCAGGGCGTAATCCGCGCTCGCGCCCTGATCAGCCGGCAGGTAGTCGTCAATTTTGAGTTTGGTGCCGCGCAGGGTCACGCTGCCCTTGACGCGCGGCTTGCCGTCCGCCATAGACACCTGAACGTGCTTCTGCCCGGTAATATGGGTTTCATCCAGCGTGAGGTCAATATCGCTTACGTCTATTATGCCGTTCGCATGGCTGATTTTATAGGAACATTTGACGGAACTCAGGGCTTTGTCTCCGCACAGGGATACGGGCCGCCCGATTTCTTCGAAAAGCTGGCGAACGGCGGCATAGGCGGTAACTTCAGCCTTGATGTCAGGCAGTATGGCCAGCAGGCCGGCCTGTTCATCTTTTTTCCATTCGTGCGCAGAAATAGCGGCTTTGACGTCAATATCGAAATTCGGAGAGGAAAGGCTGACCATGGCCTGGCCTGATTCCGGCGCGGCTTTGTTGGAAATTTCCAGCCGGCCGGAAAAATTTTGCGCGGCGGTAAAGCGCGCTCCGTTCAACTGCACGAAAAATTGCGGCAGTACCAGTTTGAAATCGCTGTCCGAGGGGTTGTAACGCCCGTAACCCTTCAGGCGCGTTCCGACGCTCACCTGGCGCAGGGCGTCGTTCGCGTCCACTTCCATTTCAAAGGAGGCGTCGCGCTCCGGCAGAAAGTCGTGCGCCTCAAGTTTTTTCAGGGTAACGCTGTAGTCCGCCTGGCCCTCAATGCCGGGCCGGGAAAGGTCGTTATAGGTGATTACAGCGTTTTCCACTTTAAAAAGGCTTACTTGCCAGTTCAGACTCTTGCCGCGGCTTTTCGCCGTATCTTCGGCGGCCGGGCCGCTGTCTTCAAGCGGAATAACGTCTGTTGGGGGCTGGATTGAAGGCGGTGGGGAAGAATTAGTCCAATTCGGCGTTCCGTCGGCGGCTTTGCAAAGATTCAGGCGCGGTTCGTAAAGGGCGATGGTTCTGACCTCGGTTTTGCCGAAAAGCAGCGCCCAGGGCGATAATTCAATAGCGGCACGTTTTACGGACATGAAATTGCCGCCGCCGAACATCGGTTCGTTTTCTATATGCCAGGCCCCGGTGTTTATTCTTAATTCCGGCAGCAGCTTGACTTCAAGCTGACCGTCAAAAACGACTTTGCGCCCGACTTTCCGGTGAATTATGTCCGCAAGTTCCTGCTTGTAGTCGTTGGGGTCGACAAACAGAAGGGCCGCTCCGGCCAGAGCGCAAATGGCCAGGGCCACTGTTCCGGATAAAAGCAGGAATATTTTAAGGCGCTTTAGCATATGATAGTGACCCGCCTGATCACGGCTGCTGTTGTTTTTTGCAGTCTCCCGAACCGGAAACGTCTGGCGCAGAAATAGCGCGCTAAATAAAAAAAGTATAGCCCTGTTTGCATCTTTCAGCAATAATTTTCCCCGGATTTCCGGCTGGCGGCGCGCCTTTTTCAGGGGAAAGCCGGTTTGCCCGGTCCGCCTGGCCGTATCTTTTCCGGCGGATTCGCGGGTCTTATATATTAATATGGTGAAATTATTGACTTGTTATGAATATAAAGGCTCGAAGGTAAAATGCTTCAAGGAGTAAAAGGAGGCTTGCGGAGCCGTTTCCCGCAACAGGTCGCAAATATGCCGGTGACAGGTAAAAAAGAGTATCTGGTTTTCCCGGCCGAGTCCGGTCAGGGCGAGGGCGGTGTTGCGCGCCCGTCTGGCGTCGAAATTGACCAGAATATCGTCCATTATCAAAGGCAAAGGTTCTCCGCTGGCCGCTTGCTGCCTGAGATAGGCGAAGCGCAGCGCCAGGTAGAGCTGGTTTTGCGTGCCAAGGCTGAGGGCGCTGTCCGCGTCTTTGGTTTCTCCGTTTTTGTGCACGGCCTGAAGCTTCCCATCGTCCAGGCTGAAGGAAACGTCGCTGTATTCCCCATCGGTGATTAACCGGAAGAGGCGGCTGGTGTCTTCAATCAGGGTTATCTGGCGGCCTTTGGAAAAACGGGTTTTGGCCGTTTCCGCCAGGTGAAGGGCCAGTGCGTTTACAAGCCAGCGCCCGGCCAGCGCGTCGGCTTCGTCTCTTTTCTGCGCAAGCTCCTCGTGCAACGGCAATGCTTCGTTGCGCCCGGAACGCCTGAACAGCTCGTCAAGGTCGCCCCTGACCTGCCCCAGCCTGGTCAGGAGTTCACGCGTCTGTTCTTCCGCCCGCTTTATCTCCGCCTCAATATCAGCCAGACGTTCGTTAAGGCTTTCCTCAGAGTCTTCACCTGCTTTGGCGGCCTCCTGAAGCTCTTCAATGAGCAGGGTAAGGGGCAAGGCGTTCGCGCCGGCCCGGTCCGTTCCGGCCGGAAACATTTCCGCCAACTGGCCGAGCTGGTCCATGAGGCTGTCGCGCCGGGCGGATAATTCAGCGCGGCGCGTCCAGTCCAGAAAATGGCGGCGGTATTCTTCCGGTTCTTCGGCCTGACCTTTTTCCAGCATGTCGGCAAGGCTTTTTTCCCTTTCCGCCAGGATGTGTTCCGCTTCTTCAGCCCGTGAAGCCAGGTTGGGCAGGTCGGCCAGCTTGCTCTGTTGAAGGGTTTTGGCCCGCATGGCCTGCTCGACCCGGTCGGAAAGGTTGTCCAGCAGGATAAGGGCGGAGCGGCGGTTTTCAGCCAGCCTGGCGGCATCGTCCGCCAGCCCGGCCTGGAGAAGCAGCTCTTTCAGGCCGCTCAGGAAAAAAACGGCTTCTTTTTCATGTTTTTCCAGTTCTTCGTCCTGTTTACGCAAAAGTTCGCACCTGTGACGGCTTTGATCAATTATGGCAAATGCGCTTTGCGCCCCGGCTTCCGACAGGCCGGCGGGCAGGCCGCGTTCCGTAAGCCAGTCCGCACGGGCTTGCCGGGCTTTAAAAAAACCTTTGCTTTCAGGCAGTTCTTCCGGGCGCATGAGAAATATCTTCCGCCATTGCGCGCGCCTTGCTAAGGAAAACGCGCTCGCAAGGGCCATGACGCAAGCGGTCGCGCTCCAGAAATACAGGTTCAGGTCGGGTCCGTTTTCCGTAAAATTTTTCCAGGCGCAAAATCCGGCTCCCAAGGCCAGCAGCAACCCGATAAAGGCTCCGGTGGCCCATGTTTGCGCGCCCGCCCTGGCATTGGCTCTGGCTTCGGCTCCGGCGCGTTCCATATCAAGGGCGGTTTCGCGCATTTTTTCCTCAAGGCCGGTGAACTCTTCACGCGCTCCGAGCGAACGGTCAAAGTTCATGATTCTTTCCGTTGTCCAGTCCGGGCCGAGTTCGGCCATGGCTTCGGCCAGCTCGCGCTTGTTGTTTTCCGCATCCTGCCGCAGGGCCGGAACGGTTTGTTCCGCCAGGGCGTAGGCGCCGCGTTTTTGAGAGAGAAGGCGCGTCTGGGCGCTGATATCCATTAGCGCGGGGTCAGGTTCAAGGCGGGCGATATTGTCTTCAAGGCGTTGCAGATCGGCCTTGCAGGCGGCCAGAGCGGCGCGGCGTTCCTGGATTTGTTCCAGAAGGTTTTCAAGGCGTTCCAGCCCGCCGGGGGCGAAATTTCCCGCTTCAAGCGGGCAACGGGCCAATTCAGCTTCGCAAGAGCGCAATTCGCGCCAGAGCCGGAAAGCTGCGTGCTGGCGTTCCAGTTTGCGCTTACGCAATCTGAGCGCGGGCAGGGTTCCATTGTTCGCCTGCCCGGAAATTTCGCCGGAATAGCCTTGTGCCGCTCCTGGCCCTTCCAGGTCCAGCAACAGTTCATGCAGAGAATTTTCTTCAGCCTGAAGCTTCTGGTAAAGTTCGAGTTCCGAGCCTTGCGCCTTGATGCGGCTTTTTATCTCACCCAGCTCCGCAAGGCGGCGGTTAAGCGGTTTTACGCTGGCCTGCGGGCGGTAGATATCGTCCATGGCATTTTGCAGGCGGGTGGCGAACTCCTTTATTGAGCCTATTCCCGGCCCGAAGGCCGTGCTGTAAAGAGAGTGGCGCAATTGCGGGTTATTGTCCGCGAGCATGTTGTCAAGGTCGGCCAGGCCGAAGGCGAAAGAGCTGTCATAAAGCTCTTCGGTGCAGCCCAGGAGCAGGCTGTCCCATGTGTTTTCCGGAAGCACGGCCCCTTTTTCGTCGCTTAAAACCGGTTTGGGCGAATCAGGGCGGCGCAGCAGGCGCAAAGAGCGGCCGGACGCGGTGGTTAAGTCGAGCGTGCCGCCCAGGGGGAGTTTTTTGTTCAGCAGCAGTGGAGAGAGCCTTTTGCCGCGTTTGAATCCGAAAAACATGCAGCGGAAAAACTGGATGCAGGTGGATTTCCCAGCCTCGTTTTCTCCGAAAAAAACGTTTATTCCCGGAGCAAGCCCGGAAACGGACTGTCCCGTGAGAAGGCCGAAATTTTCAATATGGAATTTGTTTATAATCATAAGAGCAGCGTGGCTTGCGCGGCGGTCCGCTAATTATTCGTGGCGCAGCAGGTCCAGGCAGAGCGCGGCGGCCTGGCGCAGCAGGTCTTCAAGTTCATTCGGGCCTGGAGCGCGCAGCCAGTCCCTGGCCTTCGGGGCGTTGTACAAAGGCCCCAAGGCTTTCAAAAGTTCAGGGGGCAGCAGGGAAAGGGCGGTGGCGCTGTTTTCCGCCCGTTCGATTTCCGGGGCCGCGGCCCTCAGTTCGCCAGCCAATTCGTCCGCCAGGCGGAAACATTCGCCCAGAAGGTCGTCTCTTTCCCGCATTTTTTCAATGTTTACATCCGGGGTTGTGGCCAGTTCCATATCTTTTATCCACAGGGGCAGGGCGAACGGCAAACCGGGAACAGCCTCGCGCAGGCGGTCCAGCAACTCTTCCATTCCGCCGTTTTTGCCGCTGTTTTTATTTTCCAGAAGGCGCAGTGTTTTGTCCAGAACGCTCCGCCCGCGTAAAGTCAGGCGGCAAACCAGCAAGGAGCAGGCGGAAAGGGCCGGGTTTTCACCCTGTTCGGTTTCGATTTCCTTTTTGATCTTTGCGGCATGTTCTTTAAGCGCCTGCAGGATGAAATCTTCCAGCGCGTCAAGCGTTTGCGGCGCTTCTCCTTCCGCTCCGCCGACGTCCAGAACCAGTTTTTCCCAGCGCAAAGGGGCGAGCGGCTGAAAGCGCGGCTCCAGCCCGCCGTCTTTTGTCACGCGCGCCACGAAGCAGCCGTGCGCCCCGTTTTCGTTTATATGCAAGCCTTGCACGCTGCCCGGGTATATGACCGGGGGAGACATGGAGACAACGTTGCCGTCATGCACATGCCCAAGGGCCCAATAATCCATTCCGGCTTCAAGAAGGTCGCTCAAGGCGCATGGCGAGTATCTTTTAAGTTTTTTTCCGTTTTGCCTTGAGGCCTGGCCTTCCACCAGGCAGTGCAACAGGCCTATTTGCAGCAGGCCGGGGCCGAAGCCGGAATTTGCCGCGGCCCGCTTGAAGCCGAGCGCGAGGTTTCCGGTTTCTTTCGACCTGTTGAAGCTGACGCCGTGAATACAGGCCAGCGGCGCGTTTTTTCCTCCGGCCAGAAAAAATTCCGGTTCCGGGCCGAAGCGGTGAACGTTGCCCGGCCAGCGCAAGCCGTAATCGCCGTCTTCCAGCGGGTCATGGTTGCCGCACGCCCAAAAAACTTCAACTCCGCCCTTTTCCAATTCCAGAAAAGCGTCGCGCAGGGCCAGGCGGGACGCAAGAGTGGGGTTGTTGCCGTCGTAAACGTCTCCGGCCAGCAGCAGGAAGGAGGCCCGGCTGGCCAGGCACAAACTGACCAGCCGCTTCAGGGCGGTAAAACCGGCCTGGGCGAAAATTTTTTCCACACGGGCTGAGGGGTTGTTTCCCAGAAGGGCCGCGCCCAGGTGCAGGTCGGCCGCATGAATGAAGGTAAAATCTTTCATCACGTGACCGCGAGATAGCGCAATGCGGCCACGGCGGCCATGCCGGACGCCACCGTGCCCATGAAGCTTTTGGTAAACCATGAAACCAGAAAAGCCGGAACGGCCGCCAGAAGGAAGACGTTATCCGGGCCCAGGCTGATAAAAGCCATTCCGTCTTTTTTCTGTATGAGCAGTTCCTGAGCCAGAATGGCCGCGATCACCGTGGGAGGAACCATGGAGAGCCAGCGTTCCAGCCAGGGGTTGAGGCGGCGCGAGGAAAGCAGCATCATGGGCAAGACCCTTGGCAGGTAAGTTACCAGAGCCATGCCGCCTATGAGGAGCAAGGTTTCAAGGTTCACGCTTCGCCTCCGCTCTGTTCATGCCGGGCCGGGCCTCCGGGCGCGATGATGAAAACGCCGACAGTGGAGGCTATGGCCGTTGCCGCGATCACGTTCCACTGGGCAAGCGGGCTTAAAGCCAAACCGACGGCGAGGGCCGCGGAAATGAAAATGGGCAGAATACGCGCCCGCACGCGCAGGTGCGGCGTCAGCAGGGCCACGAACATTCCGGCCAGGGCGTAGTCCAGCCCGTAAGGGCGCACGTCTCCGATAATATCCCCGAATATCGCTCCGAGAACTCCGCCGCTTATCCAGGCCAGGTGGGCGGTGGCATGGATGCCGAAAGCCTCGTCGCGGTCGACGCCCTGTTCGGAAAAGCGCGCGATGTTCATGGCAAAGGTTTCGTCCGTCATTTCCCAGGCGAAAACGGCCTGCAACTTTTTGCTCCAGCGCCGCAGGTAGGGCGACATGGCGGCGGACATGAGCAGATGGCGTAAATTGACCACAAAGGTAGTTACCACAATGGAAACGGCTCCGGCCCCGGCCAGAAGCATGCCGGTGGCGATAAGCTGGCCGGAACCGGCGAACACGCAAAAACCCATGAGCCCGGCTTCCAGAACGCTCATGCCGGCCTGGCTGGCCATAACGCCGAAGGCGAAGGCCACAGGCAGATAACCGAGAACTATGGGCAGGGCCTTGCGCACGCCGCGCCCGAAAGAGGCGGGGCTGAAAGAACCCTTGCCGTCATTTTCCCGGCATATTTCCTGTAAAACGCTCATTTACGCAAAAATCTCCGTGTGAAATCCGCTTTGCGGATTGCTGTTTTTTACGCTGCCCGGACTGAACGGTCCGCAGCGATAAAGCGTGAAGTTTCAAGACCGGTGCTTATTCCATCATGATAATGCTGGCCTGCCTGCCGGAGTGGCCGCGCCGGTATGAAAAATACCGTTCAGGCAAAGACCAGGTGCAGAGGTCGAGGCTGAAGATGTTTTCCGGCTTGAGCCCGGCCAGCGCGAGCTGGTGGCGGGTAAGCGCCCAAAGGTTCATGAGCATGCCGTTTTTATCCAGCCAGGGTTCGAATTCCGGCGGCCACTCTTTGGCGAAGTTTTTAAATTCGGCGGCTCCGGGGCCAAGGCTAGGCCCGCGCACCGCCATAAGGTCGGAGGGTTCAAGCCCGTACGCGGCGCAAAATTTCGCCACCCCGCTTTCAATGAATTTGATGGCGTTGCCGCGCCAGCCCACATGCAAGGCGGCCGCATAGCGTCCGCTCTTATGGGCCAGCAATACGGGCTGGCAATCGGCGGTTTTGATTACCAGCGCGTGGCGCCGCCGCGCGGTGCAGGCTCCGTCGGCCTCCAGGGCGGAGGCCCTGGCCGGGTCGGTTTTTTCGGCCTCGACCAGCAGGGTGTCTTTATGCACCTGTTTAAGCTCGCTCCACCCTTCCGCGCCAATGGCTTCCAGCAGGGCGGCGCGCCTGGCCACGGCTTCCGCCAGCCTGGCGTCAAGGTTCGGCGCTATCCCCAGGTCAAGACTGACGTTTCCGAAAGGCGCGCCGGTAAAAAGGCAGCGCACTGACGGCCCGCCGGATTCCGGGTGCAGGCCGGGAAAGCGGAATTCCGTCACATTGTTCAGGGTATCCACAAAAACTCCTTTTCCGTGGCCAGGGCCCGCATGGGAATATCCCAGGCTTCCGGCCAGACAGTGGGGGCGATCTGAAAACCATAGGCCAGCCCGACAAAAACGCTGGGTTTGCTGCTGGCTTGGGCAGCCAACCCGGCGCGCGCCAGCAGGCGGTCGTAATATCCGTTGCCGAAGCCGAGGCGAAAGCCCTTGGCGTCAAAGGCCACGCCCGGCACAATGAAAACGTCCGGCGGAGCGGAAGCGCGGCCCGTTTCAGTTTTTTCCGGTTGTACCCCAGCTTCCGGCAAAGGGCAAATATTCTTGCACAGTTCCGGGTCCGGCTCCATAATTCCGTAAGCTCCCTTGCGCAAATATCCTTCTTCAGGGCATTCCGCCATATCCATTATTCCGTTTTTTCCCGGAACGCAGCGCGGCAGGAACACGGTTTTATTTTCCAGCCAGGCCTGGCGCAAAAGCAGATTTGCGGAAATTTCCCCGCGCACGGCGCAGTAAAGCGCCACCGAATTTGCTTTTCGCCACAGGCTTGTCTTCAGGATATGCTCCTGAGCGGCGGCGGACATGGCCAGGGCGGAGTCCGGCGGCAGGGCGGCGCGTTTTCTGAGCATGGCTTCGCGCAGGGATGAACGGGATGGATGATCGTTTTTCATGGGAACGCGGCCGGTTTTTTAAGGTGACTTTCAGGAGAAAGGATACTATGCTGGCGGCATACCGCAACAGAACAACAGACCATGCGCAATCCTTTCTTTCTTTTTTTATGCCTGCTCGCCGCCCTGTCAAGCTTTTCCGCAGGGGCGCCCTCCGTTTCCGCGCGGGAAACGGAACGTCCGGCCGCGCCGCTTGCGGATATTCCAGGCGAAGAAACCCCATCCGCTTCTTCCTCTACCCTTCCTGGCGGGCAAGATAAGTCAGGGCGTGCTGATTCCAGCCAGGTTACAACCGATTGGCGCGAACTTGCGCCCGGCCTGGAACTTTGCGAGGGCCGGTTCCATCCGTCCGGGGCGGGCGCGCGGGCCGGGCAGCCGGATTTCGTCATTTTGCGCGTCAACCCTGACCTGTTCACTTTCAGCCTGCATATGGCCTCTGAGGGGCAAACTGCCTTGTCGCTTGAGGATTGGGCGAAAAAATACGGCCTGGTGGCCGCAGTGAACGCCAGCATGTATCTGCCGGACAATTTGACCAGCACCGGTTTCATGCGCGGCCCGGAACACGTGAACAACCCGCGCCTGCATGGAAGGTTCGGGGCCTTTTTCGTGGCCGGGCTGAAAGATAAGACCCTTGGCGGTAATTTGCCGGAGGCCGCGGTGCTGGACAAATTCGAGTTTGGGGAGAAACTTGGCGAGATTTTGGATAAATATGAAATAGTCGTGCAAAATTTTCGGGTTGTAAGCGCTGAAGGTGAAGTGCTCTGGCCGGATGGAGGGAAAAAGTCCGGCGTGGCCCTTATCGGCGGTGACAGCGCCGGGCGTGTGCTCTTCGTAGTCGGGCGGGCGCCCTTGAGCACAGCGGGATACGCTCGCCTTCTGCTTGGCCTGGATATAGGCCTGCGCGTGTTGATGTATGTTGAGGGCGGCTCGGAAGCCGGGCTTCTGGCGCGGGAAAAAGGCGGATACAGCGTCTGGCGGGGCAGCGGTTTCGGCCTGTTTCGCCTGGGCGGCAGTGCCGGGATTGTTTTGCCGAATATTATCGGCGTGCGGCCCAAGATTGCGGCTGAATAACCTTTTCATTTTTTTCGCTTCAGCCTAAGAGCCGTCTCTAAATAAATCTTTTGTTCAAATACTGCGTCAATCGTCCTTTTTTTCTCCGGTCGAGTACCGTAAGAGTACACTTTCTTCGCAAAAAAGGCCGTTTTTCTTGTCTTTGGCGCAAAATCTTTTATTTAGAAACAGCCCTTGGGGCGCACGGAACGCATCAGAAAAATTCAGGTATTCGTTCCGGCGCCCATCAGTTTTTTCATGCGCCTGGCGTTAAGGTGGCAGATGGCGCAAGCCAAGGCGTCGCCGGCGTCAACGGGCCATTCCGGCTTTACTCCAAGAATATGCCCGACCATAAAGCCGACCTGGCTTTTTTCCGCCCTCCCGTTTCCGGTCAGGGCTTTTTTCACCAAAGTGGGCTCATAGTCGAAAACCGGAACGGATTGCGCGGCGCAAGCCCCTACCGCTATGCCCCTGGCCTGGCCCAGTTTCAGGGCGCTCAGCACGTTTTTCTGCACGAACACGTTTTCAATGGCCGCCTCGTCAGGATTCAGCCTGCCCAGCACGGACCGCAAGCCGGTAAACAATTCGCCCAGGCGTTCTGAAAATTCGCTTTTCTTCGGGCGCAGCACCCCGTAATCGACCAGCTTCAAAACGCCTGAGGCTTCACGCACCACCCCCCACCCCATGTTTTGCGAACCCGGGTCTATGCCTATAATAGCGCGTTCCGATTTGTTTTCCGTCATAAATATTGGGTCCGGCGTTCCGTGTTTGTCTGAAGGTTGGGGTTTTGACATCAGAGCGGATTAACTTTGACTTTTTATCCATGCTTTTTGCGCGCCATGCCTGTTGGTTGCGAAAGGCATGCGGCATTAAAAGCTTTTTTAGATGCGCAAGGGTGAAGCCTTTTTGTAAAGGCGTGATCACTGCCGTTTGCGGGCGGCGCATGCGCGTTACAGGCATTTGCAGCGTTATCTGGAAACAGCCCCGGAGCGTTCCGGCCTTGCAAGGCTGTTTTTTTCAGCAGAACCGCATTTCATGCCGGAATATGGAATAACCGGTTCAGTGCCGCTTCAATATAGCGGGGCGGGCCTCGTTCGGAAGCCCGCCCCATTTGCCAGGCCTGGCGTTATTTGCCGCCGGCCGGTTTATCTTGTTCCGGTAAGGCGCTGATATTCGTCAATAATCGGCTGGAGCACTTCCGGCCGTTCCATAGTGGTGATGTCGCCGTAATCGTCGCTGTTGGAGACGATTTTGCGCAGTACGCGGCGCATGACCTTGCCGGAACGGGTTTTGGGTATTCCTTCAACAAACTGGATATATTCCGGAGTGGCGATGGGGCCGATCTCCTTGCGCATCCAGCGGCGCAGCTCGTTGCGCAGTTCTTCGGTCTGCTTGACCCCGGCCTTGAGCTGCAGGAAGGTGTAAATAGCCTCGCCCTTGACGGCGTGCGGCATGCCCACGACAACGACCTCGGCAACGGAAGGATGCCCGCTGAAAGAGGCTTCCATTTCGGCGGAACTGAAGCGGTGGCCTGAAACGTTGATAACGTCGTCAAGGCGGCCGGTCAGCCAGAGGTATCCGTCTTTATCGCGTTTCGCGCCGTCGCCGGAGACGTAATAGCCGGGGAACTGCTCGAAGTACATGTTCTTGTATTTGACCGGGTCGTTGTAAAGGCCTTGCATCAGGCCCGGCCAGGGCTGCTTGATGACCAGGTAGCCCTCTTCGTCAACTCCGGCTTCGGTTCCGTCGGCACGCAGGATATGCGCGTCGACTCCGGGCAGGGGCAGAGTGGCCGAACCCGGTTTGAGCGGCGTTACGAAGGGCAGCGGGGAAATGAGAATGCCGCCGGTTTCGGTTTGCCACCAAGTATCGACGATGGGGCGTTTGCCCGCGCCGATGTGGTCATGATACCATTTCCAGGTGTCGGCCCCGATGGGTTCGCCCACGGAGCCGAGCAGGCGTATGGAGGACAGATCGCAGTTTTCCAGCCATTCCTCGCCTTCGCGCACCAGGGTGCGGATAGCGGTGGGCGCGGTGTAGAAGGTGTTGACGCGGAATTTTTCCACGATCTGCCAGAAACGGTCCGGGTCGGGCCAGCGGGGGCCGCCTTCGAATATGACCGTTGTGCCGCCGAGCAGCAGGGGGCCGTAAACGCCGTAAGTGTGCCCGGTGATCCAGCCCACGTCGGCGGTGCACCAGTGCACGTCTTCGTCCTTCTGGTCAAAAACGTACTGCATGGTGTGGGCGGCGTAGGTAAGGTAGCCGCCGGTGGAGTGCATCACGCCTTTCGGTTTGCCGGTGCTGCCGCTGGTGTAGAGGAGGAAGAGGGTGTCGTTGGAGTCCATGTCCACCGGGGCTATTTGTTCGCTCTGGCGGTTGTTGGCGCTCATGACGTCACGCCACCAGACGTCGCGGCGTTCGCGCATGGTGGTGCTGGTGTTGGCGCGGTTGACCACGATGACGCGGCGTACCGAGGGGCAATCTTTCAGGGCTTCGTCCAGTGTGGATTTCAGCGGAATGATCTTGCCGCCGCGGAACAGGGCGTCAGCGGTGATGACTATACGGGCTTCGCTGTCCTGTATGCGGGTTTGCACGGCGCTGGCCGAAAAACCGGCGAACACCAGGACGTGAATGGCGCCTATGCGGGCGCAGGCCAGCATGGCTATAACCGTTTCAGGCAGCATGGGCAGGTACAGGATAACGCGGTCGCCTTTGTGCACGCCCATTTTTTTGAGGGCGGAGGCCACGCGGCAGACGCGGTCATACAGCATCTGATAGGTGTACAGTTTGTAATCGTCTTCCGGCTCGCCCTGCCAGATGAGGGCTACCTTGTTGCGGCGCGGGCCGGCAAGGTGGCGGTCAAGGCAGTTGTAGGCGGCGTTGATTTTGCCGCCTTTGAACCACTCCACATACGGGTCGGCTTCAAAATTCCAGTCAAGCGTCTTTTGCCATGGCTTGCTCCAGGAAAGGAGTTTTTTGGACCTGTCTCCCCAGTAGCCTTCCGGATCTTCAAGGGCGCGTTTGTGCTGTTCCTGATAATCCGCGAAGGTTTTCACATTGGCTTTAGCCGCGTCTGCCTTGGGAGGTATGTAGTAGCAATCCTTGGCGGGCGGCAGGCCGGGCGCGAGTTCCACAGCCCCGTCAGCCTTGGGCTGCCTGGGGGCTTTGGGCGCGCTGGATTTGCCTGTGCCGTTCATGTTTTGTTCAAGCTTCTCTTCGCTCATGAGACCTCCTGAGGCATTCTGGTTGTTTCCGGTTTCCCGGTTGTCAAAGAACGGTAAACATGGCTTGCGCCTTTTGCCGCAATTCAAAGCCGCGGCGGACTTGTGGATGCGCTTTACGCACAGCGGCCGCGAAACGGAACCCGGGAAAAGATCAGAGCCTGTTAATTTAAAACGGCCCGCGAAGACTCAGGCGGCACGACATATAAAACGGCGCTCCGCAAACCACCCGGTTTGCGGGGCGTTTTGAAAAACCGGCTGAGATAATTTTCCCGGCAGAACCCCTGTTTCGGCTTTGCCGTAGGTTTACAATACATAACAGACGCCCGGATTTCAATAGCCGGACGCTGCTGATGTGAAATTTTATATGAAAAATAAGGAGAAAGGATTTTTTCTCAGGGCGCCGCGCTGCTTTCGGGAATAAAATTTTCGCTATTTATCCGGCTGGTTGGAGCAATGCGCCCGGTTCGCTTCAACAGCGCCGGAAAATTTTTCGTTTCGCCATGCGCGCGCGCCGGCCATCCGCAGGGGTTAAGCAGGCTGAGTTAAAAAAATCAGATAAACAGCAGGGTGATAGAAAGGACGATAAATACGGCAAACACGTAATTGCAGCGTCTGATGCCGTCTGAATTGAGCAGGCGGCTCATCATGCTTCCCCCGCCCGCCCAGACCAGGGAAGAAAAGGCTCCGAGCACAATATAGACGGCGCTCATTACGCCCAGGCGCAGGGCGTAAAATTCGTCGGTTCCGGCGAAAAGGCTGACGCCGCTCAGGCTGGTTATCCAGGCCTTCGGGTTGCTGAACTGGAACAGCAGGCTCTGGGCAAAGGTCATGGGTTGCAGCCCCGTCTTCCCGCCGGCGCCTCCTCCTTTCGCCCGCCCGCCGTCCGCCGCCGGAGCTCCGTTCGTTCCTGGTTTGCTTTTTTTACTCCGCCAGAGGTGTTCGAGGTCGGCTATCTTCCAGGCCAGCCAGAGCATGTAAACAGACCCGGCATATTTAAGTATCTCGTTTATCACGGGGTAAGCCGCGAAGACTTGCTTCAGGCCGAGTCCGCAGAGCAGCAGCATGGCGGCGCCGCCGAAAGTCACAGCAAGCATGTGGGGAATAGTGGCCCTGAAGCCGCGGGTCATGCTTACCGCCATCAGGGCGGCGTTGTTCGGGCCGGGGGTTATGAACATGGAAAGGCAGAACAGAAACAAGGGCGGCAAAAATGAGCTGTAATTCATAACAATGAATTATCCATGTTTGTAACGGTTAGAACAGGCCGGAGCAACTTGGCCTTGAAAAAGGTTGTTCGCTCCGGCGGCGCCCGCGAACGAAAAGCTCACCGGCTCCGCGCGAATCCGTTACGGTTAAAAAATACAATGAAGTAACGGCATGTCCGTTTTCCAGCAGGCAAGGGCAATGGCGCGCAAGCCGACATGCCGGGGAAGCGATGCGGAAAGGTTAATGGGTTCAAGCCCGCCTGAACAGCGTGAACAGTTCGGCCAGCAGCTTTTCCTGGGCCTGTTCCGGGCTTCTTTCTCCGCTTTTAATGCCTTTTTCCGCCGCCAGGGCCAAATCCCAGATCCTGGCCAGGCCAGGAAAGCCAAGGGTTTTCGCCATCCCGGATTTGGCGGATGCCGCCCCCTGCGTAAGAAAAACGTCTTCACCAGCCAGAATTTGCCACATTAGTCTGGCTTCACGCAGCAACATGCTGAGAAAATAAAAAATTCCGCTTTCGCCCTCGCTGGAGTCTTTCATGGCCTTGGCCCAGACCTGTTCAGGATTATGCCCGCTTTGCAGGGCGCGCAGAAATGCGAAAATATCCAGGTCGCGCCTGTCGTTCACAAGCGCGGCCTGTTCCGGAGCCAGCGGCTTTCCCGGCGGAACGGCCAGGTAAAGTTTTTCCAGTTCCATACGTATGGCCGTGGCGTCTGAGGGCAGAACCGCGCAAACGGCTTCAAAGGCTCCGGGCGCGAAGTCAAGGCCGAGGGCGTCAGCCTCCTTGCGCGCGAAAAGTTGTTTACCTTTGGCGTCCAGGGGGGGGAAGGACTGGATCCATTTCCTTTTTTCAGCAAATTCCCAGCACTGCAATTTGAGGATATGCGCGGGAATTTTAGCCTTGCCACGCTCAAAATCCACTTCCAGGCAAAACATCGGCCAAGCCGTTTCATTAGGGCTTCCCAAGGCCAGGGAGAGTTTTTTCCAGATGTCGGCGGTCAGGTTGTGGGCGTTGCGCACCACCAGGGCTTTAGGAGAAGCGAAAAGGCCCTGCAGGGTGAGTTCTTCCCAGAATTTATCCGGCAGTTCCTCGTCTCCCCAAAAAGTCAGGCTTTCCCAGCCCTTTTGCGGCGCGCCGCCCAAAAGGCCGCCCGAAGCCCGGGCTTTGGGCGGATATTGTTTCAGCAGCGCGGCTATATGGCTTTTTAAAAGCGTGGAATCAGGCCCGACGCAAAAGAAAAAGCCGGGGCGCTCCGGATATGTTGCCGCAAGTTCCGCCATTACTTAAATTCCGGGTTTTAAGCCGGCCTAAAAGCGCATGCGCATGTTGGCCGTTATGCGGCGGATTATCTCCGCGCTCAGTTCCTGCGCCGCTTTTTTTTCGTCAAGGGCGTCGTAAGAGTCGCTGTAAGACACCGGGCCGGAGCGCCAGATGATGTCGTTCGTCCGCCCGTCATAGAGAACGGCGCTTATGGTCATGCTGCCGGTAAAGATAAGGGTGCGCTCCTTCACGTCGCGCACCTGGCTGTACATGGTGTAAGATTCCACCTTCAGGCTTATCTCATTGTCCGCCTGCCCGCTGTCAACCCAGCGGGCCAGGTTGCGTGAGGAAACCTCGTCGCGCAGGGCGCTGCGCACGATATACCCCATCCATGGATACAGAGTGGGCTGGTCAACGCTTTTCACCTTGAGAGTACGGCTGGTGTCGCCCATAACGCTGGGCATGGAGCCGGCCATCTGATAGCCGCAACCGCCGAGGCTTGCAGCGGCCAGCAAAAGGAACAGCAGGGCGGGCAGGGCCTTTCGCCTGCAAGTAATTTTATTTTGCGACCACATTGACCAGTTTCCCCGGCACCAGCAGTACCTTTTGAATGTTCAGGCCTTCCAGATGCTTGGCCACAGACGGATCGGCCAGGGCCGCCGCCTTCACGCTTTCTTCGTCCGCTGCGGCGGCGACTTCAAGCTTGCCGCGCAATTTGCCGTTAACCTGCACCACAATGGTGATGACGTCGCGGCGCAGGGCTTCAGGGTCGTAAGCCGGCCACGGTTTTTGCCCGAGCCGCCCGGAAAAGCCCATAAGCTCCCACATTTCTTCACAGAGGTGCGGCGTGATCGGGGCCAGCAGGGTAAGCACGGTGGCAACCGCCGAGCCGAGCACTTTCCGCCCTCCGTCCGCATCGGCCAGAAGTTCGTCTTTAACCAGGTAAAGATGGTTCACAAGTTCCATAACCGAAGCTATGGCCGTGTTGAACTGAAAGCGGGCCGCGATGTCGTCGCCGGTTTTTTTGACCGTGCCGTGCTCTTTCAGGCGGGTTTCCCTGGCTGCCGGGCTTTTCGCGTCGTCCGGACCGGAAGAGCAGGCTTCACGCACGGCCTCTGGCGGCAGCGCTCCTATAAGGTCTTCGCAAAGACGCCACACCCGGTTGACGAAACGGCTGGAGCCTTCGATGCCGGAATCCGTCCAGTCGAAGTCGCGTTCCGGCGGCGCGGCGAAAAGGCAGAACAGGCGAACTGTGTCCGCCCCGTACCTGGCGATCATCGAGGTCGGGTCAACCACATTTCCCTTGGATTTGGACATTTTGGACCCGTCCATAAGCACCATGCCCTGGGTGAGCAGGTGGTCGAACGGTTCTTCAATCGTCAAAAAACCGCAATCGCGCAGGGCCTTGGTGAAAAAGCGCGAATAAAGCAGGTGCAGAATGGCGTGTTCAACGCCTCCGATATATTGGTCGACCGGCAGCCAGTAGGCGGAATCTTCCGCGTTGAAGGGCGTTTCGCCGGCGTCTTGGGCCGTCATGCTGGCGTAGCGGGCGAAGTACCATGAAGACTCCACAAAGGTGTCCATGGTGTCTGTTTCGCGCCGGGCTTCGCCGCCGCATTTCGGGCAGGGGCATCTGTAGAACTCCGGATTGTCCGGCAGGGGCGAGCGCCCGTCAGGGTGCGTCTGTATTTCCAGGGGCAGGCGCACCGGCAGGTTTTCTTCCTTCTCTGGGACCATGCCGCATTTTTCGCAGTAAATTACGGGAATAGGCGCGCCCCAGTAGCGCTGGCGCGAAATGTTCCAGTCGCGCAGCCGCCAGTTGACCGTGCGCTTGCCGAGGCCGCGCGCCTGAAGGCTGTCGGCTATGCGACCCTTGGCGGTTTCGTTGTCCAGCCCGTTGAATTCTCCCGAGTTCACCAGGGTTCCCTGCTCGACGAAGGCCTCTTGCAGGGCGGCTTTTTCATCCATATCCGGGCCCTTGATGACCAGCCGGACCGGCAGTTCGTATTTGGCGGCGAATTCGAAATCGCGCTGGTCGTGCGCGGGAACGCCCATTACCGCGCCGGTGCCGTATCCGGCCACCACGAAGTTGGCCACCCAGACCGGAATTTCTTCTCCAGTGAAGGGGTTCTTGCAGTAGCTGCCGGTGAATACGCCTTCTTTTTCCAGGCTGCCGTCCATCAGCGCATTCTTGTCCAGGCCGCGCAGCTTTTCCGCGAAGGCGCGCACCGCGCCGGCCTGTTCCTTGCCTTTTATCAAGGTTTCCAGCAAGGGGTGCTCCGCCGATACGCTCATGAAGCTGACGCCGAAAACCGTATCCGGGCGGGTGGAAAACACCGCGATGCCTTCTTCGCTTCCCGGAAGCGGAAAAACGATTTCCGCGCCCACGGATTTGCCTATCCAGTTATTTTGCATGCTGATGACGCGATCCGGCCAGCCGTTTTCCAGCTTGCCCAGGTCAGCCAGCAGTTCTTCAGCGTATTCCGTTATACGCACGAACCACTGGGTAAGCTCTTTTTGCTCCACGGCGGAGTCGCAACGCCAGCATTGGCCGTCTATGACCTGTTCGTTGGCCAGAACGGTATTGCATTCCGGGCACCAGTTCTGCGGCGCTTTTTTGCGGTAAACCAGCCCTTTTTCCAGGAAACGCAGGAAAAAAAGTTGTTCCCAGCGGTAATATTCCGGCGTGCAGGTGGCCAGCTCGCGCCGCCAGTCGTAAGAGTAGCCGAGGCGTTGCAGTTGCGCGCGCATGTTGTCTATGTTGGAAAAGGTCCATTTGGCCGGGTGGGTGCCGTTTTTTATGGCGGCGTTTTCCGCCGGCAGGCCGAAGGCGTCCCAGCCCATGGGGTGCAGCACGTTGTAGCCCTGCATGCGCTTGAACCGGGCCACCACGTCGCCTATCGAATAGTTGCGCACGTGGCCCATATGGATGTTGCCCGAAGGGTAGGGGAACATTTCAAGGCAATAATACTTGGGCTTGCCGGCAACTTTCTCGCAGTTGAAGGCCCCTTCCTTTTCCCATATTTCCTGCCATTTCAGTTCAATACGCTGCGGATCATATTTCATGCGCTTTTCTCTTTGCGTTTCATTTTGCTTTACGGCCGCCGGGGCGGCCTATTTCGGCTCGATAATTTCAAGTCCGCCCAGATAGGGGCGCAGGGCCGCGGGCAGGACTATGCTGCCGTCTTTCCTCTGCCCGTTTTCCAGAATGGCTACCATGGTGCGCCCTGTGGGCAGGCCCGAGCCGTTCAGGGTGTGCGCATACTCCAGCTTGCCCGCCGCGTTGCGAAAGCGCAAATTGGCGCGGCGGGCCTGAAAGTCGCCGCAGTTCGAGCAGGAGGAAATTTCCCGGTAGGTGTTCTGCCCCGGCAGCCAGACTTCAATATCGTAAGTCTTGCAGGAAGAGAAGCCCATATCGCCGGTGCAAAGCGTGATCACGCGGTAGGGAAGTTCGAGCTTACGCAGCAGGGCTTCGGCGTGCGAGCGCATTTTTTCCAGTTCGTCAAAAGAAGAATCCGGGTGGGCGATGCGCACCATCTCCACCTTGCCGAACTGATGCTGGCGGATCAGACCTTTGGTGTCCTTGCCGTAGCTTCCGGCTTCGGAACGGAAGCAGCTGGTGTGGGCGGCGTAAGCCAGGGGAAGGCTTTTTTCATCGAGAATTTCATCGGCGTGCAGATTCGTCAGCGGCACTTCGGCTGTGGGAATAAGGAAATATTCCCAGTTTTGCAGCTTGAAAAGGTCTTCCTCGAACTTGGGCAGGTTGCCGGTGCCCGTCATACTCTTGCGGTTTACGATGACCGGGGGGATAATTTCGGCGTAGCCGTGCTCGCCGGTTTGCACGTCAAGGAAAAAGTTGGCTATGGCTCGCTCCAGGCGTGCGGCCCAGCGCCACAAGACAGTGAAGCGGCTGCCGGCGAGCTTGGCCCCGCGCTCAAAGTCCAGCCCGGCGCAAAGCCCCGGGGGGGTGTTCGGGTCAACCCCGGCCAGTTCCCAATGTTCCTTAGGCTTAAAGTCAAAGGCGGGCGGGGTTCCCCAGCGTGCAACCTCCGGGTTGTCTTTTTCGTCTTTGCCGACCGGAACGCTGCTGTGCGGAATATTCGGAATATTGAGCATCCAGCTGTTCTGGGCTTCCTGCACGGCGGCGGTTTCCGCGTCCAGCGCCTTTATGCGCTCGCCCAGCGCCGCGGTTTGCGTTATCAGCGCGGAGGCGTCAGCCCCGGCTTTTTTCAGCGCGGCCACTTCGGCCGATGCTTTATTGCGTTCAGCCTTCAGGTTTTCCACTTCCGAGAGCAGGGCGCGCCGCTTCGCGTCAAGGTCTGTGAATTCGTCCATGCTCAGGCCTGAATTGCGGTTTTTTAAAGATTCAGCGACAAGTTCCGGGTTTTTTTGCAATAATTTTAGGTCAAGCATGGCGTTTCTCCCGATTATTTTACCTGAAGGCGCAAAAATCTTTTCTTGCCGAGCTTTACGATATATTCGCCCGCCGGCAGCGGCGTGAAGGCGTCGGCGTGCACGGCGTCGTTAACGGCCAGGGCGTTCTGAGCGATGAGGCGTTTGGCTTCCCCGCGCGAGGCCGTAAGCCCGGCGTCGGTCAGGAAGGCCGCCGGGCTTGATGTTTCGCCGAACAGGCAAGTGAAGGCGGGCGCGTCTTCAGGCACCCCGCCCCCGGCGAAAACGGCGTTAAAGCCCAGGCGCGCTTCCATGGCTTCTTTCTCGCCATGGTAGCGGGCTGTTATTTCAAAGGCCAGGTCTTCTTTAACGGTTTTGGGGTGGGCCTCGCCGTTTTCCACCTTTTTGCGCAGCGCGGCGATGTCCTCGAGGCTTTTATCGGAAAGCAGCTCGAAATAGCGCCACATCAGGTCGTCGGAAATAGACATCAGCTTGCCGAAAATTTGCGCAGGCGCTTCGTCTATGCCTACATAGTTGCCGAGCGACTTGGACATTTTCTTGATTCCGTCAAGCCCTTCCAGCAGCGGCATGGTAAGGATGCACTGCGGCTCTTGCCCGTATTGGTTTTGCAAGTGGCGGCCCACCAGCAGGTTGAAGGTCTGGTCCGTTCCGCCCAGTTCCACATCGGCGCGCAGGGCCACGGAGTCGTAGCCTTGCGCCAGCGGGTAGATGAATTCGTGAATGGCTATGGGAATATTGTTGCGGAAACGCTTGGCGAAGTCGTCGCGCTCCATCATGCGGGCCACGGTGTAGCATGAGGTCAGGCGTATGAAGTCAGCCGAGCTCATGGCGTTCATCCAGCGCGAGTTGAAGTCCACCACGGTTTTTTCCGGGTCAAGTATCTTGAAAACCTGTTTTTTATAGGTTTCGGCGTTGGTGTTGATCTGCTCCGGCGTGAGGGCCGGGCGGGTTTCCGAGCGGCCGGAGGGGTCGCCGATCAGGCCGGTGAAGTCCCCGATCAGGAAAATGATTTCATGCCCGAGTTCCTGAAAGTGCCGCATTTTTTGCAGCAGCACGGTATGCCCGAGGTGCAGGTCGGGAGCGGTAGGGTCGAACCCGGCTTTGATGCGCAGGGGCTTTCCGCGCGAAAGTTTCCTGCGCAGTTCTTTCTCGTCAATCAACTCCGCGCAGCCGCGTAAAATCTGGGCCATCTGCCGGTTTATCTCCGGAGAAGAAAATTTGTCTTCGTCGTTTCCCTTCGGCATGTTCTCGCTCCCGCAACAAAAAGTAATGTTCTGGTCTGGCAAAGAACCGCCGCCTTGTCAAGGGAGAAGCTCACCCGGCGCGCCGCCGCGAGAAGGGCCAGGGCGGCCGCGTTTTGCGGCCGGGCGGGCTGGGGAAAAATTTCATATTGATTTTATTGGATAAAGTATCGCGCACCTTTCGCACATCTTTGGGTCATGGCATAAAAGTAAATAATTTGTAGGTGTTATATTTGAAAAAAGAGAGTCGTGGCAAAAGAAAAGAACTGATTTTTCTGCTTGACAGAAGCTTGCTTTTGGCCTTTTATGTGGTGAAAAGTGGTAAAAAGTGGAATATATTCCCTAGAAGTGGTAAAAATAGTCAAAGGGCTGTTTAAATGCTGTTCAGAGGCCGCTCACTACGCAACCTTGATCCCAAATCCAGGGTCATGCTTCCTCCCGGGTTCCGCGAGATTCTTCTTTCGCGTTCCGAGCAGGGCGGCCTTGTGCTCACCACTTACGACAGCTGCATAGTGGGCTTTCCCCTGCCGGACTGGCTTGTGTTCGAAGAAAAGCTGAATTCGGTAAGAAACGCCGACAGCCGCCTGCGTAATTTCCGCCGCCTGGTTATCGGCGGGGCTGAAGAAATGGCCGCAGACGCGCAGGGCCGCATACGTCTTTCCAAAGACCACCTCAACTACGCCGGAATAAGCCGCGAACTGGTCGTCATGGGGCAGGGGCCGCGCTTCGAGATATGGGATCCGGCCCGCCTCGATCTTGCGCTGCAACAGGATTTCGACAACGTAACGGACAGCCTGGAGCCTGGCTTTGACCTCGTTTTCTGAACAGGCCGGGCATATCCCCGTTCTTTTGGCGGAAACGCTCGCCGCTCTCGCGGTCAAGCCGGGCGGGCGTTACCTTGACGGAACCTTGGGCCTTGGGGGGCATAGCGAGGCCATTCTGTCAGCGGGCGGGCAGGTGCTCGGGCTGGATCATGATATTGAAGCCCTTGAATTGGCCAGGGAACGCCTGGCCCGTTTTGGAGGAGCTTTTCAGGCCCGCCATTCGGCCTTTGCCGATTTCGCCGTTTTTCTGGATGAGCTGGGCTGGAAGAAGCTTGACGGCGCGCTGATAGATATAGGCGTCTCTTCCTTGCAGATAGACAGCCCAGAGCGCGGTTTCAGTTTTTTATCCGACGGGCCGCTGGACATGCGCATGAACCGGACCGGCGGGAACCGTTCGGCGGCGGCCCTGGTCAACCGGGCAACGGTGGCCCAGCTTAAGGACATTATCGAAACTTACGGTGAAGACCCTCAGGCCGGGCGGATTGCCAGGGCCATAGACGACGCCAGGTCAAAGGCCCCTATAGAAACCACCGCCCAGCTGGCCGCCGTGGTTGAACGCGCTTACCCGCCCAAGTGGCGGGCCAAGGCGAGAAATCATCCGGCTACCCGCACTTTTCAGGCCCTGCGCATGGTGGTTAACGGCGAACTTGAACAGCTGGATCTTTTTTTGCGGAATATCGTGCCGTGCCTCGCTCCGGGCGGGCGCTTGGCGGTTATAACCTTCCATTCGCTGGAAGACCGCATGGTCAAACATTTCATGCGCGAAGAAGCCACGGGCTGCATTTGCCCTCCACAGGTGCTGCGTTGCTCTTGCGGGCACGAAGCCAGCCTTGGGCTGGTCGATAAAAAAGGCGTAACCCCGGGTGAAGAGGAATTGCGCCGCAATCCTCGTTCAGCCAGCGCCCGTTTGCGCGTGGCGCAAAAACTGTGAGACGGAATGGAAGCGGTCAAGAATTCGCCTGAACAGGCCGGAAAAAACGGAAAAGGCTGGGTTTTCGGCATGATAGTCCTTTTGCTCAGCGCCTTGGGCCTCAGCCTGCTTCTGGTCTGGCTCAATGTGGAGCGCACGGATTTGGGTTATCAGCATAAAAGCCGCCTTGACCAGATAAGCGAGCGCAAAAATACGGCGGAGAAGCTGGACGTGGAGCGGGAGCGCCTGCTCAGCCCGGCGGTCTTGCTGAACCGGGCCAAGGAACTCGGCCTGCGTGACGCGCGGCCCGGGCAGATAAGGCGCATTGAACAGCCGAAGCGTTAACTCTTCAGGTTTTTAAATTATTTCGCAATGTTTGCGCAAATCGCCCGAAGGGGCGGCAGCACCGGATATACTGACAGCTTATGAGACCACGGAGAACTTCAGACATCCGCCCGAGGCACAGGGGCGAAACCCGGCGCGGCACGCACGCGTCCAGGCCCAACGTGGCGCAGAACAGGCACACCCAGCCGGCTCCGGAAAAGCCCAAGGGAATCGAGTGGGGGCGCGGCCGGGTCTGGGGCGTGGGCATAGTGCTGGCTTTGGTCTGGCTGGCTCTCTGGGGCAGGCTTTTCTTCCTCCAGATCATCAATGGAGCGGAATACGCCGAACGGGCAAGGCGCCAGCACCTGGTGACGGAAGTCATTTCCGGGCGGCGCGGGGCCATTTATGACCGCAACGGGTCTGTTATGGCCCGCAGTGTGGAGCATCTTTCGGTTTCCGTGCGTCCTTCCGAAATCGCCGATTTGCCGGAAACCACGCTTTTTTTGTCGAAAACCCTGGGTATGAACGTTGCTCAGGTGCGTAAAATGCTCACGGAAACCAAAGGGTTCGTATGGGTGGCCCGCAAGGTTGACGACAAGGCCTCAAAGGCCATAGCCGAAGCCAAGCTGCGCGGAGTTTACCTTACGCCGGAATATGAGCGGGTCTATCCGAACCGCCAGGCGGCCGGGCAGCTGCTCGGCTTTGTCGGCCTGGACAACAAGGGCCTGGAAGGGCTTGAGGCTTCATTCCAGAAACGTCTTTCCGGCACCGAGGCCAGGCAGCTTGTGCAGCGCGACGCCAGGGGGAGGCGGGTATACCTTGACGGCAAGGACGAAGGGGCGGAACTTTCCGGGCAGGACCTCCACCTGACCATAGACCTGGTCACCCAGATATTCGCCGAAGAGGCGCTGGAGAAATATGTCGCCAAGTTCGGGGCGCGCTGGGGCGGCTGCATAGTCGTAGATATCGCCAGCGCGGAAGTGCGGGCCTGGGCGCAATATCCTTTCTTCAACCCCAACAGCTATCAGAGCTTTTCATCTTTCGTGCGGCGGGACAAGCTCGCGCTTGACGCCCTTGAGCAGGGCTCCACGATGAAATCTTTCCTTATCGCCGCCGCGTTGCAAGAGAAGGTGGTCACGCGCGACAGCGAATTCAACTGCGAACAGGGCAAATGGCCTTTCCGCAGCGTGCTGATACGCGACACCCATCCGTACGGCGTGTTGCCGGTGAACAAGATATTGAGGGTTTCAAGCAATATAGGCTGCGCCAAAATCGGCCTTAAAATGGGCGCCCCGACCTATTGGGGCTATCTTGACCGGCTCGGTTTCGGGCGTAAGACCGGTTTGCCTCTGATGGGCGAAAACCCTGGCATTTTACGCGCTCCGGCCCAATGGCACGACGTTGACACCGCCACCGCCTCTTTCGGCCAGAGTTTTTCCGCCACATCGGCCCAGGTGGCCCAGGCCTATCTTTGCCTGGTGAGCGGAGGGGTCAAGCGCCCGCTTAAATTGGTGCGGTCTGAAGACCGCAAGGAAATGCCGCCCATACCCGACCTTGCCCCGGCCATAGACGGAGTTTCCGGCCAGGCTAGCGGAATTGGCGGCGCCTCCGGCGAAACCGGAACGGTGCTCGGCGGAGTGAGCGGGGCCGCGAGCATGGCGGAGGCCAATTCCAGTTATCGGGTTTTTTCGGAAGACGTTTGCAAGCAGATTTTGGAATTTTTGCGCGAGGTGGTTGAGGGTGAAGGCGGAACCGGCGGCCAAGCCGCCATTCCCGGCCTGCACGTCGGCGGAAAAACCGGAACCGCCCAGAAGGCGGATTCCAGCGGGCGCTACGGCGCCAAGCGTGTGGGGTCTTTTGTCGGCGTAGTGCCGGCGGATAACCCGCGTTACCTGATAGTTACCGTGTTTGACGAGCCTGTGGTCAACCAGTACGGGGGCGTGATCGCGGCTCCGGTCTTCCGCGAAGTGGCAATGCGGGCCATGGCGCAGGACGGCTACCTTCCCGCCCCGGAAGACCCTTTTCAGGCCGCCGCCGCCGCTGCCGGCAAGCTCCGGCCTGACGCCCAGGTGCGGCAGGAAGTGAAAAAAAAGCAGGAACAGGAAGCCAAAGCCAGAGCCAAGGCCCTGGCGGCGCGCCAGTCCGGCGCTTCCGAACCGAAAGTGCGCGAGTACGATCCGGAAAATATTCTTGAAGCGATTTCCCCGGAACGGGTGCCCAACGTCAAAGGGCAAGACGTGCGCCAGGCGGTGGAGGTTTTCGGCCAGGCCGGGTTCATGCCCAAGATACACGGCAGCGGCAGCGTGATTGTAAGGCAGCTTCCCGAAGCGGGCGGCAAATGGCCTGACCGGGCGGCGGACGCGGAATGCGCCCTGTGGCTGGGCGAAAAGTAGTTTTTATTCCGGCGGAGGAAAAAATGAATTTGCGGCATGTGACCTTTGAGGCGGCCCTTCAGGCTGTGTTGAGCGCTGAACGCGCGGTGCGCGCGAATTCACGGGAAATCAGGCCGGGGGATATCTTTGTGGTCATGCCGCCTAACGGGCAGGAGGCGGACGCGAAAGGCGGGGAACGCTATCTGCCCGAAGCCGTGCAGGCCGGAGCCGGAATAATCATTTGCGGGCAGGAGCATCTGAATCTTTTGAAAAGCCTGCCCGGGCAAGGCGATTTGTCCGTCTGCGCCGTTCCTTCGGTTCGCGCGGCCCTGGGGCAGCTCGCATTGGCCCAATACGGCGGCGATACGGGCTACCCGGCCCTGATCGGCGTGACCGGAACCAACGGAAAAACGACCATAAGCTACCTGCTTGAACATCTTTTTACCGACCTCTGGCGCAAAACCGGCGTTATCGGAACCATCAGCTACCGCTGGCCGGGTTTTTCGCAGGAGGCTCCTCTTACCACGCCGGGTTGCCTGCAATTGCACAGCCTGATGGGCGAAATGGGCAAGGCCGGGGTGGATGTGGCCGTAATGGAAGTCTCTTCCCACGCCCTTGAGCAGGAAAGGGTGGCCGGGCTTGATTTCCGGGCGGCCATTCTGACCAACATCACCCAGGACCATCTCGATTATCACCAGAACATGGAAAATTACTATCAGGCCAAGGCCCGCCTGTTCCAGAACCCGGACGAAGGCGGCGTTCCGCTTGACAAAAAACTTTGCGTCATAAACGCGGACGACCCTTACGGCCGCAGACTGCTTGAGGAATGCGCCCTGCGCGGGGCGGCTTCCGGCCCCCTTGTGGCCTATACCCTCAAAGGCTTTGAACTGGCCGGGGCCGATACCCTCAGTTGCCGGATTATGGAGTCTTCCATAAACGGCCTGAAGCTGGAAATGAATTTCAAAGGCCAGTCATGGGAGCTGGAAAGTCCGCTTGTGGGCATGTTCAACGCCTATAACCTGCTGGCGGCCCAAGGGGTGGTCCTCGGGCTCGGCGGGGAAGTCGAAAGCCTGAAAAGCCTTGAAGCTTTCGGCGGGGTTCCGGGGCGCTTGCAGCGCATTCCGAACAAGCGCGGGCTGAACGTTTTTGTTGATTACGCCCACACGCCGGATGCGCTGGTCAACGTGATGCAGGCCTTGCGCGGCTGCGGTTTGAAGCGCCTTGTCGCCGTGTTCGGCTGCGGCGGCAACCGTGACCGCGCCAAGCGGCCCCTGATGGGGCGGGCGGTGGCGCAATATGCCGATGTTGCCGTGCTTACGTCCGACAACCCCCGGCATGAAGACCCGGAAATGATTATGGCCGACGTTTTGCCGGGCCTTTTGAAATGCCGGGAAATACATATCAACCCGAACCGGCGCGAGGCCATAGCCAAAGCCCTTACTTTGGTCGGGCCGGAAGACGCCCTGCTGATAGCCGGAAAAGGGCATGAAACTTACCAGCAGATCGGAGATGTCAAACATCCCTTCAGCGATTTTGACGTCGTGCGGGAGGCGCTCGAATGCAAATGACCATGCAAGACATAGCCCTATGCCTGGGCTGCATTCCCGGAAAAACCATTCTGGGCGGAGATTTCGCCGCGCTGGCCGATAAAAGGCCCGGCGGCGTGCGTATGGACAGCCGTCAGGTAAAAACGGGCGATATTTTCGTGTGCATAGCAGGCAACCGGGTCGACGGGCATGATTTCGCCCCTCAGGTTGCCGCCGCCGGAGCTTTGGGCATCGTGGCCGAGCGGGATCCCTTTGCCGGTCAGGCCGCGCCCGTGCCGGTTTTTCTGGTGGAAAGCAGCGTGGTCGCCCTTGGAAGGCTGGCCGCTTGGCATAGGGCGCGAACAAAGGCTGAAGTAGTAGGCATTACCGGAACGGCCGGAAAAACATCGGTCAAGGAAGTGCTTTCCGCGACGCTTTCCGTGCACGGCGCGACCAGCCGCAACCATTCCAACATGAACAACCAGATCGGGTTGCCGCTCAGTATGCTCGACGCCGGAGAAAGCGACGCGTTCTGGGTGATGGAAGCCGGAATCAGCGCCAACCACGACATGGACGACCTGGGAGAGATTTTACGGCCGGACCTGGCGCTGATTCTCAACGTCGGACTCGGGCATACCAGCGGCCTTGGCGACAAGGGCGTGGCCTATTACAAGTCGCGCTTTCTGGCCTACGTGCCGGAAGGCGGGCGCGGGCTCATAAGCGCCGACTACCCGGACCTGACAAAGGAAAGCGCGGCCCACAGGCGCGATTTGACCTATTTTTCCACCCGCCGCTGCGATGTGGACTATTTCGCCAGTTACGCCGGCCCGGCTTCAGCCGCAACCGGGCGTTATAACGTAAGCCTGCGCGGCAAGCGCTACGAAATGGTGGCCCCTTTCCGCGGTAATTTCGGCTCGGAAAACGTTGCGGCCATAACCGGGGCTGCGCATATGCTCGGCCTTTGCCCGGAAGAAATCGCCATAGGGCTGGCCGGAGCCTCTTTGCCGAAACAGCGTTTTTGCTGCACTTCCCTGGCGTTTCCGGCCTCAGGCGGGCAAGGGCCTTCCGCCGAATGGACGATGATTGACGACAGCTACAACGCCAACCCCCTCTCCACCGGGCGCATGCTTGAGGCCGGCGCTGACATGGCGAAGGAACTCGGGCGCAAGCTGGTGCTGGTGATGGGCGAAATGCTGGAGCTAGGGCGCGAGGCGGAACAGGCCCATTATGAGATAGGCCGCAAGATGGCCGGCGCTTCCGTTGTGTTCTGGAAGGGCGGGCATGCCTCGGCTGTTGAGCGAGGCCTTGGCGATGCCGGTTACGCCGGAAAATTCGCGGTTCTTTCCGGCGCGGGCGAGTTCGCCGCGCTTCTTGACGAAAAACTTAAGGAAACCCCGGATTGGTTTATCGAAGGCGGAGTGGCGCTTTTCAAAGGCTCGCGCGGGAACCGCCTTGAAGAACTGGCGGAAGTGTTCAAAGAGCGGTTCAAGCCGGGCTGAAGCGTGGCGGACTCCCGCAAGCGGATAGCGCGCCGTGGTTTTTGGCCTGCGCCGTTCAGTTTTGGCGCATGCCGCCGGCTCGTTCCATTTTGCAGATAAAAAAGGCGTTTCAAAATGAAAATGCCATGGCGAAGATTTTCAATATTATTTTTGTGCCGCTCAAGACGGGCTGAAACCCCAAAAACGAACGTTTGACCAGGCGCTTACAGGAAATCAATCATGCTGTATCATATTTTCGTGCCGCTAAGCGCGCATCTTTCAGCCCTGAACGTCTTTCGCTACATAACATTCCGCTCGGTCTGGGCTTTGGTCACGGCCATGCTTATTTCCGTTCTGGTCGGCCCGAGTTTCATCGCCTGGCTGCGCCGCCTGAAGTTCGGGCAATATATCCAGGAAGACGTGAAAGCGCACCAGATCAAGGCCGGAACCCCCACCATGGGCGGACTGCTCATAGCCTTTTCCCTGGCCGTAAGCGTTCTTTTATGGGCTGACCTGCGCAATATCTATGTCTGGCTGAGCCTGCTGATTTTCATGGGGTTCGGTCTGGTGGGCCTTATAGACGACTGGCTCAAGATAAAACGGCGTAAAAACGGCGGGCTGAAAGCCTGGCAGAAGTTTGTCGGCCAGATTATCGTCGGCAGCGCCGCCATGTATGTTCTTGTGCAGCTTCCGGCTTATTCCACCGAACTTGCCGTGCCTTTTTTCAAAAACGTGTCGCCTGATCTGGGTTGGTTTTATCTGCCCTTCGCCCTTTTGGTCATGGTCGGTTCTTCCAACGGCGTGAACCTGACGGACGGACTGGACGGGTTGGCCATAGGGCCGACAATTGTGGCCGGAATATGTTTCGCCCTGTTCATTTACGTTGCAGGCAACGCCAACATGGCCAGCTATCTTCAGGTGGCTCCGGTGCCGGGCGTGGGCGAGGTAACGGTTTTCTGCGGCGCGCTTATCGGCGCTTCGCTGGGTTTTTTGTGGTTCAACGCCTACCCGGCCCAGGTATTCATGGGCGACGTCGGTTCGCTTTCGTTGGGGGGCACCCTGGGGTTTCTGGCCGTGCTCTGCAAGCAGGAGCTTATTTTGCTTCTGGTGGGCGGGCTTTTCGTGGTGGAAACCATCTCCGTCGTGTTGCAGGTGGGGTATTTCCGCATGACGGGCGGCAAGCGCATTTTTAAAATGGCGCCGCTGCATCATCATTTTGAGCTTAAAGGCGTGCCGGAGTCCAAAATCATCATCCGGTTCTGGATCACCTCAGCCCTGCTCGGGCTGGCGGCCCTTTCCGTGCTGAAGCTGCGTTAAAAAACTTACGGTGGACTGAATATGAGCGAACTCCCAGTATTTGACCCGGAAGCTTACGGCCTTTTCAGAAAGGGCGATCTGGTCATAGTGGTCGGCGCGGCCGCGTCCGGTTTTTCAGCCTGCAAGCTGCTCAAGCAGATGGGCGCGCGGGTGCGCCTTCTGGAAAAAAATCCGAAAGCCGTAACTCCGGAATTCAAAGGCCTGATCGATTCGTCAGGCTTCGAACTGCGCAGCGGCGAGCACAAGGCGGAAGATTTTACCGGGGCCGCGCTGGTTGTAACCAGCCCCGGAGTGCCGCTGAAAATACTCGAACCTCTGCTTGCCGAGGCCGGAAATATTCCCCTGATTTCCGAACTGGAGCTGGGCGCGCTTTTTGTCGGGCAACCCATTCTGGCCATTACCGGAACCAGCGGCAAAACCACCACCGCCAGCCTGGCCGCGGCCATGCTGGAAGAAGCCGGGCGCAAGGTTTTTCTGGGCGGCAACATAGGCACTCCGCTTTGCGAATACGCCCTTATGGCAGACAAGGCCGAGGTTCTGGTGCTCGAAGTCAGCAGCTTCCAGTTGCAGGCCTGCAAGCGTTTTCACCCCAGGGTGGCCATGTTGCTCAATTTGTCTGAAAACCACCTTGACCAGCACCGCGACATGGATGAATACCGCGACGCCAAGTATAATATTTTTATGAACCAGAACCGTAACGACGTGGGCATAGTGAGCGACGGCCTGTTTGAAGAGGCGCGTAAAAGGGGTTTGCGCTGCCGCATCGAGGTTTTCAACCACGGCAACCGCTTTCCTGAGAGCAAGCTTTTCGGGCCGCACAACCGGGCGAATATGGAAGCCGCCTTTCTGGGCGTACGCGAATTCGGCGTTACGGAAGAGCAGGCCCGGCGGGCGGTGGAGAAATTCGAGCCGCTGCCGCACCGCCTGGAACTGGTGGGCGAGTGGGACGGCGTGCTTTACGTAAACGACTCCAAATGCACCACTGTGGAAGCCTTGCGCGTGGCCCTGCAAAGCATGGAACTGCGCTCCGTGCTGCTGCTGGCGGGCGGCGTCTTCAAGGGCGGCGACCTTGAGTCGCTCCGGCCCTTGGTAAAGGCGCGGGTTAAAGCCATAGGTCTTTTCGGGGACAGCCGGGAAACTTTTGCGAAAGCCTGGGACGGGCTAGCCCCTATAAGCTGGGACCCCACCCTGGCTGAAGCCATGGTCCGCCTGAAGCCTTTGGCCCTTCCCGGCGACGTGATGCTGCTGGCCCCGGCCACCTCAAGCTTTGATCTGTACGCCAATTACAAGGCCAGGGGCGAGGATTTCCGGCGGATCGCCAGAGAACTGAACCGGAACGCGGAAGCGGAAGGCGGTGTGCAATGAGCGGGCAGAGCGCGGCATTCGGCGGATTTCCCGGTTTGGCCGGCGGCCCGGCGTCTTATCTTGGGTCCGCCAAAAACAAAGCCTCCGCCATGGATTGGTGGTTTATGGGCTTCGCCCTGGTTTTGCTGTCCATAGGCCTGGTAATGGTTTTTTCCAGCAGCGGCGTTGTCGGTTCCGTGCGCCACGGCGATAAATATTATTTTTTCAAACGCCAGTTCGTGTTCGCCGGGGCCGGGCTGTTCGCTATGGCCACAGCCGCCATGCTGCCGCGCGCTTTGATGAACAAAATGCATTACCCGGCGCTTTTTCTGATCCTGTTCCTGCTGGTTATCGTTCTTTCGCCTCTCGGCTCAAGCGCCAACGGGGCGCGGCGCTGGATAAACCTCGGGCCCATGAGCATCCAGCCCATGGAATTCGGAAAAATCGCCCTCGTCATGTACCTGGGGTATTTCATGAGCGCCAAGCAGGCCATTATCAAGACGTTCAGCCGGGGCATCATTCCGCCTTTCGCGGTAACGGGCGTTTTCTGCGTGCTGTTGCTGGCCCAGCCGGATTTCGGCGGGGCCGCGGTGTTCTCCATGCTGCTTTTTTTCATGTGCCTGGTCGGAGGAACGCGCATAATTTACCTGGTGATGTCAGCCATGCTGGCCCTGGGCGGCGCTGTGATGCTCGTGCTTATGGAACCTTACCGGCTGAAACGCCTGACGGTTTACCTCGACCCTTTCCGCGACCCGGCCGGCAGCGGGCACCAGCTGGTGCAGTCGTTTCTGGCTATGGGTTCCGGCGGCTTTACCGGAGTGGGCCTCGGAGCCAGCAAACAGAAGCTCATGTTTCTGCCTGAAGGTCACACGGACTTTATCATGGCCTTGCTCAGCGAGGAAATAGGCTTTCTGGGCGTAAGCGTGGTGCTTCTGCTTATGGCCCTGCTCGTCTGGCGCGGGCTGCGCATATCCTTGCGGCAAGGCGAGTTGCGCGATCGTTTCACCGCCTTCGGGCTGACTTTGGTCATAGCTATTTCCATGGTGCTGAACCTTGCGGTCATAACCGGAACCGTTCCGCCCAAAGGCGTGCCCATGCCGTTTTTCAGCTACGGCGGCAGCAGCTTGCTTACCACCATGATCTGCGTGGGCCTGCTGTTCAACTATTCCCGAACCCAGGTCGAACCTGGCGGAAGGCCCTGAGGCTTGTGATGCGCAAAGCGATTTTAACCACCGGCGGAACGGGCGGCCATATTTTCCCGGCTTTGGCCGTGGCCGAAGAACTGCGCAAGCGTTATCCGGACGTTCACATCGTTTTCATGGGCGGATTTCACGGTCCGGAGGAAAAAATGGCCAAAGAGGCCGGGCTGGATTTCAAAGGCTTGCCGGTGCGCGGAATTTTCGGGCGCGGCTTGAAATCGGCCGGCGCCGTGTGGGCCATGCTTTCCGGCATTAACCAGGCTAGAATTTTTATAAAAAAATTTCAGCCGGAATTTGTGGCCGGTTTCGGCGGTTACGCTTCAGCCGCCGCCGTGTTGGGGGGAATTCTGGCTTCGGTGCCCACAGCCGTGCATGAGCAGAACAGCGTTTCCGGCATGGCCAACAAGCTGGCCGGGCGTTTCGCCGACCGGGTGTTCATTTCCATGCCGGACCGTTTCAAAGCCTTCAAGCCGGAAAAAACACGCCTTACCGGCAACCCGGTGCGCGCCTCCATTGCCGGTCTTTACAAAAGCAAAATGGCGCGGGCGGAAAAAGGCGAGACTTTGCCCGGACGCAATCTTCTGGTAATGGGCGGAAGCCAGGGCGCGAGGGCCATAAACGAGACTTTTCTGGTCTGCCTGCCGGAAATTCTGGCCGCCGGTTTCAGGGTGCGCTGGCAGACTGGGCCGAAAGAATACGAGCGCATCTGGAACAGCGTGCGGATATTGCCGGGTTCCGCCGCCAGCGGGGCTTTCGCCTCCCAGCTTACGGTCGCGCCATTTATCGACGACATGGCGGCGGCCTATGCCTGGGCTGACCTGGCCCTGTGCCGGGCCGGAGCCACCAGCGTGGTCGAACTGGCAGCCTCCGGAGTTCCTGCGGTTTTCGTGCCTTTTCCGGCGGCCACGCACGACCATCAGCTTTATAACGCCGTACAGGCGCAAGAACACGGCGCGGCCATGGTGCTGGAACAGAAAGACCTTACGCCGGGCCTTGTTTTTGAAACGGTGCGCGAACTTTTGCAAAACGGGCCGAAGCTGCGCGCAATGAGCCGGGCGGCGCTCCTTTCGGCCCGGCCGGACGCCGTCGGCGTGCTTGCCGACGAACTGGAAATTTTGAGTGAAATGAAAAAGCGCTGAACTGCGCGAACCAATCAACATCAGGAAAACGTGAAGTTATGCAGCGGGTTAAAGCGATACACATGATAGGCATAGGCGGGTCCGGCATGAGCGGCATAGCCGAGGTTCTGCACAACCTCGGCTATGTGGTGAACGGTTCGGACGTTTCGGAAAGCATGACCGTCCGCCGTCTGCGCACTCTGGGCATTAATATCGCTATCGGGCATTCCGCCGCAAACGTGCAGGACTCTCACGTTGTGGTGAAATCTTCCGCCGTCAAGAACGACAACCCGGAAATAGTCGAAGCGCAGGAACGCGGCATTCCGATTATTCCCAGGGCGGAAATGCTGGCCGAACTGATGCGCCTGCGCCGGGGCATAGCCATTGCCGGAACGCACGGCAAAACCACGACGACGTCTTTTACCGCCGCCATCTTTGAAGAAGCCGGGCTCGACCCCACTGTAATCATCGGGGGTTTGCTGAACGCTTACGGCGCTAACGCGCGTTTGGGCGGAGGCCGTTACCTGATAGCCGAAGCCGACGAATCCGACGGTTCTTTCCTGTGCCTTTTTCCTATTTTCAACGTCGTTACAAACGTTGACCTCGACCATATGGACCACTACGCGGACCAGGCGGAAATAGACGCGGCGTTCCTGCAATTCATGAACAAGGTTCCTTTCTACGGCATGAACGTGGTTTGCGGAGACGACCCCGGCGTGCGCCGCCTGCTTCCGCACTTGAAGCGCCCGGTAATGACCTACGGTTTCGGGCCGGGTAACGATTTGCAGGCGGAAATCTTAAGCTGCGGGGCTGTCAGCCGTTTTGACGTGCGCCTCAAGGGCTGCCGCCTCGGCACGGTGGAACTGGCCCAGCCGGGCCGGCACAACGTTCTTAACGCCCTAGCGGCCATTGGCGTATCTATGCAGGCGGAAATTCCCTCCGAGGTCTGCTTGAGCGGGCTGGCAAAATTCAAGGGAGTGGGGCGGCGCTTCGAGCGCAAGGGCGAAAAAAACGGGGTGACGGTCATAGACGACTACGGGCACCACCCGGCGGAAATCAAGGCCACTTTGGCCACGGCCCGCCAGTGCTTCCCTGAAAGCCGTCTGGTTGTGGCTTTCCAGCCGCACCGCTTCAGCCGTACCCAGGCTTTGTTCGGAGATTTCTGCACCTGCTTCAACGATGTCGACCTGCTTTTCCTGACGGAAATTTATCCGGCCTCTGAAGCGCCCATTCCCGGCGTCAGCGGACAGAGCCTGGCGCAAGGGATACGGCAGGTTTCCAGAACCACGGTGGAATATTGCCGGGATTTTGATGAAATAAGCGCCCAGTTGCCGGAAACCTTGAAAGAAGGCGATATATTCATGACCATAGGCGCCGGAAACATATACACGGTGGGCCAGCGTTGGCTCGCGGAAGAATAGGCGGGCGCGGAGCGCAATGAGCGGGTTTCTGAACATAGTTGGCAAACCGAAGCTTTCCGGGCTTACCACCCTTGGCTTGGGCGGTGAGGCTGAAGCGCTGGTTTCCGTCCTTTCGGAAGAAGGGCTGGAAAAGCTGCCCGGCATTGTACGTGAATATGGCCTGAAAACCGTTGTGTTAGGCCGGGGCAGCAATATTTTGGCGACTGATGACGGGCCTGTGCCTTTGCTGCTTGTAAGGCCGGAATTCGGGCCGGAGCCGGAAATAGCCGGCGAGGAAGGCGGAAAGGTGCTGGTCGGGGCCGGAGCCGGGGTCTCGTTGCCCGCGCTGGTGAACAGAACGGTGGAATGGGGCCTGGCCGGTTTGGCCGGCCTGGCGGGAGTTCCCGGCTCAGTGGGCGGGGCCGTAGCCATGAACGCGAGTTCCTACGGGGCGGAAACAGGAGCCTGCCTGCATACGGTCAGCGTTTTCACGCCGGAAAAGGGAATAGAAATTCACAGCAGGGAAAATTTGCTCAAGGCCGGGCTTGGATACAGGCGCTTCGCCTTGCCGCAAAAGGAAGGGGAAACCGCCCCGGCCTGGTTTATGATAACCGGGGCGGTTTTTGCTTTGGAACGCGGAAACAGCGCCGCCCTGCGGGCGGAAACGCAAAGTTGCCTTGAGCGTAAAAAGGCCACTCAGCCGGTGAAAGCGCGCAGCGCCGGCTGCGTATTCAAAAACCCGGCCTCCGGCCTATCGGCGGGAAAGCTGCTTGATGAAGCCGGTTTTAAAGGAAAACGTCTCGGCAACATGGCTTTTTCCGAACTGCACGCCAATTTTTTGATCAACTTGCGCGAAGATGGAAAAAGCGGCTCGGCCGCTGACGCCATGCGCCTGATAAATGAGGCCCGGGCGGCAGTATTGGCCGCCAGCGGGCAGCGGCTGGAACTGGAAGTGAAACTATGGCCGTGAACAGAGCCGCGCGCCGCCCCGTGCGCAAGCCTCCGTCGAAGATAGATTTGCAGCGCAAAGGCAAGAACGACGGCGGCAACCGCTACAAGCCGGAACCCAAACGGAAGAAGAACCTTAAAATTCCTCTGTTCCCTTGGCGCGGCGTCTCTTCGGCCTTTGGCTGGCTTCTCACCATAGCTTTGGGCCTGCTTGTTTTCGTCGGAATAGGGGTCGGCCTGCTGCAAGGATACAAATATTTTACGTCCAGCGAATATTTTCGCCTAAAAACTATTGAACTGATAGGGCTTCATAGGTTAGAGTCTAGAGAAATTTTAGAGATGGCCGGATTGCGTGAAGACGAGTATGTGAACACCTTGGCGGTTTCAATAGACAAGCTTGAGGCCACGTTGGCCCGCAACCCCTGGGTGGCGGAAATATCCGTCAAGCGCGTCTTGCCTGGTTCGTTCATTATCAATATTAAAGAACGTGAACCCAGGTTTTGGGTGAAAAACGAAGGCATAGTGAATTATGCCGACGGATTCGGCCGGGTAATAGCTCCTGTTGTTAACGAAAATTTTTCTTCTCTGCCGTTTTTGGAAATTGAACCTGGCGCGGAAATTTACGCGGGGCGCCTGCCGGATTTGACGAGAAGTCTGGCTGAATCTTCCACGCCTCTGGAGCTGGAAAAGATTTCCTGGTTGCGTGTTTCAGCCGCCGGATCACTTGATTTAAGGCTGAGGCACAATAACCTGCTCCTTTCGATAGGCCTGGAAGACTGGGGCGGAAACCTGCGCCGGATGGGGATTGCCCTTGACGATCTCGGAAGGCGCGGGGAATTGCCGGCGACAAGGGCCATAAAGGCGAACGGCGGCACGGTGCAGGTGGAACAGGCCGGTTCCTGAAAATTAAAACGCGCTTGCGCGTTGCATATTAAATTGTTTGTAACTTGCGGAGGAATAGTCGATGTCCAAATCGGAGCTTGTAGTCGGCCTTGATATAGGGACTACCAAAATTTGCGCTGTTGTAGGCGACCCGACTCCGGACGGAGTGGACATTGTGGGAATCGGAACCAGCCCCTCATCCGGGCTGCGCAAAGGCGTTGTCGTAAACATCGAGCAGACCGTTTCCTCCATCCAGAGGGCCTTGCAGGATGCCGAGCTGATGGCCGGGTGCGAAATACGCTCCGTTTACGCCGGAATAGCCGGCAGCCACATCAAGGGCTTCAACAGCCACGGCGTCATAGCCATCAAGGGGGAAGAAGTTACAGAGCGCGATGTGGAGCGGGCCATAGACGCGGCCAAGGCAGTGGCAATTCCGCTTGACCGCGAAGTTATCCATACCCTCCCGCAGGAATTCATCGTCGACGACCAGCGCGGCATAGTCCACCCCTTGGGCATGGCCGGCGTACGCCTTGAAGTCAAGGTGCACATAGTCACCGGCGCGGTGACCAGCGCCCAGAATATCTTGCGCTCCTGCCACCGCAGCGGGCTGGACGTTTCCGATATCGTGCTTGAGTCTCTGGCTTCGGCCCGCGCCGTGCTTACGGAAGAAGAACGCGAGCTTGGCGTGGCGCTGGTTGACCTGGGCGGAGGAACTACAGACATCGCCATTTTTGTCGACGGGTCCATCCGCTACACCGGCGTGCTCCCCCTGGGCGGGCAGAACCTCACCAACGACATAGCCTACGGGCTGCGCACTCCGATGCAGAGCGCTGAAGACATCAAAATTCAGTATGGCTGCGCCCTGGCCGACCTGGTGCACGATAACGAAATGATAACCGTTCCCAGCGTAGGCGGCCGCGAACCCGGCCAACTTTCACGCCGCGTGCTGGCGGAAATCTGCCAGCCCCGTATGGAGGAAGTGCTGACCCTGGTCGACCAGGAGCTTTCCCGCAGCGGTTTCCGGCACAATATCCGGGCCGGGGTGGTCCTTACCGGAGGCGCTGCCCTGATCGACGGCTGCCAGGAACTGGGCGAACAGATATTCAACCTGCCGACCCGCATAGGTTACCCGCGCAATGTCGGCGGCTTGAGAGACGTTGTCAACAGTCCGCAATACGCCACAGCCGTTGGGCTGCTCTGCTACGGAGCGGAGAAGCAGGGCGTCAGCGAGCACGGCTTCAAGGGTTCGGACGGCAACATGTTCAGCCGCATCTTTGAGCGCATGAAAAAATGGTTCGGCGATATTTCATAATAACGCGCGTTGTGATTTTTGAAGTATAGAGCAATATAAGGAGAGGCAAAATGGAATTCATGGATATTGTCAGCTGCAATACGGACGTCAACATCAAGGTGATCGGCGTGGGCGGCGGCGGCGGAAACGCGGTAGACCACATGGTGCGCCAATCTTTGAGCGGCGTGTCTTTTGTGTCCGCGAACACGGACATTCAGGCCCTTAACAGGTCTGTTGCCGAATATAAAATTCAGCTTGGCGAAAAACTTACCAAAGGGCGCGGCGCCGGGGCCAAACCGGAAGTCGGCTGCAACGCGGCCATTGAAAGCATCGACCAGATCAAAGAAATTATCGGCGACGCGGAAATGGTCTTCATCACGGCCGGCATGGGCGGCGGCACCGGAACCGGGGCCGCCCCGGTCATAGCCCGCGTGGCAAAAGAGCTTGGCGCCCTTACCGTCGGCGTTGTAACCAAGCCGTTCACCTTTGAAGGCAAAAGGCGGCTTCAGCCCGCCGAAGCCGGCATTGCCGAAATGCATAAGTATGTTGACAGCCTGATCACCATTCCGAACGACCGGCTGGTTCAGCTGGCCCAGAAAAAAGCCACGTTCACGGAAATGCTCGCCAAGGCTAACGACGTGCTCTACCAGGCCGTTAAGGGCATTTCCGACCTCCTGGTCTTTCCAGGGCTGATCAACCTTGACTTTGCCGATTTGCAGACGGTCATGTCTGAATCCGGCCTGGCCCTTATGGGCAGCGGTTCGGCCAAGGGCGAGAACCGCGCCAAGGAAGCCGCCACCCGCGCCATTACCAGCCCGTTGCTTGAAGACGTTGACATCAAGGGCGCAAGGGGAGTTCTGGTGAACATTACCGGCAACAGCGACCTCGGCATGGACGAAATAAACGAAGCCATGTCCATCATCTACGACGTGGCCGACCCTGACGCCTACATCATCATGGGCACCGTCATCGACGAGGAAGTCGGGGACGAAATGAGCATCACCGTCGTGGCTACCGGCATAGATTCCTCAGACAGGCAGGCCGCGCACGCCGCCGGAACGCATGTGATAAACATGCGTCAGCCTTCGCCCCATCCCGGCCAGCCGGTTCAGCAGCCGCAGCAAGGCGCGAACGCCGACCAGTCTCAGGCCAGGCAGGCGGCCTACAGCCGCGCCCCTGGCGGCAACCTGAACGTGCCTACGTACAAGCGGGTGCAAGATCCGAACACCGGCCTTAACGTGAAAACCGGCGGGCATAACCCCGGAGCGAATGATTTCATCTTCGACGACGATTTTGAAATTCCGTCTTTCATGCGGAAGCAGGCGAATTAGAGCGACCCGATATTGAAAATGCTGATCCGCCCCGGCGTCCGCATAGCGGACGCCGGCAAGCGAAACGCATGGCGCGTTTTTGTTTCAAGCCGCCCAGGCGTAAGCGCAGGCGCTAAATTCACTGGTTTTTTTATTTGAAAAGGCAATAAGAGAACGGCATTTCAAAGTAAAACGCCGCCAGGGCCATTGAGCGTTGAAAAGTTAAAAGGCTTTAACCGGCCAGGTTCTGGAAAGCAGCATCGTTTCGGCTGCCGCGCGGCAGGCTCGTGAGCGGGCCGCGCGGCAAGCCTTTCGCGCAGGCCGTGTCGGTTTGCGCGCTCCGTATATCCCCATGGGCACGCCTCTCGCCTGTGGGGATATGCGCTGAGAGGAGGTTGGCGGCCGCCCTTGACGCAATTCGCTGATTCGCTGGCCGGAAACGGCAAGAATCGAACCGGCGGGAAATTTTGGAGAATCGCAATGCGGAACGGCAAGTTATATGTGGTTGGCCTCGGCCCCGGCAGCCCGGAATTGCTGCCTCCCCTGGCCCACGCGGCGCTGGAGGGCAGTTCCGTCATAGCCGGTTATACCCGCTATGTGGAATTGCTGGAAGAGCGGCACCTGCAAGGGCGCGAATTGATACAAAGCGGGATGATGGGCGAGATCGCCCGCTGTGAAGCGGCGCTTGACGCGGCTTTAAACGGGAAAACCGTTTCTTTGGTCTGCTCGGGCGACGCCGGAATTTACGCCCTGGCCGGGCTGGTCTTTGAGCTTATGAACCGGCGCGGGTTAAGCCTTGCGGATTTGCCGGTCGAGGTCGTTCCCGGGGTTCCGGCCCTCTGCGGCGCGGCGGCCCTGCTCGGAGCTCCGCTGATGCACGACTTCGCCGTGATCAGCCTTTCCGACCTGCTTACGCCGTGGGACCTCATCGAGCGCAGGGTGAAGGCGGCGCTGGACGGAGACTTCGTGCTGGTTATTTATAACCCCAAGTCTAAAAAACGCGATTGGCAGCTGGAAAAGGTCATTCAGATGGCAAAAGAGGCGCGTGGAGCTGAAAGCCCGGCGGGCATAGTCCGCAACGCCTTCAGGGCGGAGCAGGAGGCCGGAATTTTACGGCTTGGCAGCCTGGCCGCGGCGGCGGTGGACATGCTTTCAATCGTATTTATAGGCAATTCCCGCACGGGCATTCTGGCCGCCCCCGGGCCGGACCCCCTGGACTGGAAGGCCGGGGCGCGCCTTGTCACCCCGCGCGGCTATATGGAGAAATACGGGACGCCCGGAACCGTCTGAAAAGACAGCCTTGCACGCGCGCCGCGCGTTCCGGGGCGGTTTACCGAGGCAGGGCGACGCCTTCCTTATTTCTTTCGATATAGCGCAAACATTCCTCTTCCGGCAGCGGCTTGCTGAAAAGATAGCCCTGCAGCACGTCACAGCCGTGACGTTTCAATATTTCAACCTGTTCTTCCGTTTCCACAAATTCCACCACGCTGATTATGTCGCGGGCGCGGCACAGTCTGGTTATCGACAACACGATATCCGCGCAAATCGGGTTGGTGGTGATTTCATTGGTTATCGCGCCGTCTATCTTCACTACGTCCACAGGGAATTGCTTGAGGTATTTAAGCGAACTGTGCCCCATGCCGAAGTCGTCTATGACCAGGCGCAGGCCAATGGAGTTAAGCTCCTGCAGCACGGCGTTCTCCGGATTGGACGGGTCAAGCGCCGAAGATTCGGTAATTTCCACTTCCATGAGATGAGGGGGCACATTGTGGCGGTCGAGTATCTCGCGCGCCGCCCTCGGCAAACCGGGTTTCAACTGCAGGGGCGAAAAATTCACGGCCATGATCAGGTCGTTCACGCCTTCATCCAGCCAGCGGCGTCTTGTGGCGCAAGCCGTTTCAAAAATAAAAAGGCCGAGCGGGTCAATGAGCCCGCTTTCTTCGGCCAGAGTTACGGTAATCGGGGCCGGAACAGGCCCGTAAAGCGGGTGGTTCCAGCGCAGCAGAGACTCGACCCCGAACACTTTGCGGGTTTGAGCCGTGATTTGCGGCTGAAACTCCAGATAGATGCCTTCACGTTTGGAAAAGGCTATTTCAAGGTCTATCAGCAGGCCGTTGGCCAGAGCCCCGGCGCTGTCAGGCGAATCAAGGCAGCGCCGGGCGTTCGAAACTGTGTTGATGTTAACGGCCCTTGCCAGCAGCAGGGCGAAGGCTTCCTTTATATTTTCGCGTTTAACTTTTTCAGAAGCCAGGATGAAGGGCGCGTAAAACGCCACGCCGATGGCCAGGTTGAACAATTGCAGCGCGATGCCGCGCGGGGAGCCTGTGCTAAGGTATCCGCTGAGCAGCACGGGGGTCGTCCAGTCCACGGCGGCGGCGGTTGGCGGAATAAGGCCCATGGCTATGGCCCCGTAGCTTATTATGGTGAGCAAGGGCGGCAGCAGCAGGAATGGAATGAGCATGGTTGGGTTAAGCACCACCGGCAGGCCGAAGAGCAAAATTTCATTAATATTGAAAATGCCCGGCACGAGCGATATCACGGCCAGGCGTTTTTGCGCCCTGTGTTTGCCGAAGAGCAGCAAGGCCAGGGTCAGGCTGAGCGTACAGCCTGACCCGCCCATGAACACGAAAGAATCCAGCATGGTTTTGGTGAAAATATGCGGCAGTTGCGGCGCTGGCGGCACGGCGGCCGGCGAGGCGTTCAACGCGGCCAGCAAGGCCTCTATCGCCTGGGGAACATGCCAGGCCAGGTGGGCGGCTATATTCTCGGCGGCGGCCGAATTGTATATGGCCTGGGTTATCGGGTCCAGAACGTTCGCGCCGGAAATTCCCAGAAACCACAGGCTGTCAAGCGACAGAACATACAGGAGGGCCCGGCCAAGGCCTTCCCCGGCCCAGCCGAAAGGAATTCGTATCAATTCATAAAGCGCTTCATGCGCGCTTACTCCGCTGACGGAGTAAATGAGCAGGCCGGCGAGGGAAAAAACGGATACGGTAAGCGCGCCCGGCAAGATGGAGCTGAAGGCCAGCGGAACGGAAAAATCCGTATTTCCGCCCAGCATGAGCAGACGCAGCCAGCCTTTTCCCGACAGGAACAAAAAGAGTTTTGAGGCCAGAACGGCCACGATGATGGCGGAAAACAGCCCGGCGGTTCCAGTCCACTGCTGCGCCAGACTGCCTCCTTGCACGGTAATAAGGCTGACCAGCGAAGCCAGGCAGATAAGGCCGGTAATCATCGGGCTTGACTGCATTGTCGGCTTGCTCTGGTTGTGGCGTTCGGACATGAAATAGCCGATACTCAGAAGTGAAATGACTGAAATAAGGCCGAATGTTCCGTTCCAGACCACCTGCCCGAAGTTTGTCCACTCAGGCCCGAACAGCGAGTGCATCATCTCCTGATAGGGCGGTATGGGAAGCTTGTTGAAAAGTATGGCGAAAGAGCCGAGCATGATAAGTGGAAGGGTCAGCATGAGTCCGGAGCGTATGGCCGTGAGGGTAGGCCAGGACAAGCTCCGCTTTTCCAGTATGGTCAGAATTTTTTGAAGTTTTCGCAATGCGCTTAAAAGTATGTCGGTCATAAAATCTTGCTGGCGGCAATGAGTGAACGCCACTTTGGCAGCCCGGGCCGGGTTTGAGTGGTTTCCGGCCGTAAGGCCAAATTGAATCTTCTATTAATTAAAATTGAGTAGCAGAAGTAAAAAGTTAAAACAAGTTCTTTGAAGAAAGCTCTTAATTGACAAAAAAATATGGTCATCCTACTCTATCGCTGCGCGTCCGGCGCTGAAAATCAGCGGCGTTTTCCCGGGCTGTCCGGGCGTGCCGGAAGCTCCGCCCTTTTGCATTTAGCCAGACAGTAAAAAATAGCCTTACTAGAGCATTTTAACTTTGAAATATCTCCGCAAGAATCGGTTTTGGATACAGAAAGCTATATTTTATCCGACATGTACAAACCCAAGTAAGCTTGTACTAAAGGCACGCCGCGCTGCTCGCTTGGGGCGCACGCTAACGCGGCCGCCAGGGCATTTAAACTTTTTCAAAGTTAAAATGCCCTTGAGTTAAAATGTTCCAGATTTTTGTCAGAAACTGAAAACTTTAAAATAATAGCGGCTTATTATGTCTTTTTTACTGATAGCGCTTTGTTCCATACTGGGTGGCGGCTGTTTGGCCTTTGCGGCCGCCGTTTTTTTTCATGAAAGGCCTTTGTCGCGTTACTGCGGGCAATTTTCGCTGCTTTCCGGCGGCGCGTTCTGCCTTGCCGCCGCGTGTTCCGTGTTCTGGGCCGGGCATAGCTCGGAACTGGCCTTGTTCAATCTTCCCTTGCTCGGTCCGGTGATTTTGCGGCTTGACGCCGTTTCAGCATTTTTCATGCTGCCGGTCGGCTTGTTTTCCATTGTTACGGGGGCCAGCGCGGGGGCGTATTCCACCAGCGCGCGAGAACGCGCGCGTTCCGGCCTGTACTGGTTTTTCGTCTGCGTGCTTTCCGGCGGCATGGCGCTGGTTTTAAGCGCGTCCAGTTCTTTTTTCTTTCTGGTGTCATGGGAAATCATGTCCCTAGCGCCCTTTTTCATCCTTCTTTTGAACCGCAACAGGGCCGAAAGCCGCTCCGCGGCCTGGCTGTACCTTGTGATGGCGCATCTTGCGGCATTGCTTCTCATCCTGCTTTTTACAGTGCTGACAGCGGAGGCTGAATCCGTGCATTTCGGCGCTTTCGCCGCTTTGGGGGAAAGCGCGGCCGAAGGGTGGGACTTCAAGGCCTCCGGCCTTCTGTTCGTTCTGGCCCTTATCGGCTTCGGCGTTAAGTGCGGCTTTGTTCCGGTTCATCTGTGGCTTCCGGCCGCTTATTCCGCCGCTCCGCCGCATATAACGCCGCTTTTGAGCGGGGCCATGATAAATATGGGTTTATACGGCCTGGTGCGGGTTATCGCCTTTCTCGGGCCGGTGCAGGCCTGGTGGGCCTACTCCATGATAGGCGTGGGGCTGTTTACCGCCTTTATGGGCATTTTGCTGGCCCTGGCCCAATCGGAAATCAAGCGTACCCTGGCCTACTCCAGCGCTGAAAATATGGGCATAGCCGCTCTCGGCCTGGGTTTCGGGCTGCTTTCGGTAAAAAACGGGCATGCCGGCCTGGCCGTTCTGGCTTATTCCGGGGCCTTGCTGCATATCCTGAACCATTCAATCTTTAAAGGGCTGCTGTTTTTTTGCGCGGGCAACGTCCAGAAACAAGCTAAAACCACTAACGTGAACGTTCTGGGGGGGCTGCTGAAATCAATGCCGGTAACGGGAATCTGTTTCGCTGTCGGCTGCGCCTCTTTGACGGCCTTGCCGCCACTTAACGGGTTTGCCGGAGAATTCCTGCTCTACCTGACCTTTGCCATGGGAGGGAACATGAGCAATACGGCCGACCCGGCCTGGCTGTATTGGGGCAGCCTGTTCATAATGGCTATGGTGGGCGGGCTGGCGTTGCTGACCTTTACAAAAATTTACGGCCTGGTGTTTCTGGGCAACCCCAGAACTTCCGTTGTAGGCAAGGTGAGCGAAGCGCCCTTGGCATTGCGCGGCCTGGCCCTGTTCCTGGCCTTTCTTTGCATGGTTCTCGGCCTGGCTTCTCCTCTCCTGGTGAAACTTTTGTCAGCGGTTCTTCCCGCCATGCCCGGTCTTGAGGGGCTGATTGCGGACGCTTCCGGCAACGGCACGCCCGGGTTTGAACTGCCGTACGCCCTGCTGCTCAAAATCAGCCTGTGTTTCTTTGTCTTTTACTCTCTTCTGGGCGCTTTGGAATTCGCGCGCCGCCGTTTGCTGAGGAAGCGCCGGGCCAAAACCGGTCCGACCTGGGACTGCGGTTACGCCAGGCCAAGCGGGCGCATGCAATATACCAGCGCCAGCTTCACCCAGCCGTCCATGGGCATAATGAAATTCTGGCTAAAGCCGAAGTGGTTCGTCAGCGGCTTGCGTCGGTATTTTCCGCAACGCGGCCATGCGGAAATGGACGCCCGCGACATCTCCATCAATATATGGGAAAGGGTGATCTTTCATAACATCTCCAGGCTGGCCGGATACAGCAAGCATTTGCAGCACGGCGTCCTTAACGTTTATATTCTTTATATTCTGCTGGCCCTGATCGCTACGCTCACCTGGAGGCTTTGGTAACATGCAAGAGTTGCTTCACGCCTCTGACTCCGCCTCCTTTTTTAAGCTTTCCGCGACATTCGCGGCAGGCCTGTTTTATTTCGCGCTTTCCTTGCTTCTGGCTCCGCTGCTTCAGGGAATAATAAACCGGGTCAAGGCCAAATTCGCCGGGCGCAAGGGCAAGCCGCTGCTCCAGCTTTATTATGATTTGTGGAAGCTTCTGCACAAAAGCTCGGTTTATCCGGCCTGTTCTTCCTGGGCGTTCCGGGCCGGGCCGGTAGTTTCACTGGCTTCCGCCGTTTTGGCCCTTACCATGATTCCGGTCGGCACTCACCCCGGCCTGATCTCTTTTACCGGAGATTTTGTCGCCCTGGCCTATCTTTTGGCCGCCGGGCGCTTTTCCACCATGCTGGCGGCTCTGGATACCGGGTCGGCCTTTGAAGGCATGGGCGCGTCGCGCGAGGCCACTTTCGGGGCTATGGCGGAACCGGCTCTTTTGATATGTTTTCTGCTTATGGGCTTCTGGTCCGGCAGTTATTCGCTTTCCGGCATGCTCGGCCACAGCTCGTTTGAACGCTGGGCCATGCACTGGCCGGTGCTGAGCCTTCTCGGGGTGGCTTTTTTCCTTCTGCTTCTGCTTGAAAACAGCCGCATACCTGCTGACGACCCCAACACCCACCTTGAGCTCACCATGATTCACGAGGTCATGGTGCTGGACCACGGAGGGCCGGAACTGGCCTTTATCGAATACGCGGCCGCGCTGAAATTGTGGATTTTCTGCGCCATAGTCACCGGCGTCACCGTTCCGGTTTTTCCGTCCGTTTTCGACGCTTTTTTCGCCTTTTTGGGAATTTTCGGCTGCGCCGTCTGCATCGGCCTTGTGGAATCATGCACCGCACGCTTGCGCATGGAGCGGGTGCCGCATCTCCCGGCCATGGCCGGGGCCCTGGCCGCCCTGGCTTTTCTGTTGCTCTGGAGGTAACCGGTGTTCATAGTGACCATTTCACCATGGCTTGAAGCCACCTTGCTGTTCGTGCTCATATCCTGCCTGCTGCTTCTTTCTTCCGAGCGGCAGCTTAACAGCATACGGCTTGTGGCCCTGCAGGGCGGCATAATGGGCGCCATGCCCGTTCTTGTTTCCCTTGGCCGCCTGAACGCCATGATCATAGGCACCGGAATTCTTTTTTTCAGCATAAAGGCCGTCATATTGCCTTATATCCTTAAAAAAGCCCATGACGGCCTGCCGCCGCAAGCGCCGTCAAATCCTTATATCGGGCATAAAACCTGCGTGTTCCTGGGGTTTTGCGGCTTCGCCTTTTCCATGTGGATGGGGCGGCGCCTGGCCATTCCTGACAACCTGCTCTTAACGGCCTTTTTCCCGATAGCCTTCGGTTCCATGTTCAGCGGTTTGCTGCTGATCATAAGCCGCCGCACCGCTTTTAACCAGGTTATAGGCTACCTGGTGCTGGAAAACGGCATTTACCTGCTCGGGGTGCCGCTTACCGGGCACGATTCGATGTGGATAGAACTTTCGACCCTGCTGGATATTTGCGTGGCGGTGTTCATTATGGGCATAGCCCTCAACCGCATCAGCCACGCCTTTGAAAGCGCGGATGTCGACAATATGGCCCTTCTAAAAGACTAGGAGCAGTCTCTAAATTTTGTCCGAATACCGCGCCAGGCGTTTCTTTTTCTCTGGTCGTGTGCCGTAACGGTGCGCTTCCTTCGCAAAAAAGTCCGTTTGCCTTGCCGTTGACGCAAAACATTTTTCTAGAGACAACCCCCGGGGCCGGAAGTTCCGGCGGGATATAAACACTATTACTTCGTGGCGTTGCGAGACAGATATGGTTCTGTTGCTGATACTTTTTCCGGCTTTTTTCGCCCTGGCCGCTTTTTTGGTCACTTCCGACAAGCTGCGCCGCCTTATGCTGGTAGGGGCGGCTTTTGTGGAACTTTGCCTGGTGGCCTCCTGCTGGTTCTTTCCGCCTCCTGACATGTTCGGCGGGGTTTTGGGGCTTGACCCGCTAGGCTTGCTCGTTCTCAGCATAACTTCGCTGCTCTTCCTGGCCGCTTCGGTTTACGGGGTGAATTACCTTCATGTTGAAGGAGAGCACGACTTAAAACGTGATTTCCGGCAAGGTTTTCATTTCAGCAATGCGCCGGAGACGGTTTTTTGCGCCTGTCTGCTGGCCTTCCTTTCAACCTCGGCCCTGGTGGCCTGTTCCCAGCATATGGGCCTTATCTGGGTAGGCATAGAGGCCACCACCCTGGTCACCGCGCCGGCCATTTATTTCCACCGGCACCGCCGTTCGCTGGAAGCGACCTGGAAATACCTGATAATCTGTTCCGTGGGCATAGCCCTGGCCCTGCTGGGCAATATTCTGCTCAACGTTTCGCTGCTGGGCATGGAAGGGCAGGGCAACTTCCTGCTTTCCTATTTCGCCGACATGCAGCCAGCCGTTCATCCTTACTGGTTTCAGGCCGCCTTCGTCTGTATTTTCATCGGTTACGCCACAAAGATGGGCATAGCCCCCATGCATACCTGGCTGCCTGACGCGCACAGCGAGGCTCCGTCCATGGTATCGGCCCTGCTTTCCGGCGCTCTTTTAAACGGTTCCTTTCTAGGCCTTTTGCGCTTGCGGCAGGTAACCCTGAACGTGGGAATGCAGGAACTTTGCAACGAAGTCTTCATTCTGTTCGGGCTTGTCTCCATGGCCCTGGCCGCCATGTTCATTGTGGGCCAGCGTGATTACAAGCGCATGCTGGCTTATTCCAGCGTGGAGCATATGGGCATTCTGCTTCTCGGAATCGGCCTGGGGCATACCGCCGGCGGAGGAGCGCTTCTGCACATGACCGGCCATTCAATGATCAAAGCCGCGCTGTTCCTGCTGGCCGGAAATATTCTGGCCTGTTACCACAGCACCTCCATGGCCGACGTAAAAGGCCTGCATAAAGCCCTGCCGCGCACGTCAGGCTTCTGGCTGCTGGGTTTCCTGGCTATAACCGGAACGCCGCCTTTCGTCACGTTCAGCAGTGAATTGCGCATTTTGCTCGGTGCGGTGCGAAATGGAAATTTTTTCATCGCCGCGCTTTATCTCATTTTTCTCGGCATTATTTTTGTCGCTATGCTCACGGCCTTGATAAAAATGTTCGCGGGCGACCCCCCTATGACCCCGGCGCAGGCGCGCGGCAAACGGGAAAGCCGCCTGCGCCTGCTACCTTCGGCCTTTTTGCTGGCCCTGGCCCTGGTAATGGGCATCTGGACTCCGGGCCCGGTACTGGATATGATAGACAAAGGCCTGCGCCTGCTGTTTTAGAACGTTCCGCTTGCGGAATGAATGGAAAGCCCGGAACTCCGCTTGAGGAACCTTGCGCGCCTTTGCTTCAGGCGCGTCAAAACCGCCGCTTGCATCAAACGCTTTAAACGCGCTTAAAACCGATCCGTGTTATCGCTAAAGGAAATACATGAGCTTAATTGAACTTCTGGCCCTGGCTGTGGCTTTGGCCATGGACGCCTTCGCCGTGTCCGTAACCACCGGCATCAGAATGCGCTGCAATCCAGCCGCGATGTTCCGCATGGCCTTCATGTTCGGGCTGTTCCAGTTTATCATGCCGGTGGCCGGCTGGCTGCTCGGGTTTTCCGTGCGTTCTTACATAGAAACCTATGATCACTGGGTGGCTTTCGGGCTGTTGTTCATAATAGGCGGGCGCATGCTGCTCGGCGCGTTGCGCGGGGAAGAACCTGACCGGAGCGCCGACCCCACGCGCGGCCTGACCCTGCTTGCGCTTGCTGTGGCCACCAGCCTTGACGCTTTGGCCGTGGGCATTTCCATCGCCCTGCTCAAGGTGGACATATGGTTCGCGGCCACGGTAATCGGCGTGGTCTGTTTCGCGATAAGCGGCACAGGCGTCGCCATAGGCGGCTTGCTGAAGATAAGGAGCGGGCGCGTCGGCGAATTGGCTAACGCTGCCGGTGGTCTGGTCCTGCTCGGGATAGGCGTAAAAATTTTATATGAGCACGGGGTGTTCGCCTGAAGCTTGCAGGTGTGGCTTTGAGGCTCCGGGTAAGGCCTGCTCGCCGGAATTCCGCTTCGTTCCGGCGCTGCGTGAGCCGACCGGCAACGAAGGGCGTAAAATCGCGGTTCAGAAGCGCTTTTAGTTAGAACGCGCGGCAGGGCTTGCCTCCTTTTACCCCTGGAATAATAGAGCTTCTTGATAGAAAAAAATATTTAATTCACATTGTTATGTAAATTAATGCGGAGGTTGCGGCAAAAACTCACTTGCGCTTTTTCGGATCTCACTATATATATGATCGCTCGGACGCCAAATGCGGCGTTACGTCATCCATACGGCACAGTCCGGGCACAGCCCGCTGTGCTTTTTTTGTACCCCGCCAACAGCCGACAAAAGGATTTACATGTCTAAGCGCACAGATTTAAAACGCATTATGGTTATCGGCTCCGGCCCCATCGTAATCGGGCAGGCCTGCGAGTTTGACTATTCCGGCACCCAGGCCGTCAAGGCCCTGAAGGAAGACGGATACGAAGTTATCCTGGTCAACTCCAACCCCGCTACCATTATGACCGACCCCGGCCTGGCGGACAGAACTTACATTGAACCCATTGAACCTGAAACCGTGGCCGCGATCATCCGCAAAGAGCGCCCTTGCGCCATTTTGCCCACCCTGGGCGGGCAAACGGCCCTGAACACGACCTTGACCCTGTCTTCCATGGGCGTTCTTGAAGAATGCGAAGTGGAGCTTCTCGGGGCCGATGTGGACGTTATCGACAAAGCGGAAAGCCGCGAGCTTTTTGCGGAGGTCGTGCACGGCATAGGGCTGAAAATGCCGGCATCGCGCATCGCGCATAACATGCAGGACGTGCGCGACATTGCCGCGACCATGCCTTTTCCGCTTATTCTCCGGCCCGGCTTCACGCTCGGCGGCGCGGGGGGGGGCGTGGCCTACAACATGGAAGACCTGGAGGCGCTTGCCGGCCAGGGCCTTGCCGCCAGCATGCGCAGTGAAATTCTTATCGAACAGTCCGTTCTGGGCTGGAAAGAGATAGAAATTGAAATCATGCGCGACACCAAAGACGCCTGCATCATCATTTGCAGCATCGAAAACTTCGACCCGATGGGCGTGCACACCGGAGACTCCATTACCATCGCCCCGGCCATGACCTTGAGCCAGTCTGAAATAGACGCGGTTTTCCAGGCCTCGCGCAATATCATCCGCGCCGTGGGCATGAAGGCGGGCGGGGCGAATATCCAGTTCGCCATGCACCCGCACACCGGCGAACTGGTGGTCATTGAGATGAACCCGCGCGTTTCCCGTTCCTCCGCCCTGGCCTCCAAGGCCACGGGCTTCCCCATAGCCCGCGTGGCGGCCAAGCTGGCTGTAGGCTACACCCTCGATGAAATTCCTGACGAGAACAAGGCCAAGCAGGGCGTGAACGCCACCCTGGCGGACTACGAGCCGTATATCGAATACGTTGTGGCCAAAATTCCCCGCTTCACCTTTGAAAAATTCCCCGGGGCCAAAGACGAGCTGACCACCTCCATGAAGAGCGTGGGCGAGGCCATGTCCATAGGCAAAACCTTCAAAGAGACCATGCAGAAAGGATTGCGCTCGCTCGAAGTGGGCGCGGCCGGACTGGGCATGAACTTTCACGGCAAATTGCCGGAAAAGGAAGAAATCATCGCCAAGCTGCGCGTACCTAATTCCAACCGCATTTTTTACATCCGCCTGGCCTTGCTTGCCGGCATGAGCATTTCGGAAATAAGCGAATATTCTCTTATCGACCCCTGGTTCCTGAACGAACTCAAGGAACTGGTGGACTTTGAAATGCGCCTGAAAGACTTCGCCCTGGCCAATTCCATGACCGCGGACAACGCCGAACTCAAGGCCCTGATGAAGGAAGCCAAGGCCCTAGGCTTTGCCGACCGCCAGCTCGCGGAAATGTGGAAGCGCCCGGAAAGCGACGTGCGCACCCTGCGCAAGGCCCTCGGGTGCGAGCCGGTTTACCGCCCGATAGACACCTACGCGGGCGACGGCAAAGACGTTTCCTACTACTATTCCAGCTACGGCGAGGGTTACAGCGTCGGCGCGGTGGCTCCGGAACCGACCTGCAAGCGCAAAGTCATCATTCTGGGCGGCGGGCCGAACCGCATCGGGCAGGGCATAGAATTTGACTACTGCTGCACGCACGCCTCTTACGCCCTGCGTGAAATGGGCATTGAGTCCATTATGATCAACTCCAACCCGGAAACCGTTTCCACGGACTACGACACCTCCGACCGCCTATATTTCGAACCCCTGACCTTTGAAGACGTTATGAACATTGTGGAGCGGGAAAAGCCGGAAGGCGTCATCGTGCAGTTCGGCGGGCAAACCCCGCTTAACCTTGCCGTGCCGCTGATGCGGGCCGGGGTTCCTATTATCGGCACCTCGCCGGACGCCATCGACCGCGCGGAAGACCGCGAGCGCTTCCAGGCCCTTTTGAAAAAACTTCATCTGCGCCAGCCCGCCAACGGCACGGCCATGACCCAGGCCGAAGCCGTGAGCGTTGCGGAGAAAATAGGCTACCCCGTGGTGGTGCGCCCCTCTTACGTTCTGGGCGGGCGGGCCATGATGGTGGTTTACGATGCGGAGCAGATGGAGGAATATTTCACGGAAACCCTGCGCAATAAAAAGCCGGACCACCCCATTCTTATAGATAAATTCCTTGAAAACGCCACCGAGGTTGACGTTGACGCGCTCTGCGACGGAGAAACAACCTTTGTGGCCGGAATAATGGAACATATTGAAGAGGCCGGCATCCACTCCGGCGATTCCGCCTGCGTGCTGCCGCCGCATACCCTGCCCAAAGGCACGGTTGACGAAATTACACGCCAGACCAAGGCGCTGGCCGCCGAACTCAGGGTTGTGGGGCTTATGAACATTCAGTTCGCCGTGAAAGACGGGCTGGTGTATATTCTTGAGGTCAACCCGCGCGCCTCGCGCACTTCGCCTTTTGTTTCCAAGGCCACCAGCGTGCCGTTGGCCAAAATGGCCACACGCATCATGCAAGGGGCGAAAATAGGCGGGCTTGGCCTGGAAGGAATGCAGCGCGGCGGTTATGTTTCCGTCAAGGAAGCCGTGTTCCCATTCAAGCGTTTTCCCGGGGTGGACATTTTGCTCGGACCGGAAATGAAATCCACCGGCGAGGTTATGGGCATAGCCAAAACCTTCGAGGAAGCCTTTATGAAAGGGCAGCTGGCCTCAGGGCAGGTTTTGCCCGATTCCGGCAAGGTTTTCATCTCGGTGCACGATAACGACAAGCCGGCGGCGGCGGAACTGGCCCGCATGTTCCATGAAATGGGCTTTGAAATAGTCTCCACCAGCGGAACCGCCAAAATCATCCAGGAAAGCGGCGTTCCGGCCGACAAGGTGCTGAAGGTCTACGAAGGCCGCCCGAACATTGTCGACCTTATTAAAAACGGTGAAATCGCCCTGATCATCAACACGGCCTCCGGCAAGCGCACCGTGCAGGATTCCAAGTCCATACGGCAGGCCACGCTGCTGTACCAGGTGCCTTACAGCACGACCATATCAGGCTCGAAAGCCATTGCCCAGGCCATAGCTGAATCACGCACCCACGACCTGACCGTGAAGTGCATACAGGAATATTACGCCGGGTAAGCGAACCGGGCTCGCGCGGCTTTGCCGGCCGGCAAGGTCAGCGGCCTTTTAAAACTGATGCGGAACGCTTCAGGAACCTGATTCCTGAAATGTTCCGCATCGTTATTAGGGGCTGTTTCTAAATAAATCTTTTGTCCAAATACTGCGTCAATCGTCCTTTTTTTCTCCGGTCGAGTACCGTAAGGCACTCTCTTAACAAAAAAGGCCGTTTTTCTTGTCCTTGGCGCAAAATCTTTTATTTAGAAACAGCCCCTGGCTTGTTTTTTTGCTTCAGCCGTGGCGGTTTCGCCGGTGGCGGCAATTTGCGCCGGGCGGATTATTTTTCGCTTCTTGCCATTTTCTCGTAAATTTCCTTTGCGCTCCAGCCGGGGGCCAGGACGGATACCGCCTTGGCCGCAGCTTTGGCTTTACCGCCCTTTTTCCGTTCTGCCGCGATAAGTTTGTCCAGGTCCTCTTCGCCAAGGCGGGCGCTGTGCAGAGGCGGACCTATAAGCAGGGTTATTTCCCCCAGCAGATCTTCCGGCAGGCTGAGATAATCTTCCAACTGGAAATTTATGAATTCCTCATAGGTTTTGGTCAGTTCGCGGGCCAGGCAGGCTTCGCGTTTCCCGAGCGTTTCGCTGGCGCTTTTCAGGGTGTCGCGCACGCGGTCTTTGCGTTCAAAAAAAATAAGCGTCGCTTCCAATCCGGTATAGGGGGCGAAGAAGTTTTTGCGGTCTCCGGCCTTGCGGGGCGGAAAGCCTAAAAATACGAAGGGCTGGGGCGGCAGGCCGGAGGCGCAGAGGGCGGCAAGCGGTGCGGAAGGGCCGGGCACCGGAACAACCGGCAAGGAGGCCTCGCGGCAAGCCCGCACCAGCCGGTAACCCGGATCGGAAAGCAGCGGGGTTCCGGCATCGGAAACCAGGGCGAAGTTTTCCCCCTGGCGCAAGGCGTTAAGAACATAGGCCAGCCGCTCTTCCTCGTTGTGGTCGTTCAGGCAATAAAACCTTCTGGCGCGCAGCCCGCAGTCCGCCAGAAGGCGTCCGGAGCGGCGGGTGTCTTCCGCCAGAACGCAGTCGGCCCGGCTTAAGGTTTCAGCCGCGCGCGGGCTAAGATCACCAGGGTTGCCAAGCGGCGTGGCCACCACCCAAAGCGTTCCGGCCGTTTTTGAGGTCGAATTCAATGACATTCTGATAATGCTCCAGCTTGGGCGTTCCGTTCAGGGCCAGTTCAACGCAAATCAGGTCGAAGCGGCAGGCCATGTTCCAGCTTTGCGTTTCCGCCAGGTAGGTTTGCGCGGCTTTAAGCAGGTTTTGCCGTTTCCTTGGCGTGAAGTTGTCGGTCAGTCTTGCCGCGTCTTCCGGTTTGCGGGTTTTCACCTCTATAAAAACCAGCGTGTTTTTTTCAAGGGCCACAATATCCAGTTCCACCCGGTTGGCTTGCCCTTGCGGACGCCAGTTCCTGGCCAGAAGCCGCATTTTCCGCCTTTGCAGGTAGTCGGCCGCGGCCTGCTCTCCCGCTGATCCAAGTGCCACATGCTTCATTGCGCCGCGCTCCGCTATTTCATGTCCGCCGGGAAACTCAGAAACCGCCGGAAATAAGGGCGGGCTGAATTTGCCGCAAGCCGCTCTCGGCGGTTTGTTCTGGCCCGTCCGGAACTCCGGCGAAGCTTCTGCGGTGTTCCGGGCAGGGGCCGCATTTTTGCAGGGCCTCAAGGTGGGCCTTGGTTCCATAGCCTTTATGCGCGGAGAAATCATACCCCGGAAAACGCTGGTCCAGCTCACGCATCATGTTATCCCTTTCCGTCTTCGCCAAAATCGAGGCGGCGGAAATGCCCTTTACCAAGGCGTCGCCCTTCACGACGGCTTGCTGCCGGGGCAGGGGGCGCTCAGGGCTTTCAAGCTTCCAGACGGCGGGCGGAATAGTCTGGTTGCCGTCAAGCAACAGGCGCGGCTCCTGGATTTGCGTTTCCTGAATGCGCGCCAGCAGTGTTGCGGCGGCCCGGCTCATAGCGCGGAAGGTGGCCTGAAGCACGTTAAGCGCGTCAACCTCCCAGGCGCTAGCGACACCGACGGCCCAGGGCAGGGAACTGGCCTTCAGGGCCAGGGCCAGGCCTTCCCTTTTGGCCTGACTAACGGTTTTGGAATCAGCCAATCCGGCCAAAGTTCCGGAAAATTCAAAACCTTCCGGGCAAAAAACAGCGGCCGCCACCACCGGCCCGGCCAGGCAGCCCCTTCCGGCTTCATCCACCCCGATATAGGAAAATGAAGCCGGAAGGGGAAAACCGCCGGGAAGTTCCCTCTGAACCTGGGCGTTGGCCTTTTTAGATGCCATACATCCCTTTCAGTTTTCTGTCGCGCAGAATTCCGTCAAAGGTTCCAAGGTGATAGAATACGTGCGCGATGAGCATTTCGATAACGTCAATATGCTTCATGGGCGTTTTCAGGCGCAAGGAAGCGCCTTCATGCGGCTGAAGCAGCAATTCGTCCGTCATCTTGTCCATGTAAGCGGCGAAATATTCTTTCATTTTGGCGTTATAGGCGCTGACTTCCGCCTTGCTCATGGCCTTTTCCGGAAATTTGGACATGAACAGGGTTTCCATGTCATAAAGCTGGTGCTTCGGGGCTTCATCCTTGCCCATAACCAGGGACTCCACACAGGCCATAAGGTGGTAATATTGCAGCCAGACCGGGTATCCGCCAAGGGTTTGCGTCCACAGCTCGTCCGGACAGGATTCCAGGAAACCGTCCATCATTTTCTGGCCGCGGTTGAAATTGCCGTAAAGTCTTTCCACATAGTTTCTGCTCATGGCGCTTCTCCTCGCATGGTTTGTCGGTTTTACACGTCCCAGGACATGTTGTTGATGAAATGCTCCATAAAATACGGTTCTTCCGCCAAAGGAAGGGTTGTCACCTTGCGGCTCCATTCAACCAGGGCGGGGCGCAATTCCGGGCGCGCCAAAAGCAAACGCGCTCCAGCCAATGAACTGTTTCCAAGGCCAACCAGTTTCCCGCCCAGGCCGCGCGGCAGGAAGCCAAGTTCTTCAAGCGCGTCTTGCGGGGCATGTTGCCCGAGCGCCCCGGCCAGGTAAATTTTTTTCAGGCCGCCAAGCGGTAAACAGGCGGTTTTAAGCAGCGTTGCAAAGGCCAGGGAAAAGGCGGCCTTAATTTTCAGCAGTTCTTCAACGTCTCCGGCGCTAAGAAAAAAATCTACGTCATTCCGCCCGGAGCCGTTCTGCCTGAAGCCGCTTTCCATGCAGGCCGGGCAGGTGCAAAAAGGCGCAGGCTCGCGGCTGGCAAGCCTAAAGGCGCTTTCACCGTTTGGGCGTATGAAAAAATTTTTACCCAGGCGCGCGGCCATAGCTTTTTGCGGATTGGCGGAAAAATCAGCCGCAAACTGTCCGTTGGGCGTCATAAGGCCGGTTTTGCGCAAAATATGGAGAAGTTGCAGGTAACCGGACGCGCTTATGCCGCCAGCCGAGTCATGACACGTGCCGTGTTGATCCCGCCGGTTACGGCCTTCGGAGAAAAAAATTGGCTTAAGGCCTGAAGGTTCCAGCGTAAACCCGGTAATAGCCCCTTCCCTGGCCTCCGTGCCGCAGGAGAGTCCGATGCCTTCCAGGGCCGGACCAAGCGGAACGCTCGCGGCCAGGCTTTCATCCGGCCCGAGGGCCAGAAGAAATTCTCCGTTTGTGCCCATGTCGGCCAGCAGGAAAGGAAAATCGTTCTTGCCAAATCCGCCGGCCAAGGCGATAGAGGCGTAACCGGCGGAAATATCCCCTCCGATAAAGGGGGAAATCAGCGGCGCCGTCCAGACCGGCGGCAGCTCCGGCAAGGTTTCCGTCACGCCGCCGTAATAGCTGAGTTTGTAGGGGGCGGCTGTAAGGCCGCCGAGGTCTTTACCCAGCGCTATGCAGGTCATGGCCGGGTTGGCGGCCAGGCATATTTCGCGGCAGGATCCGCCGCAGGCCTGCACGTAAGCGCGCAACGCGGATAGGCTCAATTCGTGCAGGGCGGAAAAACCTTGCGGCGAGGCGGCGAAGGCCATGCGCGACATGATATCGCCGCCCGCGCCCATTTGCGGGTTGACCTCTTTTCCGCCGCAGGCCAGCCGCTCCGGGCGCGCGGGGTCAATGGCCGCGTATTGCACCGAAGTGCTGCCGAAATCAACGGCCAAGGCCAATATTTCCGCGTTTTCCGCCTGTCTGGCGTCCTGCTCTTTTGCCCACCGGATTGAGGAGGGAAGGCTGAGCTCAAGACCGTCTTCCGGGGCGCGCAGGCATCCCAGCCGCCAGCCTTCCCGCAATTCCGTTTCGTTCAAAACATCCTTTTCTTCAGGCAGGGGGGCGGGGGCCGAGTATTCCGGGAGGTAACGCACCCGGCAGCGCCCGCAGCGTCCGAGGCCGGAGCAAAGCGGAGGCGGAACGAACAGCCCGGAAAGATAGATGGCCTGGGCCAGAGTGGAGACGCCGGCCGAGGAAATGGCGGCGTAGCGGGAAGAAAGGCCCACTGTAAAAAAATTGCTGGCTTCCGGCATGCTGTTCCGGTTGTTTCCGAGCTAAAGTTCTGGGCTGCGGATCAACTTTCCGGGCCCGCATCGTGGGTTGAATGGCCTCAGGAGGCTTCAGCCTGCGATGTCAGCTGAACGCAGTATCTCAGACTTTCGGGCGGTAGGCAAGGGCTGGGCCTGGGGGTAGCCGTGATGATGCGCAGCGCTAACAGCGTGGGTGCCATTACTTTGCCCGGAACGCAAAAAAACCGCAGCCGGTGAAGGAAGTGCGGTTTTTTTGCCGGGCGGGCGTCAAGCGCCTCGCCGAAACGTAAGCGGTTTGTTGCCTTAAAGGTAGTCACCCCGATTGAACTTGAAGTTTTCCGTAGTCGTGAGCACCTCAAGTTCGTTGAGCAAAGAATCAAGATTGCCGTTGCGTTCTGCCAGATCAGGCATGGATTGGCGCAAGCCTTTCAGTTCGCTTCCCATATTTTGCAACAGGGAATAAACGGATTTCAGATCAGGGTTGGCGTTGTTTCCGGCCTGCGCGAGCTTTCCGGCATATGTTTCCCACTGGTCAAGCAAGCCGCCGACCTTGACGGCCGCCATGTCCAGATCGTTTGCGCCTTCCTCGTTTTCCGTTTTGCCGTAGGCCAGTTGTTCCGAAGCCTGCAACAAAAGGCCGAGAGAGCCGGTCAGCAGGGGCTGGTTGCTTTGGGCCACGGGAGAACCGGTGGCTTGAGCGTTTTTTCCCGCCTCAAGCTGTTCGCTGAAAAGCGCGTCAAACCCGTCCGCAATCTTTTCTTTCCTGTGGGGTTCGTTTTGCCGCTGCAAAGCCTGCAAGGCTTGGAGCTGTTCGTTTTGTACTTTCATAGTACCCCCAGGCGTTAAGGTTCTTTTCTTCTCTAAATCATAAACCAAGCTAAGGCAAACTTGGTTGCGGAACTATAAGCAAGAATCTTGCCAAAAGTCTAGACTTTTATAAATGTTGGTAAATCAAATTGTTACAGCAAGGCGCTGTTGCTGCGCCTCTATTTCCCCCGGCATATTTTGCCGTAAGGGAAAAAGCTTCCTTTGAAGTTTCAAACTGGAGCGCGGGAGCGGCAGCAAATGAAAAGGCCGGGAAAACCCCGGCCTTTTCATTTGGAAAAAACGGCGATTAATTGTCGCTGTCGGCTTTTCCGGCGCCTTTCAGACCATACATGGTGGTACTTCCGGAAGACCAGAATTCCAGGATTTCAGCGTTCACCATGGCGGTGAGCACTTTTTTCACTTCACGCGGGCCTTTGCCCGGAAAAACTTCCAGGAAGTCGTTAAAATAAAACTTGCTCTTGCCGGTTTTCCCTTTCAGGAAATCAAGGACTTTTTGCTGATCTGCATCCATATTACTTCCCCTTGCGGTATTTTATCTAAAATACCCCAGGACCCTTCTACAGGGCGGTTTCCACCCCCGCTTCCAGGCAGAAAACACTTCCGCTAGACAGGCCTGAGGGGCGCACAGTGTAAAATTTCCCCAGGCAGCCTGTGCGCCTGGGGAAAAAGTGCCTAGAACTTGAACTGCGTGCTTTGGCGCCAGGTGTAGTACGCCGGGTCACGGAAATCGTCGATCAGGTGGTGGGTGAATTCCAGGCCGGTAAGGGAGAAGAAGCGTTCCCAGCCTATACGTTCAGCCCAGTCGCCAAGGCGCTCATATTTTTCGGCGTTGGCGGAATATACCTCGATGATGTGTTTGATCGTCTTGGTAAGTGTGGGCCAGCGCGGCGGCTCGTTTTTAATGTAAGCCACAACAACCTTGGAGAATTTCGGCATGCTGATACGGTTTGAAACCTTGCCGCCGACCATGATCAGGGTGCCGTCGCCTTCGCCGTCGGAAATAGGCAGGGCCGGGCACATGGTGTAACAGTTGCCGCAGTACATGCAGCGTTCATTTTTGATGGCTATGGAGTTAACCTTTTTGCCGTCGGGCATGTCGATTTTGGTCGGGCGCACGGCGGCGGTGGGGCAGGCGGCGACAGCCAGCGGAATTTCGCAGAGCTGGTCAACCCAGTTGTGGTCGATCATCGGGGGCTTTCTGTGAATGCCCACTATGCCGATGTCTGAGCAGTGCACCGCGCCGCACATGTTGATGCAGCAGGCCAGGGACACGCGAACGGGGGCCGGAAGCTTGTGGCTCTGGAAGTACTCGAAGAGTTCGTCCATCACGCATTTTACCGGGCCGGAAGCGTCGGTGGCCGGAGTGTGGCAGTGAACCCAGCCCTGGGTGTGCACGGGGTTGCTGATGCCGGCGCCGGTTCCGCCCACGGGGAACCTGTAGGAGCCGCCGTTGAACTTGCGGCTGTTCAGGTCGGCCTTGAGGGCTTTCATTTTATCTTCGCTGTCGACCATGAATTCCACGTTGTTGCGGGTGGTGAAGCGCAGATAGCCGTCGCAGTATTTGTCGGCTATGTCGCACATTTCGCGGATGTGCGTAATGGACATGAGGCGCGCGGTACCGCAGCGGACGGTGTAGACCTTGTCTCCGCTTTCAGCCGCGTGCATGAGCACGCCGGGCTCAACTATTTCATGATAAAGCCATTTGCCTTTGTTTTTGGCGATAAACGGCGGATAGAACTCATCGTATTTGCGCGGGCCGATATCGGTTATGCGGCCTGCCATAGGTTTTTCGGGATTGTACCCGGAAGATACAAATGCCATGATATACTCCCCTTATTATCTTGCGTGTCTCGTGCGATATGCGTCAATGTCACGGTCCCAGCCGCCGGGCACGTCTTCTTCCTTGAAGAAGATGTACGGGTTGTGGCGGGGTTCCTGCACATGAACGGCCTGCGGAGCGATGTTGGTGACTTCAAGCAGCTTTTGGAAAGAGAGGCGCTTAAGGGTTTCACCAAGGCGTTCGCGGTTTTTGCCTTCTTCCATCCACCAATCCCAAATGCTTTCGATAACTTCTTTGACTTCGTCATAAGGAGATTCGACTTCAATGAAGGGAACGAGCAGAGAGGCCATCTGGGCGCCGTCAAGCACCGGGGCCTTTGCGCCGACCAGAATGGAAGCGCCGCGTTCGTCGCCGATGTGCAGGGCGCGGGGCATGGTGTTGATGCAGTGCATGCAGCGCGTGCATTCCTTGGTGGTGATGCTGAGTTCGGAACCGTTCCATTTCATACATTTGCTGGGGCAACGGTTGACAACTTCGGCTTCGATATCGAATTTGCCCCAGTCGCGTCCGGAGTGGGCGCCGGCGTTAGGCTTGAATTCGCCGCCAACGTAAGCTTTAACGGCGGACTGGTCGATTTTGATGTCGTCTTTCCAGGTGCCTATGACGGAAAAGTCGGAACGGGCGATAGAGGCCACGCAGCCGTTGGGGCAACCGTCGAACTTGAACTTGAACTTGTAGGGGAAAGCCGGGCGGTGCAGCTCGTCCTGGTAGTCGTTGGTGAGCTGGTGGCACATGTCCTGGGTGTCGTAGCAGGCGTATTCGCAGCGCGAGGTGCCCAGGCAGGCTTCAGGCGTGCGCAAGTTGGAGCCGGAGCCGCCAAGGTCGGTGTTCAGGTTGTGGGTTACTTCCCAGAAAATTTCTTCAAGCTGGGGAGTCTGGGTGCCCAAAAGAACGATGTCGCCGGTAGAACCGTGCATGTTGGTCAGGCCGGAACCGCGCATATCCCAGATGTCGCAGATTTGGCGCAGGTATTCGGCGGTGTAATATTTGGCGGAGGGCTGGTTCAAGCGAACAGTGTGGAAGTGGGCAACGCCAGGAAATTTTTCCGGCAAGTCGCTATAACGGCCGATAACACCGCCGCCGTAACCGAACACGCCGACTATGCCGCCGTGTTTCCAGTGGGTTTCGCCTTCGGTATAGGAAAGTTCCAGAACGCCCAGCAGATCGTCAGGGCAGTCGACGGGAATCTGGTATTCGACGTTGCCGGGGTTTTTGGCCCGGTGGTCGGCTTCCTGTTTAATGTCGGAAACGAAGCTCGGCCATGGGCCTGACTCAAGTTGATCCAGCTTCGGCGTTTGATGTTTCGCCATTGCTTTAACCTCCACGGTAGTTGTTTTGTGCTTGCTAAATCCAAAATTTGTGCGGTACGCAAATCAAGCCGCCGGAATTAAAACTGGCCCTGGGCACGAACCCGGGCAGGCGCGCTTTACAGCGTGGACACATGCTGCAGCCTAGGATGGCGGCCGCCAAAACAGCCGCAACGACGCATCATTGCTAAACTAGCATAGTGCTATTAGCATTCCGGTAAATTGTCAAGTCAAATATTGTAATTATGGCGCGGTTCCTCCTCTGGAGGGCAAATGCGCCATTGCGCGCAAAGCTTTTTTCAGCCATGAAAGGTTCAGTTTTTTCGCCTTTAAGCGCCCCTGCCCGGTTCTCTTTTATGGGAACGGGCTAGTCTTCGTCCATAGCTTCGCGCGAGCGGACGACCATGACCGGAACGTCCGTATGGTTGAGCACCTTTGTGGTCACGCTGCCCATAAGCAGGCTTTCCAGGCTGTTCAAGCCCCTGGTGCCCATGATGATAATGTCGCACTTGCCCTGTTCGGCGGCTTCCAGTATGGAAACGGCCGGAGATCCGTGCATGACCTTGAGGTCGGATTTTATGCCCGCGGCTTCAAATTTTATGCGGTACTGTTCAAGAAAGCCCAGAGCCTGCTCATTTTCTTCGCTGGTCAGTTCCGCCCTGGCTTCTCCGCCTATCAGCGAAGGAACCTTCTCCAGGCAATAGAGGATAGTGACCCGAGCCTTGCTGTCACTGGCCACGTCTATGGCTCTCGCCACGGCCTCCTTGGCGTGGGCTGAACCGTCAACCGGCAAGAGAATATGCGTGAAAGGCATGTAGACCTCCTGATATGTATAAATAAAGTAATATGCGAATTAAAAACGGAAGTTTTGCTTTACTTTATTCAATCATAGCCTAATCGTCCGGTTTTATCCAGAGTATTTTTTCACAAATCAGAGGCGGGAGCCGGAAGCTTATTTTCCGTGCGGCTATTCTCCGGCAGGCATCCTTGCGGCTTCAATAGGCCGGAATAGCTGAGCGTCAGCTTTTACCTTGAGGCAACCCGGACGCCGAAAATCCCGTTTTTGACTTGCCGCTTCATTTCCAATATCCTGCCTTCGCGCTGATGCCGGATATTGCCGATTGCTGCCGGGAACAGCGCGAAAACGGCTTAGGCAACAACGCAATAACGCGCAATAACGCGCAATAACCGCCACGATCGGGAATATGCCGGGCCGAGGGCAGGGTTCGGCAAGAATTCGCCTGTAATGCCAGCTTGCCGTAAGCTTCGCTTTGTTCAGGATTAGTGCTGTTTTTCCGTTAATAATGAGGATAAAGAGATATGTTCATCAAGCGGTTTAATATCCGCAACCTGATTATAGCGCTGCTGGTGATCGGAGTGGACTTTATGGGGTGCGGCGCCTTGCAGGCCGCGCCAAGAAGCGTGCCCGAGATCAACGCCAACCCTCAAACGCTGAACGGCCTGCGTTTCAGCCATAACAACCTGCAACGTCTGGACATACAAAACGCGCATATCAAAGGGCTGGTATTTGACAATGTTCAGGCCGATAATTCCCGTTTTATCAACGTCACTTTTGAAAATTGCAAATTTACCAGAGTCAACTTTCAAAGTTGCCGCTTTGAAAACGTTGCTTTTAAGAACTGCGTGATTCAGGGCAGGGGCAACCCGCAAGACATCAATAACAGCACCATCTTCCGCTACAGCGTTTTCAAGGATGTGCTCTTTGAAAGCACCAAGTTGGATAATGTGATGGCTGACGACATTTCCGGCGAAGGCGGTTACGTCTATTTCCGTAACATGCGCGAGGTTTACCCAAGGGGTGGAACACCTGATGATGACGGGCAATATGCCGTGCTTTACGGTTCCGACATGCACTTCCGGATTGTAGACTCAGACTTGACGAAAGCCGACTTGTTTATCGGTCTGCACAGTAACAGCAGTTTTTACGCCCAAAACAGCAAATTTTCCGATTTGGAAATGCGTAGCGCATATATCTATATTGAAAATTGCACTCTGCGTAACACATCCATGTTCTCAATGAATACGATGGTGATTACCCGTAGCGTGCTGGACGATACGGATGCCACAACGAGGAAAGCTTGTTACTATGCTTATAACCGGTATTTTGGCGAAGGATATAGCGGGCCTTTTAACCGGAAAAGATGCAACATTATCAATGGGTACGATAACGCTCCGGTGCATGTCGCGCATGACGATCCGGCTCCGGCGCCTTTAGGGATTTTTTGCGGGCATGCCACCGTTTCCAACATTCATCTGCAGGAGCCTTCGATGATGAATAAGGCCGGCAACTCCAAATGGGGGCGGGAACTCATTCTGAATTTGCGCAACGTGCGAATCTCCGGCGGAGACTGGGGATACCTGGAGATAAATGGGGGTAATTGGGAAAACGTGACCATTGAACCGACGATACGAGTGGACAAAACCTGGTTGAAGAATATCAAGGCCTTCAACCTGGAATATCCTCAAGGTGAACCTTGGAAGCATGAATCTAAATATGGCAAACCAGGGGAGTTCAGCCTGGATATCACCCCTGTCGCCAAGCCGTTTGCCTGGCCGGAAGCGCATGTGCCCACCCCGAAGGACATTGGGCTGGAATGGTGGCCGTCTGAGCCGGGGTATAGGTCCGGGAAATAGGCGTCTGTTGCGGACGGCGGCTGCGCTTGGCTGCCCGCTGGGATCATCTCTTTAAAAAAATCGGCACTATTTGCAGATGAACTTTATCTCTGTGCAGGCGAAGGGATAGAGCGCGGCGTTGGCGTAAGGTGCGTCAGCAGAAAATAATGAGGAAGAGACAGGGCGATGGCGGCGAGGTTGACGGCAATGACGAAATTTAGCATGCCGTTTCCTGTTGCCTGGGCAGCGGACGCTTTGAACAGTTTAGGGCAGACGAGGCTGGACGAAAAAAGCCGGAAACCCTTGCTGAAAGAGTTTCCGGCTCATCAGGGCATGCCCTGACTTTAAGCTGGCGGAGTGGAAGAGCGCCAAACTCTGACCTTAATCCGCTATCTTTATTCACTTTTCCAAGGTTCGTCTTTAAAATTACACTTGGAATTATACGGCTGAATTTTTTTTGTAAAAAATTCAATTTCGCCATGTACGGCAGGAATGAGCTAGCTTGCCCGGGCTTACCTGTCAAGCGCCAAATGCGGTTTGATTCCAACGGATTTAGACAAATATACGGTTAGCTAATATGTCTATCTCAGGTATCCGTATATCCAGTATTGGCTTTCTTGAATGTCTTTATTGCACCAACAGTTTGCCAAGCCACAAGCGTATGTGCCCACTCTCCATTTTTTCCTGTCCGCCGGCAAGCATATCACCGTCCGGTCCTACCGCCAAAACTCCGGCAACTTCATCTGGACGCCTGAACCTGATGGATTTTATTTCTATTTTGCCATCCGGTCCATATAGAATAACGACTGTGCCGGGAGGAATCATCTTTTTCAGTGAATAGGGAGAGGAAAAGACAGCAATTACGCTCCCATTTGGAGTGATGAGCGCTTTCCTGGCTAATAGCGAGTTAGTCAGGTGCAGCATAAAGGGCCTGGGCAAAGAAGTGGGTGATTTCTCCCCCACGGGCCAAATGGCTAAGTATGTTTTTAATTCCCCCTTGTGTGTGGTTCCGAAAAGAAAGCGCGTTCCGTTTGCTATTCCAATCGTTTTTATAATCGTGTTGGGAAAATAGGCGATATCCGTTTGGGAACCCGCAGGGGCAAGCGTCAGCAGCCAGGAGAAGTCAGGAGTGAACATGGTCTTGCCGTTTGAAGAGTAATAGCGCTCGCTATAGCTTACTGCGGCAAGCACACTTGGTTTACCTCCCGAGTTGACACCCGCGTCGTACGCCAGGGCGTTTATTTGCATGCCCCGCCCAGCAGGATATGGCGGGGGGTCAAAAGTATTGGTTTTTCTGAGGGCGACTTTGCTGAATCCGTCTACTTGTTCTGGAACCGGAAGAAATTACCTTGGAATTATTGAGCGTCGCCTACCACTCGGAGCCGCAATATTATCTTAAAGCCGACGCCCTTGCAGATGCCGTGCAAGCCTTGCTTGAGGGGTGCCTGAAAGGTGAGGGCGAAGAGTTTTGGCGTAACGGAGATTTTGACGAACTTGCGCTGCACAAAAAGTTTGGCGATTTCATCATGGTTGTTGACGGGTGGTCTAATCACCGTATGGCCGGGGAAAAGGACATCATTGCCCTTAACGATGAAGTCAAGGCCAGGCGCGAGGCTGAGCGGGCAAAACCCTTATGGCGCAAAGTCTTGGGTGCATTCGTGTCGCGCTGTTTATCCTGAGCTGTCTGACCCTTGTGGTTCCTGCGCTTTACCTGATTCGTTGTATTGTAGGGTAGCTTTGGAGGGGGGCTGTTCAATTTTTTGCTAAACCTCCCCCAAAATGGCCGGCGACAATCTTTGACGGTGCTCCTGCGCCTGCCCACTAGTTACGTTTTTTCTCCCATTTGGGCGGGAGGGGGTGCGGCCTGGGCTTTGGCTTCGTTTGGGCGGGATTGAGTTTTGCTGCGGGTGTGCCCGTCGGGAAAACTCAAGTATGGGCGGGAGGGCAAAAAAAACAGCCAAGCGGTACGCTTAGCTGTTCTCAGAGTGTCCTTTGTTTAAAGGGGTACTGCGTTATAATTTAACGAATTCTCCAAGTGTCAATAAAATAAGGAATTTTTGCACCATTTTTATTGCCGTGAGAAAATGCTTTAAGGAAAAATGCCAGCAAGTCAGCCATTGGGGGTGAGAGCAAACGTTTGAGCCAGAAACCGCCTATTACTGAGGGGCCAATGAGCATAGCAAGGCCGAACCCTGAAGTAAGCGCCTTGAATTTGCTTAGAAAACATGAAACACCACTCCAGTAGAATTTTGAAATAGGACTAAGAGGGATTGGAAAGTCGGAATACCAAGAAAGTCCTCCCCATAAAAAAACGACTGTCCAAAATGCCAACTGCCAGCCAGGAGTAAAGAAAAGGATAATTTTGTTCATTAGTAGCGTTGCATGAGGGCTGGGGCCATCAGAATCCCAATAAACGCAATCGTCTTCTTTGTTGTAAATAGCGACAGCTCTGCCTTTTAGCTTGTTGACGACAAGACGAACTTCATCCCCCGAGGCTATGAAAAATGGATGCAAAAAGCCTGATGCCGGGTTGGGAATGGCGGAATCTTCCGGAACGCCATAGCTTATTCGTTGTTCACCAAACCTGAGTGTGTAGTCCAGAGCAAGGCGCTTATGCTTGGCCGTGTATCCTATTACAGTAGGGGAAACAGTAACATCCGAAACTTTTCCCTCCATTACGGAAAAATGAGACGGGATATTTTCAGCCTTTCCATGACGGGCTCTGGCAAGGATGGTCGCCATCAGGTCACGCCCAGAGCGTTTGTATACCGCCTGTTGCACAGATACGCACATGCTGTAATCGCCGTTTTGAACGGCAAGCAACAGGCTTTGAAATGCGTTTTGCTTTTTGTACTCAGGTTCGCGCATGCGCTGAATGACTTTCCAGAGCCACATCAGACCTAGCCCGAAGAGGATTGCGGTACTGATTCCGAGCGCAACGCCAATCATAACACCGCCCCATCCGAACCTGCCAGAGATGAGCATACGGGCATATAAAGCCTGGCTTATGAGCCCCACTAGGCACAGCGGGGGCCAGACCAGCCGAGGGGATAATCTGGAAGCGCGCTTTTGGAGTTCAGGTATAACCGCCGTGCCGAATTCAGGGGAATGAAGCCAATACACCCAAAATGTCCCGTCAGCGAGGGCTCGTACGCCAAGATGCACGAGGGAGTCCGGTGTCAGTTTGGAGAAAATATCCCTGTTATCAAAGAGAGTTGGTGCCGCAAAAAATGACCTGCCATCCGACTTCATGCGAATAAACCCGCGAGGGTTACTTTCTTGCTGTTGGCTTGTGAACCTTGTGGATACACAATAGATGTTTTGCATGATTATCCCCCAAAGAATGCTCATACAATTAGCTGAAATGGTTTATAAACGCAAATCTTCAGCAAGAATTGCATGAAAGGCTGACTTGCTGGTTCCGGTTTTCTCTCGCTTGGGCTGGAGCGGCGCAAAAAAACAGCCAAGCGGTACGCCTGGCTGTTCCCAATTTGCCTCTTACCGGGAGAGGCCGCGTTTTCTCTTGCGCTGCCTTTCCAGTTCGCGCTTTTTCTCCTGGTAATCTTTTATCTCCTGGGCGGTCGGGTCACGTTCCTTTTCCTTGGGCGGCAGGAACGTTATACGGTTCTTCTCTATGCTCATATTCGGCCCCCATTTCTTACGGGCGTACAAAAGCGCCAGCCTGCCCGCGTTAGGGTCGTATCCTGAAAAGACAACATCCCTGCCGGTGTCTCGGACGTTTCCGCCGCTCTGTAGCGTGAAAACCACGGCCCCCTTTTTGTCTACCGTGCTTGTCATGCCTGTGAACAGGGTACTTTCGGAATTTCGGGCTAATTCTTCCCGGGCTATTTCATCCATGCGCAAAAAGGCCAAAAGTTTTTGCTTGCCATTGTGGGTGGCCGTTTCATCCTGCAATATCTCGACGTGCTTTTGCGCGGAAGCTGATTTGATTTGAGCAAGGGCCTTGTATGCCCCTGACAGGTCTTCGTATGGCTCCGGCTGCTGCTCGGGATTCTTCGCGGCCTGCTCCTGCTTGTAGCGCAAAATTCCAAGAGCCCTCGCGTTGCCGTCCTCCGCTTTCATCTGCAAAAAGTCATTCCACGATTGGTAAGGCTTTTCTTGCTGGAAAATGTCACGCTGTTTCTGAAAATCAAGGCGCGCATTGGCTATTTCTTCCGCTTCCATTTTGCGGGCAAGCCTGACAAGGTTTTGGCGGTTGCGCTTCAATATGTTCATGTCCTCGTATTCATGGCGTTTGAGCGTCCATTTCTCGCGGATTTCTTCAAGCGCCGCCTGCTGCTCTGCTTTAAGCGCGTCTGACGCGGCTTTCCGGGCTTCGGCCTGGGCCTCGTATTCTTTGTAGAGGCTGTCCGCCTCCTGGGTCCGCTGTACCGGCCTTTTTTTATATCTGGCTAATTCCTCCACCTGTGCGGGCTCGGCTGCTGCATAGCTGCCCAAACGCTTTTCCAGGTTGCCCATAGACAGCTTTCTATCAAGGTCGCTGGCCTTGATATGCTGCCCGCTATGCCGGTCTTTGATAATAAGACCGCCGCTGCGCGCCTTAATTTCCATGCCGTACTGTGCAAGGGGATTGTGTAGGGCCTGGCATGTCGCGCCCATGGCTCTTGGCATACGACGCGAAAGATTCCGTGCCTTGGTGAGCCTCCAGCGCAAGGGCTTTAGGCGGTGTGCGGTCTTTGTTCTTCCAGGCGTCCATGCCGTTTAGGGCCTCAACCTTTTTAACGTTCAATAAATTGGATGCCATCGTGCTTCTCTCCTGCGTCCGTGTAATTTTCGGTGAAAGTTCAAACCCCGCGTGTAATTTTGAGCCTTGAGAGTTCAAGCCGTATAATTTGGGGGAATTTTCCTTATTTACCGGGTTTTTTGGGTTGCCGTGTAATTCCCGCTCCTTTGAACTCTCGTAAAGCATATTACACGTTAAATTATACGGGCAAGAGTGCGTTACTGACGAATAATATGGGACAACATAGGACAAAGAAAAACCGGGAACCCTACTCTTTGTAGGATTCCCGGTTTATCAGGGATTACCCTGATTCTAAGTCTGGCGGAGTGGAAGGGACTTGAACCCTCGGCCTCCGGCGTGACAGGCCGGCGTTATAACCGTCTTAACTACCACTCCGTAATCTGGCCTTGCGGCCTGTTTGCTCCGGCATTACGGGGCCGGAAATATGCGAACGGGCGTATGCCCGGAAAAGGCTGGCGGAGTGGAAGGGACTTGAACCCTCGGCCTCCGGCGTGACAGGCCGGCGTTATAACCGTCTTAACTACCACTCCGTTAAGATCTGGCAACCTTATATACCGTATCGGGATGCAATACAATAAAAAAATTACCTGGTGGGCGGTACAGGGGTCGAACCTGTGACCCTCGGCTTGTAAGGCCGATGCTCTACCAATTGAGCTAACCGCCCGGAAGAGCCTGTTTAAACGAAAGAGCTTTTCTCGTCAATGGTCAGGAGGCATTTTTTTTTCAGGTAAGGCGATTTTGCCGGTTGTTTTTTGGAAAACCAGCCTATTTTCAATTGGGCAAAGCTATGTTATGAAGGTCGAATTAATCATGTCCATTATGCACGGGTGGAAATTAAATGACCGCAGAGAAGCGTTTCCTCAATATAGATGATTTTAAGTTCAGCCTGAAAGTTTTTTTCGCGGCCGTCGCCTCAACCTGCGCCCTGTTGTTTTCTCCGGCCGCTTTCGCCGCCAGCTTTCTGGATATGAAGGCGGACGACGAAAGCTCCGTCACCTGGAACCTGAAGGCGGACAAGGTTAACGCCCTTAACGAGGCGAACGTCATCGAGGCCTTCGGCAAGGTGCATCTGCAGCGCGGCCAGGACTACCTCAAGGCGGACTACGCCCGCTATTATAACTCCACCCAGTGGGTTTTTCTGCAGGGGAACGTTGAGGTGCATTTCGGGGCGGACACCATCAATGCGCGCGAAGCCGAGTTCGACCTTGCCAACCGCACCGGCTGGATGAAAGACGGAACGGTTTTCATGGCCGGCCCGCACACATATGTCACCGGGGCGCGCGTGGACAAGCACTGGGGTGACGTTTACTCTTTCAAAGACGCCAAGGTGACCAGCTGCGACGGAGACGCGCCGGCCTGGTCTTTCACGGCCTCGGAGGCCGTTATTGAGATGGACGGCTACGCCCAGCTTTGGGGCACGTCTTTTCAGGTGAAAGACGTGCCTGTGCTTTTTTCCCCCTTTCTCGTCGTTCCGGTGAAAAAAGAGAGGCAGTCAGGCCTGTTGCTGCCCAGCTTCGGTTACAGCGACACACGGGGCTTTTTTTATAACCAGCCATACTTCTGGGCTATAGACGACAGCCGCGACCTTACCCTGAACGAATACGTCATGACTGACCGCGGTTTCATGCAGGGCCTTGAATACCGCTCGCGCCGCACGGAAGACGAAAGCCTCTGGCTGCGTTTCGACTGGATGTACGACAGCGAAACCTTCGCGACCGACGCTGACGACAAATATTACAAGGGAGACGGCCTGGCGCGCGACAACTCTTCGCGTTTCTGGGTGCGCGGCATGTACAACGCCAGCTTGCCGAACGCCCCGCTCTGGAAATTCCGGGCTGACCTGGACTATGTTTCAGACCCGTATTTCCTGCGTGAATTCGATACTGGCGCTTCAGGGTTCAATTATACGCGGATGAGCCTTTCCGATCTTTTCAGCCGCAGCTTGAGAGAACGCGACCTCAGCCGCGTCAGCGGGGCCATACTCTCGCGCGACTGGGAAAGGGTCGGGGTAGCGGTTTCAGCCCAGTACACGCAGAACCCCGATTATGGGAACGGCAACATTGACCGCTCGAAAGACATAACGGTGCAGTATCTGCCGCAGGCGGACTTTTTTCTATATAAAGGGCGCGTTTTCGACGATCTTCCGTTTGAGGCCCAGGGAAGCGCCCAGGGCGGATATATGTACCGGCGGTATGGCGACAGGGGCGCGCGTTATGATATTTCTCCTGGCCTGTCCTTGCCGATTAACGGCAAATACGGCTCGTTGCGCGTCATGGGAGCGGTGAACCAGACTTTCTACCAGACGGAAACCAGCGACGACGTGCCGGGCTACAACGGCCAGACGGGAGAATCGCGCACGGTGTTCAGCTTCGGGGCGGAGGCCTCAACGGAGCTGGCGCGTGTTTACCGCCTTGGCAATGACGAAAACCGTGAAGTTTTCGCGGCGAACAATCCGGGGGGAGCTTCCCGCTGGACCGGAATTCAGCACAGCATTGAACCGCGCGTCGCTTATGCGCGCGTTCCACACGTCGACCAGGAAAAAAATCCTTATTACGACGGCTATGACCGCATATCGGAAAGAAACGAGCTGGTTTACTCGCTTGACAACAACTTTTCGCGCAAGCGCGAGCGGGTGGTCGTCCGCAAGGACAAAGACGGCAAGGAAGAAAAGGTTGTGGCCGAGGATTACCTCAATTTCCTGCGCATACGCCTGGCCCAGGGCTATGACATAGCCGAGGCCGGGCGTGATTCAGAGCTTGACGTTTACGACCGCAGGCCTTTCGGCGACGTCATCGGAGAAGTTACCCTGAGCGGGAACGAGTATGTTTCCCTTACCAGCAAAAGTTATCTTTCGCCCTATAGCGGCGACCTGACCAGGCACAGCCACGGCATAAACCTGAACGTTCCGGAATGGGGAAGCATTTCCACCGGCATGTCTTTTTACAAGGCGATAGACGAATACAAACGGCACAGGCCTGAAGATATTTCCCTCGTAACGCTCAGCGGCAACATGCATCTTTACGGCCCGTGGTCGGCCTATTTTTACAAAAGCTGGGACATGCGCGGGGAACTTACCTCCGAACAAGGGCTGGAACTGACTTATACCGACCAATGCTACCAGATAGGCGGACGCATCTGGGAAGACGACCAGGAAACCTCGTTTCAGCTGTTTTTCTCCCTGAGCGGCCTGGGCGAGATCGGGATAAAATAAACGGCCCGCCGGGCCAGGGGATTTATGAGCGACGAGCGCAAAAAGGAAAATGTAATTTCCGACCGGTATAAACGCGAATTTGTGGAATTTTATTGTCCGACCTGCCGCGTGAGCAAAATTGTCTGCCTGCCGGAAGAACCGCTTCCGCATTGCGACAATTGCCGCAAGGAAATGGTCTTCAAGGAAGTGCTTACAGAGGGTAAATATTAACAATATTAAGCTGGAGGAAAAGAATGAAGCTTCTTAAGGCGTTTGCGGTTCTGCTGGCGTTGGCCGTGGCCTGCCCCGCTATTGCCGCCGACAATGAACTGGCCAAAAAATCGACTATGGCGGAAATTCTGGCTCGCGGCGAGCTGCGCGTCGGTTTCGACCCCGGCTACATGCCTTTCGAAATGACCGACAAAACCGGCAAATTCATCGGCTTTGACATTGACATGGCCCGCGAACTCGCCAACGCCATGGGCGTGAAGCTGGTTGAGGTCAATACAGACTTCGACGGCATTATCCCTTCTTTGCTGAACGGCAAGATCGACGTCATCATCAGCGCCATGACCATTACCCAGAAGCGCAACCTGAGCATAGGCTTTTCCGACCCTTACATAGAGATAGGGCAGAGCGTGCTCCTGAACAAAAAGCATGAAGGCAAGATTACTTCGTGGAAGCAGCTGAACGATCCGCAATTTGTGGTCGTTTCCCGCCAGGGCACCACCGGTGAGGAAGCTGTGAAGCGCTATTTGCCCAAAGCCACCTTCAAGACCTTTGAAAAAGAGGCTGACGGCGCTCTGGAAGTGGCTAACGGCCGCGCCGACGCCTGGGTGTACGACATGCCGTTCAACGTGGTTTTCCTGGCCGAACAGGGTAAAGATTCCCTGGTTCACCTTGACGAGCCTTTTACCTATGAACCGCTCGGCATAGGCATCAGGCAGGGCGATCCCGATTTCCTGAACTTCCTCAACAATTTCTTGCGCCAGATCAAAAAAGACGGGCGTTATGAAAGAATGTACAACAAGTGGATCAAGTCCACGGACTGGTTCGCGCAAACTCAGAAATAATCCGCCCGGGGCCTGAGAAGTTTGAATCAGGCCAGTCTGGTTTTGGGCGAAAAATGAAAAGAGAGAGGCACAGATCCTCTCTCTTTTCATTTTTCGCCTTCTTCGGCTTGCAATAGTGGGCCGGCTGGTTTAGTTTCAAAAAAATCACTTCTGGTGCGGGCCGCATGACAGCGTCTAAGGTTTTTCCTTTCCTCGGCTGGCTGAAAGGCTATAACGCGGAAATTCTGCGTTCTGACCTTATGGCCGGAATCAGCGTCGGCCTGCTTCTCATTCCCCAGTCGATGGCTAACGCGCAGTTAGCCGGGCTTCCGGCGCACTACGGGCTTTACGCCGTTCTTCTGCCTACGATGATAGGCGGGCTTTTCGGTTCCAGCAAACAGATGTGCAACGGCATGGTGGCGCTGGTCGGCATGATGACGGCGGCCGCGCTCGAACCGTTGGCCGCCGCCGGCAGTTCCGGATACATCGCCTATGCCGTGTTGCTGTCTTTCATGGTCGGGCTGGCGCAACTGGCCATGGGCGTGCTGCGCCTCGGTTTTCTGGTGAATTTTCTTTCCCAGCCGGTTATAAACGGCTTTACCAATGCCGTGATCATCCTGATTGCCCTTTCCCAGCTGCACAAAATTTTTGGAGTAACGGTAGAAGCCGCGGAATACCAGTTTGAAACGCTCTACCTCGTTCTTATGGCCGCATTGCGCGACGCGCACTGGCCCAGCGTGCTTATGGCCTGCCTGGCCGCCGCCGTCATTTACGCCGTTCCGCGTCTGGCTCCGAAAATTCCGGCCGTTCTCTGCGCGGTGGTCATAACCACTATCGTCTCCTGGGCCACCGGATACGAGCAAAAAGATTACCTTCCGCTGGCCGCCCTGAAATCCCCTGTGGCGGAAGCCCTGATAAGCGAAATCTCTTTTAAGGGCGACGAGCTGGAACGCATGAAAGGCGAAAGCCACGAACTTAAACAGCGTTTGCAAAAAACCGGTTACAGAAATCCGGATTTGCTGCTTGACCTGAAGTTTCAGTCTGAACAGCTTGATATCCAGGCCAGCCGGGTTATGGTTGAAATGTCCATTGCCCGCACCCAGCTGCGCGCGCTTGAGTTCACCAGGGTGGAAAAGGAGGGCGCGGTCTTTTTTTACCGGAAAGGCGAAAAAGTCCCGGGGGCTGATTTGAGCGATGGAGAGGGCGGCTGGCGGATGCTGGTCGGCAGCGGCGGCGTAAAAGACCGGCTGGTTTTCAGCCGGGGCGGAGAAGTGGTGGGGGATGTGCCCGCCGGGTTACCTTCCTTGTCTTTGCCCACGCTCGATTTCAACGCCATCTGGCAGCTTTTTCCTTTTGCGCTGTCCATAGCTTTTATCGGTATAGCCAGCAGCATTTCCATCGCCAAAACCGTGGCGCGGCTGAATAACGACAGGATAGACCCTGATCAGGAACTGATAGCCCAAGGCCTTTCCAACCTTGCGGCCGGTTTCAGCCAGACCAGCCCGGTGGCCGGTTCCTTTTCATCAACCGGCATGAACATTTCGGCTGGGGGAAAAACGGGTTTTTCCTCAGTTTTCGCCGGGCTAAGCACGCTGCTTACTTTGCTTTTCCTTACGCCGCTGCTGTATCACCTGCCCCAGCCGGTTCTGGCGACCGTGGTCATAACCGCGATGATTCACCAGGTGCATTTCGCGACCTTCCGCCAGGAATGGAAGGCCCAATGGTATGACGGCGCGGTGGGCGTCCTGACTTTCGCCGTGACCTTGGCCGCCGCCCCGCAAATGCACTACGGGCTTATCGCCGGAGTGACCCTTTCGCTGGTGGTGCTGGTTTACCGTTTTATGGATTCCGGCGTGACGCATCTGGCCTGCGGAGACAACAGGCGCGCCGTTGACGAACGCCTTGTGGCCGGAAAATCCTGCCGCCACATCGCCGTTATGCGCTTTCAGCAGTCGCTTTTTTACATTAACAGCAGCGTGCTTGAAAACCATGTTGTAAAACTTGTTTCGTCCAATCCTGAATTGCGCCATGTGCACCTTGTGTTTACCGGCATAAACGAAGTGGATTCCTCAGGCGAGGAAATGCTGGCGGTGCTGGTCATCTGGCTGCGCAAGCACGGGGTCGGCCTTTCCGTGAACGGGCTTAACGACAAGGTGTTCGCTGTTCTGGAACGCACCGGGGTTTTGGCGCAAATCGGCAGCGACAATATCTTTCACACCCTTAACGAAGCTATAAACGCGGTGCACGGCAGGGTTTCGTCCGGTGAAGAGTGCGCTGATTGCCCCTGGCATAAACTGAGGTAAAAAACATTGCCAAGGCGTCCGGTTGCGGCTATATCCCGCCGATGCGCAATGAAAAACGACCCGGCGGCGGCCTGCCCCATATTCTGCTCTGTTTCTGTCCGCTGTTGCTTGTTTTGGCCGCCCTTTACCTGATTTTCGGCGACGACCGGCAAATAAATCTTTTTTTCCGCGCCTACCGCCCCGAACACCCGGACCTGACTTTCTGGGTCCGCCTTTTTACGGTGTGGGGAAACTCCTGCTTTTACGTCCTTTACGGAATTATTTTTCTGGCCGGCTGGCGGCGGGCCGACCGCAAACTGCTCGGCCTGGCCCTGGCTTACGCCCTGGCGCAGATAGCCGTTTCAGTATTTTTGCTCCGCATCCTGAAAATAGGCATAGGGCGGCCGAGGCCTCAAGTGGACGGACCCTGGCGGCCTCTTGCCGCATTCAATCCTTCCTACCAGTCCATGCCTTCCGGGCACGCCACGGAAATCATCATCTCCTGCCTTCCTCTCGCCGGTTGTCTGAAAAAATACTGGTTTTCCGCCTGCATGGGGCTTCTTATAGCCGCAATGGGCTTTTCACGCGTATATATAGACATGCATTACGCTTCCGACGTTCTGGCCGGGGCGTTCACCGGCCTCTTCGGGGCGTGGGCCGTGCGGCGTTTGCATAAAAACCGCCGTTTCCAGGCCGCTACAGACAGGCTTTGCCGATGGAGCGAAGCGAAGCGTCCTTAATTTTTCCAGGGCCTTGTGAACTGAAAACCGGAATGCGTCGAACGTTTCGCCGCGTTAAGGCTGCCGGTTGGCCGGAGCCGGTTGCGCGGCAGCGTGGCAACGCGGCGTTGTTAGTGCCGGTTTGCTTTTGTTTTGCGGCATTGTGCGGAAGCCGGTAACAGGATATACCCAAGTTGAACGGAGGATATTCCCCATGATTTTCGGGAAAAAAGATAAAAATTCCAAAAAAGACGCCCCGCTTGAGGCGACAGGCCCTGACAACGCCGGAGCCAGGCGGTCTGAAGGCGCTGAAAACTTGCAGGAACTTTATAAAATGCCCTGGGATGAAAACTCCGGTTCCGATAGCGCGGAAAATCTTACCGGGCGGTCCGCCCCGGACGACCTGAGCCGCGCGGAAGAAGAACAAAGCGCGCATGTTACGGCGGGAAACGAGTTTGTAGCGGAATCACCCTCCGGTTTTGAAACGGAAAAAACGGCCCCGCCTGAAGGTGACGCCTCCACAGGAACGGGTCTCGCCGAAGAGGGAGGGGAAACCTTCGAGGCGAACGGAAATAAACGGCCCGATGGCCCGGCGGACGCCGTTCGCCATGAAGGGCCTGAAGGTCCGGACGTGGCCCCGGCTATTCCTTCCGCCAACGGCGCATCCGGGCCGTCTCTGGCCCTTCCGCCGCTGTCTTTCCTTCCTTCCGGAAGCCCCACGGCGCTTTCGCGCGTGTACGGCGTGCTGGCCTGGTCTCCTTTTGTCACCATAACCCTTCTGGTGCTGCTTCAGACCATCTTTACCCTTGACGCGCGCGCGTTATGGTATTCAGACGAAATACGCCACGCCAACGTGCTGCAAAACCTTCTGCAGCACGGCGACTGGCTGGTGCTGCACCTTAACGGGTTGCCTTACCCGGACAAACCTCCCCTGTATTTCTGGTTTCTGGCCGGAATTCAGGCCGTTATGCCTTATTTCGGGATTAACGCGGCCCCGGCGGCGCCTATAGTAATGTTTGCCGGGGTTGCGCTTTCCGGGCTGTTTTTCTGCTGGGCGGTCCTGGCCATGGCCCGTTGGGTGGGAGGCGTGAACCGCCACGGACGCCTGGCCGCAGGGCTGGTCGCGGTGAGCTGCGTTTTCATCAGCGGTCTTTTCCACTACGCCCGCATGGACCTGCTTTTTTCCGCCCTGATTGGCTTTTCCCTTGTGTTTATTTTCAACGGCCTAAGGCGTGAGCGCTCCATCGGCTTGATGCTGCCCGGTTTTTTTCTGGCCGGGCTGGCGGTTATGGTCAAAGGTCCGCTTGGTCTCGTTTTTCCCTTGCTCGGCGTTTTGCTGTTCATTTTCTGGAGCGGAACCCCCAGGCGCGTCATTTCGCTTGATTTCCTGCTCGGCTTGCTGGCGGGCCTTCTGCCGGGCCTTGTCTGGCTGGCTGCCGCCTGGTTCGGCGGGCATGAAGATTTCGTGCGTGAAATAATCAGCAATCAGATAATAGGGCGGGCTATTGACGCCGAACACCACGCGGCCCCATGGTTCCATTACCTGGCTACTTTTCCTCTGGTCTGGCTGCCCTGGACTTTCCTGCTGTTTTTCCTGCCCTGGGAAGACCTGTTCAAAAAACAGACCTGGCGTTTGCTGCAAAACTCGCGCAAAGGCGAGCGGCAGGGGCTGGCGTTCCTGTTCCTCACCGTCGCTGGCGGATTTGTCTTTCTGTCGCTGGTCAGCACGAAAATTCCCATTTACCTGCTGCCGTTAATGGCTCCTTTGGCCGTGCTTACCGGCCGGGCCGCCCTCGGCCTTTCCGGGCGGCGTTGCCGGTGGTTCCAGCGGGTGTTGGGGCTTTTTTTCATTGTTCTGGCCGTGGATATGCTGCTGGCCGCCATGTTCTATTCAGGCGACGTGGACTTTTTCGCTGACGCGCTGGCTTCTTTCGGCATTCCCGCCTGGCCGGTGGAAATACAGGGAACGATCATTTGCGCACTTGTGCTGCTGGTGTGCGCTTCGCTTTTTCTTGGCGCGCTCAAGGGCGCAAGGCCGGAAGGGATGCTGCTGCTCGCCGCGCTCACGTTGACCGCCGTTTCTTACCCTCTTTTTAAAATAACCGCGCCCTCGCTCGATTCCGTTCTCAGCCCGGCCGGACAGGCCGCCGCGATGCGTTCTTATATCGACAAGGGCTACCATTCCATGACTTTCGCCATGTATTCCGGAACATACAGCTATTATACGGATGCGGCTCAGGACGAAGTGCCCAAAGACTGGGCCGAACTGGCCCGCAAGGTGAATTCTCATTCAGCGGTGGTGCTGGCCATGTCCGCAAACAAATGGAAGGAATGGAAGGAAATGCAGCCGGAAGGCGAGGCCGCGAAAGATTTTCACGAAATTTCACGGCAATGGATAGCGGAAAGAGAATACGTCTTGCTGCTGAAAGGTCCTGACGCCGTTAAGGCGGCGGAGCCGGAAAACGCGCCTCCCGCCGGGCCGGCGCCGAAACCGGAGCCGGAACAGGGCGATGGGGCTGCCGCCCCGTCAGGCCCGGAACTTCAGAACCCGGGCGATAGCGCCGTTTCCGGGGAGCCGGGCCATGAACCCGAAAACAACGGGCCCGGAGTTGAGCTAGGCTCAGAGCCGAATCCTGATGCGTTGAACCCGGAAAGCGGACAGGAAACGGAAGAGGAAAAGGCCCCGGCTGAGGAAAAAAAGGACGAAGTTCCTCAGCCGTCCAGTCCGGAACCGCCTCGGGTTGACATTGCCGCCTGAGGAAATTGCGGCGTTCTGGAGGCTTTCCATATAACTGGCCATGCAAAAGCCCCGCCCGGATTTCCGGGCGGGGCTTTTGCATGGCGTGGTTTCAGCCTCAGTAACGTTCAACCTTGCGCAGCCATCCGGCCGGGGCCGGCTGTCGCCCGTTTTGCATTCCGGTATAAAGTTCGTAGAGCGCACGGCTATGTTTGCCTATGTTGCCGTCGCCCACGGTAACCTCGGAACCGTCGTCAAATATATAGCGGCCCACCGGGCTGACCACGGCGGCGGTGCCGAAGCCTCCGGCTTCAATGATTTTTCCAGTTTTTACTCCGGCTATGAAGTCGTCCAGGGCGACGCTTTCCTGCCTGGCCTTGATTTTGCCGAGTTTGGCCAACTCAAGCACGGAAAGCGAGGTGATGGAGCGCAGGATGCTGTCGTTGAATTCCGGGATGATGAAGGTTCCGTCTTCCAGAACATGGTAATGGTTCATGGCTCCGGCTTCTTCAATGTATTTGTTGGAGGCGTCAAGGTAGAGCACCTGTTCCGCTCCGGCCTTGTAAGCGTATTCAGCGGCGCGCATCGAGGCGGCGTAGTTGCCGCCGGCCTTGGCCGTTCCGGTGCCGCCGGACACGGCGCGGTGGAATTTTTGCGTTATCAGCAACTTGATAGCCTTGGAAAATCCGTCTTTATAATACGGACCGGACGGAGAGAGCATGATGCAGTAGATATATTCCTTGCTGGGCTTGACGCCCAGAAGATCTTGCGTGGCGAACATGAAGGGGCGGATATACATTGACGACTCCGCCTGGGTGGGGCACCAGTCGCGGTCGACGTCAAGCAGGCGCAGCGCCGCTTCAACCTGCAGGTCAACCGGAATTTCCGGCATGACCAGAACTTCGGCCGAAGCGTTCATGCGCCTGGCGTTTTCGTCCAGGCGGAAGGCGTGGATTTCGCCATCGGCGTGCTTGAAGGCTTTCGCGCCTTCAAAAATGGCCTGGCCGTAATGCAGGGCCATTGCTCCGGGCATAATCGAAAATGGCGCGTAAGGCACAATGCGCGGGTCATGCCAGCAGCCGTCTTTGTAATCGACCATAAACATATGGTCGGTGCGCACAACGCCGAAACTACCCACCTTGGCGGGCGGGGTTTTTCTTTGAGCCTTGCCGAGAAGTTCGTAGCGTATGTTCATATGCCCATCCGTCGTTCTGAGGTTAAATGAAACATTGTTTATAAGTTCGTTTTTATGGCAAAAAGGCAAGGCGTTCAAGGACAAATATCGCCGTTCAGCCGGCGGAGAGGGCCTGGCGGCCCTGAAGCGGGGGCGGCGGTACGGGCGGAGTGGAGCGGTTACCTGCTATATTGCTTTTTCCATTCGTCCATAAACAGCAGGGCCGCTTCCAGCGGTTCCAATTCGCCGTTGCGCGAGCGCAGGGCGGCGATAACCGTATCGAAATCAGCCTGAGGCGGAAGTGAGAGGCTTTCCAGCAGAAGGCGGAGCCCGTCTTGCAAGTCTTGCGGCATATCATCAGGCCATCCGGCCACCTTGCGCTTTTGCGGCCAGCCCTGGCTGAAAGCCGGAAAACTTGCCGGCAGGCGTTCCGCCGCGAAGCCGAGCAGCGCGCGCATGCGTTGCGCGTAGGTGTGGTCGGTCAGCACACGCGCCCTGGCTTTGCCCGCCATCTCCGCCCTGGCCTCAGGGTCACGCAGGTAGCGTTCGATTTGCGCGTGCAGTTCGGCCTTGCCGCCGAAAGTAGCCAGTTCGTCTTCCGCGAAAAGTTCCGGCAGCAGGGCGCGTTTGTCCACAAGCTGGAAAGCGCCGCAGGCCGCCACCTCGAAGGTGCGCGGGTTGACGAAGTCTCCGGCCTGTATTTCCGCTTCAGGGCGGACGCTTGAGTGGACGTTCAGGTTGATGTCGGAGGCGTTGTAAATGCGCACGGTATCTTCCGGTGAAATGCGCGCCCCGTTCGCTTGCACCAATGGGGCCAGCGCCGCGTCTTCCTCCCACTCCGTGCCCCAGATTTTGAAATCGTGGCGTGTGAATTCGCGGAAAAGGGCCCGGCGGTTGGGATAGCCCGCGCCCATGAAAGACAGGGCCGAGCCGAAGCGTTTGCGTTCTTCCGCGTTCAGGCTGAGCGGCTTGTGAAAATCCGGCTGGGCGGCCAGCGGAAGGTAAAGGGCGTTATCAACGCCCATGGCGGCGAGTTCGCCCAGGAAAGGTTCGCGCTGGATAACCGCGAAAATGTCGTAAAAAGGGGCGAAGGCCCGCCAATATGTGAAAAGGCGGAAATCCTCCACAAACCACATGGCGGTTGGAACGCCGTCTTTGCGCAGGCGTTTCAGGGTTTGACGCGGCAGGGGGGCCTGGGCCATGGCCAGCACAAGGTCAGGCGCGAAGGCCTCGACCTTGGCCATAACCGCTTGCCCGACATGCTGCAAAAAACTGTTTTCCAGAAAATCCAGCCTGTCTTGCGCGATATTCAGGCCTTTAAGGGCGGAAAAGGCCGGAAAGAAATCCGGCGATTCGAAAATTTCCACCAGGCATCCCGCCTCCTTAAGGCCAAGGGCGCAGTAACGCCCGACCGGAAGCGAGCCGCCATAGAAAGGCAGAACCAGCAAAACGCGTGTCATAAATACCTCGGGAGGATCCAGTCGGTTTCGGAAAACAGGTCCTGGGATATATTGAAAAGCGTGTTGGCCTCATGCGCGGAAAGCGATTCCAGGCTTTCCCCCAGCAAATGCTCGGCCAGCAAGGCGCGCTTGGCCAGCCGCGCTTCCGCGAAGTGGTCTTCGCCGTCAACCGCGAGGTAGCTCACCCCGGCGCTGTCCAGGGTGCTGACAAGCCCGAGCATGCCTTCAGGCCATTCCGGGCTGTGCTTTCCGGCCAGGTGCCCCAAAAAGGCCTTATGGCGGAAAGGAGCGAGGCATTTTACGGCATTGGGGCAGGGAGCTGTTTCCAGACAGGGGGAACAGGACGCCGCGGACTGCCAGACGCGGTGCCCAAGGCCATACGGCCCGGTTTCAAAACACCAGGCGGACGAAAGGAAAAAGGCCATGACCGGAACCCCGAGGTGGGCGGCCAGATGCATTGTGCCGGTATCCGGCGTAAGCACCAGGTCAAGCCCGCGCAAAAGTTCCGGAAGGTCGGTCAGGGCGGTTTCCCCGCTTCTGTCTTCCGTTTTTTGCAGCATGGCCTGGCTGAAAAGGCGGCTTAAACGCCGCGCCAGGGGGCGTTCGCCCTTGCTGCCCAAAAGCGTTATTTTAGGGCCGTCACGCCCGGAGAAGACGGCCTGAACGCAGGCGGCCAGCTCTTCGGGCGGCAAGGAGCGGCGCGATTGCCGCCCGGCCAGCACCACCCCGATGTTGCTTTGGCTGCCGTGGCCGGAACCGGCCGGGCGGGCCACGGGGTTAACAAGGGCGGCTTCGACCGGGTTCGGGTGGAACCAGGCCCAGAAGTCAACCAGGTTAAGCGGCGCGGTGGCGCGGTCCTTAGTCCAGCGCCCGGCCATCCTGCTCCAGGCCGAAGCTTCATTTTGCCCTTTGGCCCGGCGGTAACCCTTGACTTTTTCCGGAGGGAACAGTCCGGCCAGGGCCGAGGCCATCAGGCTGCGGTTAAGGATGTAAACCGCGGCGAAGCCGGTTTGGCGTTCAAAATTTTTAAGGGCGGAGAAAACGCGCGCGTTTTCGCCCAGAACGTCCGAGTTGCCCGCCGCTCCGGCGTGGGCGCGCAAAGGATGAAGAACGGCTTGGGGGTAAATAATGGAGGCAACCGGGGCCAGCGAAGCGTCAAGGCCGAGGTGGACGGTGTTTCCCTCCGCCTCAAGCGACTTGATGAGGCGCTTGGTCTGAATAATGTCGCCGAAACGCGCCAGTTGCACTACTAGGTAATCTGCCAAAATCGCCTCATCAATCAGGATCTGTGTCTAAATGAGTTTTCTGTCCGGATATTGCGTCAAGCGTTCCTTTTTCCTCCGGTCAGCCGCCGCAAGTCTGCGTTCATTCGCCAAAAGGGCCGTTTCCCTGTTTTGTTCAAAACCTTTTATTCGGAGACAGCCGTGGTCCGGTTAAAAAAATTATTCGGAATTTTGCGCCTTTTCGTGGAAGATAGCCCAACTGGCCGCAACCCACAAGAAACATTTATATCCTGGCGTAAAAATTTTTTTACACTTTTGCGGTTTTGATATTGACAAAGGTTGCAGGCAGTATATACCAAATTTGCGCGATAGCGTATGAAAATAGTTTTTTTACCCACTAACCACAAACTTTATCTGCTCCCGGAGTCTTAAAATGAACAAGTTTCTGCGTCTGGCCCTTGTTTTGGGTATGATTTTTTCCCTTGGTCTCAGCTTTGGCTGCGGCAAGGAACAGGTTGGCGGCGCCGGCGCCGGTGAAGGCGACTATGGCGTGAACCGTCCGATGACCGCCGAGGAGCAGCAGGCCGCCGGCATGATCTCCAATGCCAAAATCTATTTCGGATATGACCGCTTTGACATCACCGCGGAATCCAAGTCCGTGCTGAACGGCAAGGCCGACATTCTGAAAAAATTCCCGCAGTTCCGCGTGATCATTGAAGGGCACTGCGACGAACGCGGCACTGAAGAATACAACCTCGCCCTTGGCGAACGCAGAGCCAGAGTCACCTACGAGTATCTGACCATGCTCGGCGTGAACCCGAGCCAGCTTGAAATGATCAGCTACGGCAAGATGCACCCGGCCGTTGAAGGCCATAATGAAAGCGCCTGGGCCAAGAACCGCCGTTGCGAATTCAAGGTCGGCCTGATCAAGTAAAGAATCCGCCAATGTTTGCGATAAAACCCCGCTGCCTCAGCGGGGTTTTATTTTTTTGTCGAAACATGGCGTTCTCCGGGGCATCCAATTTTTTTAAAGCCGAAGGCTTTAAAAAAATGTGAAAAGAACCGATAAGCCCGTAATATCCTTTGCCGGAAGCCGCTTTGTTGACAAAGCGCTTTTGCCGGGCTACCGAATAAATATTCAGAAGAGAACCGGAGTATTTTTATGAGCAGATTGACCAGTTCGGCCTTCATGTTAATTCTTGCCTGCGGCGTTGCGTTTCTTGGCGGCTGCGGGAGCAAGGAGCGCCTTGCCATCACCCCGCCGGCTGAAAGCGGGGGCGGAACGAAGGTGGCTGAAGGCCCGCAGTTTACGGCGGAAGAACAGCGCGCGTCCGGCATTCTTTCTTCCAGCATATATTTCGCTTACGATCGCTTTGATTTAAGCCCGGAGGCCAAGGCCAACCTTGAAGGCAAGGCTTCCACGCTGAAAGAATTCCCTCGCTTGCGCGTTATTATCGAAGGGCATTGCGACGAGCGGGGCACGGAGGAATACAACATGGCCCTGGCGGAGCGCCGGGCCAGGGCGGCCTTCGCGTACCTTACGCTTCTGGGGGTAAGGCCGAACCAGATTGAAATGATCAGTTACGGCAAGATGCACCCGGCGGTTTCCGGACATAGCGAAAAAGCCTGGAGCCGCAACCGCCGTTGCGAATTTCAGGTCGGCCTTATCTAGTGTTTGTTTGCAAAACAAACACTAAAAAATCCGTCAGGATTTTGCGGCGCTGCAGGTGGCGTGAGTTGCCTGTAAACCACGCTTTTCAGACAACGATTTTTGCAAAAATATCCTTAAAAAATATTTGTGGAATTTTTGCAATTAGACACTAGTGACGATATAAACTTTGGGGGCGTGTATGCGAAAATTTCTCTGGCATAAATATTTGAGCGTCAGTCTTTTGGGGGCGCTGTCGCTTATTTCCGGCTGCGGCGGAGGGGCCTCGCTTGGAATAGGCTTCGGCATTGGCGGGCCGGTATTCGTCGGCATGTCGGTGCCGGTGGTTGTTCCCCAGTCTGAGCCAGAATTGCGCAGCGCCGAACCTGATCCGGCTGATCCATCCGCGCAGGGCGCCGGAAATAAGCCGGCGGAAGGCCTGCCGGACGCGAAAAAAGAAACGGCGGCTCCAACCGCTGACTGATTCTTTCCGTATCATACCTGACCCAGGCCAGTTCTGTTCGCCGTAAAACGGACGTTTACGAGCCTGTGTGTTTTATTGCCGCCGTCAAAAGCGGCGCTATGCGGGCGTGTCTGGTATTTTAAACTGTTTGTGTTTTTATTCACATTGGCTGGCGCGTTACGCCGCCAGAACAACCTTTTCAGGAGCTTGCCCGTGCCTAGACTTGACATGCCGTACCTGCTCGAACTTGAGCAATACCTCGCATCCGGAGACCTTGAGGAAGATTTCAAGTGGTCGGTGGAAGAAAGGCGTCACGAAATTCTGGAATTTCTGGAGAAGCTGATGGATGTGGCGGAACTTGCCGACGCCACGGCCAGCGCCATTATCTTCAAAGGAATGAAGTTAGGTAGCGGTGTGGCAGCGAAATAATCTGTTAAATCGACTTATTATGATGGGAAGGGGCTAAAATAATAACGCCAGCCGCCTGTGATGGCGCGCGTAGAATTATTTTTACCCGTTTCCAGCCGGATTTTGCCGCAACAGCGTTCTCCCCGCATGTTTTCCATGCGGCCCGGATATCTCTTTCAGGCTTTTACCAGAAGCAAACTCGCGGTTGAAGATAAAAAACTAATCAATATAATCTATTATTTCGCGTTTACAAACACCCTGATAAAATTTTTTGTACTTGTATGTAAAAAGTACTTGTTTTTTGCCTTGCCTGATGGTAGTGATTTTTTCACAGTAAGGATTAATTTTTTTTGTGTTCCTGATACGGGGCTTGGCCCCAAACCACCAACAGAGGAAGGATTTATGAAAAAGTGTAAGATTTCGTTGCTGGTCATGGCCCTGGTTCTGGGCCTTGCGGCTCCGGCCCTTGCCATTGACGTCAAGATGAGCGGCCAGTTCATCGTGGGCTTCGGCTGGCGCGACGGCACCAGCCTGGTTAAAGACGTGAACGAAGACGACTTCAGAGCCATGCAGCGTCTGCGCCTTGGCGCGCAGTTCATCGCTTCCGAAAGCCTGAAAGGCGTTGTTGAATTCGAAATAGGCCCCACCTTCTGGGGACGTGACGGTTCGACCACAACCTCCTACGGCATCGTGCCCTCCGCTTCGAACCCGGGCCTTTATTCTCCCGGCGGCCAGCTTGACACCGACGGCATAAACATCAAAACCCGTTACGCTTATATTGACTGGATGGCGCCCGGCCTTGACAACAAGCTGCGCATCCAGATGGGCCTTATCCCCCTCTATCTGCCCTCTACCGTGCTTCCGTCCCTTGCCGGCGGCAACCCGGTCTTCGGCGGCGACGTGGGCGGCATCAGCATGGCTTATCAGTTCACCCCGGAATTCAGCCTGACCGGTTTCTGGGCCCGCCCGTATGACGCGGCTGAAAGCATTCCCAGCGGCAACACCTTTGACGCCATGGACATGTTCGGCCTTGTCGCCAGCTACAACACCAAGGCCCTGACCTTCCAGCCCTGGTTGCTGTACAGCAGCATCGGCAACGTTACCAACTTCTGGAGATACCGCAGCGTCGGCACGCAGGGCATGGGGCAGAACTCCATCTACACTGATCCGATCAAGAGTTCTCTCGTGATGTCCAGCGGCCCGTCCCCCGCGACTCCGCTGACCCCCAACACCATGACCGGCGACTCCGACCTTTGGAGCGGCGGCTTCGCCCTGCGCGCGGTTCCGTTTGAAATTCCCCTGACCTTCCACCTTGACGCCATGTACGGCAACCTGGACAACAGCGATCCCAACGGCGCCGATTTCGCCGGCTGGTATGCCGCCGCCCGTGTTGAATACAAGCTTTCCTGGGGCCATATCGGCGTATACGGCTGGTATGCTTCCGGTGACGACGCCGACGCTCTGAAAGACAGAGACTACGGCCGTATGCCCGCCATCAACTTTGACCCGCCGTGGTCCATGATGGGCATGGGCGCCGGCGACATCAGCCTGCCCGGCATACCCTACGGCTTCATTACCAACAGCGGCCTCGGCCTGTGGGGCGTCGGCTTCGGTCTGCGCGAAGTGAACCTCGGCCTTACCGAAAAAATGTACCACACCTGGCGCATCACCTACTACGAAGGCACCAACCACCCTGACAACGTCCGCGCTTACCGCAGCGGCGCCGTCGCTAACGCTTCCCTCGCCACCATGGGTGAAGCCAAGTACATGACCACCGAAGATTACGCCATTGACGTAACCCTGGCCAACCGCTATGAAATTATGCCTTACCTTAATGCGTATCTTGACCTTGGCTACATGTATGCCGACTTTGACAAGGAAGTCTGGAAGAACAACTACACCCGCCATGACGCATGGAAGTGCGCCGTCGGCTTCAAGTACCAGTTCTAATTCCAGTCCGCTTTAAAACGATATAAAAAGAGGCCCGCAAGGGCCTCTTTTTATATCGTGAAACCGTATGTGGCGACTCTCTCAGCCAACGTGCTTGAACTTTGAACGGGCGGAGAGCTTTTAACTTTGAAGAGGCTCCGGCAACATGCGTGCGGCGCCCGCAAACGGGCAGCTCCGCGCGCTTTAGCCCATAACCGTTCTGGCGTAAACGCATGCGATGCAACCATTGCCTTTTTGTATTGAAAAAGGGCGGTTCAAAGGCATGGCTCCGGACCGGAATGGCGCGCGCGTCAAGGCGTGCTTTGCCTCTATTTCAAAGGTTCCATGTGGATGGTGACCCGGCGGATTTCCGGAAGTTCCCGGTGCAGCTCAGCCTGGATTTTGCTGGCCGCCTTATGCGCTTCTTCCACCGTGGCTTTTCCGTCCATGCGGCAATGGAAGGTGACCGAGGCCTCTCCCAGGCTGTCGCGGGCGATGATGCTGTGGCAGTCGCACACTGAAGGGTGCCCCATGGCGATATCCGTGATGGCCCGCCTGATGCGTTCCCTTTGCTCTGGGGAGGCGTAGCTTTCCTCTCCGGGTTTAGACCGTGGCTCCATATGGGTGACCAGAATCAGATCCGGCCGCCTGCCGCGCATTTCTCCCTCGAAGGCGCTGATTATTTCATGAGCTTCCGCCAGGGGCATTTCAGGGTTCATCTCCACATGCATTTCCACCAGCCTGCGCGAAAGGCCGTCAGCTTCCATAAGCTCGAGAATTTCCACAGCGTGCGGCTTCAGGCCGCGGGCGGCCGCCCCGGCGTGCAGCTCTTCCATCAGGCCTCCGCCTTGCCTGGGGGCGAAATTGGCGTTCACCCTGGCATCCGGAACAACCGACATTACGGCTCGTTCGATATCCGTGCGCAGTTTAACCGTTTCGCTCATCAGCAAAGAGCTGCTTACAACGGCTGTGAGGTCGACCAGAAGATCGGGGCCGCTGTGGCGCAAGCGCAAGTCTTTTACGGAATCCACGCCGGGCAGGGCGGCCAGGGCCAGGCGAATCCTGGCGTCAAGCCCCACGTCTCCGGCGTCCAGCAGGACGTTTACGGCGCGTTTGCCCAAATCCAGGCTTACCTTGACGATTATGGCGCTTACGCCAAGGGCGGACAGCGCGTCAGCCTTTTGCAGCCAGAGGTTCCAGAAAGAACCCGGGGGGAAGAGCCCGGCCAGGTAAATTCCGCCCAGCCCGGCTATGACCACGACGGAAGAGAGAATGTCCGTGGAAAAATGCAGGGCGTCCGCCTCCAGCGCCTGGCTTTTATGCTTTCTGGCGGCCTTCATCAGCATGCGGGAACGCGACAGGTCCACGATGATTGATACAACCATGACCCCCACAGCCCATGCGGAAGGCGCCACCGGCACATGGCTGAAAAACAGGCGGTTGACCGCTTCGTGCACTATCCAGACGCAGGTGATCAAAAGGAGCAGGGCTTCCGTCAGGGCGGAGAGATTTTCGGCTTTGCCGTGGCCGTACGGGTGGCCGGGGTCCGGCGGGGCGGAGGCGTACCTTACGGCTATGTAAGTCAGGGCCGCGGCCATGAAGTCAAGCCCGCTGTGCAGGGCTTCCGACAGCACGCCGAGGCTGTTGGTGGCCAGGCCCACGCCAAGTTTGAGGCCGGTAAGCAACAGTGCCGCGCCGATTGAAGCCAGGGCGGCGGAGCGTTTTTCCTGTTCCGCGTTTTGCATCATTTTATTTCTTCCCGGCAAGGCGGTTTTGGCGAAATACGCCCCTGACGCCTTGCCAAAGCCTGGCCAAGGGCGTAACAAGCCTTGCACATTATTATAGCATAAAGGATCTGTTATGGAATTTCTATCGGCCGTTACCGCTATGCCTTACTTCAACGAATTCCTCTGGTTTTCCTTCATGGTGTTCGACCTCAGCGTAACCGTTCTGGTTTACCGTTATTTCGGCAAGTCGGGCCTTTTCGCCCTGATACCGTTTAACCTGATCCTTTGCAATATTCAGGTCTTGAAGCTGGTGAACCTGCTGGGCTTTGAGACCACCCTCGGCAATATTCTTTATACCAGCGTATTCCTGACCAGCAACATGCTTTGCGAGTTTCACGGCAAAAAAGCCGCCCGCACCGGCGTTTGCCTGGGCTTCGTCATGCTGGTCCTGAGCACGATATACATGCAGGTGGCCCTTCTGTATATCCCTTCGGCGCATGACACCATGCAGGCCACGCTTAGCGGCATTTTTTCCTTTTTGCCCCGCCTGGCTTTCGCCAGCCTTTGCGCGTACCTGGTTTCACAGCTGCATGACGTCTGGGCTTTTCATTTCTGGCGCTCCAAAACCTCCGGCCGCCACCTATGGCTGCGTAACGGGGCCAGCACCCTGGTGAGCCAGTTTCTGGATTCGGCCATTTTCTGCCTGTTGGCCTTTTACGGCGTTGAGGGCTTCCATGACGTGCTCGCGGAAATATTGTTCACGACATTTTTGTTCAAGGCCATAGTTTCCTGCCTTGACACCCCGTTCATATACCTGGCCCGCCTGGCGCACCGGGGGCGCGTCAAGGCGGGGTTGGAACGGGATGAGGCCGGCGCGGCGGAGCAGGCGTAATTTTTTACCATCGCGTTCTATTCATGGTGATAGCCTGTGCCGCGCAAAATGCAGTCAGCGCGAAAAAGCTGTTCAAGCAGAACCACCCTGGCAAGTTCATGCGGCAGAGTGGCCGGGCCGAAGCTTAGCAATCGCCCGGCCTTTTGGCGCAATTCTTCGGAAAACCCGTAGGCGCCCCCTATTGCAAGGCAGGGAACAAGCCCTTTTTCACTTATATGTTGCAGGTAGCTGGCCAGTTCTTTTGAACTTAGCGCGTCGCCTCGTTCGTCAAGGGCGATAAGGAAGTCGGACGGGGTCAGCGCGGCGATGATTTTTTCGGCTTCCTGCGCATTTCTGGTTTCAACCGGTTCGGCCGAGCCGTCTCTTACCTCAATTTCTTCAAGTTTGCAGGACCGTTGCAAACGCTGGCGGTAATGTTCAGCCGCATCGCGCCAGAATGGCGTTTTCAACCGGCCTACGGAAATGATCTTCAGTTTTTTCATGGGAGGACTATATCCCTAAACCGCTTTGAAGGCAAAACAGCCGGGCGGGTTGGCCCGTGGCGGAACAAGATGTTTTTCATGAAAACAGCCGTATCATTCCGGGAATATTCCGGTTTTTATGCCTTAAACGTTATGTGGATATTTAATCGCGGATAGCATATTGTAATGTTTAGTAAAAAGCTTTACTTTAAAATTTTCTCTGTTAATCTTCCTGAGAACTCTCCCGCGCAACCGCCGCATTGTCCGATTGGGCGGTTGAGTCGGCCTTGGCTGTATAATGTCGCGACTATGTAACTAAAGGAGAGCATATCAGGGTGAATTCAATCGATTTGCCGGAAGCCTGCGAGGGCCTGAGAGCCGGAAAACTTCTTTTATACCCCACGGAAACCTTTTTCGCCATCGGCGGCGACGCCTTGAACCCCAAGGTCGTGCGAAAGGTATACACAGCCAAAAAACGCTTGAGCAGCTTCCCTTTGCCTGTTATTATCGGCGAAACGGTTCAGCTCAAGTCTATCATTTTAAATCCCGGCTACGTACTGAACGAACTTATCGCGGCGTTTTGGCCCGGCCCTCTTACGGTACTCTGCCCGGTGGCCCCGGGGGTTCCCGGTCTGCTCACCTGCGGTTCCGGTAAAATTGCCGTGCGCATTCCGCACCACCCGGCGGCGCGTGAGCTTTGCCTTCAGTTCGGAGGCCCGATAATTTCCTCAAGCGCTAACCTTAGCGGCAATGAGGCTTCGGTTACGGCGGAAGGCGTCGATAAGGAACTGCTGGACCATGTGGCCGGAATATATGACCCGCCTGTCAGTCCGGATTTTCTGCCTAAGGGCGGTTTGCCGTCAACCATTGTGGAACCTTTGGATAAAAACGCCATGTGTCTGCGCTTGATACGTCCGGGCGCCGTTTCGCGCGAGCGGCTGAAGGCCGCCGGGTTCACCTGCGTGGAATAGCCCGGCGCACCGGAGCTGCGTGGGGGGTTGTTTGAGTTTTCAGGATATAGTCAGGGCGCTTTCCGCTCCGGATATTCCGGGCGGAGGCCACGTTTCCGCCAAAATTACCCATTCCGGCCGCGCGACCGCGGCCCGGCTTGCCGTCGCCCTTGCCAGCAACGGCAAGCACCCGGTGATATTATGCCGCGATTCAGCCGAACTGGCTGAATTTCGCGGCTTGCTCACTCTTTTCGGCCCAAGCTATTCCGCGCAGGACATTACGCCGTCCGTCCCCATGTGGGAACACGGCGCGGCAAGCCTGCCAGGCCACCCACTAAGCCGCCACGGCAAGGGCTCGACCTCCGACCGTATCGCGGCCATGTACAGCCTGCATAAAAGATCGGCCCGCTGCACACTGGTTGCGGCGGAAAATTTTCTTCTGCGCTTTTTCCCCCTTAACACCTTCGAAAACCTGGAATTGACCCTGGGCAAGGGAACGGAAATTCCCAGGGATATGCTCTTGGACCAACTGGCGGAATGGGGATACAGCCGCGTTCCCATGGTCAGCGCTCCGGGAGAAATGGCCGTGCGCGGCGATATTGTCGACGTGTATTGCCCCGGATACCCCAAGCCGTTGCGGTTTGAATTTTTTGACGAACTTTTGGAAGACATTCGCGTTTTTGATCAGGCCAGCCAGCGCTCGGTGGCGGAGCTGTCCGAGGCCACCTTGCTGCCGGTAAGCGCCGTTTCACCCTCGTTGAAGAGCAAGGCGCTGGATTGGTGGGAAAGGCTGGCCGGGCAGGGACTTATAGCCGAGCGGGATTTGAAGGCTTTTGCCGCCGCCTTGGATGAAAACGGCCCGGCGGTAAGCATAGAGCGTTACTTTTCCGGCAAAAAAAGCAGGTTGTCCGGCGCGCTCATCGGCGCATGCTATGAAAATTCCTCCCTGCTGGAAGAATGGCTTCCGGCAAACAGCGTATTTCTGCTGCCGGGCGAGCTTGATCTGGCTCAAACCCTGGAAGAGGCCGCGCAGTTCTGGTATGGCTACCTGGAAAAACAGGCGGAAGAGAGTTTCCGCCAGCCCCGGTCTATGGTCATGCGCACCCCGGCGGAGGCCCTTTCCATGCTTCAGGGCCGCAGGCGGGTTTATTTTGAAGACCTGCATATCGGAATCGCCAGCCAGGGTGAAGAATTGCCCGAACGCCCCCTGCACGCCTTTCAGGATGTTTTTTCCAAACCGGCTGAACTGGAGCGGCCCTGGCACACCCTGGTGGCGGCCATGCATGAATGGTCGCGCGGAAAGAACCAGGTTTTGCTGAGTTTTTCCTCCGGCCGGAGCCGTGACAAGTTCCTGAACCTGGCGGCCCAGGACGGCATAAAACCGCATTTGCGCTATCAGGACGGCCCTGGCGGGCTTTACGCCCTGGTGTCTCCTTTCCGGCGCGGCGCGGCGCTTGGCTGGGATTCCACGCTCATTCTGGGCGAAGACGTCATACAGCCGCGAAGCGGGCGCTCCCAGCGGCCATCGTCCGAAGCCTTCAAGGGGCTTGACCGTTATGACGACTTGCAGCCCGGCGACCACCTTGTGCACCGCGACTACGGCATAGCCGCCTTTGGCGGCTTGCACCACCTGAATATGGGCGGGGTGGAGAACGATTACCTTTTATTGCTCTATTCCGGCGATGACCGCCTTTATTTGCCGGTTGACCGCCTCGGGCTGATTCAAACCTTTAAAACGGGCGAAGCCGGCCCGGTGGCGCTGGACAAGCTGGGCGGAAGCAAGTGGCTGTCCAGTAAAGAAAAGGCGCGCAAGGCTATTGAGCAGATTGCGCAGGACCTTGTGGAAATGTATGCCTACCGCAAAGTCGCCAAAGGTTTCCGCTATGGCCCCCCGGATGAAATGTTTCGTGAATTCGAGGCCTCTTTCGGCTTTGAGGAAACGCCAGACCAGGCCAGGGCCATTGAAGAGGTGCTGGCCGACATGGAGAAGCCGGAGCCGATGGACAGGCTGATTTGCGGCGACGTGGGGTTCGGCAAAACCGAAGTGGCTCTGCGGGCGGCTTTCCGGGCCGCCCTGGAGGGCAGGCAGGTGGCCCTGCTTTGCCCGACTACGGTTCTGGCCGAGCAGCATTATCAGACTTTCCGGGCGCGCCTGGCCGGTTTTCCGGTCAACGCGGGGCTGCTTTCTCGCTTCGTGCCCAGGCAGAAGCAGAAAGAGGTGCTTGAAGCCGCCGCCAAGGGGCATATTGATATTTTGATAGGCACGCACCGCATTCTTTCCGGCGACGTTTCCATGCCCAACCTGGGCTTGCTGATTCTGGACGAGGAACAGCGCTTCGGGGTGCGGCACAAGGAAAAGCTCAAACAACTGCGCAAGAACGTTGATGTGCTTACCCTCAGCGCCACGCCCATTCCGCGTACCTTGCAGCTCTCCATGTCCGGCGTGCGCGAGCTTTCGGTAATTGAAACCGCCCCGCTTGACCGCAAGCCTGTGGCCACCACCCTGATGAACCGCGACGACGCGGCCCTGAAACAGATTATTGAAAGGGAACTGGCGCGTGAAGGGCAGGTTTTCTGGGTTTACAACCGCGTGCAGGGTCTGGAACGGACGGCGGAATATGTGCGCAAGCTTTGCCCGCAGGCCCGCGTCGGCATGGCGCACGGGCAAATGGGCGAAAAAGAGCTGGAAGAAAGCATGCGCCGTTTCTGGCACGGCGAGCTTGACGTGCTGGTATGCACGGCCATAATAGAATCAGGGCTGGATTTTCCCCGCGCCAACACTTTGGTTGTCGACCAGGCGCAATTGTTCGGCCTGGGCCAGCTTTACCAGCTGCGCGGGCGGGTTGGGCGCTCCGACCGGCAGGCCTTCGCCGTTTTCATCACGCCGGACGTTGACGCGCTGCCGGAAATAACCCGCCGCCGCTTGCGTATTATTCTTGACATGGATTACCTCGGGGCCGGTTTTCAGGTCGCCATGGAAGACCTGCGCCTGCGCGGGGCGGGAAACATTCTGGGCGAATCGCAAAGCGGGCACATGAACCGCATCGGGCTTGACCTGTTTTTGGAAATGCTGGAAGAAGAAGTCGCCAAAATGCGGGGAAAACCCCTGCAGGAAGTGGTGGAGACAGAAATAAACCTTGGCGTTGTGGCGCATATTCCGGAAGAATATATTGCGGATTCCGGGGAAAGGCTGCGTTATTACAAGGCCCTTTCCTCCGCCGTGAGCGCTATGGCGCAGCAGGAACTCGAACTTGAGCTGCGCGACCGCTTCGGTGCTTTGCCGGAAGCCCTGGAGAACTTTCTGGCGGTGTTGCGTTTCAAGCGCAACATTTCCAGCCTAGGGGCGCTGAAAGCCGATATTTTCGCCGACAGGGTACGTCTGTTTTTCCATGAAAAGCTCAATTCGCTTGATCCGTTGCGGCTGGTCGCCTGGGCCGGAACCCAGAAAGACCGGGTTCGCCTGCACCAGCCGGCCGGGCTGGAAGCGCGCCTCAACGGCTTGAATATGACGGAAAAGCTTGCCGCCCTGCAAGAAGAACTGAACGGCCTTTGCCGGGAATAATGCCATGTTTGCCGAAAAACGTAAAATTCTCCTGTCGCTCTTGCTGTTGTCCATTTCAGTTTTCAGCGGCTGCGACAACAGCCTCCTTGCGCAGAAAACTCCGGGCGAGGTGGCGCGGGTGAACGGATCTCCCATTACCCTGAAACAGCTTAACGCCATGCGCGACAGCATGCTGACCAGCCAGGGCGGCGAGCAGATGCTGGCTCTTGAAGCGGTTCGCCAGTCTTACGGCCGCCAGCTTGCCAACCTTATAGTGCAGGAACTGGTCATTCAGCAGCTCGGCAAAAAAAATATGGGCGTAACCCCGGAGGAGCTGGCTGCGGAAGAGGCGCTTGTGCGGGCCGATTACAACCAGGAGGATTTCGAGCGTTTTCTGCTGGAAGAAAGCATTGACCTTGAAACCTGGCGTGAAATGCTTCTGCGCCGGGTTTCAATGAACAAATTTCTGGCTACACAGATACGGCCCCAGGTGGAAATTACCCCGGAAGAGGCCGAACATTATTACATCATCCACCAAAGCGAATTCGAGCTGCCGGAGCGGTATGGGTTCATGCGTTTCAGCGGCGCGGGCAAAGACGGAGTGGGCGGAGCCGCCAAGCGCTATCAGCAGATTTTTTCCGTCACGGACGTGAGGGAAAATTACCCGGAAGTACAGTTGCATACCGTGCGTATGGCTAAAGAACGCCTGGCCCCGGAGTTTATATCGGCCCTGGAAAAACTGAAAGTGGGGCAGATCAGCCCGGTGTTCGCTTACGGGGGGGAATATGTGGTCCTGCTGCTTACGTCCCGGGAGGCCGGCACGCTTATGAACAGGGCCGAGGCCTTTCCGTTGATAGAAAACATGCTGCTTGAGGAAAAGATGCAAGGCGTTTTCAGCGAATGGCTTGAAAAAACCCTGAGCAAGGCGGATATCAGCGTTTCAGCCCACCTGATTACGAAAAATCCTGCGGATCAGCCTGTTTCTCAACCCTGACCATTCTGAATTTCCGCGCGTTTTTTCCGGGAAAGGGTTGCAAGCACACGCGCGTATGATTCATCAATCATCTCTTTAAAAGCTTTCGCCGGAACTCTTCCGTCCAGATACACCGAAACCCAGTGCAGCTTGTTCATGTGGTAGGCGGGGATCACGTCCGGGAAATAGTCCAGGCGCATCAGCGCGCCGTAATCCGGCTGCATTTTGAGGTTCACGATCTCCCGGCCGCTTTTGTCATGGAAGCGCAGAACGAAAATTTTTCCTCCCACCAGGTACAGGTCAGCTTTCCATGAATCTTTATGTTCCTTACAACAGCCCGGTTTGGCAGAGCAATAGGCGTCAAGCCAGCGGCAGTTCATATCGGCTCCGTTACCGGCCGCGCGATGCCAGCCTGGTTCCTTTCGGTCAATTTACGCCGGCCAGTCCCATCAGTTCATAGCAGAGGCGGGCGGCGGTGTAAGAGGGCGCTGTAAGGCCGGGCAGGGGCGCAAGCTCCACCACGTCAAGCCCGATCATTTCGCGGCCGCGCAGCAGGCGTTCCGCCAGGTTAAGCGCTTCCCACCAGCCCAGTCCGCCCGGCTCCGGGGTTCCTGTGGCCGGCATGATGGAGGAATCGAGCGCGTCAACGTCAAAGCTGAGGAAGACCTTGGCCGGAAAATCTTCCGGCAGGGCGGCCTCACGGAAAAGTTCCGGCGCGGCGGCCAACTCCCTGGCGTCCAGATGGCGGATGTTTTTCGCCCGGCGGTAATTTTCCTCTTCCTCGCAAAGGCTGCGCACGCCGACCTGAAACAGCGGCAGGCCGAGGTCGGCCGTGGCCCGGTGCATGACGGAGGCGTGGCTGTAAATGCTGCCTTCATATTCCGGCCTGAGGTCGGCGTGCGCGTCAAAGTGCAGAATTCCGAAGGAACTGTGGCGTTTTTTCAAGGCGCGCAAGCTGCCCAGGGTCAGGCTGTGCTCTCCGCCCAAAATGACCGGCAGGCTTTTCCCGTTACGGCAATCCAGAGCTTTCAAAACGGCTTCTTCCAGGCGTTGAAAGACCTCTTCCGGCAGTCCGCCGCAGTCGACAGCGGGCCAGGTGTAAATTCCCGCCCGGCCGTGGCTGCCGCGTCCAGTCCAGAGTTCGAGCTGCCAGGAAGCGTCCAGAATGGCCTGCGGGCCTTCGGCCGTGCCGGTTCCATAGGAAACGCTGGCTTCATAGGGCATTGGAATAACGTGAAAAAAACATTCACCGGCCGGGGAATAAGGAACTTCAGAGGCTAAAAAGCGTTGCTGCGCGTTCATATCTGCTATACTTTGCCTGAAAAGGATTTACTGTTTATTGCCGAAACATTAGTAACCCAGGGACATTGCCCTGTACAGGACAAATTTATGGGCTTGGAAATAGAGCGCAAGTTTTTGCTTGCCGGAGACGGCTGGCGCGAACTGTCCACCAAAAGCGTTGTCTGCCGGCAGGGCTACCTGTCTTTCGGGCCTCCTGCCACGGTGCGCGTGCGCCTGATGGAAAACGAGGCCTTCCTGAATATAAAAAGCGCCAAAGACGGGATAATGCGGACGGAATTCGAATATCCGGTTCCGGCGGAAGAAGCCGGGCAAATGCTGAAAGAAATGCTGCAGGGCGGCATTGTTGAGAAAATACGCCATTTCGTGCCTTTTTGCGGGCATGTGTGGGAAATAGACGAATTCACGGGCGAGAACGCCGGTCTGTTGATCGCTGAAATAGAGCTGAAAAGTCCGGAAGAAGATTTTTCAAGGCCGGAATGGCTGGGGGCTGAAGTCAGCTCCGACCGGCGTTATTATAACACCTGGCTGGCTCAAAACCCTTACACGCTTTGGAGTAAAGGCTAAAGCCCTTATTGCCGTGGTGGTATTTCGAAGCCTGTTGCGGGCTGTTTGCAAGCATAAGCTTATTGTGCCAAGCCGGATCCTGTTAGAAAAGGCGGTCTTCCCCGTTTTCCGGGAAAAACCGCCTTTTCTCGTTTCGCCTGCGGCGCTGAAATTCGCGATTCAGTGGCCTATTCGAGATTCGAGGTGCAGTTGGGGCAGCGCACGGCCTTTACCGGAATTTTGCTTGCGCAGAAAGGGCATTCCTTGGTCTTGGGGGCGTTAATGTCTTCGCCCGCAGCCGCGCGCAGCTGATTTATGCCTTTCACCAGCATGAACACAGCGAGGGAGACAATGACGAAGCTGATGCCGACGTTTACGAATACCCCGAAGTTTACGGTAACCGCGCCGGCTTTTTGGGCCGCTTCAAGCGTGGGGTAGGGGCCGGCAATCTTGCCTTCGTGCAGCACAAGAAAAATATTGGAAAAGTCAACACGGCCCAAGAGCATGCCCAAAGGGGGCATGAGGATGTCTTTAACCAGAGAGTCGACGATTTTTCCAAAAGCCGCGCCGACAACAATGCCAACGGCCATGTCTATGGCGTTGCCCTTTATCGCGAACTCTCTGAATTCTTTTATCAGACCCATCTGTTTGCCCTTGCGCCTCAATATTTATTCTTTACGCCGATTATACGGGCGCTTTCCGGCGGCGACGCCGGGCAGGCCCGGAAAATTCATTTCATGCGGTAAGTAATGCGGCCGCGCGTGAGATCGTAAGGCGACAGTTCAACCTTCACCTTGTCGCCGGGCAGAATGCGGATGTAAAATTTACGCATCTTGCCGGAAATATGGGCCAGAACGGTATGACCGTTTTCAAGCTCCACTTTGAACATGGCGTTCGGCAGGGCTTCCTGCACAATGCCGTCTACCTCGATGGCTTCTTCCTTTGCCATGTATCCTCCTGAAATTTTCGCTTCGCGCGCAGTCAGGCGCAGACGAAATATTCATATTTTACCGGTTATAATAGAATCAGAAACACTCTCACGAAAGGACGCAAGTGTCAAGAATTAGCTTGAATTTTAAAGAGAGTTGGTACATTCTCAAATTTTATGATTTGGCTTCCGCTTAAAAAGGCAAAGGTGAACATGCTTGAACTTATCGCTTTCATCTCCGGCGCGGCCGTTATGGCGCTGGAAATGACCGGGGCGCGCCTTATGGCCCCGCATCTGGGGTCTTCCGTCCTGGTCTGGACGGCCATTATCGGCGTGGTGCTGGCAAGCCTTTCGCTCGGCTACTGGCTGGGCGGCAAGGCCGCCGACCGCGGGCCGGGTTCCGCCAAGCTCGGGCTGCTGCTGCTGAGCGCCGGGCTTTGCGTGTTGCTGGTTGGGTTCGGGCATTATCAGATGCTGTCTTTTATCGGCGGGTTGGGGGTAAGCCTGCAAAGCGCCGCGCTGGCCGCCGCATCCGCCCTTTTCGCGCCGCCCTCGCTGCTTATGGGCATGGTTTCGCCCTATGTCATCCGGGTGGCTATCCAAGAGCGCGGGGTGCGCGCGGAAAACTCCGGCGCGCTGATCGGGCGTTTTTTCGCCATTTCGTCCCTCGGTTCCATTCTAGGCACTTTTCTCGGCGGTTATCTGCTCATTTCCTGGCTGGGGTCAGGAGTTGTAATCTACTTTCTGGCGGCGGCGCTCATGCTGGCTTCCGCCCTGTCTTTCGGCGGAAAAAACTTGCTTCGCCTGCTGATTCCGGTTTTGGGCCTCGCCCTGGCCGTAAGCCTGGCCATGAACGGGCTGGCCCGGCAGCGGGAACAGGCCCTTACGGGAAATTTTTCCCTGGACACCCTTTACAGCCATATCAGCGTGGTAACCCAGGTTAACCCGGAAGGCGAAGACGTACGTTATATCCTGACCGATCCGCACCTGGTGCATTCCGGCATGTATGTGAAAAGGCCGGAAAGCCTGCTTTTGAATTACACGCGCTACTACAGCCTGGCCTGGCACTTGCGGCCCAACGCCAAGAACATGCTGCTGCTGGGCGGCGGCGGGTATTCCGTTCCGAAATACCTGCTGCACACCCGTTATCCTTCCGGGTTGAAACGCCTTGACGTTGTGGAAATAGACCCTGGCATGACCGAGCTTTCAGAGAAATATTTCAGCCTCAAGCCGGACCCGCGCCTGCGTGTGCATCACGAAGACGCGCGCATGTTCCTGAACCGCTTCAGGCGTGACGCGGGCGCGTCGGAAAACAGCCCGCCCGCGGAAGGTTATGATATTATCATGGGCGATACTTTCGGTTCGGCCTACAACATCCCTTTTCATCTGGGAACGGTGGAATGCGCCGGCCTTATAAGCCAGGCCCTGACGGATGACGGAATTTACGCCGGAAACATCATAGCTGCGGTGGAAGGCGATTCCGGCCAGCTTTTACGCGCGATCCACGCCGCTTTTTCGCAGGTGTTCCCGCAGGTTCATATTTTTCTGGAGAATAATGAACGAAACGGCGGCAAAATGCAGAACATTCTGCTGTTGGCCTTCAAGCGGAAGCAGCCTTTGCCTGACGCGAAAAAATTGGCCGCGTTGATACAGTCGGACGAAGTCCCCTTCGGCGCGGTCAGGCCGGAAGCGGCCAGGGCTGAGGCCGGAATCGCCTTTATGGCCTTGCTGAACGAATGGACGAAACCCTTGCCCCACGACGTTCCGGCCTTGCGCGATGATTTCGCGCCGGTGGAACGTTATTCTTTGCCTATGATTCAGGCCTTGTATTAGAGATTTTCACTTTGCAAATGCCCTGGCGGAGCGCATGCCGCTACCGTGAGCGGGCAACGCGGCGCGCCTTCAGGGCAATCCGCTTCCGTTCGCGCGCGGGAAGGGCGGCTGCCTTTATGCTTTTTAAACTGATCGCGGGAAACAAAATTAGGAGCCGAAATACAGCTTCGGCGACTCTGGCATGGTAAAATAAACAGGTTGGAGCTATACGCCCGCGGAATCGTTTCAGGCCCTGGCCGCGATATAGAAAACGTAGCCGTAGCTGTCTCCGTCTGTGGCGTAAAGGTCGATTTCCTCTTGCAGGCCGTCTATAACCGCTTCGTCCGCCAGGCCGCCCCCGGATCGTTTCCGCATTTCCGCAAGATGCGCGCTGAGGGGGCGGTAATAGTTATCCCAGGCTTCCTTTTCCAGCGGAAAAGCGGCGATGAGGCTGTACCCGGCCTTTTCGAGGCGGAGGGTGTTTTCTTCAACCCCGCGCATGTCCGGATAATTTTTTTGCCAGAAATCCCAGGCTGTCGGGTTGGAACGGCGCGGGTCAGGCGCAAGCCAGGAAAGCTCGGTGGCTGCCACCAGGCCGCCCGGCCTGTCGTTTTCGGGCGCTTTGAGCAACGTTTTCCACTCTTTAAGGCCGGTTTCAAAACCGGCGATATATAAAGACCCTTCCGCCCAGATAAGGTCGCAGGAAGCCGGCGCGAGCCCAAGACCGCCCGCCCGCGTGATATCGCCTTCTTTCGCCTCCAGCAGGCCGGACAGTTTTTCTTTTTCCGCCCGTTCGCGCAAAGAGAGAATAAATTCCGGGTTGGAGTCAACGCCTATGACTCTGGGCCGGCCGGGCAGCTGGCGCATAAGCCCGGCAAGTTCAAGGGTTTGCGTGCCTGTTCCGCAGCCCATGTCGACAACCGTGGGGGAAGGCGGAAGGCAAGGACGGGCTAAGGCGAAGGCCTTGGCGGTCATGGCCGAGCTTCCCGGGCCCTGCCGCGGAATATCCCGGAAAATGGCCGTAAATAAGGCTGTTTCGTCCATGCCGTTTCAGATTTTGACTTCGCCGGCGATGCGCAGGCAAAGCTCGGCCTTATTCAGGGTATACAGATGTATGCCGGGAACCCCGGCGTCAAGCAACTGGCGTATCTGTTCTATAGTGTACTTTATGCCTACTTCGCGCACGGCGGCGGCCCCTCCCTTGTTGTTGGCCTCTTCCAGCGCCAGGTAGAGCTTGGCCGGAATATGCCCGCCGCACATGGCCAGGACGTGGCGTATGGAGTCAAGGCTGAGAATGGGCAGGATGCCTGGTATGACCGGGCGTTTTATGCCGATAACCTTCATGGTGTCTACAAGCTGCAAATATTCACGTACGTCGAAGAAAAGCTGCGTTATGATGAAGTCGGCCCCGGCCGCCAGTTTCAAGGCCGTGAACTTGCGGTCGTCTTTCATGGTGGGAGATTCCGGATGCGGGGCGGGGTATCCGGCCGCGGCAACGCCGAAATCGGGAAATTCCTGTTTGATGAAAGCTATAAGGTCGGAAGCGTGCCTGAATTGCCCTTGCGACCAGTCATAAGGCCCGCTGCGTTCGCTTCCGTCCGGGTTCAGTTTGGGCGGGTCGCCGCGCAGGGCCAGGATGTCGTGCACGCCGGCTTTGCCCAGGTCTTGCAGAAATTCACGCACTTTTTCCTTGCTCGCCCCCACGCAGGTGAGGTGCGTCATGGGGCAGATTCCCGTTTCGGCGTGCAGGCGTCGGGAAATCTCCATGGTGTTGTGCTGGTTGCTGCCCCCGGCCCCGTATGTGACGGACGCGAAAAGCGGATTCAGGGCTTTCAGTTTTTGGGCTGTAGCGAAAAACGCCGGCCATTCCTCCTGGTTTTTGGGCGGAAAGAATTCCAGGGAAAAGAACGGGGTTTTCGCGGCGTTAATCTTGTCTATAATTTTCATGCAGTCACCTGGTCGCGGCGCATGGCCTTGGCTATTCAGTTAAAACGAGAGGCGGAGCCGAAGCTCCGGCCTGGGTTATAGGATCAGTCACCTTGTCTTTTATCCAGTGGTTGTCGATCCATTCCAGGGGGTTTACCTCCTGCCCGGCGATAAGTACGCCGAAGTGCAGGTGATCTCCGCCGGCCATGCCGGTGGCGCCGGTTTTTCCTATGATTTCTCCGCGTTTCACATCCTGCCCTTTAACCACGTGTATTTCGCTCATGTGCGAATAAAGGGTTTGCAGGTTCATGCCGTGGTCTATTATCACCAGGTTTCCGTAAATGCCCAGATAATCGGCGAATATGACCTTGCCGTCGTTTGAGGCCGGAATGGGGGAATGAGCCAGCGAGGCGTAGTCCAGCCCCAGGTGCGTCTGGTTGTCGACATTCTGGCCGTTGTAGCTGTAAGTGCGGTTGTCGGCGAACCCGGCGCGGGTGGCCGCATTCGGCAGGGTAACGAAAGAGCCGCGCCAGAGCATTTCCGGGGCTGTTTCCCTGCCTATTTCCAGGAGTTGGGCCACATTTTCCGCCCTGACCTTGCCGTTTACAGTCAAAAAACGTTCAAGGTCGTTGGCGGCTGTGGGCACGAGGCGCGAAAATTCGTCAACCTTGTTTTCAATGAAGGAATCGCTGAGTTTTATGGTGTCCGCCTTGAATTTCTTGGGCAGGCGCGTGACGTCCAGCTTGTTCTGGCTTGCGTTTTCAACCCGGTCGACGCCGATAAGCACTGGAGAGTACTCTTTAAAGGGCACATTGTAGGGAAAGGCGAAAAAGCAGACATACAGCCCGTTGGGCTGGCGGAAGCCGGGAAAGAAAAGGTCGCCGACCTTGACTCCGCTGCGCGCCAGTTCTTTATTGGCTGAATAGATGATGCAGCCCGTTCCGCCTTGCATTACGTAAGCTTTGGGATTTTTCAGGCTCAGGCGCGGCGGGGTAAGGTCCATGCGCATGTTGTAGGTTTTTGTGCCGCGGTTGCCGCGCCCGAAACCGGCCATGGAGTCGTCGACGGCCTGAATTTCCAGCTCGAACGAACTGTCTATGTTGTCCGCCTGTATCTTGAAGCGTATCTCCTGCGCGGGGGCCTTGGCGCTGAAGGTTTCTTCCGCTATTTTCACCGTTCTGGCGTCTTTGCGCACGGTGACGGTGATGGATTTGATGTTTGACGAGCGGTCGGAAGCCCTGGCCGTAAATTCGATATTGGGCGAGGCGATATCCAGTTCGGGCGAAAGCGTTATTTCAGGGCTGTCCATGTCGCGGAAAAGCAGAAAGGCGGCGGCGCCGAGCCCGGCGAGAAGAAGAAGGAGAAAAATAAGACCGGCGAAACCTTTGCGTTTGGCCATTGAAACACCTTGTATCCTAAAGCTTGCATGTTCTGTGCGTGGTCATCCCGGCGCGGAAAGCGCCGTGAGACCGGTGTGATAAAAACAGTGTGAAAATCAGGCCCGCTTGCCGGAAAAACGTGAGGGCTAAGACAAACCGGCACCGGGCGGGCTTGCGCCGCCTGGCGTCAATCCGGAACCATGAACCGCGGTTTTTCCGTCCGTATTTATAAAACAAGCGCCGTTAACGGACGCCAGTTTCATCAAATACCGCTTTTCTCTTTCGCATATTTTGCTTTTATATTCAACCTCATAATTCCGGCTTTTAATTCCTGGGCGGGGCGTTTTTCCGCCGGGTTGACAAAACGCGTATTTTTAGTCACGCACATTGCGGAGATATTTTCAGGATTTTTTCAAACCGCCGCCGGATAGCCTCAACTTCCTGAAGAGGCGGAGCGGCGGAAAAATCAGCCAGGGTGGGACAGTATGGACATTTACGCCAGAAACCGGGAAAAAATGGTGGCCGAACAGCTTGAGGCGAAGGGCGTTTCCGCGCCCCGCGTGCTTGAGGCCATGCGCGGCGTGCCGCGCCACCTGTTCGTGGACGGCGCTTTGGCGCGCAGGGCCTACGAAGATATGACCCTGCCCATAGGTTACGGCCAGACCATTTCCCAGCCGCTGGTGGTGGCCTGGATGTCGCAGCTGCTTGAGGCTGAGCCTGGCATGCGCGTTCTGGAAATAGGCACAGGCTCCGGCTACCAGTCAGCCGTTCTGGCCCATATGGGCCTTAAGGTCTACACGGTCGAACGGCTGCGCGAGCTGTACGAACGCGCCAAAAAACTTTTCAGCCAAATGGGCTACGCTAATAAAATAGTGCCCAAACTGTCCGACGGAACCCTGGGCTGGCCCGATATGGCTCCGTTTGACCGCATCATAGTGACTGCCGGGGGGCCGTCTGTTCCGGCGCCGTTGCTGGAGCAGCTTGACGATCACGGCGTGCTGGTCATTCCGGTAGGCGAGGGGCGCGGAAACCAGAAGATGCGGCGGGTGCGCAAGGAAAACGGCGCATATACGGAAGAAGACCTGGGCGATGTGGTTTTCGTCGACCTGGTTGGCGATCACGGCTGGTAAACCGTTCTGGCGCGGGTTAATTTATCCGCTTCCGGCATGAACTGGCGTTAAACGAATTATGTGGAACAACGATATGGAAGAAGACAGAAATCTTTCCTGCGCCGGCTGCGCGAAAAGCGCCTCTCCGGCTGACGGAAGCGGCTGTTCGGGCTGCTCACTGGACAAAAACGCCATTCTGGCCCGGCAAGACAAGGCTATATCCGGAACGCTCGAACGCATCCGCTTCAAGCTTTTCATCATGAGCGGCAAGGGCGGAGTGGGCAAAAGCTCGGTAACTGTCAATCTGGCCGTGGCCCTCGCGCAAAAGGGCTACCGGGTCGGCGTGCTCGACGTTGACATGCACGGCCCCAGTGTGCCAGGCCTGCTCGGCCTGGCACCGGCCGGAGAGCCGGGAAACGGCATGGAACATGATGGAAAGGGCATAGTGCCGCTGCGCCGTGGCAACTTGCTGGTGCTTTCCCTCAACTCATTCCTGAAGGAACGCGACCATGCCGTGCTTTGGCGCGGGCCGAAAAAAAGTTCGGCCATACGGCAGTTTCTTTATGACGTGAACTGGGGCGAGCTTGATTTTCTGCTTATCGACTCGCCCCCTGGAACCGGCGACGAGCACCTGACCGTTCTCAAAACCATTCCCGATCTCGCCTGCATCGTTGTGACCACTCCCCAGGAGGTGGCCCTGGCGGACGTGCGCAAATCGCTGAGCTTCCTGAAGACTTCGCGGGCCAGGATTTTGGGGCTGGTGGAAAATATGAGCGGCCTTAGCTGCCCCCATTGCGGCGGTTCGATCGACCTTTTCAAAAAAGGCGGGGGGGTGGCCTTGGCCGAAGACTACGGCCTGCGCTGCCTTGGCGAGATTCCGCTTGACCCGGCGGCCGTTGTCGCGGCCGAACTGGGCAAGGCGCTTGTGGAGTTGCCGGAGGAAACCGCCGCCGGAAAAGCCTTTGCGCGGCTGGCGGAAAATGTTGAGTCGGCCTGCCTGAAAGGCGAATACGCCATGCTTTGATTTTTGCGGCATTTGCGCCGTGATATTAGATATTGCCTAAACCATTTCTTGTGGGTAGTATAATTAAAATTTACAAGGCCCCCCGTTGCCCGGCCGATTGCAGGACGATATGCTGCGCGATCTGAACATCCCGAACACCCTGACCTTGGGCCGCATTTTTGTGGTTCCGCTCATTGTCGCGCTTTTATATTTTCCCGGCCGCCTCACCTGCCTTCTGGCCACCCTGCTGTTTATGCTGGCCTCGCTGACGGATTTTCTCGACGGCTACATAGCCCGCTATTTCGGCCAGGTCACAAATTCCGGCAAATTTCTCGACCCCCTGGCCGACAAGCTGCTCACAACCGCCATGCTCGTCATGCTGGTCAAACTTGGCTGGGCTCCGGCCTGGGTCGTCATAATAATCATCAGCCGCGAGCTTTTCATAACCGGTTTGCGCGGCATAGCCTCCGACATGGGCATAGTCATAGCCGCTGACAAATGGGGCAAACTGAAAACTGTGGTCATGGGCTTCGCATTGCTTCCGCTGGCCTTGCACTACCCGGTTTTCGGCTACAACCTTAATCCGGTCGGGGAGTTTTTGCTTTACATAACGCTGGGACTGGCTGTATTTTCCGGGTGTAACTATGTGTATCGTTTTTATCAGGCTCAAAATACGCCAAAGGTAAAGGAATGACCTGCCTGCCGCTGCCGGATTCCGTTTTGCACAACCGTCTGCGCAACTGCCTCCAGACCATTCTTGACCTTGAGGCGGAAATACGCCTTGCCCCGCTCGGCGACGCCCTTCTTTCCGAGTTCGTCACCCTGAAGGAAGTTATGGGGCGCCTGAACGATATCACCATAAACGAGCATGATGTGGAGCGCATTGAAGAAGCCACGTCCAGATTTTTGTTCGAACTTAAGGACGCCGTGGCCTCAATCGATTTTGCGGCGCATTGCGGCGAAAGGTTGCAGTAAGTGTTTTTGCGGAAGTTTTTGCTTGGCGCGTCAATTGTGGTCAATGCCGTGCTGGTCTGGTCTCTGGTCTGGGGCGATCACGGCATAGGCGCATACCGCGTCCTTAAAGAAGAATGCGCCATGCTTGACAGGCATATAGCGGAACTTGACGAGCGCAACCTTGAATTGAGCCGTGAAATTAGATTGTTGCAGAGCGACGATAAATACGTAGAGAAGATGATACGCGACAGGGGGCTTAACCTGGTGCGCGATAACGAAATACTCTACATTTTTCCAGAGAGTTCGGAAAACGCCGGGGCTAAAGCTGATGAATCAAAAAATTGAATGGTACCGCGAGGTGCTGGAGCTTGAACCGGGCTCCAGGGTCTTTTTTCCTCTGGCACGCCTTGAAGCCGAAGACGGGCAGCTTGATGCGGCCATCTCCACCCTGCGGCGCGGCGTGGCGCGTCACCCCGACCATATTGAAGCCCGTCTTTTTCTGGTCGACCTGCTTTTTAAGGTCGGCGACCAGGCCGAGCTTGGCAGGGAAATTGACCATGTCAGCTCCATTCTCGGCTCTTATCCCGGGTTTATGGCCGCCTGGAGCGACCGTCTTTCCGCCGATAAAAACATGCCTGACGCCGGGCTGGCCTTGCGCTTCCTGTCTTCAAGCCTGAACGGGAACAATATTTCCTGGGCCGAAGTAATCTCCAAGGGCCTGACGCAGGTGCTTTCCGCCGGGGCCATGCCCGAGGCGCAGCCGCTGTCAGCCGCCGACGAGCCTTTCGTTTCGCAAGAGGCCGTATTCGCCCCGGCTGAAGCGCCGCTCCAGCCTGAAGGTCCCTTGGGCGCATCTTCGCCCGGTGAAGCTTCAAACGATCCCGAAGATGAGGAAAACGAAGAGCCGTTTTCGCTGCGTACACGCTCCATGGCCGAACTTTTGCTGGAGCAGGGCGACTACAACGGCGCTCGTGAAATTTACGGCGAGCTTTTGGCCGGAAGCGCTGACGAAGCCGAACAGGCCGAATTGTCTGATAAATTGAATGAAATAGGGCGCCTTGCCGCCGCGCCGCCCGAAGCGCCCGTTACGGAACAGCCGGATGACTTGCGCGGCGTCGCCGGGAAAAACCGTTTGCTCGACGCTTTGGAAACACTGGCCCAAAGGCTGGAAGCCAGGGCCTAGATTCATCTTATTTGGGAGTTAACCGTGCGGAAACTGTCTGCCTTTATTGTTCCGGTTCTTGTTCTTTCCTGCCTTGCAATGGCTTCCGGGTGCGCTTCGTCCGTTGACGAGGAAAGCTCCGGCGGCATCTGGAAAACCACCAAGCAGCTTTACAAGGAATATCTTAATACGCCAGCCGCTGTGGACCTTGGAGACAAAGGCCCCTGTGAGGATTATGAAATTTGCCTTGGCGGGGCCATGGCCGAAGTTGACATGCAGCTGCGCGATTTGCAGAAAGTTATGGACAACAGCGACCGCGCGCCGGACCAGCGCTGGGTTGAAGGCATGATGCGGCGCTTCCCCTGGCTTTCCGGCCTGGCCCTTACCGACAAGGCGGGAACGCCGATGGCGCGTTTTCCTGAGCACGGCATGAAAGATTTTAACGTGGACCAGCTTCTGGAACCGGGAAAGAACCAGCGCCCGATGGCGTTGCGCGCCTGCGTGGTGGACAGCCCGCTCGGCCCGGAAATATACTTGGGCAAGCCGGTTTTCGCAGGTGGAGAATTTCGCGGGCTGGTCGTCGCCCACTTTGACATACGCTCGCTGCTGAGCGTTTCAAAAGACCCTGGGGCGTTCATGATCGCATCGCCCTATGGTTTGCTCTGGCCCGGCGTTTACGACGCTGACTCCACCCCGGTGCCCAATCAGGACTGGGCCGACCTGGCCAGCGGATCTACCAAGGGCACGGTAAGCAACAGCAACGGAACTTTTTACTGGACTTCATCCTACTTCGCGAACATGCCCCTGATATACGCCCTGCCCAGCGAGGGAAAATTCATGACAAAGCCGGAGCAGCTTGAGGCGCTGGGACAGACCGGAGCTTTAGCCGCGCCGCATTTCAGGGGAGATGGAGCGACTATGAATGACCGGGCGGTGGAAGCGCAAAGCGCTCCTGACCCGGCCGCCAGATAAGAGCCGGCTTTTTGAGACGGCAAATGCGCCTGGGTTTTATTCGCCCTTAGGGGGCGCATGGCGGCGTTTGTGGAGGCTTGCCCCGGCAATTGTTTTTTGCGGCGTTTTGCCGCTGTTGCAGGCTTAATTATAAATTAAAGGTGGTGCTTTATGCCTTTAGTAACGGTAACCGAGCATCTTTTGCTTCATCAGAAGAAATCTCCAGCCGCCACCGGCATGTTTACCCAGCTGCTTTATGATCTTATCCTGTCGGCAAAGATAATTGCCCGCAATATCAGCAAAGCCGGTTTGCTCGACGTGCTCGGCGGAACCGGTGAAGTGAATGTTCAGGGTGAAAACGTGCAAAAAATGGACGAATTCGCCAACCGGGTGCTGCTGCACCGCATGGAGCGCAGCGGCGCGCTTTGCCTGATGGCTTCCGAAGAAAACGCGGACGTCGTTCAGGTGTCCGAAAAATTTACGCGCGGTGACTACGTTCTTATTTTTGACCCGCTGGACGGTTCTTCAAATATTGACGTGAATATAAACGTAGGCACGATTTTTTCCATCTTGCGCCGCAAAACCCCCGCGAACCAGGACGCCACGCTTGACGACGCGCTTCAGGCCGGCGTGGAGCAGGTGGCCGCCGGATACTTCCTTTACGGACCGTCAACCATGCTGGTTTACAGCACCGGGCAGGGCGTGCACGGTTTCACGCTTGACCCCAGCGTTGGCGAATTCCTGCTTTCCCATCCTGATATGCGCATTCCGGAGCAAGGCAAAATTTATTCCATAAATGAAGGCAATAGCGATATATGGGACAGTTCGACCCGGTCCATGGTGCAATATTTCAAAGGAACGGAAAACAGGCGCGGAAAACCCTATTCCCAGCGCTACGTAGGCTCGCTTGTGGCGGATTTCCACCGCACCCTGCAATACGGCGGAATTTTCATGTACCCGCTTGACTACCGCAAGCCTGACAGCCCCCAGGGCAAGTTGCGCCTGCTTTGCGAAGCCTCCCCCCTGGCCTTTCTGGCGGAACAGGCGGGCGGAGCGGCCAGCGACGGCTCGCGCAGGATACTGGAAATCGAGCCTAAAGAACTGCACGAGCGTGTTCCTTTGTTCATCGGATCGCGCAAAGACGTTGAGGAAGCCCTGCTGTTTTATGCCTGAGCGCGCAAGTTTGAAAGTAGGGTGAACCATGCTGTGCCTGGGGGTGGAAACGTCGTGCGATGAAAGCGCGCTGGCTCTGGTGCATGACGGCGAGCTCGCGGTCGAGCTGGTGCGTTCGCAGGCGGACGCCCACGCCCTGTTCGGCGGCGTTGTGCCGGAACTGGCTTCGCGGGAGCACTATCGCGCGATGGGACCGTTATATGACGCCCTGTTGCGCGCCGCCGAGGGCAAAGGCCTGCGTTTGGGCGAAAATTGCCGCATAGATTGCATTGCGGCGGCCCGCGGGCCCGGCCTTCTTGGCAGCCTCCTGGTGGGCGTAAGCTTTGCAAAGGCCTTGGCTTTGGCCTTGGGCGTTCCGGTTCTCGGCGTCAATCATCTTCACGCCCACCTGCTGGCGTCCGGGCTTGAACATCAGCCGCCCTTCCTGGCGGCAGGGCCTGATCATGGCCCGGCCCTGGGCCTGCTGGCCTCCGGAGGGCACACGCACCTTTACCGCATTAACGGCCCGGACGATTTCATTCTTATGGGGCGCAGCATCGACGATGCGGCCGGCGAGGCTTTCGACAAATTCGGCAAGGCCATGGGGTTCGATTATCCGGCCGGGCAGCGCATAGACGTTCTGGCCGGACGGGGGCGTGTTGACCGGAAAATGTTTCCCTGCCCCTATCTGGAAAACGATAACCTTGACTTCAGTTTCAGCGGGCTTAAAACAGCGGCGGTCTCTTACCTGGCCGCGCACGGCGATTTACTGGGCGGTTGCGTTAAGGAAATTTCAAGCCTTCCGGCCGGGGAACTTGCCGGCCTGCCCATGGGCGAAGCCGAACTCAGGCTGGCGGACGTTTGCGCCTCGTTTAACTTTGCCGTGGCCCGCACCCTTAAAGTCAAGTCCGGGCGCGCCCTTGAGCGCTGCCGCGCGGACGGGGCGCCCGCAAAGGCCCTGGTGCTGGCGGGAGGGGTGGCGGCGAACAGTGCGGTTCGCACTGCCATGCGCGAGCTGGCGGACGAGTGGAACCTGCCGTTCATGGCGCCATCTTTCCAGCTTTGCACGGATAACGCCGCCATGATAGCCTATAGCGGATGGCTGCTGCATCGGAAAGGATTGCGGCACGGGCTGGATTTTTCCGTAATTCCGCGCGGGCGGAATGTTCCGCGGGATTATACCGTGGGCTGAAGGGAACACGCGGGTTTTAAACCTTGACACAAGGCTGCAGTGCAACTATTTCTATGAGGTTCTCAAGCCGTCCGCCCGGCGGGCGTTATCAAGAAACATAAAAAATTCCAAGGAGATAATTATGGCCGCAGAAATTACCGACAGCACTTTTGAATCCACCTTGTCAGCCTCCAAGCTTCCCGTTCTTATTGACTTCTGGGCGCCCTGGTGCGGACCCTGCCGCGGCCTGGCTCCCATCATAGACGAATTGAGCGCCGAATATGCAGGCAAACTGAACATCTACAAGATGAACGTTGACGAAAACCCGGTTATTCCCGGCAAATTCGCCATACGCGCCATTCCTACCCTTATTCTGTTCAAAGACGGTCAGGTGGTGGGCCAGGTTACCGGTTCCGCTTCCAAGGAAAGCCTGAAAGACCTTATTACCAAGAAGGCCAATATAGAATGAAAAAATACGATTCCGTTGTCATAGGCAGCGGTCCGGCCGGAATGACGGCGGCGCTTTATCTTGCCCGTTTCGGCTTGAGCCTTGCTGTTATTGAAAAAATCACTCCGGGCGGGTTGCTGCTGCAAACCGCGGATATCGAAAATTACCCCGGCCTGCCCAAGGTTCATGGTTATCAGCTGGCCGATGCCATGCAGGCCCAGTTGGCCGAATACCCGCATGACGCCTACCGTGGGGCGGTGACGGACTTTGAGGCCGTGCCGGGCAAAAATCGCTTGCGCGTTGGAGAAGAATGGCTTGAAGCGCGCACGGTCGTGATATGTTCCGGCGTTCAATACCGTACGCTCAGGTTGCCGAATGAAGAGGCCTTCATCGGCAAGGGCATCTCGCATTGCGCCCTTTGCGACGGCAACTTCTTTCGCGGCCAGGTGGTAGGCGTTGTGGGCGGAGGAAATTCAGCCCTTGAAGAATCTCTTTATCTTTCCCGCCTGGTGAAGGAACTGCATATCATCCACCGGCGCGAAGGGTTCAGGGCGGACAAGGTTTACCAGGAAAAAATCCGCCAGACTCCGAACATTCATCTGCATACCTCGCGTGTGATCAAATCGCTGCACGGCGATTCTGATGGCGCCGGCCTTGAAGCCGTAACCCTGGCGTCAACCTCCGGGCAGCCTGATGAAAAGCTGGAAATAAGCGGTCTCTTTATTTTCACCGGTTTTGACCCCAGCGCCAGTTTCCTGCCGGATGGCCTTACTGTTGATGATTCCGGCTTTATTATTACCGACACGGAAATGCGCTGCAACCTTCCGGGCATTTTCGCGGCCGGAGACATCCGCGCCAAGAGCTGCCGCCAAATAGCCACGGCGGTAGGCGACGGCGCCACCGCCGCAAACTCGGCCCATGCCTATCTGGAACAAGAGCATGCCTAAAAAAATAATACGTTTATGTTCTGTATTTCTTTTATTGTTTACTCTTTCAGGTTGCGGCATTATTGACTGGTTTTATCTGCCCCCCTCTGAAGACACCGCCCAAGATCTTTTTGAAGCGGGCAACGACGCCATGCGCGACAAAGACTATTCTGGAGCCGCGGCGTATTATACGAAGCTCAAGGACAACTTTCCCTTCAGCCCGTATGTGGTTGACGCGGAACTTTCACTGGCCGACTGCTATTACCTGAGCGAAGAATGGATTCCGGCGGCCGAGGCTTACAAAGAGTTTGAGAGCATGCATCCCCGGCATGAAGCCATGCCCTATGTGCTTTATTACATAGGCATGTCAAACCTTAAAAGCTATTCTTCAATAGACCGCCCGACCACAGAGGTGGAAGAGGCCTATTCGTTCTTCGCGCGCCTGCGTCAGTCTTACCCGGCGGACGAATATGCCGAGAAAGCCCTTGAGCAGATGAAAGAATGCCGCCGCCTCATGGCGGAACATGAGCTTTACCTGGGTGATTTTTACTTCCGCATGAAGAAATACGGGGCCGCTTGGCTGCGTTACAAGGCTATTACCGACAAATACCAGGATGTGGAAGAAATTTACGCTCACGCGTCAGAAAAGGCCAAATCAGCCTATCTGTTGCGCGGACAGACCGAATCCGAGGAAACCAGGCGCGAAGTTGAGCAAACCTGGCACAAATGGTTCAAATGGCTATAATGGCCTTTTAAAAGTCAGAATGCCCGGGCGCGCACACGGCTGACGTTCTCCGGCGCGCGGCGCTTTAGCGCGGGGCTGACAGGCGCGTAAAACCATGGCGCGATGAAAAGTTGAGGCGTTTTACCTGAAAGGCGTAAAAACCGGCGCGGGGCTGCGATATGCGGCCTCGCGCCTTTTCGGTTCTTGCCAAGCGGGCATTCAGGTCTTATAGTCTCTCTTTCCCGCCGAACATGTAAGCCCGGCCTGCCGCTTCGGCGGTAAACAGGCTGTTTGCGGGCGTTGCCTGACAGCCGGAGTATTCCGGAAGCGAAATTCTTCTCATAACAAGGACCAAAGCCATGCCTCATAAGGGACCGCACATTTCCATAAATTCCGCTTCCCTTGTCAACCGCATTCTGCGCATCAACGCGGATGATTTCGCCGAGTGGCCGGAATCGGTGCGCAGCCTGACCATTGAAATAGCCGAAGAGTTATTTCTGGTGCGCTATAATCCTTTTATTAACCCGGAAACGGTGAAAACCAGCGTGCATGCCAGGTTTGAGCAGTCGCGCCGCGCCCTTTCGCACCATTACGCCAATTCCATCAGCGAAGGGCTGACGATGTTCTGGAGCGCCCATGAGGGAGACCTGGTTTTCCGCAAGGAAATTATCGCCCGCCTGAGTGAGGTTCTGCCCAAGGAAAGCATTGACCTCAGCGCCGCTTCACGGGTGGAAAACGCCACAGACGCGACAGACCTCCGCCTTGAATTGCCCCTCCTGGTAGTGGCTCCCGGTTCGCCTGAAGAGGTCAGCGCCGTGGTGCGCCTTGCCAATGAAATGCAGTTCGCCCTCATTCCGCGCGGCGGCGGCTCCGGCCTTACCGGCGGGGCCATTCCGGCCCGCAAGCGCACGGTAATCCTTTCTTTGACCCGCATGACGGGAATTTCGCCCGTTGACAAGGAAAACGCCGCCATTACCGTTCAGGCCGGGGTTCTCACCGCTGACGCCATCAAGGCGGCGGAAGACGCCGGGCTGCTTCTTGCCGTTGACCCAGCCTCGAAAACGGCCTCCAGCATAGGGGGCAACGTGGCGGAAAATTCCGGCGGCCCTCTGGCCTTTGAATACGGCACAACCATAGACAGCCTGCTTTCGTACCGCATGGTCACGCCAACCGGTGAAATCATTGAAGTCGTGCGCAAAGACCACCCGCGCCATAAAATTATGGAAGATGAAACGGTTGTCTTTGAAGTGCGTGATATTTCCGGCGGGGTGCGCAACGTGGTGCGCCTTTCCGGCGGTGAACTGCGTTCCCCGGGCCTGGGAAAGGATGTTACCAATAAAGCCCTGAACGGCTTGCCGGGCGTGCAGAAAGAAGGCGTTGACGGCGTTGTGGTCGAGGCCACCTTCATACTGCACCCCATCCACAAGCATATTCGCGTGCTGGTGCTGGAATTTTACGGCCGTTCCATGCACAACGCCACCCTGGCCATACGCGATGTTGTGGCGATGCGCGACCGCATCCGCGAAAAGGGCGACCTTGTAAAAATAACCGCCCTGGAAGAATTCAACAGCAAATATGTGCAGGCCATAGACTACAAGAAAAAATCGTCTTCATACGAAGGCGACCCTATTTCCGTGCTTATCCTGCAACTGGACAGCGACAGCCAGGAAGCCCTCGACGTCACAGTGAACCGCGTTGTGGACATCTGCAAGGCCTATGAAGGCGTGGACGTTTTTGTGGCTAAAGACGCTAAAGAAGCGGAAATTTTCTGGGAAGACCGGCACCGCCTCTCGGCCATAGCCAAACGCACTTCCGGTTTCAAGATAAACGAAGACGTTGTTATTCCCATGAACGCCATACCGGATTTCGCCCTCTTCCTGGAACAGCTGAACCAGGAATGCATGGGCCGGGCCTATCGTAAGGCCTTGCAGGAAGTAGGGCGTTTGCCGGGCATGGCTGACGACGACAAGGAATTCAACCGCGAATTCACCTACGCCTCACGTATAGTGAAGGGTGAAATACCGTCTCTGGAGGTTTCAGACCAGGAAATGCAGCTCCACGCGGTGCTTTACCTGGGCAGCCTGCGTGAAAAATATCCGCATCTGGCCAAAAAAATCAACAAGATAGAAGAGCGTATGCTGGCCACGCAAATTATTGTGGCCAGCCACATGCACGCCGGCGACGGCAATTGCCATGTGAACATTCCGGTGAACTCCAACGATGAGGAAATGCTGGAAGAGGCGGAAAAGGTGGCCGGGCGCGTTATGCAAAAAGCCCAGGAGCTTGGCGGCGAAGTTACAGGCGAACACGGGGTCGGCATAACCAAAATAGCCTTCCTGTCCGAAGATAAAATGAACGCCCTGCGCGAATTCAAGCAGCTTGTGGACCCGCGCAACATCATGAACCCGGCCAAGCTTACCCAGCGCGAACTGCCGGTCAGCTCTTTCACATTTTCCTTCAACAGCCTGATAAACGACCTCGACCAGAGCGGCCTGCCCGGAAAGGAAAGACTGATAGACCTTTTGCAGCTTGTGCAGTCCTGTACGCGCTGCGGCAAATGTAAACCTGTTTGCGGCATGCATTACCCGGAAGCCGGAATGCACTATTACCCGCGCAACCGGAATATTTCCCTGGGCGCTTTGATTGAAGCGATTTACTACTCGCAGATCAATAACGGGGAAACGGAGCCGCGTTTGCTGGACGAACTGCGCAACATGATGGAGCACTGCACCGGCTGCGGGCGCTGCACCTCGGTTTGCCCGATCAAGATCAATTCTCCGGAAGTCGCCCTGAACATGCGCGCCATGCTGGAAGAAGACGGCAAGGGCGGTCACCCGGTAAAAAGCCGTGTGCTGGCATATATCAGCAAAGATCTGCCCAAACGAGCGCCGCAGGCCGCTAAATTCGCGGCTTTCGGGCAGAATTTCCAGAACCGCGCGCTCAAGCTGGCTCCCGCCGGGTTGCGCCACGGTTTTGAAAGCCCGCTGTTCTCAGGATTCGGTCCGGGAACCGGCTTTAAAAACCTGGTTGAAACCCTGCACCTGGAGAAAGGTTCCATTTTCACCCCCAAAGGCGAAGTTAAAGGAACCCTGCTTTATTTCCCCGGTTGCGGCGCGAATTTGTTTTTCCGTTCCATCGGCCTGGCCGGGCTCATGCTTTGCCTCAAGGCCGGGTGGCGCGTGCTGTTGCCTTCCCGCAGCATGTGCTGCGGCTATCCGTTGCTTTCGGCCGGAATGCACGAGGCCTTCGCCCTTAACCAGGACAAGAACATCAGCCAGCTTCAGGAGCTTTGCCGCAAATCGGCCCAGCTCGGCTACCCGGTCACAACCGTGCTGACTTCTTGCGGTTCCTGCCGCGATGGGCTGGAACGCCATTTCCTTCCGGACGTCATAGCCAGGACCAACGAAAAAGAGCTTTCCGGCGGCGAACCGGCTTCGGCTTTCGTGCCTCAAACCGTACGCCATCTCGATGTCGGGCAGTTCATAATTTCTGAATTGCCGCCTCTGTCCGCCCCCGGAGCGGACGGTTTCTCCCGCGCTCTGTACCATTCCCCTTGCCACCCGGAATGGACCGGCGTGGCTAAAACCAAGGCCGGACCGATATACGGCGGCGCCCTGTCCAAGTTTACCGGGCTGAAGGTAACCGTGGCTCCGGGCTGTTGCGGCGAATCCGGAATGGGGGCCATGACTTCGCCCAAAATTTACAACAAGCTGCGCCTGCGCAAGGCGGGCCGCCTTAAGAAAGCCTTGGCGGACATGCCGGACAACAGCCCGATTATCGTCGGTTGCCCGTCTTGCAAAATAGGCATTTCACGCATCATGCTAAATTATCTGGATAAAAAGCGCCCGGTTCTGCACAGCCTCGAGCTGATAGCCGAGAACGTTTTCGGGGCGGACTGGCGTTCCCGTTGCCGTAAATTGGCCCAGCACGCCGTTTCCGACCAGAATGGCGTGCGCGAGGTGGATTTGGCGAAGCTTTCAGGGCTGGCTGTGGATAATTCAGATAGAGAAGACGATGAGTAAGGCATTTTTTAAATTAAAAATGTTTCGCAGGAAACATACAACAGAATGAAACTATTGCAGAATGCCGCCGTAAGGCGGCATTCTTATTTTATTGCGGCCGGAAAGGCTGCGGCTGCGCGCTCGCCCGGAAGGCATACAGCAGCTGGAATAAAAGTAACTAGTGTTTGTTTGCAAAACAAACACTAAAAAATCCGTCAGGATTTTGCGCCACCACAGGTGGCGTGAGTTGGCTGTAAACCACGCTTTTCAGCCAACGATCTTTGCAAAAATATCCTTTAAAATTATTTGTGGAATTTTTGCAATCAGACACTAGATGATGCCAGTCACGAGATTGCCTAAGATTTGATTTTGACTTTTTATCAAGGCACGCCGCGCTCTCCGCTTGCGGGTGTCCGTTACCGCGCCCGCCAGATCATCTGAATTTTTTCAGAATTACCATGCGCGGTTGAGATCATACTTTTGCATGTAATTTTGTATTTTTGGGGCTCAGATGTTGACTATCATATATAAGATATATTACATAAGAATTGAAAGATCAGCACGGTCTGTCTAAAAGTGCAAAACATCAATCACAGGAGTTTTTATGAAACGCATTCTGTTTACAGCCTTCCTTTCTGTCCTTCTATGCGCTCTTTCCGGCATCGCATACGCCCAATATCCCGACAAGGCGGTAACTTACGTCATTCCCTTCGGCCCAGGCGGCGAATCTGACGTTGCCGCCCGCCTGCAGCAAGAAACTTTTCGTAAACTTTTCGGCCAGGAAATGATTGTTCAGTATAAACCAGGCGCCGGGGGCGCTGTAGGCTGGGCTTCCCTGAACGGGATGCCCGGAGACGGCTACACCATTATGGGCACCAACCTTCCCCACATTGTCCTGCAACCTTTGCAAAAAGGTTCCAGCTACCAGACCGATGACGTCACCAACGTTTACATGTTCCATTACACTCCGGACGCGCTGCTCGTTTCCGCCAAAAGCCCGTATAAGACATTGGCAGAATATGTGGAAGGAGCCAAGAAAGCTCCCGGCACGTTCACGGTTTCCGGAACGGGAACTTATTCGGCCAATGACGCGGCCCAATCCACCTTTGACAAAATGGCCGGCATAAAGACCAGTTATATTCCTTTTAAAACAACCGCGGATTCTTCCATGGCCATGCTGGGCATGCAGGTTACCGCTTCCTGGGGTTTTACCACCGTGGCAGTGCAGCAGGGCGACAAGGTGCGCGTTTTGGCCATAGCCGCTGAGGAACGTCATCCTCTTTTCCCTGAAGTGCCGACCTTCCGTGAGTTGGGTTATGACTACGTGGGCGGAGCTTATCGCGGCATTGCCGTTCCGAAATCCACCCCCGAAGCCGTGCGCCTGGAAGTTTCAGCCGCCATCGACGCGGTGAACAAAGATCCGGAATTCCGCAAAAAAATGGAAAACGCCGGTTTTTCAATGGTTGACGTGCCTTACGAAAAAATATCCGGATTCATGAAAGAGAAGTCTGAATACTACCTTAACGTCGCCAAGGATCTTAAGCTTACCGATTAAGCGGTAACGGCGCGGGCATTTTCTCTGACTAGCAAGAGGATTTTTATGGCGGGCGGCGCATCCTTGGCGATGTCCGCCTTCCAGTAAAATTTTCTGATCAGGACAGCTGCTAAAAGGAGTTTCGCCATCTCTCCAGAGGGGTGTAGGCCGATTTAAAGAGGCCGGCTCATTCCCAGGCTATTCCGGAGTATTTTGCCGTAAAGCGCCTGTTTTGAAACCCAGGCCGCAAAGAGGGATTCTTTATGTCATTTATAAATATCTTGCAGGAAGCCTTTTCGCTTATTAATTTGTTTTTTTGCGTTTTGGGAGTTGTGGCCGGTACGATTATCGGCGCTCTGCCCGGTCTTTCCGCCACAATGGCGGTCGCGGTTCTTGTTCCGCTCACTTTCACCATGCCCACCAGCACCGCGCTTATCTTGCTCGGCGCCATTTACACCGGGGCCATTTATGGCGGATCATACGCGGCCATTCTGGTAAACACCCCCGGAACGCCTTCCGCAATTGCAACCACCTTTGACGGTTTTCCCATGGCCAAAAAGGGCGATGGCGCCCTGGCGATTTCCTGCGCTACCATAGCCTCTGTTTTCGGCGGGTGCGTCGGAGTCGCTTTTCTTATAACCCTGGCCCCCCTTCTGGCGGACGCCGCCTTGATGTTCGGGCCAATGGAATATTTCTGGCTGGCTATTTTCGGCCTGACGCTAATTTCTTCAATTTCAGAGGGAAGCACACTTAAAGGCTTCGCCGGAGCCGCCCTTGGTCTGCTTATTTCCACCATCGGCGTTGCCGTTATTGGCGGCGATACCCGCTACACTTACGGCTCCAGCATGCTTTTGAGCGGCATTGATATTGTAGCGGCGCTGATCGGGCTTTATTGCGTTCCGGTGCTGATTGACCTTGCCTTGCAAAAAGCCCAGCACCTTGAAGCCCCAAGCCAGATTACCGGTTACCGTTTCAGGGAGGCCGTCGGCCTTGCGGTAAAAGATAAAGTCAACCTGATACGCAGTTCTGTTATCGGCACAATTGTGGGCATATTGCCGGGCGCGGGCGGCTCTGTGGCAAGCCTGGTGGCTTATTCCGAAGCCCGCCGCAGTTCGCCGCGCAGTGAAAATTTCGGCAAGGGCGAGCCTGGCGGGGTTTTCGCGACGGAAAGCGCCAACAATGCGACTGTTGGGGGCGGCTTCATTCCCACCCTGGTTCTCGGCATACCAGGCACCCCGCCGGATGCCGTTATTCTGGGCGCGCTTATGGTCAAAAGCGTAAAAACAGGGCCGGCTTTGTTCACCAGCGGCGACGGCATAGTTTACATTTTCATCCTCGGGCTGCTTATCGCCACCCTGCTCATGCTGCCCATAGGGCTTTTTATCGGGCGCTATGCCTATAAATCCATAGCCGGGGTGTCTAAGAGCGTTTTGATTCCCCTAATCGCTTTTATGTGCGTTATCGGTTCATTCGCCATTCAAAACAGCCTGGATGATACCCTTATAATGGTCATTCTCGGCGTTATAGCCTGGTTTCTCAACCGTTACGGATTCCCGGCTTCTCCGATTGTGCTCGGCATAATCCTTGGTCCGATTGCGGAACAGGGTTTTGTGCAAGGATATCTGATAGGCAAGGCCAATAGCGACATTATGGGAGCTTTCTTTGGGCGCCCGATCTCGCTGGCGATTATCGGACTGGCGCTTTTGACCCTTTCTTACCCGATAATTACAGCGCGCAAGGCCCAAAGACGTCTGGCGGCCCAAACGGCTGAAGGCAAGGAGGATTGCTGACATGGCGAATGCAACTCAACGAGACAACGGCGGCATCGCTGTAAGTCTTATTTTGGCTGTGGCTGGCGTATTCGGATTTTACGAAGGCACAAAACTTTCCACTTTTGCCGGCATATTTCCGCAAACTTTTTCCGCGATATTGGTAATCAGTTCTCTGGCGTATGCTGTTATTGCGCTAATGCGGGGCGGCGTATGCAAGGCAAAAGGGATGATAGATTTTCCGGTACGCGGTTTTCTTGTACCGGTTGTGCTTGCCTTGTGGGCTATCTTCATGGAATATGGGGGCTTTCTCGCGTGCGGGTTTGCCGGGTACTTTTGCCTGGCGATGCTGGCGAACCAGAGCGGCAGGCTTACTCTGCGCTATGCCTTGATTCACGCCGTTATTTCCTTTATAGTGGTTGGCGCGTTCTATATCCTGTTCAAGGTATTCCTTGGTGTGCCTTTGCCGGTTGGCAGCCTTGATTTGCCGGGCCGGTTCGCGATGATATTCAAAGCATTTTCATTTTGAAGAGACCATGCCGTTTTTCCTGTGTCTTGCCATTCGGGCGCGGAGCGGCGCAAAAAAACAGCAGGTGCGCTATCTTGCGGTTTTTCTTGCGCCGCTTGGGCCTGTCATGTAAAAAGCATTTCACAATATTTCAAGAACGCTTTGCAATGCCGGCAAGCGGAAAAGCTCAATCTTCTGTTCTTGTATATTTTTATGCAATGCTTTAATGACTTTCTATAAGAAAAGCATTGCCCACCGGCTTTGTCACCCTTGAAATGCTTTGAGTCGCGCTCCGTATGAATGCGGTATTCCCTTGGATCTTTAGTTTTAAAACGTTCGCGCCCGCACGGCGGGCGGCGGAGCCGCGTATTTTCGCTGTCATGGCAACTCAGCGAGTTAATGTTAATTCGTATCAGGCAGCCTTATTGTCCGAAATTTGCGTTTTTTTGTAGAAAAGACAGTCGAGCCTGATCGCATGGCGTGTTGCTAATCAATAATGCCTCGGAGTTTATATGGGCGTGAAGAACAACCTGACCTTTCAACCTTTATATGAACAGGTAAAAGCCTCTGTTCTGCAAAGGATAATAGACGGGGAATGGGCACCCGGCACTTTTCTGCCCAGCGAACCAGCTTTGGCGCAGGAATACGGGGTCAGCCAGGGTACGATGCGGCGTGCCCTTGACGACCTTACGCGTGATAATCGCCTTACCCGGTATCAGGGCAAAGGCACCGCCGTTTCCATTTTGGATGAAGACAAAGCCCTGTTTCAATTTTTTCATATAGTTAACTTTAAAGGTGAAAGAGTTTTTCCTTCTTCACACATTTTAACGGCGCAACCCCGCAAGGCTGAACCCGAAGACCGCGCCCGCCTGGGCATCAACCCTGGGGAAATGGTGTTCAGCATACACCGCATACGCCTGATAAACGATATTCCGGTCATCAATGAAAAGGTGCATATGCCGCTGGCCTTCTTTCCTGGTATTGAAGCGGTGCCGCCGTCCAGCCTGCCCAATACGCTTTATGCCTTTTATCAGCAGCGTTTCAATATGACCATAAGCAGCAGTTCGGAATATCTTGGAGCCACGGAAGCCACCAAAAGTGATGCGGAGCACCTTAATATACCGGAACTGCGCCCTTTGTTGCGCATAGTCCGCATTTCGCGCAATCTCGAGGGAAACGTGGTTGAATATCGTGAATCGCGTGTGCTCACCGAACAATACAGTTATCTGGTAGAGTTGAAGTAACGTCTTCCCCGCTTTGCGGCGGACTCGCCGCAACAGAAAACCCCGGCCTTGGTACAGGCCGGGGTTTTCTGTTGCGGGAAATGGCAGGCGCAAGCGCCTGCGCGTTACGCGCTGCGATAAAGTTTGGTCATTACGAATTCGCGGTGCCCAAGGGCTTCGGCGGCTGTAAAGCTGCCGTTGGCCACATCGATCATCTTGTCAAGCAGACGGTCGCCGGCTTCGTCAAGGGTCAGTTCGCGGCGCAGCAAACCCGTCACGTCAAGGTCGATATGTTCGCTCATGGTGCGCACGGTACGCGGGTTGGCGCAGATTTTGACAACCGGCAGAATGGGGTTGCCTATAACGTTGCCCTGCCCGGTGGGGAAGAAGTGAACAACAGCTCCGCCCGCCGCCACCAGGGTAACCATTTCGGCTGCGGCGGAAGAGGAATCCATAAACCACAACCCCTTGCCGGTGGGGGATTCGGCCGGCTCAAGGCAGCCGTCAACCTTGCATTTTTTGCCGATTTTCTGAATGTTGCCCAGGGCCTTTTCCTCAATGGTGGTCAGCCCGCCCAGAATATTGCCCTTGGTGGGCTGGGAATCGGAAAGGTCGCTTGTTTTGTTGGCAAGAATAAAATCGTTGTAATCATTCCACATTTTCATGAACTTGGCGCGTACTTCCGGGGTGGCGCAACGGTCGGCCACAAGATGTTCGCCACCGGTAATTTCCGAAGTTTCGCCGAACATCAGGGTGTTTCCATTCGCGTAAAGTTTGTCGAAGGCATTGCCGACAGTCGGATTGGCGGCGATGCCGGAAGTTGTGTCCGACTCTCCGCATTTGCATGAAACCGTCAATTCCTTGATGTCGCAGGGAACTTTTTGCAGGCCGGTTGCCCACTGCACCAATTCTTTGGCCTTGCGTGAGGCGGCGGCAATGGTGTTGTGATCGCCGTTCTGCTCAATGGAGAATCCGAAGACCGGTTTGCCGGTTTTGGCAATACCGTCGGTAATGACTTTCGTCCATTCAGGCTCTATGCCTATTACAACCACGGCGGCCACGTTGGGGTTGCTGCCCGTGCCTATCAGGGTGCGGAAGTGCAGTTCGAGGTCCGCGCCGAATTGCAGGCGGCCGTAATGGTGCGGCAGGGCCATGGTTCCTTTGATGTTATTTTCAACCGCCAGACAGGCGGCGTTTGAAAGGTCGTCAAGCGGTAAAAGAATTACGTGGTTGCGTACTCCCACACGCCCGTTTTCCCGGCGGTAGCCCATGATTTGCGATGCTTTCATATTCTTACCACCTCTTGGTTTTTACGTTGTGCACGTGCAGATGTTCACCGGTTTTGATTGGAGCCACCACACGGCCAATATCAACGCCGTATTTTATTACAGTATCGCCGACGGAAAGATCCTTCAGCGCGATTTTATGGCCGATCGGAATGTCATTAAGAACTTTGACCGTGATTATTTTGTCTTCCGCCATAATCCAGCCGGTAAGCTCGTCGCCGGCCTTTATGCCTTCAACCGCGACAACCCCAACGGAGTCGCCGTCTTCATGCACCAAAAAGTGTATAGTCATTGAACCCTCCATTGTTGAGAAGTGATGAGTCATATATATTATGTCTTATATAAGAATGTCAAATGAATTTTTCCGGACGGGAGAAGGAAATCAGGCCGGACAAAGAAAGCATGCCCCCCTTAAAAGACGGTTCCGGCCCGGCGTTTGAGGAAACGCCGGGCCGGAACTTTATTGTTCTATGGCCAGGTTGTTTTTATATCAGGCTGACTATGGGAACGACTATGGGATCGCGTTCGATAACGCGGCGGAAGAAGCGGCGCATGGCCGAGCGTATTTTTTCCTGGAGCTTTTCCGTGTCTGTTTTGTAGCCTTCTTCCAGCACGTCCAGCACGATACATTTCGAGTCTTCCAGAACATGGTCGAATTGCTGTTCGAAAACGAACCCCTTGGAAAGGATTTCCGGGCCGTGCAGCACTTCTCCGGTTTCTCCGTCCAGCACCAGAACGACGATGACCATGCCCTCGTCGCCCAGAATCTGCCTTTCGCGCAAAAGCGTCTGCCCGACGTCGCCCACGCCTTTGCCGTCGACCAGTATGGATTCGGCCTGAACAAGCTCTTCAAAGCGCACGCCTTCCTCATCTCCCGTGCCGTCAAGGGCGCTGAAGCTGACGGGCTGGCCGTTTTCCAGCACAAGCACCTTGCCCTGGTCGACCCCGCTGTCTCTAGCCAGGCGGGCGTGCTTGATCAGGTGGCGGTATTCCCCGTGTATGGGAATGAAGTATTCAGGGCGCACGGCCTGTATCATTTCCAGCAGCTCTTCCTGGTAGGCGTGGCCGGAAGCGTGAATGGCCCTGGAGTTGTCGTGGTAGACCTCCGCCCCCAGGCGGAACATCTGGTTGACCATGTGCGAAACGGCGCTGGTGTTGCCCGGAATCAGGCGGGAAGACATGATTACGGTATCGCCCTGATGAATGTGCAGGTGCTTGTGCCCGCCGCTTACAATGCGGGCCAGGGCCGACATGGGTTCACCCTGTGAACCGGTGACCAGAAGCACGCAGTTTTCGTCCGGAAGGTCAAGCGTGGTGTTGGCGCTGTCGGCGTAAAGGCCGGGTTCGGCTTGCAAATAGCCCAGGCTGACCGCCATCTCTATGTTGTTTATGAGGCTGCGTCCGCTGACTATGACCTTGCGCCCGTTTTCCCGCGCGCAGTCGAACACTTCCTGAATTCGCTGGATATGGCTGGAAAACAGGGTTACGATAATGCGGCCCTTGGCTTCGGAGAATATTTCCCGCAGGGTGGCAAGCACCTTGCGTTCGCCCAGAGAACGCCCGGGAACCTCGATATTGGTGGAGTCGGAGAGCAGCAGGCGCACCCCTTGCGGCCCGGCGAAGCTAGAAAACATTCCGAAATCCGTTCCCGGGCCGCTCAGCGGGTTGGGGTCTGACTTGAAATCTCCGGTGTGAACTATGCGCCCGGCTGGCGTTTCCGCCCCGAGGGCGTAGCCGTCCACAATAGAGTGGCAGACCGGGAAAAAGTGAAACTTGAAGTCTCCGAGTTGTACCGGTTTGTCCGGCAGGGCCGGAATGAGCGACACCCGGTCTATAAGGCCGCGCTCGCGCAGTTTGTGCTCAACCAGGGCCAAGGTGAAGGGCGAGCCGTAAATCTGGGGGTTGTCAAGATGCGGCACCAGCCAGGGCAGCGCTCCGATGTGGTCTTCGTGCCCGTGGGTGAGCACTATGCCGCGCAGCTTGTCTTTATTCTGGCGGACGTAGTCGAAGCGGGGGATAATAACGTCGACCCCAAGCTGGTAGTCTTCAGGAAACATCAGCCCGCAGTCTATCATCACCATAGTCTGGCCGTAAGACCAGAGCATGCAGTTCTGGCCTATTTCTCCCAGCCCCCCCAGGGGTATAAGGTGCAGGCGCGAGAAATTGTCGCTCATTCTTTTCTGTCCGTGGTTATCAATGTTAAAATGCAGGGCGTTCGGTCCGCCATGCCGTATTTATAAAAAAAGCGCAATAATAAATTCGTATTCAGACGATGTTGAAAAAGCGGCGGGCGTTGTCTCCGCAAATGCGCCACAGTTCCGCCGGAGACATTTCACGGGCTTCCGCCATGCCGGTTATGGTAAATGCCAGGTAGGCGGGTTCGTTTCTGCGCCCGCGGTAGGGCACGGGACTCATATATGGGCAGTCCGTCTCCACCATCAGACGGTCAAGCGGAATGGCGGCCACCGCCTCGCGCAAGGATTTGTTGGCCGGAAAACTCACCGGGCCGGGAATGGAAACATGCCAGCCGTTGTTCACCACTTTCATGGCCATGTCGTAGTCGCCGTTGAAGCAGTGCCAGAGCAGAGGGTAGCCGCTGAAGCCCCTGTCCAGCAGGATGCGCATGGTGTCGTCAACCGCGTCGCGGCAATGTATGGCGACGGGCAAGTTCAATTCGCGCGCCAGGTCCAGCTGTTGCGCGAATATGTCTTTCTGCAAATCTTGCGGGCAATCCTTCCAGTAATAGTCCAGGCCGATTTCGCCTATAGCGCGTATGCGCCCGCCCTGCCTTGCCTCTTGCCTGACAATGCGGCGCAGTTCGTCTATGGTCTGGCCGTTGAAAAGTTCCAGCCCGTCAGTCGGGTGTATGCCGAGCAGAAAAAAAAACTCGGGATAATCCGGGTTTGGCGCAAAGCGGGCCTGTTGTTTGCGCCAGGCTTCCGGGCTGAGAAAAACCTGCCCTATGGCGGAAACGCCGGACCTTTTGGCCCGGCGCAGAACCTCGTCGAAATCTTCGTTGAAGTGATGCAGGTCGAGGTGGGCGTGTGTTTCAACCCCGACGCAGGGCAAATTGACCGATTCCGGCAAGGGCAGGGGGCCTTCAGGTTTTTTGTGTTTTCCCATTATTGTCGCCTGTGTTCTTTTCAGTGGCCGGATCTTTGTCCCAGGCCGGGTCGCGGAATATCCCTCTAGGGCCGTATAAAAAGCGTAAAAAAAGTATGATAGCTCCGAAAAACACGAAGATGAGCAAGCTCTTGCCCAGGGTTGTCGCCAAAAAATCCAGCAGCAGCGCCGGGTTGCCGATGATTCCGGAAAGCGATGATTCGGAGGCGGCGCGCGGCGCTTCCGCCGCAAGCGCGGCGGAAGGCGTGATAAGCGCGGGCGCGGAAAAAAAAGCAAGGCGTAAGCGCATTTTTATGGCAGCATCGGGGCCAGGTTAAGGCCGGTATCCAGCGGCAGACCGCACATCAGGTTGGCGTTGGCCACCGCCTGCCCGGAAGCGCCCCGGCAAAGGTTGTCTATGGCGCTGACTATCAGGAGGCGGTTTGTGCGCGGGTCAAGCACCAGCGCTATATCGCAGAACATGGTGCCGCGTACGGCCCGCAGAGTCGGCAGTTCGCCCATGGGCAGAACCCTGACGAAACGGTGGCGCGCGTAAGTTTCTTCATACACCGCATGTATCTTTTCCAAGGTAAGGCAACTGTTCAGCCGCGTGTAAATGGTGGCCAGAATGCCGCGCTGGATCGGAAGCAGGTGGGGGTTGAACGAAACCGCGAGGCGGTTTCCGGCAATAGTGGAAAGCTCCTGCTCTATTTCCGGCGTGTGGCGGTGCGTTCCCAGGCCGTATGGCTTGAAGCTGTCATAAACCTCGCAGAAAAGACTGTTGACCACGGCTTTGCGGCCGGCGCCGCTTGCGCCGGATTTGGCGTCTATGACGATGCCGTCCGTTTCTATCAGACCGTGGCGCAGGGCCGGATACAGGCCGAGAATGCTCGCCGTCGGGTAACAGCCGGGGTTGGCTACAAGCGAGGCCCGTTTCACTTCTTCCGCGTATAGCTCAGGCAGGCCATAAACCGCTTCGCGCAGGCAGGTTTGCTCGGTGTGGGGCAGGCCGTACCAGTCGGAGTAGGTAGCGGGGTCGCGCAGCCTGAAGTCAGCGGAGAGGTCGACAACCTTGATGCCGAGGCGGCGCAGTTTGCCGGCGTTTTCCATGGCGTTGCCGTGCGGAACGGCCAGGAAAACCACGTCGCATTTTTGCATGTCCATTGCATTGGGCTGGGTTATTACCAGGTCAGCCAGTTCAAAGCCGCGCAAAAACGGATAAATTTCGCCCACGGTTTTTCCGGCTTCGGAGCGCGAGGTAACTTTGGCAAGGCGTATGGAGGGGTGCGTAGCCAGAATGCGCGCCAGTTCCATGCCGGTATATCCGGTAACTCCGATCAGTCCGGCCGTGAAGATTCTTTCAGACATAAAATTTCACCGCACCTATTTTGATTTCATCACATATTTCATGCGCACTTCATAAAGCAGGCCGTCCAGCAGGCGTTTTTCATCCTCGTCCAGGCCTTTTTCGGTTTTTTCCTGCAGCATGGTCAATATATCTATGCTGTATTTGGCGTGTTCCAGTTCAAAAACAGTTTCTCCGCTTTCCGGGTGAGGCACTTCGCCAAGCTGCATCAGGGCGCTTGAGGCCAGCGAAAGCACGAAGGTGCTGAAGTTCACCAACGGCAGGGGCACATGGCGCTGTTCTTCAGAACGGGCGTCTTCAGTTTGTTCGTCGGTCATCGTGCGCTGCTCCTTAGGGAATTTTTAACTTTGAAACGCTGTTTTTTACCGCTCTTTGCAAGGGAAGAGGCGTCGTTTTTCACCCTGCCGTTTCCCGGCATTTCCTGATACGGCTCCTGGCCGGAGTTATTTATAGCCGTAAAGCATGGCTTGCTGGTAAGCGGAGACGGCCTGCTCAAGGTAGTCGCGTGTGCCGACATGGCCGCCGCAGAAGCGGAACGAGGCCACAAAGGCCTGAAGCCCGGCCGCCAGGTCGGCCCAGTCCACCCAGCCCATATGGCCTATGCGCACCATGCTTTTTTCAAGATGGTCCTGCCCGGCCGCCATAACAACCCCATATTGGCTTTCCGCGTGGGCCAGCAGCTTTGAGGCGTCGATTCCTGCCGGAATTTTCACCCCGGTGACGCCCCAGGCCCCGGCTTCCTGAGGTGAAACAAAAAGTTCGAATCCGGCGGCGGTCACTCCGGTCTGGGCCATGGCCCTGAGGGCGAACTGTTTGCGGTAGACCGTTTCCAGCCCGGCTTCCATGAACATTTCCAAGGCTTCGTTAAGGGCGACCAGAAGGCCGATGGCCGGAGTGAAGTTGGTTTGCCCTTTAAGGATATTTTCTTTTTCCGCCATCATGTTGAAATAGAAATTGCGGTTCGGCAAAACGGCTGCCTTGCGCCAGGCCTTTTCCGAAAAAGCCAGCAGGGCGAGGCCGGGCGGGAGCATCAGGCCTTTTTGCGAGCCGGTGAGCAACGCGTCCACCTTCCATTCGTCCATCGGGCAGGGGGCGATGCCCACGGCGGAGATGCCGTCCACCACAAGAAAAATATCGCGGTTGGCGGTTATTTCGCCGAGCGTTTTGATGTTGTGATGCACGGTGGTTGAGGTTTCGCTTTGCTGAACCAGCACGCCGACTATATTTTTGTCGGCGTCAAGCGCGGCTTTGACTTCTTCCGGGTTGACCGGGCTTCCCCACGCCACCTTCAAGGCGACGGGAACAACGCCGTGCGCTTTGCAAATTTCCGTCCAGCGCTCGGCGAACTTGCCGCCTTCAATCACCAGCACCTTTTCGCCCGGCGCGAACAAAGAACATACAGCCGCCACCATAGCCCCGGTGCCGGAGGCGGTAATGGGAATAACCGGCTGGGAGGTGCCGAAAAGCAGGCCCAGGTTGGCCTGCATTCCTTTCATAAGTTTTTTGAAGGCGGGTTTCCTATGGTGCCGCATATCCTGCGCGAGGGCCAGACGCACGTTCTCTGGCAAGGGAGTTGGGCCGGGGGTCAGGAGGCGTACTTTGTTAAGCATTGCAATTCCTCGCTTGGGTTGTCTCGAATTTCGGCAGCCGGTCAAAACGTAAAAATTCCGTAACGGCGCATGTTAGCATGTTACGCCGATTTGCACAATCGCGCCCAAAAGCTTGCTTCGGCCGGGCAAAGCCCCTTCGCGCGCGGTCTTCGCCGGGGCGGCGTCAATTTCGTGCCCTGTTCAATTTATTCCTTACATATCCGGGCAGCCCGCCGGCGTTAAGAATATCGAGCATGGCCTCGGGCAAGGGAGGAAAGTTGAAGCTTTGCCCGGTGGTCAAATTACGCACGCTTCCGGCCTCGAGATCGACGGCCAGTTCGTCTCCGTCGCTGACTTGCGCGTCTTCGCCCAGTTCAAGCGGCAAAAGGCCCATGTTGAAGGCGTTGCGGTAGAAAATGCGGGCGAAGCTTTTGGCCAGGACGACCGGAATGCCGGCGCCGAGAATGGCTATCGGCGCGTGCTCGCGCGAGGAGCCGCAGCCGAAATTGCGCCCGGCCACCATAATGTCGCCTTTGTTTACCCGCTTGATCCAGTCGGCTTCCAGGCCTTCCATGCAGTGGCGGCCGAGTTCGTCCTGATCGGTGGTAACCAGGAAACGGGCCGGTATTATGGCGTCCGTGTCGATATGGTCGCCTACGGTGTGAGCTTTTCCTTTATATATCATAGCGTTTCCTTTATCAGCCTGTTGATTGTTCCAGCGCCTTGCGGCGCAGCCTGTCGACATTCGCGGACGGAATCCTGGCCAGGGCGTGGTCGGGGAAGTTTACGGCCTCTTCCAGCGCCCATGGGCCGAGCGAAAGATTTTTCGCCGCGAAATCGAAAAACTTGCGGGCGAGTATCGCGCGCCAGGGAATATCCGCATATATCGGCTCAAGCGCGTTCATTTCGCGCAACAAGAGCAGCCATTCGCGCATTTCGGCAATATCTCGCGCGGTTTCCGGGGGCACGTTCAGGTAAAGCATGTTGTGCAGGGCTTCGCGGCGTTCCGTCATGCTTATGCCCCAGGCCTCGAAGTGCCTGCGCCGCACCCTGGCGGCCACGGCCTGCTGCGTCAGGGCTCTGCTGCTGGAAAGAGAGGCCGGGTGCACGCGGTATTGCGCCAGAACCAGCGGAAGATTGGCGCAGGGCGCGTCAAGGTCATGGGTTATGCGGAACCACAGCTCGTAGTCAGAGGCGGCTGCAAGCCCTTCGTCATAGCGCAGGTTGTGTTTCCGCACGAAATCCGCCCTCAGGAAGGACACCGTTTGCATGATGGTGCAATAAAACGGCAGGTGGCACTTGATGCGTTCCTTGTCTCCGGGCAGGGCCAGGCTGCCTTTGGCCACGCCGGCGTAACGCAAATTGCCGCCGCAAAGCGCGGTTTCCGGGTTGGCTTCCATAAAGTCCCGCTGGACCCGCAACCGTTCCGGGGCGTAAACGTCGTCGGCGTCGGCCCTGGCGATATATTTGCCTTTGGCCGCTTCCAGTCCCCGGTTGGCGGAAAAGGCCACGCCGCCGTTATGTTCATTGCGCAGCACGCGCAGCCTTTTATCGCCGCAGCGGGCGAGGATTTTCCCCGTTCCGTCCGTTGAGGCGTCGTCAACCACTATCAGTTCGAAATCCGCGAAGGATTGATCCAGAAGAGACTTCAGGGTTTCTTCCAGATACTCTTCCGCATTGAACGCGGCCATAACCACGGAAATTGACGGCATGCGCCCGCCTTTCGCCTTATATTTTATCGGGTTCGGCCAGTTCCCCGGCCACCGCCGTGGCCGCGGCCACCGCCGGGTTCACCAGGTAAACTTCCGATTCCAGGCTGCCCATGCGGCCCTTGAAGTTGCGGTTGGTGGTGCTGACGGCGCGTTCTCCCCCGGCCAGAATGCCAAGGTGGCCGCCCAGGCAGGGGCCGCATGAGGCCGGGCCCACTATACATCCTGACTGCATGAAGGTTTCTATCAATCCTTCCTTGAGAGCCTGCCGCCAGATATTCGGCGTGGCCGGCAAGACTATGCAACGCAGGCCCTTTTTTACCTTGCGCCCGGCCAGGACTCCGGCCGCGGCGCGCAAGTCTTCAATGCGCCCGTTGGTGCATGATCCGATAATGACCTGATGCACTGGAAGTTTCGGCGCGTCCGCCACGGGCATCACGTTTTCCGGAAGATGGGGGCAGGCCGCCAGAGGCGGAAGCGAACTGACGTCAAGGGCCAAGGTGCGGCAATATTCCGCCCCGGGGTCGGCCTGAATGGCGACGTCGCCCTTTCTTCCGGCCTTGCGGCAATATTCCAGGGTTTTTTCATCCGCCGCGAACAGCCCGCATTTTCCTCCGGCTTCAATAGCCATATTCGCCATGGTCAGGCGGCCCTCAATGCTCAGGGCGCTTACGGCCGGGCCGGTGAATTCGATTGACCTGTAGCGCGCGCCGTCAACCCCGAGCTGCCCGATAACCCAGAGGATGAGGTCTTTTCCGCTGACGTGCGGGCGCAACGTTCCGGTAAAATCGACCAGAATGCTTTCCGGCACGCGGAACCAGTTTTCGCCCAGGGCCATGGCGGCGGCTATGTCGGTTGAGCCCATGCCTGTGGCGAAAGCCCCGAGGCCGCCGTAAGTGCAGGTGTGGCTGTCGGCCCCGACCACCAGGTCTCCCGGGCCGACCAGGCCGAGTTCCGGCAGCAGGGCGTGTTCAACCCCGGCCTCTCCGCCTTCGTAGTAATGGGTTATGTCCTGCTCTTGCGCAAAGGCGCGCACGCCTTTCACCTGCTCGGCGGATTCAATGTCTTTCTGCGGGGTGAAGTGGTCCATAACCAGGGCCACGCGGTCTTTGTCAAAGACCTTTCCGGCGGTCATGGAGCGGAAAGACTTTATGGCCAGGGGAGCGGTGATGTCGTTTGCCAGAACCATATCCACCCTGCAGTTCACTATGGCCCCGGGCGCGATGTCGGCGTCCGGCGTGACTGAGCGGCTTTTCAGCAATTTTTGAGCGAGAGTTAAAGGCATTTGGACTCCATTTCTTTTTTAGCCAGACGGTTCAGGGCGTTCAGATAAGCCCTGGCGCTGGCGTTTATCACATCAGGGTCTGAGCCGCGCCCGACGGCGTTTACGCCGCGGTCGGTTATGCGCACGGTCACTTCGCCCTGGGCGTCCGTTCCGCCGGTGACGGCGTTAACCTGGTAGTGTTCAAGGCTGGGTTCGCGCCCGACAAGGTGGCTTATAGCCTTGAAGACGGCGTCAACCGGCCCGGCCCCGAAAGCCGCGTGCTGGCATCTGGCGTCGTTTATTTCCATAACCACCACGGCGGTGGGCGGAACGCCGGTATCGCCTGATTGCACGGCCAGGTGCAGCAGGCGGTATTGGTCAGGCATGCGGTAGACTTCTTCCAGGACAATGGCTTCAACGTCTTCATCATAGATATCCGCCTTAAGATCCGCAAGTCTTTTTACCGAAGCGAAAATGGTGTCTATGGCGTTTTCCTCCAATTTGTAGCCGAGGCTTTCCAGCTTCATGCGCAAGGCGTTGCGCCCGGAATGCTTGCCCAGAACTATGGAATTGTTGTTTCGCCCGATTGATTCGGCGCTCATTATTTCATAAGTTTCGCGTTTTTTCATCACGCCGTCCTGGTGAATGCCGGATTCGTGCGCGAAGGCGTTGTCGCCGACGATGGGCTTGTTCAGGGGAATGGGCTGGCCGATAATGCGCGAAAGCATGCGGGAACTCGGAAAAATCTGTTCCGTTTTGGCTTTAGGCAAGATGTTGTAGTAGTCTTTGCGCACATGCAAGGCCATGATGAGTTCTTCCATTGCCGCATTTCCGGCCCTTTCCCCTATTCCGCCTATGGTGCCCTCAACCTGCCTGGCTCCGGCCCTGATGGCGGCCAGGGTGTTGGCCACGCCGACGCCAAGGTCGTTGTGGCAGTGAACGCTGAAAACGACCGGTTTGTCCTTGCGGGTATGTTCGATGACATAACGCACCAGTTCGCCGAATTCATCCGGCTGGGCGTAGCCCACGGTGTCCGGAATGTTCAGGGTGACGGCTCCGGCCTCTATGGCCGTGTCGAAGGCCCGCACCAGAAAATCGCGGTCCGAGCGGGAGGCGTCTTCAGCGGAAAATTCAACGTTGGCGGTGCAGGCGGCGGCCAGTTTCACCCCTTCCTCGATCATGCGCAATATCTGGTCCGGATTTTTGCGCAACTTGTATTCCATGTGCAGGGGAGAGGTGGCGAGAAATGTGTGAATGCGCGGGTTTTTGGCGTCGCGCACGCCAAGCCAGGCCTTTTCTATGTCTGAGGGCACAGCCCTGGCCAGGCTGGCCACCTGCGCCTCGCCTACCTCGCGGGCTATGGCCCGGACCGATTCCAGGTCTCCCTGGCTTGAGGCCGCGAACCCGGCTTCGATAACGTCGACGCCGAGTGCTTCAAGCTGGTGGGCCAAACGGATTTTTTCCTGGATATTCATCGTTGCGCCGGGCGACTGTTCTCCGTCACGCAGGGTGGTGTCAAAAAGAATGAGCTGTTCGGGCATGGTTTTCTCCTGTCTGGTTTGCCGTTTGATTTCCGCAGCCGTTAACGCGGCCAGTCGGATAATCAGGGGGGTGGATTAAAATAAAAAAAGCTGCCTGACGGCAGCGCGCTGAATAGAAATATATTGGTTAGGGCGCGCGTTTATAGCAGGGCGCTTAGTAGGGCGAGAGAAAAGAAACCGCTGGCGCGGCGCTGGGAAGAGAAGAGAGATGAAGTGCGTTGTTCAGGCATATTTGGTTTCCGTAGAGAATAACTAAGAGATATCCGGCAGGAAGTCAATAGCCCGGCAGTGAGGTATTTTGCCTGAAGAGTAAGGCTGGCTTCCAGGTTTCTGAACTTTCCGGTCTTTATTTCCTGTTTTGGTTTTCCAACTGGGCTTGCCGGTTTTTGGTGTGACGGGTAGGGACGGAGTTAAGTGGGTTCTCCGGCCAGGGGTGTTTGGGGTAGCGTCCGCGCAGCTCCGCCCGCACCGCCGGGTAGGCGTTTTGCCAGAACCCGGCCAGGTCGCGCGTCACCTGCACCGGGCGTCCGGCCGGCGAGAGCAGGTGAAGCAATACGGGAAAGCGGCCTTCAAGCAGGGCCGGGGTGGCGGAAAGTCCGAACATTTCCTGCAATTTGACGGCCAGAACCGGTCCGTTGTTTTCGTCGCTGTAATCAAGGGCCACGCTCGAGCCTGAAGGAACCGTGAGGCGCTCCGGGGCCAGGGTTTCAAGGCGGCGCGCCAGAGGCCGGGGCAGGAGGGCGCGCAAGGCCTGGTCCAGCAGGTCTTGCGTGATGGCGCTCAGGCGGGAGAGTCCGCCAAGGTATGGGCCGAGCCAATGCTCCAAGCCGCGCTCAAGCGCTTCGTCGGAAAGATCCGGCCATTCGGCCGCTTCCGCCGCGTTGCCGTATTCGCCCTCCGCAACGGCCCGGCGCACAAACATCACCCGGCCGCGCCACGCCAGAAGTTCGTTTGTCCAAGGCAGGGCGGAAAGGGGCGTTTCGGCGAGGCCTTGTAAAAACGCGGCCTTGACCTGTTCAGGATCCGGGTCGGGCAGGGGCGTTTCAGAGAGGGTAAGCGCGTCAAGGCGGCGCAGGGCGCGGGCGCTTACGGCCTGGCGTTCCCGGTCCCAGGTTATGCGATTTTCCTCGCGGATGCGTCTGCCGAAGGCGTTTTCCAAAAGCTCGCGCGGCAGAGGGGCGGCAAGGTGGATGCGCGCGTCTCCGCTGCCGGCGTCAAGCGCCGCGACGGCGAGGAACTCATGGGCGCGCAGGGGGTCTCCCTCCGGCAGGGCCGCTCCGCGCCCGTTGGCCATAAGGTAACTTCCGGGGGCGCGGCGCATGGCTATGCGGTCGGGCCAGGCCAGGGCGGCAAGAAATCCGGGCTGGGCGTCGAGGTCATGGCTTCGCCCGGCCCGTTCTTTAAGGTCAATCCCCGACCGGGCCGCGATAAGGCGCATTTGTTCACGGATGCGGCGTAGCGCCTGGCCGTCTTTTTTGTCCGCGATAAGGCCGAGCCGGTGGCGGATGTCCGTTCCGACTGAAGGCGCGGGATCGCGCTCGCTGACCAGCGCGGCCAAGACGCAAGCCATCGGGCCGAAACCGTGTTCTTTGCCTTCCAGCACCATATGGGCCAGACGCGGGTGCAGAGGCAGGGACGACATGGCAAGCCCGCGCCGGGTGGCCTTGCCGTTCGCGTCAATGGCCTCAAGACCCATAAGCAGGGATCGGGCTTGCCGCCAGGCTTCGGGCGGAGGCGGATCAAGCCATTGCAGGCTTCTGGTAGGGGTTTCGCCCACAGGCAGGCCCCAGACCGCCACTTCCAGGCAAAGTGAAGCAAGGTCGGCCGTAAGTATTTCAGGCTTGCCCTGCGGGCGCAGCGCGGCTTGCTCCTGTTCCGCCCAGAGGCGCAGGCAAAGGCCCGGCCCGGTTCGCCCGGCCCGGCCGCAGCGCTGGTTGGAGGAGGCGCGGGAAATGGGCCCGGTCACCAAGCGGTTCAGGCCGAAGTTCGGCTCAACCTCCATTCTTCGCTCCAGGCCGGAATCTATGACAATGCTCACCCCCTCAATGGTAAGGCTTGATTCGGCTATATTGGTGCTGAGAACGACCTTGCGCTGGCCGGGGGGCGGCGGCGAAACCGCCGCATCCTGCTCTTCGCCTGAAAGGTCGCCGTAAAGAGGATAAACGCGCGCTCCGGCGGCAAAATCCCGCGCGGCCGGGGAAGACAGGGCGGCTTCAAGCCTTTCCCGCGCGCGCCTTATTTCCGCTGTGCCGGGCAAAAACGCGAGTATGCTTCCGCTTTCGTCACGCAGGGCCTGAAAGGCGGCTGAGGCCACCCGCTCTTCACAGCTCAGGCCGGGCCGGGCCGGAGGAAGGTAGCGCACCCGCACCGGAAATTCACGGCCTTCAACCTCAAGGCGGGGGCAGTTTTGCAGAAGGGCGGACAGGGCTTCGGAGTCAAGCGTGGCGGACATTATAATCAGGCGCAGATCAGGCCGGAGTGAATTCTGGCAGTCAAGGCAGAGGGCCAGGCCCAGGTCGGCGTTAAGCGAACGCTCATGGAATTCGTCAAAAATTACGCAATCGGCTCCATTCAGTTCAGGGTCGTCCTGGATCATGCGGGCGAGTATGCCTTCAGTCACCACAAACACGCGGGTTTTTCCGGAAATCTTACGGTCATGCGCGGTTATATAGCCGATAGTTCCGCCGGGGTTTTCCCCTAGCAGCCGGGACATGTGGCGGGCCGCCGCGCGCGCCGCCAGGCGGCGCGGTTCAAGCATTATTATGCGCTTCCCTCCGAATTGGGGCGAGCCGAGCAAGGCCAGCGGAACGCGCGTGGTTTTTCCAGCCCCGGGCGCTGCCTCTATGATCAGGCGATTATGCCGCTCAAGCAGCGAGAGGGCCCGCGGCAGAATGGAATCCACAGGCAAGGGCGGAAGGCTGGAAAAGAAGGCTGGCAACTCTGGCTGCGGCATGGTGGTTTACAACGCGCTTCCCTGGTGTATCCAACGCAGCAGCAAGCCTATGGCCACGCCAAAGCCCCAGAGTGATAACCCGGCGAGCGCGCCGGAAATTTTGATGTGCCGGAGCAGGGCGCCAGTGCTTGCCGCGTTCCAGGCGGGGGCGTTTTCCGGACCGAGGCGGGGTTTGTCCACCATTTTCTCGCCATATTGCGTCGGGCCGCCCATGGCGGACCGGTGAGCCCAGGCGGCCGCGGCCATGGAATATCCGGCGTTGGGGCTGTCCATGGTCTTGGCCTGCGCCAGGGCCTCTTTAAATTCACGTCCGCTGAAACCGAGGCGCATAGCCTTGGCGCTCAGGAAAAGGAAAAGGGCGGAAAGGCGCGCCGGAATGAAGGAAACGAAGTCGTCCATTCTGGCCCCGGCCTTGCCGAGGTATGTCCATGGGGCATGCCGGTAGCCCCACATCGAATCTATGGTGCTTATGGTCTTATAGGCCCAGAGTCCAGGCGGGCCGGTAAGCACCAGCCACAGGAAGGGGCTGACGAACGCGTCGCAAAAATTCTCGCTCAGGCTTTCCGCCAAGGGACGGTATAGTTCGCCGCGCTCCAGTTGCGAGACGTTACGGCTTACCAGTGAGCCGACGGCTTGGCGCGCGTCTTCCAGTTCGCCGTGTTCAATGAGCCTGAGGGCTTTTTTACCTTCGTGCAGCAAATTCCCCAAGGCAAGCCCGGCGTAAGAAAAATAAACGGCGAAGAAGATGCCGATAATGCCGGGGCGCGACCTTAAAAGCGCGTATATGGCTACAATGAACATGGGCAGGAGCATGGCCACCTGCATGCCCCAGAAAAGCTGCGCTTTGGAGCTTTTGATCCGGAGAAGCGGCTTTTCGATAAATTTAAGGATCGCCCCTATGCCTCGCACCGGGTGGGGTGGGAAGCGCGGGTCGCCCAGCAGGATGTCCAGCAGCAGGGCCAGAGCCGGCAACCACCAGGAGTGGAGCAAATGCCAGTGCAGAGGGTTCAGCACGAGAAGCATGGCGACCATCATTTCAGATATCCTCCAGAAGCCCGCATGCGGCCATGGCCTGATGCAGAATGATGCCGGCCGCGGTGGAAAGGTTCAGGCTGCGCACCGCGCCCCGTATGGGAATGCGCACGCGCAGGGCGGAGTATTCCAGAACTTCCGGCGGCAGGCCGCGCGTTTCCGGGCCGAACAGCAGGGCGTCTTCAGGCTCGAAGTTGAACCGGTGCGCCGCCAGACCGCTTCGGCTGCTGGTCATAATATGGCGCAAGTGGCCGTTTTGCCGCCAATAGGCGTCAAACGAGGGCCAGACCTTAAGGCGCACATGGGGCCAATAGTCCAGCCCGGCCCTTTTAAGATAACGGTCTTCAAGGCTGAAGCCTAAAGGCCCTATGAGGTTCAGCGGCACGTCAAGAGCGGCGCAGAGCCTGGCGATATTGCCGGTGTTCTGGGGAATTTCCGGTTCGAACAGGGTTATTTGCATCAGGTATGTTGTTTTTATTAGTAGTTGCACCGGCTTGCCAGCGCGGAGAATTCATAACAGCGCCTGAACCGTAAGCTTAATATATTAAAAAAGACCGAATTGAAAGACTGTATGGAAAGGTTTCGAGTTTGGGCGAGGCGGGGGCCTGACGGCAGGAGGCGCGCTTGCCGCGAAAAACGGCGGGGCGGGCTTCAAGCCCACCCCGCCGTTTTGTATGTACGGCAGGCTATTTTATAAGGCCGGCTTCTTTCAGCGTGCTTGCAAGCGTGTCCGCATTTTCCTGTTTGAGGTTGACCATGGGCAGGCGCAGTTCCGGCTGACATTTGCCCATGAGCGAAAGGGCGGTTTTTACCGGTATGGGGTTTGTTTCAAGGAAACAGGCCCTGCACAGCGTGTTCATTTCATAATGCAGCTTTTTGGCCTGCGCCATGTCGCCCTTGGCGAAGGCCGCGCACATGGCGGACATTTTTGAAGGCGTTATGTTTGAAACGACAGAAATAACGCCGCTGGCGCCCACCGCCAGGCTGGGAAGCACGGTAAAGTCATCTCCTGAAAGCAGAACGAATTCCGGGCCGCAGGCTTCTATCATCGCGGAAATCTGGGCGAGGTCGGCCGTGGCTTCCTTCACGCCGACCACTTCCGGAATTTCCTTGTAAAGGCGGGCCATGGTGGACGGGCTGACATTAAGCCCGGTGCGCCCGGGAACGTTGTATACGACCATGGGCACCGAAACTTCGGCGGCAATGGATTTGTAATGCTGGAAAAGGCCTTCCGGCGTGGGTTTGTTATAGTAGGGGGTGATGAGGAGAACGGCATCAGCCCCGGCTTCTTTGGCGTAGCGCACCAGACGCACGGCTTCTTTGGTGTTGTTCGACCCGGCTCCGGCAATGACGGGCACCCGTTTTTTTACCTGATCTATGCAAATGCTTATGACTTTTTCATGTTCTTCATGGCTGAGCGTGGCGGATTCTCCGGTGGTGCCGCAGGGCACCAGGCCGTTTATGCCTTGTTCTATCTGCCATTCAATGAGCGCCCTGTAAGCCTCTTCGTCAACCGTGCCGTTGCGGAAAGGGGTTACCAGGGCTGTAAAAGCGCCTGTGAATTGCATAGGTCTCTCCTCGAAAATAGTATTTTTTCAGGTCTGTCTCGGCTTAGAATGTTTACACCATACGGGCATGACGTCAACAGCGTTTTTTTTCTCACTAGAGCGGATTAACTTTGACTTTTTGTCTCTGGCATTTGGTCAGTTGCGAAAAGCATAATATTCAAAGTTTTTTTCAGACATGCAAAAGAAAAACCCTTTTGCTGAAGACACGCCGCGCAGGGCCGTATTATTGCTATTCCCGGCGGCTTCAGCTATTTTATAACTATTGTGATTCTTCACCGCCCGGAGGTTTCGTGAAAAATTCATTCAAGCGCCGCCTTCTGCTTTTCCTGTTGACCATTTTTACGGTGTGCGCCGTGAGGCATAGCAACGCCGCCGCTTCTCCCGGTTTGCCCTATGAAGATATTCCGAAACCTGACTTTTCCACTCCGGTCACCCCGGAAGAGGTGCGGGAAGCTTTTTACAGGTACAGCGCCCCGGCCATTGTTGAAAAACTTATGGAGAACAAAGGCGCCAACTGGGATATGATTATGAGCAAGGTAAAATCCGGCGATGATGAATGGATTGAACACGTAACCAGCTTCATTGCGCCTGGAGCGGAAGGCAAGGCTGTTGCGGATATTACCATTGCCTATGCCTATGCTTTGCCGAAAAATCCAGAAGCTGTGCTTTTGGTCGGCAGGCAATATCCGCTTTACAATATTTGCTCTTTGCCATTTCCTGAACAGGATGCTTTTATAGAGGATTATGCTGGCAGAGCTTTGTCCGCCATAAAGAAGACGGATAAGCCATATTTACGGGAAGTAAGGAATAATTGCGCAATACGCCTGAAAAAAAGTCTGGAGGAACGTGGGAAGAAGTAAAATTTTAGGAGCTGTCACGCTAATCCCAGTAATCTTTTTCTTGCGCATAAAATTTTGCAAACCACGTATCTCCGCTAAACATGCTGGGATAGAGCTGCCTGAGAGTAAACTCCTCTTCAGACATATTCATCGGGCGCACATAGCTGATGTCATCTTGTATGGCTTTCATATTCGGATAAAGTATCTCGGCAACGGAACCGGATGTAACATAGGCTGCATATCTTTCAGGCGCGTTGGTCTGAGCCGTTGAATTTGACATGGTTACCTCAATGGCATTTAAATGTTGTATGTTGTGCAGGGGGAGAAACGCCTTATGAATTTTTTCAGATATTATCTTGTATCGCTTTTATTGGCCGGTTCTATAAATATTATTGCTATGCAGGCCTATGCCGCTTCTCCCGGTTTGCCCTATGAAGATATTCCGAAACCTGACTTTTCCACTCCGGTCACCCTGGAAGAGGTGCGGGAAGCTTTTTACAGGTACAGCGCCCCGGCCATTGTTGAAAAACTTATGGAGAACAAAGGCGCCAACTGGGATGTGATTATGAACAAGGTGGCGGGGGGAGACGGCGATTGGATCCATCATACTATATATTTTATTTCTCCGGGCACAGACGCCGGAACTTCTGACGATGTGCGCATGGCCTTGGCCAATGCCCTGCCGAAAAACCCGAAAGCAGTGCTCTGCGCGGAAATAAACGGCAAATATCCATCGCTGGAGGTGTGCTCTTTGCCATTCATCGAATCTGAATATTATTTCGTGAAGGATTACGGGGAAGGAACGCTGGCCGCCCTTCATCTTGTTGATGCCCCGGAATTGCTGGAAGTCAGGGATAATTGCGCCAGGGTATTGCGGGAACTATTAGAGGCGGGTGAAAAGGATCACAAGGAAGGGCGGTGGTGATCGTGCTTGGACATGTATGCTGTCATCTCTGCAACTCGGGCTCGTCGACTACCCGCAACAGGCGGATCGGGCTTGTATTTATTGCTTCTCCGGCAATGGACCAAGCGTAAGAAAAGACGTTTGCGTCCTTATTGTTTTGTCATTAATTTGTGTTCCTGATTAATGCCTTAGACATATATCCGGCCAGGAAAGCCTTTATGAAAAAACGGAGCAAGCCGATGCGGATAGCGGAACGTTATGCCAGAAATTGCGCAACTGTGACTGAAGAGGAGCAACTTCGCCTGGGCGGTTTTTGCGCGGCTGTCGTCGGCTTGGGCGGCCTGGGCGGGCATATCGCGGAGCAGCTGGCCAGGCTGGGTTTCGGGCGGCTGATTCTTTTGGATGATGAAAAGGTCGAGGAAAGCAACCTTAACCGCCAGCTTTTCGCCACAACGCTTACCTTGGGCGCTTTGAAAGTTGATGCGGCGGCGGAGCGTTTGCGCGCCGTGAATCCGGAATGCGCCTTGCGCTGCCTGCCTTTGCGCCTCACGGATCGAAACGCTTCAGATCTGCTGGCGGAAGCGGATATCGTCATGGACGCCGTAGACAGCGTGCCCGCCCGCCTGCTGCTGGAAAAATGCTGCCGCGAGCTTGAAAAGCCCCTGGTGCACGGGGCCATAGGCGGATGGTACGGCCAGGTTTCTTTTATCATGCCCGGCGACGATACCCTGTCCAGGCTTTATCCCGCCGGATCTTCGCCTGAAGGCCTTGAACAGAAGCTTGGCAATCCCGCGTTCATCCCATGGCTTGTCGCCTCTCTGCAAACGGCTGAAGCCCTTAAATATTGCCTGGGGCGCGGCGCTCTGCTTAAAAACAAGCTGCTAAGCCTGGACCTTTTAAATCATAAATATTCGGTGGTTTCCCTGCCCTGATTTTCAAGGCGGTTTTAATGCGTGAATTACCGTGGCTGCCGCGCGATATAAAACCCCCGGCAATGCTCCAGCAGCATGCCGCGCCGTGCAGTTTCGCCTTGACATATCTGTGAAATAGAGTGATTTTTCCGTAAAATTATACAGTTCCATATAGGCTGGACGTACCGGGCCGGACGTCTTCGCATATGGGAAATTGTCATGTTTTCAGGATGTTCGGGCGAAGGCCCGCCTTGTTGTCCCGTGCCGCGTAGGCTAACTTTTTGGCGACCGCTATGGTCGCCTATATTTCCAGGAGCAGATATGCGTAAAATAGCCTTGTTTTGTTGCATGTTAGTATGCGCCTTTTTGAGCGCCGGAATGGCTGTGGCCGATACAGCCGCAAAAGGTAAAATTATTCTTGCGACCACCACAAGCACTCAGGATTCAGGTTTGCTAGACTACCTTCTGCCTGTTTTTACCAAGGAAACCGGCTGGAAGGTTGACGTTATCGCCGTGGGAACCGGAGCCGCCATGCAAATGGGCCGCGACGCTCAGGCTGACGTGCTGCTTGTGCACGCCAAGGCCGATGAGGAAAAATTTGTGGCCGAATTTTTCGGCCTGAAACGCTTTGACGTTATGTACAACGACTTTGTGGTCGTCGGGCCGAAAGGCAAGATAGCCCTGAACAACGACGTGCTGAAAACATTCAAAACCATTGCCGATGAAAAACTGCCTTTCGTTTCGCGCGGAGATTCCTCCGGAACGCATAAAAAAGAGCAAGCCATCTGGAAAGAACTCGGCATAGACCCCACTAAAAACGCAGGGTATATTTCAGCCGGCCAGGGCATGGGGGCCACCCTGCAAATGGCTGAAGAAAAACAGGCTTACACCCTGTCTGACCGCGCAACCTGGCTTACCCAGAAAGGGCTTTCTTTGGGCGTGGTTTGTGAAGGCAGCAAGCAGCTGCTTAACTTTTACGGCGTAATTCCCGTAAACCCGAAACTGAGCGATAAAATAAACGCCGCCGGCGCCCAGGCGTTCGCGGAATGGCTCGTCAGCCCCTCCACCCAGGAGCTTATAGGCAAATTCGGCGTTGCGGAATACGGCGCGCCGCTGTTTACTCCAAACGCCTCCGCGAATAAGTAGTTTGCTGAAAATACTGTTGCACGTTGCCGGATCATGCTTGCGTGATTCGGCAACGTGCGCGGCTTTCCGGGTGTGCTATAAATTTTTTGACTTCATGTCCAACCGGCGCGCTTTACCTGCCCGGAGCGGGCAGGCTGGAGGAAAATGCTGGAACAGTTTGGCGGTATTTTAAGCTTTGACCGGGACACCGTTGAAATTATAACGGTTACCATGAAGATGGCGCTGTGTTCCACCGCTATTTCCGGCGTCATAGGCATACTGCTCGGGTTTGCCCTTGAAAAGGCCTCTTTTCCCGGCAAACGCCTTGCGGTGCGCATTTGCTACGCCATGATGAGCACGCCGCCTGTTGTCGCCGGCCTTGTCTGCTACCTTTTGCTGATGCGCAAAGGGCCGCTGGGATCTTTTGAAATGCTTTTCACCCTTCCCGGCATGATTTTCGCCCAGGTTATCATTATCACCCCCATTATGACCGGAATGGTCTATTCCAACGCGTCGCGCCTGGCGGGGCAGACCAGGGCCTTCGCCCGCACAATGGGCGCGAACGGGCTGCAAACTCAGCTTCTTTTGATCCGCGAGATGCGGAACGAAATCTACTTCGCTTTCATAGCCGGGTTCAGCCGCGCCATAAGCGAGGTCGGTTCCGTAATGATTGTCGGCGGCAATATCCAGCACAGCACCCGCACCATGACCACGGCTATTTCCCTTATGCGCAACATGGGAAACTACGGCCAGGCGATAACCCTTGGCGTCGCGCTGCTTGGAATTTCTTTTATAACCCAGTATGTTGTAAGCCTGGTGAGCAGGGAGAAGCGGTGATCGTTTCAGGCTTGAAAAAAACTCTGGGGGCTTTCAACCTGGATATAGAAAGCCTTAGCCTAAGCAAACCCGGCATTTACGGCCTTATAGGGCCGAATGGCTGCGGCAAGACCACCGTGGCTAAGATTCTATCCGGCGTCGTGCGGGCGGATTCGGGCAATATCGACAATGAAGGGCTTGACTCGCGCGAAATAACAATGATTCCGCAAAAATCCTACTTCATTGACGACAGCGTCTACAACAACCTCGTTTACCCTTTGAAAATACGCGGCATTAGGCCGGAACAGTCCATTTGCGACGCCTGCCTTGAAAAAATCGCCCTGGCCGGACGCCGCAACCAGCACGCCTCCAGCCTGTCCAGCGGAGAGCAGCAAAAACTGGCCTTGATGCGCGCCGTGATTTTCGAGCCAAAATTTATAATCGTTGACGAAGCGCTTACCGACCTGGACATCGATTCCCTTGATATGTTCGAGCGCATGTTTTTGGATATGCAAGAGCGAAAACCGATCATATGGCTTGTAATAAGCCATCAGCTGGCTCACGTGCAACGCCTTTGCGACTACGTCTTTTTTATGGAAAACGGCAAGGTGGCGGCCGAGGGCCCGGCGGATGAAATATTATTGCGGCCGAAGCACAGCGGCCTTTGCAAGTATTTGAGGTATGAAACGTTGCAAGGAGCCTGAGTTTTAGGGCATTCTAACTTTGAAAAAGTTTAAATGCCCTGGCGGCCGCTTTCTTGCGAAGATATTTCAAAGTTAAAATGCTCTAATGGAGGCGCGATATGAAACTGCTTAATGTCGCAAGCATCGAGCACGCAAGAAAACTGTTGCTGGAGTGCGCCTCCGGCTGGGCGGCTGAGGTTGAACGGCTTAAGCTCGAACGGGCTGCCGGACGTACCCTTGCGGAAACCCTGAGCGCGTGCGAGCCTATTCCCGCATTCCGCCGCTCTGTGGTAGACGGGTACGCGCTTGTGTCGCGCGATACGGACGGAGCGGGGGAAACCATGCCCGTGTTTTTAAATTCCCGCGCCGCCGTTGAGATGGGCAAGGCCGCTCCGGAACCGGTCTTTTCCGGGCAGTGCGCGTACGTTCCTACCGGTGGCATGGTGCCTGAAGGGGCCGACGCCGTGGTCATGGTTGAATACAGCGAAAAATTCGGCTCTGACGGAATTGCTGTTTATCAGTCGGTAGCGCCTGGGCAGGGCTTGGTGCAAGCCGGAGAGGACGTTTCCGTGGGCAGCGTTTTGCTGGAACGCGGTTGCCTGCTGCGGCCCCAGGAAATAGGCGTGCTGGCCGCTGCCGGAGTAGTTGACGTTCCTGTTTACGCCTCGTTGCGCCTGGCGATAATTTCCACCGGCGATGAGCTTGCGCCCCCCGAGGCTGACCTTAAGCCCGGTGAAGTGCGCGATATAAATTCCCACGCCCTGCGCGCGTTGGCTGAACAGCGTGGATACGCTGTGGAGTTTATGAAAGTTTTGCCGGATGACGAGAAGGCCCTTGAAGAAGCCTTGCGCGCGGCTATGGCGGTTTGTGATGTTGTAGCCGTTTCCGGCGGCAGTTCGCAGGGCGACAAGGATATGACGCGAGATGTGATGGCGCGGGTTTCCGCCCCCGGGGTTCTTTTGCACGGGCTGGCCATGAAGCCGGGCAAACCGACCATTCTCGCTTATGACGCGGCGAGCGGCTCCTTGCTGGCCGGTTTGCCCGGCCACCCGGTAGCCGCCCTGATGGTTTTCGAATTGCTGTTCGGCTGGCTTGGGAACCAACTGGCCGGACGCAAACCGGCCTTGCCTTTTCCCGCGCGCATGGCCTGCAATGTTCCCGGCGCGCCCGGCCTAGTAACATGCCTTTCCGTACGACTTGCGGCGGAAGCGGGTGAATACAGGGCGGAACCGGTTTTCGGCAAATCCGGGCTCATCAGCACCCTGGCGCAGGCGGACGGCTATGTGCTGATAGATATGAACAAAGAAGGCCTGCAAAAAGACGAGGCGGTATTGGTGCACTTATGGCGAAGCGCAATCTCTATTTGACCAACCTGACGGCGGAAGATGCCGCCAGCCTTTATTTCAAAGCCCTTGAAGGCAACCTTGCTCCGTGTTTCGAGCGTCTTGCGGCGGCGGAAAGCCTGGGCAGGGTTACCCGTGAAGCGGTTTACGCGCGCTGCTGTTCGCCGCTTTTCAACGCCGCGGCGATGGACGGCATTGCCGTTGTAGCCGCGAACACCGCCACGGCCAGAGAAACCGCCCCGCTTGAACTTGAACCGGGAAAAGATTTTTTGCCGGTTGATACCGGAGACCCGCTTAAAGAGACTTATGACGCCGTAATAATGGCCGAAGACCTGCTGGAAATGGAAAACGGCAACCTGCGCATTATAGCCGCGGCGTCACCCTGGCAGCATGTCAGGCCCATAGGCGAGGATATCGTGGCCGGAGAGATGCTCGTTCCCGGCAACCACCGTATCCGCCCGGTGGATATCGGCGTTCTGCTTTCGGGCGGGGTTACGGAACTTGAGGTTTACGCAAAGCCCAGGGTGGCAATTTTGCCTACCGGAACCGAAATTATCGAGCCGGAAGCCTGGGATGATCAAAGCGCCGCGCAAGGCCATATTTTGGAATCGAACAGCCGCATGTTCGAAGCCCTGGTGAACCAGGGCGGAGGGCGGGGGGTGCGCTTCGCCCCCCTGGCCGATGATTATGAAGTTTTGAAAAACGCCATTGCCGGGGCCGCCGCAGAATATGACATGGTGCTCGTAAACGCCGGCTCAAGCGCCGGGCGCGAAGATTTCACCGTGCATATCGTGCGGGAGCTCGGCGAGGTTGTGGCGCACGGCATAGCCATAAAACCGGGCAAGCCGACCATCCTGGGCATTATTAACGGTAAGCCGGTGCTGGGCCTTCCCGGATACCCGGTTTCAGCTTACGTCGCCTATGAAAATTTTGCCGCGCCGGTGCTGCAAACGCTTACCGGGCGGAGAGACCTGGAGCCTTCCATTGTGGAGGCGGTTATGTCGCGCCGCATCGTCTCTTCGCTCAAGCATAAGGAATTCATACGGGTCAAGCTGGGAAGGGTTGACGGCAGGCTTGTCGCCGCCCCCCTGGCCCGAGGGGCGGGCGCGGCCATGTCTCTCGTGCGTTCCGACGGTTTCTGCGTAGTTGAACAGAATTGCGAAGGGGTTGAAGCGGGCGAAAGCGTAAACGTGCTGCTGCACAATTCCCTGGCGGATATCGAGCACACGGTCGTGGCCGTAGGCAGCCATGACGTCATATTGGACGTATTGGCCGACATTATGCCCGTGCTGAGCAAGGCCTTTCTTTCCAGCACCCATGTGGGCAGCCTGGGCGGGCTTATGGCGCTTAAGCGCGGCGAGGCGCACGTTGCCCCAATTCATCTGCTCGACGAAGACAGCGGCGAGTATAACGCGGAGATGATACGCCGGATTATGGGGGAAGAACCCTGCGCGCTGGTAAAAGGCGTGGGGCGAGTGCAGGGTTTCATGGTAAAACCGGGCAACCCCCTGAATATTCGTTCCCTGAAAGACTTGGAAGGTAAAAGTTATATAAACCGCCAGCGCGGAGCCGGAACCCGCGTGCTGCTGGACTACCTGCTTAAACGGGAAGGCGTTTCCGCTGAACGCATAAACGGCTACGAACGCGAGGCGGCCACCCATATGGCTGTCGCTGCGGCCGTGGCCAGCGGCGGCGCTGATGCCGGGCTTGGCATACAGGCGGCAGCCCGCGCGTTGGGGCTTGATTTTATTCCGCTTGGCAAGGAAGATTATGACTTCGCGGTGCCGGCGCGTTTTCTTGACGTGCCGCATGTGAAAGCCTTTATTGAAACCTTGAGTTGCCGGCAATTTCATTGCCGCCTGGATGAGCTGGGCGGATATTCTTATGAACAGGCCGGAAAAGTGCTGCGAATAATTTAACATCGCACACGCGGAAAGCCGGGAACGTTATGCGGCGAAGGGTGGGCTGGAGCGGCGCATCCGTAGTAAAAGCCTTAATGAAGCCGTTTGCCGCATTCCGCGCAGGGGGGTGAAGGCGATGCGTTCTGACGTTTTTCCGGGGAATGGATTCCCCCCGAATTTCACTCAAAAATAGTTAACGGGGCTGGCGAATAAATAAAACGTTTCTTTTGTTCAAGCCAGCTGAAACGCTTTAACAGGCGGAAATGCCATGTCAGGAAAAAACGGCCGTATAGCGGGTATTTTTGTTTATTCCGGCAAAGGGCTGCCCGGGCAAGCGGTGAAAGAGGCTGTTCTCGAGGAAAACAAGGGCATGAAGGGAGATTTTCACGCTCAGGACGGAGCAAGGCAGCTTTCCCTTTTCACCGTTGAGGGTCGGGCCTGGCTGCGGCAGGCTGTGGAAAATAATATTTCCGGTTTATGCTTCAAGCGTTTCAAAGAGAATATAACCCTTGAGGGGATTGACTCCGCCTCGCTGTCGCCCGGAGTTTATTTGCGCGCGGGCGTCTGCCTGCTTGAAATAAGCCTTGAAGGCAAGCATTGCCATGACGGCTGCGCTTTATTCAATGCGGACGCGCAATGCCTTCTGGCCGGGCAAAATATTTTTGCGGTAGTGAAGGAAGGCGGGGTGGCGCGCGTCGGCGACGCGGTCAGCATTGAAGAACGCTTGTGCGATACGGGCCGGGAATGAAGGGGCTTTCACCCGCCGACCAGGCGGGGCAGCATGAAGATGTCATCGCCGTCATTTACCGTTACCGTCGCCAGGTCCTCATTATTCAGCATCTTATCGTTCAGGGTCGTGAACATTACCTTGGCGCGCTCGAAATCCGCAAAACCAGGGTTGCGCATGGCCTCTTCAATATACCAGGCGACGCTTTGCCGCCCTTTCCACTCAAGTTCTATGTTGTTGATCTTAATCATTGCGCCGCCGTCGTGTTTGCCAGGAGAATTCGCGTTACGTTGAAACAGCCTTGCTTAGCCGCGTACGGGGCGGGCAAGGCCGTTTCGTTTTCCCGTACGGAATGAAATTTTTATATACCAGGGCAGGCCGTTCTTCCAGCAATTTTGCCGCGCCGCAAAAATGAACATGCAGTAGATAGGGGGCAACAAACGCTTGCCCCCTATCTTGGCTAATCCGCTCTAGAAGTTGAAAATGGTTTGCATTTCTTCAATGGAGAAATCGAAAGAGGCACCGGTATAGGGCGACTTTTCCGTTCTGAAGAACTCCGGCAAGTCGTCGTCTTCCACGTTCAGTCCGGCAGCCTTGTTGAACGCGCGTTCCATCATAAGGGTTTTTACCGCAAGCCCCATGATGTGATCGACGGTAAAAGGCACGCCGTAGATTTTGGCATACATCTCGGCAATGAGATCCATGCGTGAAGCGCCCAGCAGGAAGCCGAACAGGCACATGCAGTTATCCGCCGCGGTGCTCATAAGCATCATGGTGCGCGATAAAAAGAGCTGGCAATAGCGGTCGGTTCCCGGGTAGGGCGTACCCACGGTACAGCCGTTCGTATGGTCGGCGCCCATGGGAGACATGGAGTAGGTAACACCGGTGCCTTTCAGGTTGCGCGGCTCGTAGGCGGCCAGCGCCTGCTTTTTTACGGTGGGAATGCGGGTAACGCCCAGGTGTTTGCCGCAGGCTTCCGTTCCCTGCCCCATTATTTTGCCGAACTCTGTTCCATCCGCCATTTCTTTAAGCAGTTTTTTTACGCCTTCCGCATCGCCCCAGGCTATTTTTCCAGCTTCCATGCATACGCCAAGGGTAGCGCCTGTTTCGATGGTGTCAACGCCGAAATCATCGCAGAAGCGGTCAATCGCGGCCACGACGTCCATGTCGGATATGCACAGGTTGGAACCGCAAAGCCCGACGGTTTCATATTCAAAACCGGAGGTCAGGTAGTTTCCGTCTTTGTCGTTATAGATGTTGGAGCAACGGATAGGGCAGCCGGGCTGGCAGGCCACTCCGCCTTTGCCGCCGCGCGCCGCGTTGTTGGCGAGCAGGGTATGGGGTCCGATCTTGCCGTGGTCTTTCATGAAGCCGCCCGAGAAGTTTTTATACGGCATTACGGCGGCAGGGCCAACGCCAAGCACGTTCACGATGGTGCCCATTTTGGTGTAGGCGGCTGTGCTCGGATAGTTCGTAACCGCCTTGACAAAGGCCAGCTTGGCTTCGTCAAAGGCGTTTTTATCGGCAAGTTCAGGCTGATAGCGCGTTTCCGGCTTTTCAATTATCACGGCTTTAATGCCTTTCGAACCCATAACCGCGCCAAGGCCGCCGCGCGCGGCCACGCGCGAAGGATGCATCGTGCCGAATTCGGTGGAAGTTACGCCCGCGTTGCGGTATAATCTTTCCCCGCTTCCGCCTATAGAGGCCACAGCCTGAAGCTTGTCGCCATATTCTTCTTTGGCTTTTTCAACGATGGCGTAAGTGCCCAGGTCGGCATAGCCGGAGGCGTCTTTCAAGCTCGCCTTTCCGTCGCCGCCTATATGCAGGAGTTTCAACCCGGCGGCGGGTTTGTCTTCAAAAATTATCATTCTGATGCCGTGCCCGGCCATGCCGTAGGCCACAGTGCCGCCGGCGTTGGCTTCTTTTATTCCGCCGGTAAGGGGGCTTTTGCCGCCTACGCTTAAACGGTGGGCTGTGGGGGCGCTGGTTCCGGCGAAAGCGCCGGTTGCGAATATAAGTTTATTTTCCGCGCCGAGCGGGTCGCAGGCCGGGTTGACTTCCTCAGTCAGAACCTGAGCGCTCAAAGAGCGCCCGCCCAGGGTTTTGTAACTGTCTTTGTAAGCCTCTTCGGTTATGAGACCGGTTTTGGTATTTACTCTAAGTGTTTTCCACATGGCGTACCCCTTATTCATCGTAAGCGTTGTTGACGATTTCTCTGTACATGGCCTGAGAGATGAGCCTGATGCCGGTGGCCTGGGCGACGTCTTTAGGCATCATGACGATAGCTTCCTCAAGCCTTTCCTTGGGAACGCCCATTTCTTTCAGGTTAGGCAGGCCCACGGCTTTGGTGAAAGCGCGGTAATGGGCGCTGACCATTTTGCCAAGGTTTTCGTTAGAGATATTGTCTGGGATTGAAAGCCCCATGGCTTCAGCCGCGATTTTCAGGCGCTCAGGCGCCCATTCGGCATAAAGTTCGAGCAAGCGCCCGAACCCGACGGCGCAGCACGCCCCATGCGGCAGGTGGAAGGCTGAACCAAGGGAATGCCCTATGGCGTGCGAAGCATGGCACATGGCTCCGTTTATGGCCGCTCCGGCCATGGTTGCGGATAAAGCCAGGCCGCCTCTCGCTTCAACGTCTTTCAGGTCTTTTACCAGGCGCGGCAAATATTTATGAATAAGACGAATGGCTTTTTCGCCAAAAGCTTCCGCATAAGGTTCGGGCTGAGCGTGCACGATGGCTTCAACCGCGTGGGTGTAGGCGTCAAAGGCGCAGGCAACGGTTGGGAAAAGCGGCATGCCGACGTAAAGAAGAGGGTCGACGATCGCCACGTCAACATAGGCGGCTGTCCCGAAAACCCCGCCTTTTTTGTGCGTGGCGGAGTCTGTGATCACCGCGCCCATGGTGGATTCGCTGCCTGTTCCGGCGGTAGTCGGCAGTACAAGTATGGGAAAAGCCTTTTCATTGGCGCGTTTGCTGAACCAGCTTTTTACCGCGCCGCCGTGCTTGGCGCAAATATTGGCCGCCTTGGCCGTGTCTATGGAGCTTCCGCCGCCAACGGCCACGAAGCCGTCAATGCCTTTTTCAACAGCAATGGCTGTGGCTTCGTCAACCACATTGTCGGGCGGATCAGGCAACACGCCGTCAAACAGGGTTACTTCCATGCCCGCATTTTGAAGATTTTCAATGATAGGATCCACCACGCCGGCGTTTTTTACGCCTTTGTCGCAAACCAGCATGACTTTAGTCATGCCCAGTTCTTTGGCTTTCATGCCTGTACGCAAGGAAGCCCCTTCACCAAAAATAAGGGGCACGGAATGCGCGCTAGTTGAAATCATACGCTTACCTCTTTGCCGTGAAAGTGTTAAAAAGATAACCTTTGACATGCAGCAACGTACAGGTTCGGGCGTTTTTCAAATGAATTTCACAGATTGAAATAGAAAAAGGAGCCCGAACGCAAACGCTTGCGTAGACTCCTTTGCAAAAAGGCAGGCAAAGCGGTCTCCCGCTGAACCCATTGGCCGGAAGCACTCTTTGTGTGCAACAAGCTCGGAGTGGTAGAAACGTTATTTAACTATAGCATTTTACAGCCAAGCGCAAGAGGGTGGCAAAAATTTCGCGCGGCGTTTCTTCTTGAAGATTTCAGGACGCGGTTTCAGGCTGATATCTTTCAGGGCGGAGTAAGCTATGGGGGCGGAACAGTTCGCGGTAACCGGGCCGTCGCCTACGCAGGCGGCGGTCCAGGTAACCGCGCTGACCCGAACAGGGTTTTCAACCGGCTTTGCCTTCAAGGTTCTCCGCAGGGCGGCTGAGGAGCTGTTGCAGCCGCCCTGCGGAGAAGTGGCCCGGCGACGGCACGCCGCGCCGGGCGCTTACGCCGATTTGTTATTTCGCGTTATTCTGCAGGAATTTCTGCTTTTCCATAATCTGATAGATCTCCGCGTCTTCGGTTGCAGCCGGCAAAGGCCAGCCGGTCAGGCGGCAGAGGGGCATTTGCCGGTTTTGGGACGGCGTAAGCCATAAGGGTTTCAATAGGTTCGCGCTGAACCTTTTTGTAGTCTCAGGCTGTTTCATGTCTGCGAGCCTGTATTTTTCAATGATATTATATTCGGGAGCTAGAACACCATGTAAAGCTTGCCAAGGGCGTCCTTGTATTTGGCGGTTTCGGCCTTCTGGGTTTCCACTTCGTTGAACGTCTTGGCATAGCCTTGCAGTTCCTTGAGTATGCCTTCAGGGTCCTTCACTCCGGCCTTGCGGGCGTTTTCCTTCCACTTTTCATACATTGGCTCGGTCTTGGCGGCCCAGCGGGCGCTTTCTTCCGGGCTGAGCGGAATTACCTGCACCTTGTCGTTTTCGATCAGGTAGTTAAGGTCGGCTTCCGTGCTTTTTTCAACCCAGTTGCAGTGCAGCGCGGTGAATGGAAAACCGGAGACGTCGTCAACAACCTTTCTGATGTCGGGGGGAAGCTTGTCGTGCGACTTTTTGTTCATGAAGAAGGGGGCCGCGCTGACTGAGACGTTACATTTGGTGATGTATTTGCCTACTTCGCAGACTTTGGTGGAGCGATAGGTGGGAATGGGGGCCAGAACCGCGTCAAGCATGCCGCGCTGCAGGCCCATGTACATGTCGGTCAGGGGCATGGTGATGGCCGTTCCGCCCAGCAGGGTGATTACTTCGGACGAGGCCGCGTCAAGCACGCCCACGCGCTTGCCCTGCATGTCTTCAAGGGTGCGGATGGGTTTTATGCTCACCAGGTCTTTGGGGGTAGACGACGCGAAGGAAAGAACGTGAATTTTCTTCAGTTCGTTTTGCATTTCCGGGTTGTTAGCATACAGCGAGTTCAGGGAAAAGCCGGCCGCCCGCGAAGAGGTGAAGAGGAACGGATAGTCGCCGAGCACCAGGATGGGAAAGAGGTGCGGGGTGCGCGGCGGGAAAAACAGGGCCATGTCCACGATGCCCCGTTCGGTGCTGGGGTAAAGTTCCGCATCAGGCACCAGGGTTCCGGCGTTGTACATGGTGATGTCAAGTTTGCCGCCGCTACGCTCTTTTATTAGTTCAAGCATGGGGATAACCGCGTTGGCCACAACCGGGTGGGTGGTCATCATCATGCTGGTGGCGCTCATTTCAAACTGGGCCGCCCGGGCGGACAGGCTCGGAATAACCAGTAAGATGCCCGCCAGGGCCGTTCCGATAATTTTCTTGAACATAACTGCCTCCTGAATATGGTTGGTTTGAATATTTACTTCAACAGCAAGCCGGGCGGTAAAAAGCATATCTGCGGGAATACGGTCAGCAGCAGCGCGCAGAAGAAAATGAAGAAAAAGGGCGCCCCGTACTTGAAAATGCGCATTATGGGCGCTTCCGGCACAACGCCGCTTAGTGCGCACACCAGCCGCCTATGGGCTGGGTGGTCCGCTGTTCCCGGGCATGCATCATCCTTAGGCGCGCTGAAATGAAAACAGATAAGTTATATTTTTCACTAGCAAGCGCTGTGCCATGTGGAAAAGCTGGAAATTGCAGGTGATTTGGAAGCTTTTTACTTGAAAAAGCATGATATTTCATATATTCCATGAAATATCATGCTTTAAGAGACTTGCTTTAGCGGATAGCGCTTGGGGGCGGAAGAGGCTTGAGCGCTGAGCAAAAATATTTTTATACGTTACAGGATATTTGTATGGAAAATATGCAATCGCATATAATTTCGTCTCTATGCTATTCGTTGGGCCTGGAGCAAAGCATGAAAATTCTGCTTAAGAGCATGAAAGAGTTTATTCCTCTGGAATATTTCATTGTCTTTATTTTCAGTGAAAAATACATGTATAATTTCCAACTGGTGGAAATATCGGACAACGGCAGGCAAATAGACAAGATGCGCATTTTTGGCGTGAACATGGACAAGACGCTTGAACCTTTCAAGTCCGGCCAGTTCGAAGACGACGTATATATTATAGGTGATGTGCAGCAAATTCCGGAACTTAAAAATCATTTTTCCGCAACGTCCTCGCGTAATCAGCATTCGCTGATGGTCATAAAATTTTTTAAAAAAGAAGACGTTTCATTCTGCCTTTCCTGCCGCACGGAAGAGAAAAATGTCTATACGGTGGAGCACGCCAGGCTTTTGCATTCCCTTAAAGATGTTCTGGTGCATCTGCTTTGGGACGTTATAAACACCACGGACGTTGAGGGCATTCCCCAGCCCCGGCCGTATGCGATTTTTCTGGAAGACGAGTATTCGCTCTTGTCCGCCTGCCCGGATATGTCTGGAATCGTCCGCCAGGTTGACAAGGTGGCGCGCTCGAATGCGCCGGTTTTGCTTTTAGGCGAAACCGGCGTGGGTAAGGAACTGGTGGCCGGGGCCATCCATTCCCGTTCGAACAGGCAACGGCAACCCATGGTGCGGGTAAACTGCGGCGCGATTCCTGAAACTTTGCTGGATGCGGAGTTTTTCGGCTATGAAAAAGGGGCGTTCACCGGGGCTGTCGGCATGCATAAAGGATATTTTGAGCAGGCCAACGGCGGAACGCTTTTTCTGGACGAAGTGAGCGAACTTAGCCCTCTGGCCCAAACGCACCTTTTGCGGGCGCTTGATTTGCAGGAAATAAGGCGCATAGGCTCACAGCAGCCGATACGGCTTAATTTTCGCCTGATAGCGGCGAGCAACCGCAACCTTGAGCAAATGGTGGAAGAAGGGGCTTTCCGGGCTGATTTATGGTATCGCCTGTACGGCGTGCTTATCAATATTCCGCCCCTGCGCAGCCGTGTTTCAGATATTCCCGTGCTATTGCAGCATTTTATGACTAAAGCCGCAGTCGAGTTGGAGCTGGAGTCTTTGCCGCCCTGCAGCCGGCGACTGCAACAGCACCTTATGAGCAGACCCTGGCCAGGCAACGTGCGCGAACTGCGCAACTGGGTATTGCGGGCCATGATTCATACCGCCGGGGAAAATTCGCAAATTCTCCTCCCGCCGCTTGAAGACGAACTAAATAAAGAAAACGCGCGCGCCCTGCTGCTGCCTTCCGTTACGCAGCGGCAGGGCGCGCCGGTAACTCTTAAGGAAATGGAGCGGGCCTATGTCAAATGGGTTCTTGAGCATTGCGGGAACCGCATTCAAGGCCCCAAAGGAGCCGCCGCCGCGCTTGACCTTCACCCGGCCACCTTGCGCTCAAAAATGCATAAACTGGGCATTCCTTTGCCGACATCCCTAAAATAACCGCCGATCAATCTTTTCAGACGTGCGCCGCTGAAGGCATCGCCAGCCGAGACATTCGAGGACCGGTGAAACATACCGTCCGGGTACTTTTTTCCTGACGCCGCTAAAAACCTGTCAAGTAAGCCTGAAGGCTTTTCTCCGCCGCCCCGCGTTTCTTCAAAAACCGCCCGCAAAAGCCGTGTTATGCGTAAGCCGCCTTTAAAATTAAAACAAGGAGCTTACGTATGACACCCACGGCAGCGACACCGCTTGATGTAACCTGCGTAACGGACGAAAACACCGGACGCCTCAGCCGCAAAATAGAACAGCCGCAATGCCGGCTCTCTGTTCCGCAAGATGACTTCATTTACGCCTTTGACGAAGCTGGGCATTTGACCCGGGTTTCGGTCAGGGCATTTAAACTTTGAAAAAGTTTAAATGCCCTGACGGTAGCGTTAGCGTACGCCCGCAAGCGAGCAGCGCGGCGTGCCTTTAGTACACGCCGCTTTGGGCTTGTACATGTCGGATAAATATAGCCTTCTATATCCGAAACCGATTCTTGTAGAGATATTTCAAAGTTAAAATGCTCTAATGGAAGTATGCGGGAGGAATACGCTTACAACCGGAACGGGCAACGGGTGCGCGGGCGAAGCGGAGGCCAAAGCTGGGCCTGCAAGTATGACGGGGCCGGGCGCTTGCTTGAATCCGGGCAGGAAACCTTCGGCTATGACGCGCGCGGGGCGCTGGCGCGGCGTAATTCCATGTATGGCGGAGCGCTGTATCAGTACGGCGTGGACACCAGGCTGGACAGCGTGCGTTTTCTGAATGGCGGCGTTGTGCGTTATGGTTACGGCGGCCCAGATTCCAGGAATCCGCTGGGGCCTCGGGAAAAATTCAGGAATGACCGGCTGATTGCGGAATACGCCTGGCGTAACCCGCTTCAGCTTTCCGGCTTCCGCGATTATGAAAGCGGGCTGGAATACCGATTCTTTTACAAGGAAAACGGCGGCCTGCACCGTGTTGAACTGACTGACGCCGTTCAGGGGGCCGCCGCGAAACGCCCCCGAACAGCGGCGGAAGCTCTTTACCCGGACATGCCCAACCAGAAAAGTTCATCCGCCCTGCACCGCCTGTTCGGGCCGGACGCGGGCGGCAAGGTTATTTTGTTCGCGGGCTGCGACCAGGTGGGCACCCCTAAGATTTTCGTGCGGGCCGGAAAAAATTCCATGGAAGGCGGGACGCTTTGCAAAAAAGTATTCTATGACAGCTTCGGCAACGCGCAGCATGATTCCGAACCGCAATTTTTCATGCCCATAGGCTTTGCCGGCGGCCTGTATGACCGCGACACCGGCCTTGTAAGGTTCGGTTATAGGGATTATGATCCGAAAACGGGCCGCTTCACCGCGCCGGACCCGGCCAAAGACCTGCGCGGCGACGGCGATTTGTA
>JAVBMT010000032.1:0-24889 GCA_031552195.1 Desulfovibrionaceae bacterium
GAGCCTGATGCCCATCGCCCTCGGCGAAGTGAAAAAAGTGCGTGATTTCGCCATTGCGGGTTACCACAAGTATTCCTGGTCCATCATCACCGAAGACTGGTCTTACATCCACTGGACCAAGAACGACCGTAGCGACAGCCACGCGGTGAACGCCGACCTGCTTTACGACATGTACGGCAAAGACACCATGGCCCACATGGACGGCATTCTGCCCAAGACCCACAAGTTCTCCTTGGGTGGTAAGACCAAGGAAGAAGCGGAATATGCCGCCGCCGCCACCACTGACGGTGAAGAACAGTGGACCTGCACCCCGGCCGCTTCCTCCGAAGTGCCGCAGAAAGACGAACTCTACAACCGTAAAAATGACCGTTTCCAGCTCAATAACGTCATTGACTCCAACAAAGACGTTGCCAAGAAGCTGTGGGACGAACTGCGCGAATTCATGGGCTACCTCCGCACCTGCTAGTTTCTCGCGGAAATTGCGATTCGGCGCGGGCGGCCTTTTCCTGGACGCGTTCCTTGATAAGGCCGGCCCGCCCGTCGAATGGCTTCAATTTGCGCTAAACGCTATGTGATTAAAACCGCCGGTTTTCCCCGTCCTGTAAAAAGGCGGAGAAAACCGGCGGTTTGTCATGCCAAGCCTCTTGTTCAGCTTATTCTCCGTAAAGTTCTTTTTTCAGCCAGGCCTTTATTTCTTCCGAAGGCATGGAAATGCCGCGCAGCCCGGCCAGTTCCTTTTGCAGCGCCGGCAGGATTTCGGCCGGAACTTCAAGAGTGACGAGATCTTCAGCCTGTTCTGAATTGCGGCGCACCAGGCGCACGACCGGTTTTTCTCCCCAGTTGTCCACCACAAAATAGTGGGCCACATCGTCCTTTGAACGCACGGGAGGATGTTCGGCGTGCCAGTCGTTGTTGCCCCATTCCAGATAAAGCGTCACCGCCTGTTCAGGGCTGAGGTTCCAGTCTATGTTGAGATTATTGTAAGGAGTCAGTTTTGACATGTGCGCTCCTGAAATATTAATTGGGGGTTTTTGCGAATGAAGCGGCGCGAACCCGCCCGCCGGAATCAATTGGCAATAGTTACTGATAGTATTTTTTCTTCATAATATTTTTGTAGGATAAGGTAAAGGCCATTGTAAGGCGGAACAGGCTGTCAGACGCTTTTTCCGCCGTTTCCATGACCTCCTCCAGGGTATTCTCAGCGGGGCGGTCCGGCAAGTTCTGGTTGGTCAGGCAGGAAATTCCTATTACCCTCATTCCGAAATGCCGGGCCGCGATAACCTCCATGACGGTCGACATGCCCACGGCGTCGGCCCCGCTGTGGCGTAAAAACCTTGTTTCAGCCTTGGTTTCGAACTGCGGGCCGAGTATGCCCGCGTATACGCCTTTTTCAAGTGTTACGCCAAGGGCCAACGCTTCCCGCGCGGCAATTTCCCCAAGGGTTTGGTCATAAACGGCGCTCATATCTATAAACCGCGTTCCAAGCGGCGGCTTGTCATCAACCCCGCAAAGCGGGCTTTGCCCGGTAAAGTTGATGTGGTCGTCAATCAGCATCAGGCTGCCGCTTTTAAACAAGGGGTTTATGGAACCGGCGGAGTTGGTTATGAAAAGGGCGGAGGCCCCTGAAAGGGCCATGGCCCTTACACCGAGGCAGACTTCTTCCGGGCTGTACCCCTCGTAAAGGTGGCAGCGCCCCTGCTGCATTATAACAGGCAGGCCCGCCAGAAATCCGCAAACAAAACGGCCTTCGTGCGACGGAACGGTGGAGGCGGGGTAATCAGGCAGGGCGGAGTAAGGTATGTGAACAGGTTTTTCCACATGGGCGGCCAAAGCGCCGAGACCGGTGCCTAGAACAAGGGCCAACTCGGGAGCGAACCCCGCCGGAACGGCATTTTTAATAGCGTTGGCACAATTCTGGACTTTTTCCAAGTTTAGCATAAAATACCCTTTCAGGAAATTTGTAAAATCAGGACGCGCCGGGGTTTCATCCGATGCTGGCGTCGGAGTTTTCGGGCGCGTAAGGCGCTGCCCGGCTGTTTTAATTTGTTATCATAACAGAACATTAATATAAAGGGCTGACATGAGTGAACACAAGGTGCTGGTGGCGAACCGCGGCGAAATAGCCATACGCATAGCGCAGGCCTGCCGAAAACTTGGGGTTGATTTCGCCTGCGTTTACACGGCGGAAGACGCATTCTCCGGCCATGTGCGGCTGGCGCGCGAACTGGGCGGGGAAAAAAGCCTGTTCCGTATCGCCTCCTACCATGACGCGAATGAAATAATGGCCGCGGCCGATGCCGCCGAGGCCACAGCCATCCACCCCGGTTACGGTTTTTTCGCGGAAGATTACCGTTTTGCGCGCCGGGTTGTGCAACGCGACCGCAAAATGATTTTTATAGGCCCTTCCTGGCCGGTTATCCGCGAACTGGGCGATAAAATCAATACCAAGCGCCTTGCGCGCAGCCTGGGCGTGCCCACCGTGCCTGGTTCAGACCGGCCCATTTATGATGAAATGGAAGCGGAGAAAATCGCGCGCGATCTTTTCGCCTATCAGCTCGAGCAGGGCATAGAACACCCCCTGGTTCTGGTCAAGGCCTCGGCCGGGGGTGGCGGAATGGGCATTGAAGAAGTTTACGATATCGACCTCTTCCGCTCGGTTTACCGCCGGGTGCGCAACTATGCGGCCCGTCAGTTCAAGGACGAAGGCGTGCTGATCGAACAGCGCATCTGCGATTTCAACCACCTTGAAGTGCAAATTCTGGCTGACCGGGGCTGCAAAAGCGTGGTGCATTTCGGCACGCGCAACTGCTCCATTCAGAGCACCGGACTGCAAAAACGCGTGGAAATAGCCCCCGGCTTCGACCCTTCCTCGGTAAGTTACAGCTTCGACGCGGGCAAGGTGCTTGAAGACATCATCCGCCATTCCCTGGCCATGGCCAAGCAGGTGAAGTACGACAGCGTCGGCACATGGGAATGGATTGTGACCAGGGCGGGAAACCCCTACCTGATGGAAGTGAACACCCGCATTCAGGTGGAAAACGGGGTTTCCGCCGCAATAGCCCGCATCAGGGGCGAAAGCGGAGTTGACCTTATAGCGGAGCAGATCCGAACCGGCCTGGGCGAAGCTTTGGGCTACGGGCAGGGCGATATCAGCTTCGAAGGGGTGGGCATAGAATATCGCATTATAGCGGAAGATCCCGCCCGCCGTTTTACCCCCTGGGTGGGCCGCATCGACCGTTTCGCCTGGAAGGACGAAGACTGGCTGAAAATGCATACGCATATCCCCACAGACAAGCCTTATGACATTCCTACCGAATTTGACCCCAACCTGGCCTTAGGCATAATATGGGGCAAAGACCTGGCCGAGGCCAGGTCGCGCGGAAGCAGCTTTCTCAAAGGGGTTGAGTTGACCGGCGCGAACGGCGCGGGCGAACCGCTGAAATCCAACCTGGATTTTCTGCAGGAAAAAACCAACCATATCCTGCTGTTCTAGGCAGGGCGGTTTTGAGGGAAAGTCCGGATGCCGCAAGGCGAAAAATCTAAATAAGCCAACGGATACAAAATGGAAAAAAAATTTCACGCTCTGGTGGAGCGCTTCAATTATATACGGGATATTCTGGCCGGCAAGAATAATGAGAACGTGCGCCTTCTGGATTCCCGCCTCAGCGAGTTCCGCGAACGCGCCCCGGGCCTCAGCCCGGAACAGCGCAAGGCCGCATGGTCAACTCTTGAGGACCTTTTCAATTTTGTGGAAACCAAACTGGAAAGCGGCCTTGCCCCTATGGACAAGGTGCGCATTGTTCGCCACCCGCAGCGCATCTGCCTGCGCGACATTCTGGAAAACGTGTATGACAATTACACGGAAATAGGCAGCAAGGACGAACATTCCATAGACCCTTCCATCATGATAGCCCGCGCCTATATAAGCCGGCGGCAGGGCAAAAAGACCATAAACCAGTCCGTTATGGTCATAGGGCATGAAAAAGGGCACGGAGAGGAAATACGCAACGGCGGTTCCGCTTCGCCCTGGGGCAACGCCAAGGCCTTGCAATATATGCAGGTTGCGGCCACCGAGAATATTCCCATTCACACCTATATATTCACTCCCGGCTCCTTTCCCACGGAGAACAGCCCCGGAGCGGCCCAGCAGATCGCGAAAAACCTCTATGAAATGAGCGACCTTGGCGTGCCCGTTCTGGCGGTCATTTCCGAAGGCGGCTCAGGCGGGGCCGAAGCCATCGGCCTGGCCGACAAGCGCCTCATGCTTTCCCACGGCTATTATTCCGTAATTTCTCCGGAAGGCGCGGCCGCTATCGAAGGGCGCCTGCGCAAGGGCGAACGGGCCTCTCCGGAACTTATCGAACACTGCGCCACCCAGTTGCGCATGACAGCGCAAGACAACCTGCGCATGGGCTATATAGACGGCATCATTCAAGAGCCGCCCTTGGGCGCGCGCAGCTACCACTATGATTTTTTCCGCAACCTGCGCCAGGAAATCTTGCGCGCCACGGATGAAATAGCCCTTTCCGTGCGCGGTTTCGCCCCTTTGCGCGGGCGTTCCCTGAAGCGCCACCGCAAACTGGCCCAGCAGGGCAAAGATATGGAAACAGTGCCGGTGCGCTGGGATATGTCGCCTTCCGCCGGGATGCGCCTGGTTATCAAGCGCCACCGCAAGTTTCGCCGCCTTTCCCGCCAGGCCGTGCAAGACAGGCGCAGCGGCGGGCGACGTTTCAACGACCTTTGCTACGAATTTCTCTGGGATCTTTATTCCTATTTCAAATACGACCTGTTCCGCAGGCCGCAGAAGAAAATCCGCTTCGCCCTCGAAGAGGTGCAGGCCGAGGCTTCCGTGCTCTGGACCAGGCTTACCGCGCCCTGGCGTTTCCTTGTCAACAAGCTGGCCGTCAAGAGCGCCCGCCTGAACGCGGAAACAGCCAACCGCCTGACCCAGCTTTCCGATTGGGAAGGCGACGACACCAAAGGGCAGAAGGGCGGGCTCTGGGCTTATGTCAGCCCGAAAGCGCAGGAAGACCGGGCCGTTACCTGCCCGAACAGCGAGGCGAGCGGCTGCCTGGACCTCTGGGCGCCAGACCTTTACGGCGAATTTGCCGGGGTTTGCCCGAACTGCGGGCACCACTTTCCCATGGAGCATGACTGGTATCTGTACAATGTCTTTGACCAGAACAGCATTTTTGAGTTCAACGAAGACCTGGAATCAGGCAACCCGCTTGATTTTGAAGGCTTTGACGTGAAGCTTGAACAGGCCAAGGCCAAAACCGGGCACAAAAGCGGTTGCATGACCTTCGAAGCCCGCATTAATGACACCAAACTGGTGGTGGCCATGCTTATGGCTGACTTCCGGGGCGGAACCGTTGGCGCGGCCGAAGGCGAAAAATTCATTCTGGCCGCCGAGCGCGCCCAAAGAAAACGTTTTCCCTTTCTTGCCTACGTGCATGGCACCGCCGGCATCCGCATCCAGGAGGGCACCAACGGCGTCATCCAGATGCCGCGCTGCACCATGGCCGTGCGCCGCTACATAGACGCGGGCGGTCTTTATATCGTCATGTACGACACCAACTCCTACGCCGGTCCTGTGGCCAGTTTTCTCGGCTGCTCGCCTTACCAGTTCGGCATACGCTCGTCCAACGTCGGTTTCGCCGGCCCGACCGTTATTCAGGAAACGACGGGCGAAGCGCCGGAACCGCATTACCATAACGTCTACAAAGCCCTGGCCAGAGGTCACATTCAGGGCATATGGGACAGGCGCGAAGCCCGCTTCAACTTGCAGCGCGCCCTTATGACCATGGGCGGCACAAACCTCTATTACCGCTGAAGCCGCCGGCTTTGCCATAATCAAACAACAAGGCAGCAGACATGCTTGATATAAGTTCGTTACTTGAAGAAATAAAAGCGTCTCCTTACGTTGAATTCAATGTTGTCGCGCCGCACTGCGGAGTTGTGACCTTTCCGGACATCAAAGACGGAACCGAGGTAAGCGGGCCTTCCGGGCAATGGAAGGAAAAAAACGGCACGGTGCTGGCGCGCCTTGAACGCGAACGCAACGTGCGCCCGCTTTACGCCGCGGAACGGGCCGAGCTGGTCCAGGTAAACCGCGACCTCGAAGGGCGTTTCGTGGAGGCCGGAACGGAGCTGATGCGCCTGCGCCATTTTCTTTCCCGCGAAGAGGTGCTTAACGTTATTTTGCAGAAATCCTTAACGTTGTTTACCGCCCCGGAGCGCGCCCGCTATTATTTTATTCCGTCGGTTGACGCGAAGGTCAAAAATTCCGGGCCGCAAAGCGTTCAGGTTACCGACGGTATGGAGCTTTTCATCATGTCGCGCATGAAGCGCGAATTGCCCCTGCGCTACAGCGGCCCGGACGGAGTCATTTACGCCGTCTATTTTTCGCACAACCGCAACGTTGACGCCGGAGAGCCGCTGATAGGCGTTTGCCCGCCAGATCAGGTGGCCCAGATAGAAGAGGTGGGAATGCGCGTTCAAACCGAGTGGCCGGAGCGTTGATATGGGCCGGGTGCTGAACATCAGGGTTTCCGCGTACACCTATAATGAGGACGATGTGGCCGGAACCTGGCCCGGCCTCTGTTTTCTGGTCTGGCCCTACTGGGCGGACCAGCGTGGCGTTGTGCGGAAGGGCGTTAACATTGAGCGGCCCGGCCTGATTGAAGACGCGCTTGGGGCGAGGCCGCACGGCGTTATGGAGTTGTGCGAGGCCCTGCGCGACGGCCTTAAATTTTCCGGCTGGGAAAAAGACCTGGCCACGGTTTTGGAAAAAGGCATAGCGGACGTTTCCGCCATTAAGGACAGGCTTGAAAAAGATCTGGCCGACTGGAACCCACAGGAGGCCCTGGCGCAAAGCAACGCGCTTGAAGAGGCGTTGGGCGGTGCGGAGCAGGCCTTGCAAAAATACTGGCGGGATAAGGCTTGAAAGCCGCCGTGGCGGCAAGCGGCGGTGCGGACAGCCTTTACGCCCTTGTTGCTTTAAGAGAAAGCGGCTTCGACGTTTTCGCCCTGCATGGAATTTTCCTGCCCGCTTTTTTGCGCCCGACGGGCTATGCCGATATGTTGGAAGAACTCGAACGGACCTGCTCCAGGCTGGGCGTTCCCGTGCATATTTTCGACCTGTCGGAGCTTTTCACCGCCCGGGTGATGCTTCCCTTCGCGCGGGCCTACACCGCCGGTTTCACTCCGAACCCTTGCGCCTTGTGCAACGCCGCGCTGAAGTTCGGCGCGCTGCTGGAAAAGGCTGAAGAATTGGGGGCCGCCGTTATGGCCACTGGCCACTATGTAAGGCGGGAAAACGGAAAAATTTATGCCGGGGCGGACCCGGGCAAAGATCAGAGCTATTTTCTAGCCCTTACGCCTGAAACCGCTCTGGCGAAGGCTGTTTTTCCGCTTGGCGGCCTGCGTAAAAATGAAGTTTTGGCGGAACTGGCCCGGCGGGGTCTGACCCCGCCGCAAAAAGCGGAGAGCCAGGAAATATGTTTCGTTCCGCCTGAAGGCTATCAGGCCTTGCTGCCGGAACTGGCGGAAAGGTTCAGCCTGAAACTTTCCGGGCCCGGGCCTATACGCCTGATTGACGCCAGTTCGCCCGGCGGGCCTGGTGGCGCGTCCAGGCATGTGGGCAAATGGGGCGGGCACAAAGGGCTTTGGCAATATACCGAAGGGCAGAGAAGAGGGCTTGGGCTGGCATATGCCGAACCACTTTACGTCTTGGGCAAAGACCGCGCGGATAACGCGCTGCTGGTCGGGCCGAAAGCGTCGCTGGGCGGGCGGAGTTGCCGTTGCGGCGAGCTGAATTTTTTCGCCGGGCCGGAAGAGATTTGCGGCGGAGCCTTCCGCCTGTTCGCCCGCACCCGCTACCGCCAGGCCGCATTGCCGGTTCAGGCGGAGTTTTGCGGCTCTGGGCCGGACGCGCGGATGGAGCTTGTTTTTGAGCGGCGTGAGGATATTGGGGCTCCGGGTCAGATCGCCGCTGTTTACGCCCTGCCGGGCGAAGAAAATTTCGATCCGAAAGCCCTGCGCCTTATGGCTGGCGGCATTATAGAACAAACCGGGCGATAACGGCGCGAATGAAAGTTATAAAAGTTAAAGCGGTTCCCACGGGTTCGATCAGCGCGGCGGACCTCTCTCCGGTGGATTACTTTGATGTTTACGGCGTGAAAGCAGTTTTTGCGGATCCGATAGAAGAAATCGCCCGGAATTTTTTTACAATGCCGGTTTGGGTGTTGTGGCTATTGAGATTACGCAATCTGCTGGTAAAACCTTTTGGGCTGGCTGCGGAAATTCCGAAAACAGACGCGAACGGCGCAAGAACTGGAGCGGTTGGAAACGGCGAACTGGTTTTTCCGATCATTGCCCGTAATGAAAAAGAGCTGGTAACCGGCTTTAACGACAAGCATCTGGAGTTTCGTTTTTCCCTGCTGGCGGAAAAGGCGAACGGCGTCCTTTACGCCATTACGCTGGTGAAATTCAATAACGCCTTTGGGCGCGTATACTTTACGCTGATAAAGCCGTTCCATAAAATTATAATAAAAAGTTTTTTGCGGCGTTATTCAAAAAAAGGTGATCGCTCCGGCATTTCTGACGGTAACGGTTAAAAGCCAAGTGCGCCAGGGCGTTTTAACTTTGAAAAAGTTTAAATGTCCTTTAGCGTATGCCCGCAAGCGAGCAGCGCGGCGTGTCTTTAGAACTTTTTCGCTTTGAGATGGTTGCTTAACGGCTGGCAAAACCCGCCTAAGCCAAAACCGATTTTTGCAGAGATATTGCAAAGTTAAAAAATGCTCTAATGAGGGGCTATGCTGAAAAAAGTTTTACACGTCGGGTCCGGGCCCAAAATAGATCCGGCTTCAGGCCAGCCTTCCAAGCTCCACTCCACCTTTCAGGGGACGGACTGGCAGGAAGTGCGCCTTGACCTGAACCCGGAAGTGCTTCCGGATATAGTGGCCTCCATTACCGACATGGGCGTGGTAGGAGCCGGAACTTTCGACGCCCTCTATTCCTCTCATAACCTGGAACACCTTTACCCGCATGAAGTGCCGCTGGCCCTGGCGGAATTCCGCCGCGTGCTCAAGCCGCACGGCTTCGCGCTCATCACTCTGCCTGATTTGCGGCAGGTCGCCCGCAGCATAGCCGAGGGGCGCGAAGAAGACGCCGTGCTTATGACCAACCGCGGCCCGATCACTCCGCTGGACATACTCTACGGATTCAGGCCTTTTCTTGAAGCGGGAAATCTTTTTATGGCCCATCGTTTCGCGTTTACGGATAAGACCCTGCGAGCGGCCCTGGAAAATGCGGGATTTCAGCAGGTAAGCATTGAAGCGGACGAAGAATTCAATTTATGGGCGGCCGCTTCACCTGAAAAAATGGCATAAATTCAGCCCGCTAATAAAAAATGTGGGAATGGCCTAATAATACTTACTTTTTTTCCGATAATTGGATATATGTTTTTTCAAGGTTGATTCAGTAGCTATGTATATGGCTTGGATATGCTTATGGGAACCTGACCCGTGAGCGGCCGATTTTTTCATAAAGGTTTTTTATATGTCGCAAACAGCTCCCCGCGCCCATAGGCGTGATACGTCCCCGCATGTTGACGCCCCGGTAGGGTCGCGCATGCTTTTGCGCCTGGGTCTGCCTTCCGATAGCGCGGATATAGGCGAAGTGAACGCGGAACTGGCAGGGTTGAGCCATTATGAATTTCTGCTGCTCAAACTTCCCCCTTTGCCGGGGTTGCGCACACGGCTGATGCCCGGCACCACCCTGACCATACGCTTCATTCATAACGGGGAAGCCTGCGTTTACCGCGGTGAACTTATTTCACATGTCAGCAAGCCAAGCTTGATGATATTTGCGTCTTACCCCTCCACCATGGATGTACTGCCCCTGCGCGACCACCGGCGCACGGTATGCACCCTGCCGGTAATGGCCACCAGCCGCTTCGGAGATTTCAAAGGAGTGGTCTGCGATATCAGCATGGGCGGGTGCCAGGCGGTGTTTGATTCAAAAAACAATCCGGCCATCAGGCAGATCAAGGCTGACGAACCCATCACCCTGCAAATGACTTTGGGTCCGGAATCTTCCAATATGCGCGTTCTATGCACCGTACGCAGCGTAAACTCCGAAAAATTCCGCCTGACCATGGGGCTGGCCTTTGAAAACCCGGAAGACTCCTTCCTGACCTCTTTGACCTCCTTTTTGGACAGCGCGCAGATATTGTCCGTCTGACAATTTTCAGTTACAAAGGCGGCCATGGAAACCCTGCTTGACTGGGGCCTTTTATGGCCCCGCCTTTTTTCCCCCTTGCTACGCCTTCTGCTTTTCATGTCTTGCGGCCTGCTGCTGGCCAATTTGCTTGAAGCCATGCACTGGATGCGTTTTATAGCCAGAATGGCCGCCCCTCTGGTGCGCCTCGGGCACATGGGCGAAAGCGCGGCAGCTTCTTTCGCCCTGGCCTTTTTTTCCCCGTCTTCCGCGAACGCGGTTTTGGCTGAAGCGCACAAGAGCGGCAAAATAAACAGGCGCGAGGTCGTTCTGGCCAATCTTTTCAATAGCACACCGGCTTACCTGGTGCATTTGCCGTCTCTTTTCATGCTGGCCTTTTCCTTGCTCGGGCCTTTGGCTTTAGTGTATATCGGGCTGACTTTTCTGGCTTCATGCTTGCGCACTGTGGGCACGGCCCTGGCCGGATTTTTCTTGCTGCCGCCTGTGGGCGGAGTTGAACAAAAGCCGGAGCGGGAAAAGACGGATTGGAGGAAAATGTGGGCTCTTACCCTGAAACGTTTCAAACGGCGTTTCAGCCGCATGGTTATGATTACCGTTCCGATTTACTGCGCATTTTTTCTTATGCAGCATTTCGGCTGGTTTGCCGTCGCGGAAGAATTTATGGCCGCCCATCTGGGGGTTCTGGATTTTCTCAAGCCGCAGGCCCTGAGCGTAGTTGCTATTTATATCGCGGCGGAAAACGGGGCGGCCCTTTCCGCCGCCGCCGCCCTTAAAGACAGCGGCTCCCTCCTGCCCGCGGAAATAGTCCTGGCCTTGATGGTGGGCAATATCCTTTCTTCTCCGATACGCGCCGTGCGCCACCAGTTTCCTTCCTACGCCGGTTTTTTCTCCCCCGGCCTGGCCCTGCTGCTGGTTATTATGAATCAGCTCTGGCGCGCCGCCAGTCTTGTTCTCGTAGCCTGGCTATATTACGCCGGCATTTTTTAACTTTAAAAAAGCCGAAAAACGTCAGCGAAGGCCCACGCGTTTTTCCGGGCGGCCCTTGACGATCGTTGGCCGGTTATTTGCCGAGGCAGAAGGAAGAGAACACCTGGTTCAGAATATCTTGAGAACTGCTGTGCCCGCTGATGGCGGAGAGGAATTCGGCGGCCGCGTCAAGATGCACGCTGAGCAGTTCACCGGGCAGGGCGAATTCGGCCCCGGCGCGCAGTTTTTCAAGCTCGGCAAGGGCCTGCTCAAGTTGGCGGGCCTGACGCAGGTTGGGGGCGGGCGCGTCGCATGGGCCGCTGTTGCCGTTGCCATGCAATGCGAAAATTTTATCTCTGGCGGCTGAAAGCAGATTTTCCAGCCCGAGCGCGTTTTTGGCGGAAACGCCAAAGCAGGGAAGGCCTGTAAAAACCGCAAAGGCGCGCTCCAGGTCTTTTTCCGGCAGTAAATCTATTTTGTTGAGGACGATGACTGTCTTGTCGGCGTCGAGGCCTTGCGCCGCTTTCCGTACGGCTTGCCCGGCCCTGTCCGCTTCAAGGGCGGCGGCGTCCAGCACCAGCATGACAAGGTCCGCTTCGCGGCAAAGCTCCCTGGCCCTGCGCACCCCTTCGGCCTCGGCGCTGTCCGGCGTCTCGCGCAGTCCGGCGGTATCCACAAGCCGCAGGGGCAATCCGTTCAGGTCGATTTGCTCTTCAATGAAATCGCGGGTGGTGCCCGCGTAGGGTGAAACAATGGCCCTTTCCCGGCCCAGAATCGCGTTCAGCAGGCTGGATTTTCCGGCGTTGACCGGGCCGGCCAGCACCAGCATGGCTCCTTCGCGCACTAAGGCGGCGCGTTTGTGCGCGTCCAGCAGGGCGTGGACGTCAGAAATCAGTCTGAGCAATTTTTCCTGAAACAGCTCGCTTTCCGGCTGGCTGGCGGATTCAGAAGCGTCTTCATCCGGAAAGTCCAGTTGCAGGCAAAGGTGGGCGCGCAAAAAATCCAGATCGCCGCGCATAGCCAGCACCTTGTCAGCCAACCCCCCTTGCAGTTTTTGCCCGGCCAGCCGCACCCCCTCCATGGTCGGCGCGGCTATTATTTCTGCCACCGCCTCTGCCTGGCTCAGGTCAAGGCGGCCGTTAAGGAAGGCCCGGCGCGTGAATTCACCTGGTTCAGCCAGCCTGGCCCCTGCCTCCAGGGTTGCCTGAAGCACGGCCTGGGGCACGGCGCTTCCGCCGTGGCAATGTATTTCCACGCAATCTTCTCCGCTGAAGGAGCGCGGGCCAGGCAGATGCACGGCCATAACCTCGTCCAGGGCTTCGCCCTTAGGGCTGTGCAGCCAGCCGTAGTGCAGGGTGCGCGGCTTGAAGGCGAAGGGGAGAGCGTTGTTCCGGTAATGTGGGCCGGGGCGGAAAAGTTCCTGCAGAATGCCCAGGCTGCGCTGGCCGCTTAAACGGATGATAGCCACCGCTCCCTGTCCGGGGGCGGTGGCTATCGCGGCGATAGTGTCGGAAGAAAGCGGAACTGGCATGGTACCTGGAGCGTCTTAATGTTGAAATGTTCTTTGCGGGTTGACTTGCCGCCGCAAAAAGCCGGTCATTTTACCGGGATACCCACGGCCTGGCCCTGTGCCAAAGGCACGCCGCCAACGGGCGCGCCTTTCTCGTTTTTAAGATGCCCTACTTGCGTTTGGGCGCAATGACCACGCGCTTCAGCGAGCCTTCGCCTTTGCTGTGGGTTTGCACCTCGGCATCGTCTTGCAGAACCAGGTGAACGACCCTGCGCTGATAAGCGCTCATGGGTTTGGTGGATTGGGCCTTGCCGCTCTCTTTCACTTTGGCGGACAGTTCAAGGGCCAGTTCGCGCAGTTTGTCATTCTGGCGCTCACGGTAGTCTCCGGCGTCTATCTGCACGCGCAATGAAGCCTGCATGCGGCGCGAGACGATGCAACTGGCCAGATATTGCAGGGCGCTGAGGGTTTGCCCGTCGCGCCCGATCAGCAGGCCGGGGTTTTCCACCTGGCTGATAAGCACAAAAATGCGGTCGCGCCCGAATTCAATTTCGTAAGTGGCCTCGGGGCCGACTATGCCTTCAGCCATTTTGCGCACGGCTTCCAGCACAACTTCGCGCAGCTCGTTCTGATTGAGCGATTCCGGCGAAACGCCGCTGAAAGACGCCTGCTCTTCGGCTTCAGAGGGATCAAGCACGGCATCGCCGTAAACTTCTTCCTGTTTGGCAGGCTCTTTGGAAACGGGGCGAGGCTTGCCGGCCGGTTTGTTGCGCTGCCCGCGCGAATGGCGTTCCGCATCTTTATCGGCTTTTTCGCGCGGTTCCGGCTTTTCTTTACGCTGGTTTCCAGCGGGTTTTCCGGTTCCGTTTCTGGCGTGAGCGGGCTCTTCAGGAGTTTTTTCAGGCGCGCCGGGCTGCTCAGCCTGCTCCTGCTTTTTTTCCGGTTGGTTTTTCTTTTCCGCGTGATTTTTCACTGGTTTGGGGGCCTGGCTTTCTTCCTTGCCGCGCGAGCGGGCCAACGAAGCCAATTCTTTGGCGTCCATGGTAGGAACCTGGGCGCGGCGGGCGCGTATCGTGGCCTTTTTCGCCCCAACCAGCCCGAAAATACCGGATTTGGCGTCATTGACTATTTCTATTTCCAGCTTCTCGCGCTCCGCGCTGTAAAAAGCGCAGGCTTCGGCGATGGCCTCGTTCAGGGTGCGTCCCTTGAATTCAATATATTCGCTCATGCTTTGTCCTTACTTCCGGCGCCGGAAATCAGTCCTTGTTGCGCAACATCCACCATTGCTGGGCTATGGAGAGCACGTTGTTGGTGAGCCAGTAGACGACCAGGCCGGAGGGAAATGTGATGAACATGGCGGTGAAAACCACCGGCATGAGCATCAGTATTTTGGCCTGTGTGGGGTCGCCTGGGTTGGGGGTCATTTTTTGCATGAGAAGCATGGTTGCGCCCATTATCAGCGGGGTGATGAAGTACGGGTCCATCACGGAAAGGTCGGCCAGCCAGATTTTGTCGGTAAAAGGCAGGTAAGTGATGAAGGAAGACTGGCGCAGTTCAATGGCGTTCAAAAGCCCCTGATAAAGGCCGACAAAGACCGGAAGCTGCACGAGAATGGGCAGGCAGCCGCTCATCGGGTTGACTTTGTAAGTCTTGTACAGTTGCATCATCTGCTTGTTCAGTTCGGTTTTGTCATCTTTGTATTTATCGCGCAGCTTGGCCATGAGGGGTTGAAGTTTCTTCATCTGGTTCATGGATTTGTAGCTTTTTTGCGACAGGGGCCAGAGAATGGCCTTGATGACTATGGTGAGCAGGATTATGGCCACGCCATAGTTCCCGACAAACTGGTAAAAGACCTTGAGCAGGAAAATGAGCGGGCGGGCCACAATTGTGAACATGCCGTAGTCCAGCGCCTTGAACAGGTCTTTCGGGCCCTTTTCAAGGTCTGAGGTTTTTTTCGGGCCGAAGTAATAGGTTGCGTTCAGGGGGGAAGGCGCGCCAGGTTCGACGGCAATGCCGGATTTTTCCATGACCAGCGAGAAGACGTTGTCCCTGAGCAGGCCTTTCAGGCTGAAGTCGTTGCTTTCCGGGCAAATCGCGGCAATGAAGTAGTTGCTCATGATCGCGCCCCAGCCCAGGTCGCCGGAAGCGGAAATGCCTTCCTTAAGGTCGGACTCGCTCTCCGTTTCCTTGAAGCTTCCGCCCAGCAGCTCGGCTATGCGGGTGATGTTGCGGTCTTCATCCGCATTGCGGAGGCTGGTGGCGTTCACTTTAAGGCCAAGGCTCACGGAACGTTGAACCGGAGAGGCTATTTCCAGCTTTTCTTCAACCGTGTAAGTGTCCGCGTTGAATATGAAGAGGCGGGAAATTCGCATGTTCTCAATTTCCCCGGTCAGGCGGACGCTGCCTTTGGTTCCTGGGGCCAGCGTCAGGTCGCCGCCTTCCTCAAGTTGCCAGTTTCCAGCCGTCCAGGAGGAAATGCCGTTCAGCAAAAGGCCCATAGGCGCGCTTTTGGCGGCCTCCGGGCTTATTATGTTCACCAGTGCGGCGGACGGGTCGATCGAGGTTTTGTAATGCTTCAGTTCGAACGAGCGCAGAAAGCCGCCGCCGGTGTAAAGCACGGCCTTGTACAGCGGGGTTTCTATAACCAGGTCTTTTCCTTGAGCCGGAGCCGAGACCGGCTGGGCGGCCGGAACGTTCGCGGCCGGGGCGGGCGCGGCGGGCTGCGTCGCCTGCCCTGAATTTTCGGTGGCGGATATTTCCGGCTTCGGCGGTGTAAGGCCGAGTTCTTCGCTCAGAAAACTCCAGCCCAGAATGACGATCATGGAAAGGGCCATGGCAAGAATAAGATTTCTGTTTTCCATATTACAGCAGTCCTAAAAAATGGATACGTAAAAGGTATGCCGGGTTGTTACCGGGGCGCTTTTGCCGCGGGCGGGGGAACAGGGTCATAGCCGGAACCGCCCCATGGGTGGCAGCGCAAAATGCGGCGCAGGGCGTAATATAAGCCTTTGAAGACGCCGTGAACGGCAATGGCTTCCGCCGCGTAAGCCGAACAGGTTGGTAGGTAACGGCAGGAGGGGCCAAGGTAAGGCGACAGGCAAAGCTGGTAAGCCCTGATGGGCAAAATGGCCAGCTTGCGCATGAACGTCATGTGGGCGCTCCTTTCCTGGGCGTTTTCGCCAGTGACTTGAACACAGGCAACAGTTCCGTTTTCAGGCTGTCGTAGGTAAGCTTCGCCGGATCAAGATTCTTTTTGGGAACAAGCACGATATCCATGCCTTGCGGCAGCAACGCCTGGTTTTGCCTGAAAACTTCGCGCGCCAGGCGCTTCACCCGGTTTCGCGTGACGGCCGTGCCGGTTTTTTTGCTGACGGCAAGGCCCAAACGCCAGGTTGCCGGTTCAGGGGCGGCGTTCCGGCCATCTTCCCGCGGGCTTTGGAGTACGAACAGGATAAAATTTGCGGAAAAAAAGCGTTTGCCGGCGTTATAGCAACGCGCAAAGTGCCGCCCGGCCAAAATGCGATTTTGCCGCAAAAAACACAGAGGCGCTGCCGAAAAGTTGTCCGAATTCTCCGGTTGGCAGACGCCTGCTGCGTTGTTCACGATTAAGCCTTGGGCTTAGGCGGACAGCTTTTTGCGGCCCTTGGCCCTTCTGCGGCTCAGGATTTCACGGCCGGCGGGGGTGGCCATGCGGGCTCTGAAACCATGGGTGCGCTTGCGCTTGATGCGGCTCGGCTGATATGTTCTTTGCATTGCAAGTCTCCTTAATAGGGCATTTTTACTTTCAAGGCGCTAGGCCTGTATTTTGCAACTGAAGTGAGTTTTCGGCGTTTTTCCGGCAGCCGGGCGATCGCGCCTTGCTGGCGGAACAATTCATTCGTGTTATAAATAAACTCGCTTCGAAAAACACGAACCCGCATTCTTACTTTGTAAACCGGCAAAGGTCAAGCAATTATATCTTGGGCGTCCGTCGGGCGTTTTACCGGCAGGTTGCGCCCTGGCTTAGCGCAACAGCTTTTTCAGTTCGGCGAAAGCCGCGTCTATGCCTCCGGCGTCCGTTCCGCCCGCCTGGGCCAGGTCGGGACGCCCGCCGCCGGAACCGCCTATCTTCGCCGCCGTTTCCTTGATCAGGGCCGGGGCTGTGAAGCGTTCGTTAAGGCTTTTCGGCACGGCAACGATCATGTGCACCTTGTCTTCCTCTTCAGCGGTAAGGCAAAGCACCGCCGAAGGCAGTTTGGAGCGCAGGTCGTCCACCACGTCGCGCAGGGCCTTGATGCTTCCCGCCCCGGAGCGGGCCGCCAGCACTTGTATGCCGTTCACGTTTTCAACGCCCTGGGTGAGATTGCGGTTCTGGTCTGAAACGGACTGTGATCCCGCTTTTTCCAGGCTTTTGCGCAAGGAACGGTTTTCCGCGAGAAGTGACTGCACCTTTTCCGCGCTTTCTTCCGGCCTGGTTTTCAGCTGGGCGGAAATGGCCCCGAGATTGTCGCGCTGGCTCTGAAAAAGCCTGAAGGCGTTCCAGCCGGTTACGGCTTCTATGCGCCTGGTTCCGGCCGCTATGCCGGACTCTCCGAGAATGGCGAACAAACCGGCCTGCCCGGTGCGTTCAAGGTGCGTGCCTCCGCACAGTTCGACCGATTCACCGGGAATGCTGACCACGCGCACCCGGTCGCCGTATTTTTCATTGAACAGGGCCATGGCCCCTTCGGCTATGGCGTCGTCGTAAGAGCATTCCTTAACTTCCAGCGGAAGGTCGGCCATTATGGCGGCGTTCACGCGCTGTTCCACTTCAGCCAGTTCCTCTTTGCTCATAGCCGCGATGTGGGTGAAGTCGAAACGCAGGCGGTCGGAGGATACCAGCGAACCGGCCTGGTGGACGTGAGCGCCCAGAACCTCGCGCAAGGCGGCTTGCAGCAGATGGGTGCAGCTGTGGTTTCTGGCCGCCGAACGGCGCTGTTCTTCGTCAACCCGCAGGGTTATTTCAGCGTCGAGCAGCATGGCGCCGCGCGTTACTTCAATCTGGTGGATAATAAGCTCAGGGGCCGGTTTAAGGGTGTCGACGACTTTTGCCTCGGCCCCGTGGGTTCCGTGGGCCTCAATCAGGCCCGTATCGCCGCTCTGCCCGCCGGAAGCTCCGTAGAAAGGCGTGCGGCGGCTGGCCAGCCAGCCTTTCGCGCCTTGCGGGAGCTTGTCGACCTGTTCGCCGGTTTCATCCAGCAGCGCGATAACCCGCCCTTCGGAGCTGGTGGTTGCATAGCCGCAGAACTCTGAACGCAAGCCCTCTTCAAGCAAAGAGGCGAAGCGGGAAGCCAGGCCGGATTCGCCCGAGCCTTTCCAGGCCGCCTTGGCCCTGGTTTTCTGCTCCTGCATATGAGCCTTGAAGCCTTCCTCGTCCACCTTGAAACCCTGTTTTTCGGTAATGTCGTTTACGATATCCAGCGGGAAGCCGTAGGTATCGTAAAGTTTGAAGACGACGTCGCCGGGCAGGGTGTCTTTTCCGGCCGCGCGCAGGGCGGCGGTTTCTTCTTCCAGCAGGGCCAGACCCTTTTCCAGGGTTTTTTCAAAACGTTCTTCTTCTTCAAGCACCATGCGGCGCATGAAGGCGCTGTTCTGCGCAAGCTCGGGGAAGCCTTCGCCCATTTCCTCAACCACTTTTTGCGTGGTGAGGTGCAGGAAGGTTTTGGGCATGCCGATCAGGCGGCCGAAGCGGTAAGCCCGGCGCAGCAGGCGGCGCAGCACGTAGCCGCGCCCTTCGTTTGAAGGCATGATGCCGTCGGCTATCATGAAGGCGATGGCCCTGCTGTGGTCGGCGATGACGCGCAAGGCGGTATCCACGTCGTTCGTGTCCGGGGCGCTTTTGCTGTATTTCACCCCGGCCAGCCCGCCGGCGTAATGGATGAGGTTCTGGAAAAGGTCAGTGTCGTAGTTGGAGTAAACGCCCTGGCAGACCGCGCTTACGCGCTCCAGGCCCATGCCGGTGTCTATGCTGGGGCGGGGCAGCGGCTCGCGTTTGCCCGGTTCGATCTGGTTGAACTGCATGAACACCAGGTTCCATATTTCCAGAAAACGGTCGCAATCGCATTTGCCTATGCCGCAATTTGGGCCACAAGTCATATGTTCGCCCTGGTCGATGAGAATTTCCGAGCAGGGGCCGCAGGGGCCGCTGTCGCCCATGGCCCAGAAGTTGTCTTTTTCGCCCATGCGGAAAATACGTTCTTTGGGAATGGAGGTATGTTTGAGCCAGAGCTGTTCGGCTTCGTCGTCGTCACGGAAAACCGTGGCGTAAAGCTTGTCTTCAGGCAGGCCCAGCTCTTTGGTTATGAATTCCCAGGCGAACTTGATGGCGTCTTCCTTGAAATAGTCGCCAAAGGAAAAGTTGCCCAGCATTTCGAAAAAAGTGTGATGGCGAGCGGTGCGGCCCACGTTTTCCAGGTCGTTGTGCTTGCCGCCCACGCGCAGACATTTCTGGGCGGTCGTGGCCCTGCTGTAAGATCGTTTTTCCAGGCCCTGAAAGATGTTTTTGAACTGCACCATGCCGGAGTTCGTGAACAGCAAGGAAGGATCGTCGCGCGGAACCAGGGAAGAAGAGCGCACAACTTCATGGCCTCTGGCCTTGAAGTATTCCAGAAAACGTTTGCGTATTTCTTGTGTGGTCAGCATATTTTCGTCCTTGCTGTCTGGTTGTTGTTTAGAACCAAGTAAAATTTTTTATCCGCGGCCCGTCGCCAGAGCTTTTTCAACGTGAAAATATCTAGTCCGCGTCGTCGGCGTCACTGCCGTTTTGCCCGCCGGAAGGCATCAGGCGCGGGGTTACGCCCAGGTGGGCGACAAGTTCTTCTTCAATCTTGTTGCGCAGTTCGATATTTTCATCCAGAAAGGCCCTGACGTTTTCTTTGCCCTGGCCCAGGCGTTCGCCTTTGTAGGCGAACCATGCGCCGCTTTTGTCTATTATGCCGGCTTCGGATCCCATTTCCACAATTTCGCCGGTGCGCGAAAGCCCCTGGCCGTATATTATGTCGAACAGGACTTCGCGGAAGGGCGGGGCGACCTTGTTTTTCACCACCTTGACCTTGGTGCGGTTGCCTATGGCTTCTTCCTTGTCTTTAATGGTCTGTATCTTGCGGATGTCAAGGCGAACCGAGGCGTAGAACTTCAGGGCCTGGCCGCCCGTAGTGGTTTCCGGGCTGCCGTAGCCGGTAACGCCTATTTTCATGCGCAGCTGGTTGATGAAAATAACGGCCGCGCGCGATTTATGGATGGTTCCGGTAAGTTTGCGCAAAGCGTGCGACATCAGGCGGGCCTGGCCGCCGACCTGCATTTCGCCCATGCTTCCGTCGAGTTCGGCCTGGGGAATAAGGGCGGCCACGGAGTCTATCACCACAAGGTCGACCGCGCCGGAGCGCACCAGCATGTCGGCTATTTCAAGGGCCTGCTCGCCGAAGTCCGGCTGCGAAATGAGCAATTCGTCCGTTTTCACGCCCAGGCGTTTGGCGTATTCGATATCCAGGGCGTGCTCGGCGTCTATGAAGGCGCAGGTTCCGCCAAGTTTCTGGGCTTCGGCCACAATGTGCAGGGTGAGGGTGGTTTTGCCTGAAGATTCAGGGCCGTATATTTCCGTTACCCGGCCGCGTGGTATTCCGCCCACGCCCAGGGCTATATCCAGCCCGATGGAACCGGTGGGAATGACCGGAATGCTGACATGGGCATTGTCAGAAAGCTTCATGATGGCGCCTTGCCCGTATTTGCGCTCAATGGTGCTTAAGGCCGTGCTAAGGGCTTCAAGGCGGGCTTCTTCAGCCGACAATGCTGGTTTTTTGGCCATGAAAGGAAACTCCGGAAAAGGTGAAAGATGTAATGAAAACAAGACATGCGGGCATGCCTTGCGGAAGTAAATTCAATATCAAAAGCTTGAAGACTGCGCAATCGCCGGGCCGCGTATTTTTCCGGCGGCGGCGTGAACGCGTGAATTTTCAAACTCGGAACGCCTTGTGATGCAAGCGGAGAAACTTGGCTATTCCTGATCTTCCGGCGCGGTTATTTCCGTCATGAGTATGCTGTGAATCTGTTTGGCGTCGGCCTCAAGCACCTTGAAGCTGCGGTTTTCCATGACGAATTCTTCCCCGGGGGCGGGCACGCGGCCCAGAATATGCGAAATATGGCCGCCGATTGTGTCTACTTCGTCCGATTCCAGCTTCAGCCCGAGGGCGGCGTTCATGTCATCCAGGTAGGCCCGGCCGCTGAGAACGACGCTGCCGTCAGGCTGAAGGCGTATTTCATCTTCCTTGGGGGCGTCGTGCTCGTCTTCTATGTCGCCAACAATCTGTTCAAGTACGTCTTCAATAGTGACTATGCCGCTGGTTCCGCCGTATTCGTCAAGAATGACCGCGAGGTGGGTTTTTTTGGCCTTGAATTCCTGCAGCAGCTCCAGGGCGTTTTTGGTTTCCGGCACAAAAAAAGGCGCGCGCATTACCCCGGCCACGGATTTGTCTATGTGTTCACGGTGCATAAGCTCGCGCAGCAGGTCTTTGGCGTAGACCACGCCGACTATGTTGTCGCGGTTTTCCTTGTAGATGGGAATGCGTGAATGGCCGGAAGCCACGACAAGTTCAACCGCCTTGGCGATGCTCGTGTCAGCGTCTACGCCGTCTATGTCCGTGCGCGGGGTCATGATGTCTTGCACCTGAACGTCGTCCATCTGCAAGACGCGCAACAGCATGGAGCGTTCTTCCGCCTGTATTTCGCCGTCGGCGGTGGCGTCTATGATGGCTTGTTTGACCGGGTCGACAGTTTTGCTGAAGAGGCGGGAAAGTTTTTGCCACAAGCCGCTACTATCTGAATCACCGTCCAAAACCAGCTCCTTGGTTAAAGGTTGGGCCCGGCAAACCTCGCGCTTGCAACGAACAGGCCTTTGGCGCGTTTGGCCGCCATGGCCAAGCGGATGAAATTTAGAAGCGTTCTTCGTCCGGGGTTTCGCGGAACATTTCCAGGTGGCGTTTTATCACCCAGTTGGCGATGCGCCCGATTTCAAAATTTTTCGACAGGCTAAGCCATTCCAGCGTGGTGGCCGTGCCTTCCTTCACATCGGCCCAGGCGATGAATTGCAGGCCGAGAATAAAGGCCTGGGTGACATAGTCCATGGTGATGTTCTGCACCCGGCAGCGCAGGCAGAAACGCAGGGGTTTGGTTTCTTCCGGATCACGCAGCGTGAGAATGGCGTATAAATGCTCGCCCTGCGCGAACGTGCGCTCCCACCCCGCTATTTCCGCGCGCTCTATTTTGATGCGCATGCCGCCGGCCGAGATGTCCTGTATGGTGAACTGGTTAAGCCTGTAAGGCAGGTTCACCAGATCAGGCTTGGGCCAAAGGCTGACGTCGTTCAGAATTTCGCCTTCCGGCTGGTTGTTGTACCACAGCCCTGACCCAAGCAGCATGTCCCTGGACGGCATGATGCGCAGGAAAGACCTTTTTTGCCTGTTTTCAAGCTTGGTGAAGGTTGCCAGCCTCAGGATCACCAGTTCGGAAGTCGCGACGCGCACATCTTTAATGGTGGCTACAACCGCGTAATAGGTAAAGTTTCCGCTGAATGCGATTTTGAAAAATACTTCCACTTCCCGGTTCACCCAGTCCTGGGCCACGCTGTTCACGCCGAAGGCTTCAAGCTCAAGCTCTCCGTTCTTGATGTTTACCGGGGAACAGCGCAGCAACGGGCGGTTGCTGTCGCTGGAAAGGCGCAGTTCGAACGTGCGGCGCTGGTCAAGCGCCATTTCAAGCACGGAGTTTATGACCTTCGGGTCGAGAATCCAGCCGTGCGGAACATATCTCATCCTGCGGCGCTGCAGGTAAATGAAGAGCATGGCGAGGAGCAGCAGCCCGATCAGGACGCATATGGCTATCAGCACTTCCGGGGAGTCTGTGAAAGCCTTGCTGCGTTTGACGAATGAATCGCTTATTTCTGAAATGGTCATGCCCTGCGGGGCCATCCATCCTTTTAACGCAGCCATTATAAGTTCTGTAACCACTAAAGGACTCCGAAATGATTATAATACAATTACAACGCCGCGACTGAAGGCGGATGAAGGCTGCGCCGGAGCCGCCGTTACGGCCCTTCTCTGTATAGACCCGCATTTGACCGGCGGCCAGCATATTGTTCCTTTTATAGGGAACAAAGAGATAACGCAATATCAGATTCGCGCCGCAGTCAAAAAGTATCGGGCTGGCGTTGGCGGAGCGCTGAAGTTTTGCCGGCTTCATTCTTTTTCAGATATATCTCTATGCAGCCTATGGCAGCCGGGGTAACCCCCGGCACACGCGAAGCCTGGCCCAGGGTGCCCGGCTGTATGGCGCTTAGTTTTTCCACTATTTCGCGGCTCAACCCCGGAATTTCCGCATAAGCGAGGGCTGGCAGGACGCGTTCGTCCAGTTCGCCCAGGCGGGAGGCCAGTTCGCGCTGGCGCTGCAAATAACCGGAATAGGCGATGACGGTTTCCGCCTCCAGGCGGGCTTCCTGGCTGAAATTCGCCATTTCCGGCCAGAAGGGCAGAAGCTTTTCCGTGTCAAGTCCGGGGCGGCGCAAAAGTCCGGCCAGGCTTATTCCTTTGGCCGGGGCGTTTTCGCCCAGGGCGCTCAAAAATTCCCTTGTCGCCTTGTCCGGGGTGACGCTTCTTTCTTCCAGCCCGCGTAAAAGTTCTTCCAGCGCCTTGGCTTTGGCGCTGTAAGCCGCCCAGTGCCCGTCGCCCACCAGGCCCAGTTCGCGCCCCAGCGGAGTCAGGCGGGCGTCAGCGTTGCTTTCGCGCAGCAGAAGGCGGTGTTCCGCCCTTGAGGTGAACATGCGGTAAGGCTCGTCCGTGCCTTTGGTCACGAGGTCGTCAACCAGAACGGCCATATAGGCTTCGTCGCGCCCCGGGCTGAAAGATTCCGGCAAATCGTCCCGCAGACGGCAGGCTATGTTCAGGGCGGCCCACAACCCTTGGGCCGCGGCCTCTTCATAACCTGAACTGCCGTTGATCTGCCCGGCGCACCAGAGCCCCGGCGCGTTTTTAAGTTCCAGGCCGGGCGTAAGCTGGGTCGGCGGCACGAAGTCATATTCAATCGCGTAACCCGGCCGCAGGACAACGCAACTTTCCAGGCCGGGTATGCTGTGCAAAAAGTCTTCCTGCACGTTCAGCGGCAGCCCGGTGGGCATTCCGTTCGGGTAATATTCCGGGCTGTCCGTACCTTCCGGTTCGATAAAAATCTGATGGCGCTCCTTGTCGGGGAAACGGGCGATCTTGTCTTCGATCGAGGGGCAGTAACGCGGGCCGGGGCCGGGAATAGCCCCGTTGTACATGGGGGAAAGGGCCAGGTTATTGCGGATTATCTCGTGGCTTTCAGGCGTTGTCCAGCTCAGCCAGCAAGAAAGCTGGGGCAGGCGGGGCCCAGGCCCGGCGAAGGAAAATTTCGGGGTGGGGCTGTCGCCCGGTTGTTCTTCCAGCTTGCTGAAATTGATGCTGTTCTTCAGAATGCGCGGGGTTGTGCAGGTCATCAGGCGGCCGAGGCGCACGCCAAGCTGGAGCAAAGAGGCGGAAAGGGCGTTTGAGGGCGCGTCGCCCATGCGCCCGGCCGGGCTTTGCCATGGGCCTATGTGTATGCGCCCGCCCAGAAAGGTGCCGGTTGTGAGCAGCGCGGCGCGGCAGGAAAAAATGCGGTTCAGTTCCGTTCTGACCCCGCAAACGGCGCCTTTGTCCAGCAAGGGTTCCGCGGCCATGTCCTGAAAAACCCACAGGTTCTCCTGCGCGAAAATATCGCGCTTGACCGCCGCCATATAAGCCTCGCGGTCGATTTGCGCTCTGGTGGCCCGCACGGCCGGGCCTTTGCCCGCATTGAGAATGCGGAACTGTATGCCGGCTTCATCGGCCCATTTGCCCATGCACCCGCCCAGGGCGTCTATTTCGCGCACCATATGCCCCTTGCCCAGCCCTCCGATGGCGGGGTTGCAGGAAAGGTGGCCGATGCGGTCGACGTTGCCGGTAAGAAGCAGGGTTTTGAGGCCCAGCCGGGCGGCGGCCCAGGCGGCGTAGCAAACGGCCAGGCCGCCCCCCCCCCCGATGTGGTCGAACTTTTAAGGCAGCGAGCGTATATGTTAAGGCATGAAAAAGTTCCCGGGGAATCTGAAGTGGCGGGTTCCACGACCAC
>JAVBMT010000005.1:0-43793 GCA_031552195.1 Desulfovibrionaceae bacterium
CCGCCCATTTCTGGGCCAGCACGATACCGGCCTCAATGGTTTTGCCTAGGCCGACTTCATCCGCCAGGATTGCGCCTTTAGATAAGGGGGAACGAAATGCGAAAAGAGCCGCGTCAATCTGATGCGGGTTCAGGTCAACCCGCGCGCCCATGAGGGTAGGGATGAACTTTTCCAGATCTGACGAGGCATGACGCCGTGAGATTTCGTGCGCAAAAAGTTTGGCGTGATAGGCCGTTGGCATGGCGATATGTTATATCAAAAGGAGTAAAGGAGCAATGCGGGCTGACGGAACCGCTGCCTAGAGTCACGATATTCCGTGTTGGGACGGTGTTGGGAAAACTCAAACTCACCCCCAATTTTGTGTGGGGAAGGTGTGGGGAAAATCTCCCAAAATATGATCGTCCACCCCAGCCGCCTCAGCCTGGCGATCAGCCTCACCCAGCCTCCGCCCTTGGCATTAGCTAGCTTCTTTGCCGTTCGGTGTTGGGAATGGTGTTGGGAAAGAAAGAGGGGTTACGATGTAATTCATCGTAACCCCTTGATTTACATGGTGGGCAGTACAGGACTTGAACCTGTGGCCCCCGCCGTGTGAAGGCGGTGCTCTACCAGCTGAGCTAACTGCCCGTTGCGCCGTTTAGAAACGCCGGAAAAGTTTTATATTCCCGTTCCCCGAACAATGCAACTAAAAAATCGAAAACGCGAATATTTTACGCAGGTCTGCCCACTGTAAAAATATCTTTCACGCCGCGAAGAAGAAAGCAGACCTTTTGCGAAGCTACTGCCAACCTGTGCTATTCGGCCAAATCAAAGAATTTGCGTGGGAGCGCGCCTTAAAAATCTACCGCGAAACAGCCTATGGAGGAATCATTGCAGGCAAGCCCGGTACACGGCCAGAGTTTGCTCCAGAAAATCGCTTTCCTTGATATGCCCCATGGTGTTCCGCCCGGCCTCGCGCAAAATTTCAAGCCAGTCCGGTTCATAAGCCGCCCTGCGCAAGCTTTCGGCCAGCAAGTCAGGCCTGTTGGGGGGAATGAGCAGCGAGTCTGGCAGCAAATCAGGCATTATGCCGACGTTCGTGCTGAGCAAAGGCACGCCGCAGGCCATAATTTCCACCGCCGCCCTGGCTATGGCCTCAGATCCGGTGGAAGCCAGAACGCCGAGATCAAGCGCGTTCAGGCAGGCGTTTATATCGTTGCGCCGCCCGCTGATAGCCGTGACATCGCCCAGTCCGGCCTCTGCAATGCGCCGCAGCATGTCATTTTCGGAAATATTCGCGCCGAAACCGATTAAAAACAGGCGCAGCTTGCGTCCATTATCGCCTTGCCCAGGCGTCTCACGCACGCGGCGCAAAGCCTCCAGCAAAACATCATGCCCTTTGACCGGATCAAAACGCCCTACCAGGCCGACGACAAAATCGTCCGGCCCCCAGTTGAATTCAGCGCGCACTGCGGTCCTCCCGGCCTGATCCGGGTAAAATGCTTTTGTATCCACCCCGCCCGGCACAAGGCTTACTTTTTCCGGAGGCAGCCCAAGCCGCTGAACAAGGCTGTCGCGCGTGCGCGAATTCGTGGCTATGACCGCGTCAGCCACCCGGCCGTGCAAAATGCGGTTCGGAAGGTTGTTTTTCGGCTCTCGCTGGTCGCCCCGCGTACGCACCAGGGCGAAGTTATCACCGGCGGCTTTCAGCGCCCCCCAAAGCAAAAAACCTTCGCCCCGGTGGCAGTTGACCACGTGGGGACGAAAATCCGCGATAATGCGCCTTAATTGACCATAGAGCTTACCAAGAACCAAAGGGTTGGCACTGTTAAGCTCAAGTCCGCGCGGTTCCAGCCCCCACTCTTCCGCTTTTTTAAAAGAGGCGGCGGCGGGAAGGCCCAGAACAAGGGTTTCATGCCCGGCCTCACGCAATAGCCGGCTCAAAAATAAAGCGTACCACGCGGTGGCGTTAAACCAGCGCACGTTCACGACCTGTATGCTGCGAATTTTTTCCATATATTGACCGTTATATTGTAAGGCAGTTCCGCAGGCTTTCGCACCACTCCAAAGACCGGGCGCGGGCTTCCGCGCTATATTCATTATTTTGTAAATAAAGTCCGAGGTAACCGAGCAAGGGAGAAAGCGGCCCTTGGGCATCCGCAAACAGCTTTGCGGCGCCGGCATCAAATCCGTTGTTTTTGTTCGCCTTCAACATTTCCAGCAGCAGGCTGGAGCCGGCCTTGAGCAGATGCCCGGCGGTTTCCGGGTGGCGCTCCAAAAGTTGTTTGCGCCCGCTTTCCAGCGTCGAGGACGGAAGACGTTGGAAACGCACTCCGAAAAAAGCCTGCCAAAAACGGCTCAAGGCAAGGCGGGCCTGACGGCCACGGTCTTTTTCCTGCGCCCCAAGAGGAATAAGATCATAGAGTCCGTTGGCGTCACGCCCGCTGAGCCAGAGTTCCTGACCGGGCAGATCAAGCGAAGCCAATCCTTCAACATTCCGGTTCAAGATGGCTCCAGCAATAAAGGCAACACGCCCTGGGTTCAGGCTATCGCGGCAAAGAGGCGCGGAATAGCGGCATTGCCAGCAACCGGTGCATGAAAGTGCCGGCCTGAGAATATAATGTCCCGGAGTGCAAGGCCCGGTTTCCCACATATTGACCGGTCCGAGCGAAAGATTCAGCACCTGGGTTCCCACCCAGGCGGCAATGTGCATCGGACCGGTGTCCGGAGTGACAAGCAGGTCAAGCTCTGCGATAAATCTGGCCAGTTCGCTCACGGAAAACCGGCCGCACAAATTCAAAGACGGAGACCGCAATTGCCGGCTCAAAGCCTGCCCCATCTCCCGTTCCGCCTCTCCCCCCAAAAAAACCGGCTTATGCCCGCGCGCCATAAGTTTTTGCGCCAGCTCCGCCCAAAATGAGAGTTCCGGCCTTTTTTCCGTTTCACTGGCCCCCAGAAAAAGCCCTATGCGTCCGCCGGAAGCCTTCCCAGGCCCATCGGCGGACGGAGATGTCCAAAGGGTGCGTTTAAGCTGGCGGGGGGAAACCAGGTCAAGGCCGTTCAGGTCAGACCAATGGTAAAGATTATAACGGTTGTTGCGCACGAAAGAATGGCGGTAAAGCTGCCAGTCTCCCGCTATATACGTTGCGCCGTTTTCCGCGCGGTATTGGCCGAGGCGCCTTTCACAGCGCAGGCTTCCGGCCAGGGCGGCGGCCTCCGGGCGGTGGCTCAGGTTGATAATAAGCGCATAGTCGCGGCGTTTGAGCATGGAGGCGGAATCATACGGGAAAAATACCGCATCGGGCGAAAGCGGCATCAGGCCTTTGAAAAAAGCCTCTTCCGCCACAACCCAGACCGGATGTCCGGGAAACATGGCCACAAGCCAGCCTATCAGGGGAAAGGTCAGCACCAGGTCGCCCATGCGCTGCATCTGCAAGATCAAGACAGGCTTGTTTTCCTCCATAAACTCCGCCTAGCCCCACACCGAGCGCATATATTCGACAAGCCGCCGCAAACGCTGATCGTAAGTGTGATCCCGCAGCACGCGGGCGCGGGCGGCCAGCGCAATTTTCTCCCTGGCTTCCGGGTGGTTCAGGTAATATCCGGCCAGATCTTCGGCTTCTTCCGGGGAATGGTAGCAAACAACCTCGCGCCCCGGCTCGAACATCTCGCCCAACTGTTCACGCCAGTCCGTCAAAAGAAAGGCCCCGGCCGCGGGCACGTCGAACACCCTTTGGTTAACCGCGCCCTTCATCTGTTTGCTGGTGCAGTTGAAGTTAATGGCCGAAAGCGGGTAAAAATTGGGCAGGTCGGTGTAATAAGCCAGTTCTTTGTGATACGACCATGGGGTTTTAACGTCTTTAAGCAGGGTCAGCCAGCCGTCGTCTCCCACGATCAGCGGGTTGAAAGGCAAAATGGCGCGTACGCAGCTCAGGCGATATTGCAGCGTGGCTTCCCAGGTAAGCGCGACTTCGTAAGAAAGCTGGTCAGGCACGTCAAGCTCGGCCTGCATTTTGGCGAAATGCGAAGGATAGTTAACCTGAAGCCATTCGCGCACCGAACGCGTTTCGCTGGCCCCGAATTCCGCCGCCAGCTGCCGGTAGTCGCGCTTCAAGTCCGCCGGAGGGGAAAATGAGGCCACCCGGCTATCCACTTTGTGCAACATGGAATTGCCGACAAACGAAACGTTCGCCCGCCAGTTTTCATTCGGAATAAAGGCCGGGTTTTCAGCAGGCGGAAGAAACCTGGTGTGATCAACGCCCAACGGCAAATAGCTGACCTGCCGGAAGCCCATGCCGCGCAAAGAATCAATGGTGTCTTCATCCCAGGTGAAAAGCGCCGTCCACGGGCTTACGACCTTTTCATACAGGTGCAGCACAAGGTGCGGATTATCCACGAACCATGAGGCCAAAGGCAATTCAAGGCGTTCCAGCAGGCTGATCAGGATGCCTTCGCGATCCACCCCCAAATGATTTATGGTCAGCACAAAATCGGGTTTGAAACGCACCACCGCGGAGAGCAGGTCTTCCACAAATTCCGTGCGCCCGTATTCCCGCTCCGGAACTTGCAGGAGGTGATGTTCCAGACCCAAGCGTTCACAGGCCGCCTTGATCTCGCCGATCAGAAAATACTGGCTGGTCAGCAGCATGATGCGCGGGGAAGCCGAACGGAATTTACGGTAGGCGGATTTCTCCCAGAAATTGGCCGCGCGGCTGGCCTTGGCGGCATCCGCGACAGTTGAATAGTAAACACGATCAAGCCTGGTGTAACAAGGATTGACGATTGGGAAAAAAGCCTTTCCTCCGGCCTTTCCCTGCTCTTGGCTAATGCGCTTGACCGCGTTTCCGGCTTCCGTTTCGTCTACCCAGACCAAACCGGGAACGGAGGCAAAGCGCTCTTTAAGCGCGGTGTGACGCAAAATTTCTTTTTCCTTGTCCACTATCAGAAGACGGGCTTCTCCATTTTCCGGAACCGGCAAAGCCTGAACCAGCTTACCTAGAGCAAAGCCCATGCCGCTTCCGATAAGCACGGGCAGGTGCCGCTCATGGTCAAAAGCTCCGGCTGGCTGGCCCGAAGCCGCCCCGCCAAGCTCCGGAGGCAGAATGGAAAGCTCACGCTCCGGCCCGCCCGGGCCGAGCATTAAAAAAGGACGGCCGCCTTTGCCGGCGGCGGGAGAACACGGAACAATCGTGATATCGGTCAGTGTGGGGCCTTCAACAACCGCTTCCGCCAGATACGCGGAAACTTGCGCGCCCAGGGGCGGAGAAAAATCGTTCATTTGCCCAGCTGCGCGTCGCTTATGATGATTTCGTCATTCAAAAGCCTGAATTCGACATTCTGGAAACGCTCTTCAACAGACAGAGAAGCCTGCCCGATGGATATTTCCAAACCTGGCTCGACGGTTCCGCTTACAATCAGGCGGCAACGCTGCTCACGGCCTTCATCGGCCCTGAAACGAGACCAGAGCTGGTCGCGCCGGGCCGTGCAGATAGCTTGCTTGCGCCTTATCAGTTCAAGAACGTTGCCATTGCCGCCGTCAGCGTTTGCGTTTTTCCTGGCCCGCAAGGCGTAGGTTTGTTCCAGCTTGCGCAACTGGCGCAACTTGTCGTCGAACTCGTCCAGCGTGCTGTTGTCGAAAGGGTCATACCCCATAAAAACGCTGGTGGGCGAGCCGTCCCTGGTACCCAGAGAACCGTTGACGTACACGGTATTGTTGGCATATACGGTTCCGCCCCAAAGCCTGCCCTTTACAACCAGAACGCCGCCCACGTAAATTTTGTTATGCAGGCTGTCGCCGTTTATTATGACGTTGCCCTTGGCCCGGATCTGGGCGTTTTGGCAAAAACGCATATGCACGTTGCTGTCAGAGCGGATAACGCTGTCCGGCGAGCCATGCACTCCGGACTCGCACACTACGTTCCCCTGCGCCTTGACCGAACCGCCTTCAATCTGCCCCTTGACCAGAACATTGTTGGCTTTCAGGGAAAAGCCCGAATGTATGGCCCCATGCACGGCCACGTCACCACCGAAAAGAATGTTGCCGGTGTGAAAATCGAGGTTTCCGCGCACGTTAAGGAGTTTTTTTACGGTTATTTTCCCTTCGTAATAGAACGGGTAACCGTTACCTGTGGCGATAATGCGGTTCGGGTTGCCTGGATGCGGGGCGCAGTTCGGCCCGTGAGGCAGAAACGGTTCGGAGTATACGAAACGCGGGTCATAGTCGGAAAATTCCGGATTCGCCCCAAGGTCTATAAGTTCGGCCAGAACTTGCCCGTTCACTACGTTTTGCACATAACCGAGGTAATAAAGGCGGCTTTCTCCCTTTAGTTCGCACCGGGGCTGGCATTCATGATAGTCGAAATCAGGGTTGAAGTAATGCCGAAGATAATATGGAGGCATAAAATTGACCCGTCGCGGTTATTCAACCGGCAGAATGTTTATAAGGTCGTCTTCGTCGCGCAGGAAATAAAAGAAACCGTGCAGGTTAAGGCCTGTAATTGTTTTTTCCAGATCAGGCAGGGAATTGTACAGGTAAAGTTTTCTGCCCGTTCCGAACACCTCGGCGTTAAAATCGAATAAAACGCCTATCAGGCTGTTGCTGAGGTGGCTTACGTCACGAAGGTCTAAAATGATTATTTTGACGCCTTCTCTCAGCAATTTGGAAAGTGACGCCTGAAAGGCGTCAAAGCAATACAGGCCGCAGGCTCCGGCATAGCGCGCAATAAGCACTTTTCTGTCCTGGCTGAGGCCTATCACGGGGTTAGCGAAATTTTCCCTCGGGTCGTTCGCTATTTCCGGCGAAGGCGCGCGCAGCACCTTGAAAAAATGCCCCAAGGGCCAGGCGGTTCCGGCAGTCGCTGTAACATTCATCAATCTCGCGGCCTCGATACTTAATATTGCAGGTCTACAGGGCTGGATGCAAATCACAGAGGAATTGCACCCCGCCTTCAGGTAAGGGCAGGCATTGCAGCTTGCCTTTATGAAGCAGGGTCACGCAAAAATAAGCTTTGGTCGTTTCAAGGCCGAGCTTGCGGCATTCAGGCAAAGCGAACGGAGCGAAAATTTCGGCGGCGCTTTCAGGTGAAACAAGAGGACCAGAGCAAGTAATGGAGAGACGCAGGTAAAGGCCGTGGCGGCTGGTTTTCACGATGAAACGAGGTTTCTTCCCGTTGTTTCCGCCTTCAGCCAGGCAAAGGCCCATACTGACGAAAACGCGTAAGGCCAAAAGAAGTTTGGGCCTGTCGCAAAGGGCCTTTGGCAAGGTCTGCTGGAAATTTCTTTCCACCACGTAATCACCGGCGGCCAGCTCCAGCGCCTCTTCGCAAATGGCGTTCAGGTCTTCGCCGGACAAGGCGGATTCCTTGCCGCCCTCTTCCAGTTCATTTAAATACGGATCCATGCCGCGTATGCCTTCGGCGAACTTTTGCCATTCAGAAGCGCTCGAATTCATCACCCTGTCGAGCATGGAACTCAGAATCAGCACTTCGTGGCGGTAACCAAGCCCCTGTTCGGCCTGCACCCTTTCAGTCACGTCGTCAAGGCGCAACACGGCGCCAGGCTGTTTTTTATAATCAACAGGATAGGCCACCACATCCTCATAACGCATGCCCTTGGGGGTAAGGTGAGGAATGCGCCCGGCCTGCATCACTTTATGCTCGGCGACAGCCTTGTGGATAAGGTCGATATAAACAGGCGGCAGCTTGTTAAGCATCTGGATATTTTGCCCTATGAGGCGCTGACGCGACAATTCAAGGCTTTTTTCAGCCATGCGGTTCAGCAGGGCGATGTTATCGCTTTCATCCACATAAATAATGGAAGACGGCATCGCGTCTATAAGCATGGCCAGCTTTTCCTGCTTGTGCACATAGTCCATGCGCATAGTGGCCAGTTGCTCGTTCAGCTCGGACTCACGGCGGCTGGAACGCACATGATCCGTTATGTCCTGCTGAATCATAACCATGCCGATCACCTGCCCGATAGCGTTTTGCATCGGATGAAAATGCATGTTCAGCCAACGGGTTTCACCCCAGGGGGCTGTATGTTCCAGCGCGGTTATTGAACTTTCGACGCCGTTATACACCTGGCTTATGGCTTTTTCCACGTCAGCCCTTGGCAGGAAAGGATCCTGCAATATATTGAAACGCCGCACGCCAACGCCCGCCACATTGCTCCACAGCGAATACCAGGCGGTATTCGCCACCTTGAGCTGGCCTATGGGGTCGAACATGGCTATGCCCAGAGGGGTGCGCTCTATAAGAATGCGCGCCTGTTGCTCATGTTCTTCAAGAAGGCGCTGAACCTGCTTCAGGGCTCCGATATTCTCAACAAGCATAAGAACGGAGTTTTCCCCTTCCCAAAGGATATGATGCAGGCTGCAGATAACCCAGCGCTGGTCGCCCAGCCTGGTCATCATGCGCAAGGTCATCCGGCTGGGCGCCGCGTTAGCGTCATAGGCGTCAAGCTCTTTGATATTCAGCATGGCCAGGTCGTCAGGGTGGATGAATTCGTTAATGCGGCAACGCAGCATTTCGTCGGGTATGGCTCCAACCAGGTAGGCAAGACTGCTGTTGACGTACACGAAATTGCCGTTGCGTAAAACGGCAAGGCCTTCCTGCATATAGGAGGCAAGGCTGTCGAGGTTCAGTTGGCCGTCGGCGTTGGCGGCGTCGGACGCACGGCCGTCGGCAAAGCGTTTGCTTTGCCCGCCCGTTGCGAAAGAAGACTGCGCTGATTCGTCAAAAGGGGAAAAGTGGCGTACAAGTTCATTCTGGTTGACTAGGCGGGTGAAAAGCAGCAGGGCAAGGCAAATGGCGCACACGCCTATAATGATGATTTCAATGAGTCCGGTGCTGCCGGACGCTGAGAACAAACCGCGCAAAAGGTTTATTATAGCGACGCCCTGCACCGCCACCAGCAGAATGGAAGCTATCGACAGGGCGCGCGCAAAAATTGATTTTTTGTACGCCGCAAGCTGTCGGTTATGATCTTTCGGCACGTTATGCATCTGCTTCCTTTATTTCCGCAAGGCCTGGCTTTTTCCGGCAGAGATGGCAAACGGCCTGCGAGACCTTATCAGTAACCAACTCTAACACAGTATTCACTGGAACTGGTTTTTTTTCAACTAATTTTAACTATACATAAAAGATCATTGCTAATCAAGCAGTTAACAAACCTGAAAAAAGACCTTCCGCCCATAAAACATATCTGTTATTGAAAGCGGGACGCGCTATCAGAACCATATGCCGCTTTTAGATCATAACCAATTGTTTATTTTAGGTTGACGCATGTCATTGTTACCCTCACGCCCTCAAGGAACTTCCGGTCCGGAAATGCCGCGCCACTGGCTGGTTATGCGCCTGAGCGCCATGGGCGACGTGGTTCTTCTGAGCGGGGTGCTGGAATATTGGCGCAATAAATACGGCTGCTCCTTTACCCTGTTCACCAGAAAGAATTTGGCTCCGTTGCTGGAAAATCACCCGGCCGTTACCGGCTTTGTCACGCCAGGCCCTGAAGATTTGAAGCTTCCGCGCCTTTTTGCATATTTTCGTTCTCTGGCCGAAGAACATGCCGGAAGCGGCCTGCTTGACCTGCACGGAACGACGCGTTCGCGCCTGCTGGCCTGTTCGTGGAAAGGCCCTGTGCGGCGCTACCCGAAGCTATCACTGGAACGCCGGGCCTTTTTACGATCCAAAGGCCGCTTCTGCCGCTCAACCCTCCTGGAACACAACGTCACCCAGCGCTATGCCCTTGCCCTGGAACCGGAAGCCCCGCCGGCCGACCTCCTGCGCCCGCGCATCTTCATTACCGGCGCTGAAGAGCGAAAAGCGGAACGCGCCCTGAATGAACTGTTCGGGCATATTCCAACGCGCCTGGTGGCCCTGCACCCTTTCGCCACCCACCGCCTGAAAGCCTGGCCGGCCGAATACTGGCGCAGCCTGGCTGAAAAACTGGACAAGCTCGAATTGCCGTGGCTGGCTTTCGGCCAAGGCGATCCACTGTTTTCCGGAAATCCGCGCGACCTGACAAACCGCACCAGCCTGCGTGAAATGTGTGCGTTACTGGCCCGCTGCTCCTTATTGGTTACCGGAGATTCCGGCCCCATGCACCTGGCCTCCGGAGTGGACGTTCCTGTTTTGGCCCTTTTCGGGCCTACTACAAAAGAATGGGGATTTTTCCCTTCCGGGCCGCATGACCTTGTGCTGGAAAGCGGCCTGCCTTGCCGCCCCTGTTCCCTGCACGGCGGGAAAAATTGTCCGCGCGGAGGGGAATGCATGTCTTCCATTACTCCTGAAGACGTGCTAAACGGCATAAAAAAACTTCTTTAACCATTTTTACATAATGATTCTCCGGTAAAATTACTCCGGAGCAATTTAACAAAACGGAATTATCATCATGAATACCCCTGAAAAGGAACAACTTTCTCCCAAAACAGGAAAGCTCCTGGATATCATCATACTGCTCGCGGTGCTGGCTTTTCTCGCCGTTATCGGCATCGGCCCCCACTTCATGGACAGGGCGCCCACTAACGCGAAGCCTTCGGATATCTTGAAACGCGACGACACTCAACCTGGCAAAAAACTGATGGCCTTCATGGTTCTCAGCGAACCGTCCTATTCCATCGTAAGAAACAAAGACGACAGTTTGACCGCGCGCTTCACGGCCAGGGCGGGGCTGGACCTTCCGGCCTGCGAGCAATACTACGGCAAGGATACGGCCCGCTTCCAGTGCGGCGTGGCTTACGACACCTTTATCCAGAAAAATGCCGAAAGCGTGGAATTTGCAATAAACGGCGGGCCGGAAGGCAAGTGGCTGCCTCTTGAATTGCGCGAACGCTCCTTCCAGGCTGTTTATGAGGTTCCCCTGGAAAAACTGCCCGGGGGGAAAAATTACGAGCTGGAGCTGAAAAGCGGCAAACTTCCTGACAACGTTGTTTTCAAAAGCAAAAAAGCAAACCTCAAAACATCAGCCATGAAGGCGCGCATAGAAAGCTGGCAATTGCTGCAAGACCCGGAAGACCAGAGCAAACTCATTTTTCAGGGGGTAGTGAACGCGAACTATCCGCTTGACCCGGACAGCGTTAAAAAATTTACGCGCGTGTCTTTCCAGCCCGCCAAGGACGGCAAAGACCTCTCCGTTCCGGAACAAAAGATTGAAGCAGGAGAAACGGAAATTACCCTGGCCCCCGGCGGATACGGCTTTTCTGTGGCGGTTCCGCTGAAAAGGCTGCCTTCCGGACAAATGAACGCCATTTTGGAAATATCTCCCTCACTCGCCCGCGCCGGACTGCCGGAAACGCTCGGCCAGCCGTACAGCCTGGGAACCAGCGTGCCCAGCGCCGACAGCGTGGTGCAGGTAAGCGGCGTAGCAACCACCCTGGTCACCAACGACCGGCAGCAAACCGAACAAACGCTCGTCATAAATTTCACCACGAAAATAAACACGGAAGAAGCGGCCCGTTCGGTCAAAGCCATGCTTCTGCCCCTTTACCGCACGGAAGAAGACCGCAAGGCTAAAAGGGCTTTCAACTGGGCGGAAATTTTGCCGGAGCAGCTTGAAGCCGGCGATATGGAGGAGGCCAGACAGATTTCGCTGGAGGCCATTCCTTCCGCCAACCCCGACGAATATATGGCGGCGTTCAGATATAAGACTCCGCCCATGCGCTATCTGCTTATAGTCGTTGAAGCGGGAATTACCTCTCCGGCCGGCTATACGCTGCACGACCCGGCTTCTTACATTATTCAGGCCCCAAGGCAGGAAACGGCGCTGGAAATAATGCAAAAGGGCGCCATTCTCAGCCGTGGCGGCGAAAAGAAGCTGGCCGTCTTCTCGCGCGGCCTGAACAAGATATCCTGGAAAGCCGAACGCGTCCGCCCGGAATTCATAAACCTTTTGATAAGCCAGAGCTACAGCTCTGACATGACGGAACTTCCGGATGATTCACGAATTGCGGCCGAGGATATCAGCGAAATAATCAAAGATAGCTATCACGTTAAATTTATTGATGAAAACGAACCACAATATAGTTCCATCGACCTGACAAAGGTGGCCGGAAGCGGCAAAAACGGCATTTTCAACTTGCGCCTTTACGGTGAAATTCCCGGACAAGCCAACACCTCCGCCGTAACCGCGAACCGCTTCATCCTGTTCACAGACCTCGGCATGATCGTAAAACTCAATGATTCCGACGGCAGCCGGGCGGTTTTTGTTTCTTCGTTCTCGCGAAACGCCCCTGTTGCCGGGGCCAAGGTTGAGGTGCTGGGGCGCAACGGCATTTCCGTTTTCAGCGCCACAACCAACAAAGACGGCTACGCCGCTCTGCCCTCGATCGCCGGGTTCAAGGCTGAAAAAAAACCTTTGGCTATTCTGGTGAAAACCGGCGACGATATGACGTTTATGCCGCTGAACGACGGCAGCCGCTCGGTCTACAGCGTCCATGAAAATGACGACAACGCCATTAAAATAAGCGAAAAAGCGCTTAACGCCTTCGTTTTCAGTGAACGCGGCATCTACCGCCCCGGAGAAACGCTGCATTTCGGCATAAATGCGAAAAACGGGGCCTGGAACGCCGAGCAGATCGAAAACCTTCCGCTTTACGCCACCTTGTACGACTCCATGCAGCGCGAGCTGCACGAAAGCGTGGTCACCCTGCCGGCTACCGGCCTGGCCGAACTTAATATTCCCCTGGACGAAAGCTCGCCCACCGGGCGCTATCATCTTGAGCTGCGCCTTGGAAAAAACAGAAATTCCAACGTGATCGGCTCAACATCCGTTCAAGTTGAAGAATTCCAGCCTGACAAGCTCAAGGTGAACACCGACCTCACCGCCCTGCCCCCGCAGGCCGTCAAGGGCTGGGTGCTGCCGGAAGACATCAGCGCCGAGGTACGGGTGCTCAACCTTTACGGCACCCCGGCCGTCGGCAACCGGGTAAAAGCTGAGCTGAGCATTAGCCCGGCGGCCATGTCATTTGACGGATATAAGGAATTCACCTTTTTCAGCCCAGGCGAATACGCCCGCCACACGGAATCAAGCCTGGGCGAAAACGTCACGGATGAACAGGGCGTGGCCAGGTTCGCTGTTGACCTGGAGAAATACAAAGGCGGAAGCTACTGGCTGGGCATTGAAGCGGAAGGGTTCGAACCCGGAGGCGGCCGCAGCGTGGTGAGCCGCAAGCAGATCAGGGTTTCTCCTTTCCGGCAGATCGTGGGCTGGGCCTCCAGCGCTGATTTGGGTTTCATTCCCAAAGGTTCCCCCGTTGAAGTGTCTTTTATCGCCCTTTCCCCCGACCTCAGCCGCACCCGGATCGACAATCTGGAAATGAGCATAAGTGAAGTCACCTATGTGGCCTCGCTTGTGCGCAAACCCAACGGATCTTACGCTTATGACCATATACGCCGCCTGGTTGAGGTGGAAAAGAAGATTGTGAACATCGCGGACGGCGACGTCACCGGGGCCGGCGAGGCCGGGGTGATCAACAGCGCGGCCCGCCGGGGCGGCTTGAAGGTCAGCTTGCCCACCAGCGGCACGGGCGAATATGAGCTTGTGCTGAAAGACTCCGGCGGTGAAGAACGCTGCCGCCTGAACTTTACAGTGGCCGGAGGGGCGGCCCGCCGTTTCGGGCAGGAACGCGACGTTGTAATGCGCATTAAAACCGATAAACCTTCCTATAACGCCGGCGAGGTGATGCGCCTGTTCATAAGCGCCCCCTACTCCGGAACCGGCCTGATAACGCTGGAAAGCGACCATGTGCTGCATCACCAGTGGTTTAACGCCCAAACCAGCGACTCCGTGCATGAAATAATGGTTCCGGACGATTTTGAAGGCCGGGCCTTTGTAAACGTTTCCCTGGTGCGCAGCCTGGATTCGGAAGCCATTCACACCTCGCCTTATACTAATGCCATTGCGCCGTTCTTGCTCAACATAGACCGGCGCGACATGTTTTTACGCCTGAGCGCGCCGGAAAAGATAGAACCGGGCAAAAAGGCTGTTTTCAAAATAAGCGCGCAAAAACCAGGCAACGTCATAGTTTTTGCGGTTGATGAGGGCATTTTGCAGCTCACGCGCTATAAAACGCCTTCAGCCATAGACTATTTCCTGCGCCAGAACAAACTCGGCGTGGGCACCAGGCAAACGCTCGACTTGCTTATGCCGGAATACGGCCTGCTCATGAAGCAATCCGCTTTCGGCGGAGACTTCGCCGCTGAAATGGCCGGGCGGCTCAATCCCTTCCGCCGCAAGTCCGAACCGGCGGTGGTTTACTGGTCGGGCCTTGTGAAGGCCGGGCCGGAAGAAACAGCGCTGGAATGGGACGTTCCGGCCTACTTCAACGGAACATTGCGCGTTATGGCAATAGGCGGCGGCGTGCAGGCTGTTGGTGAAGCGTCTTCCAGCACATTGGTGCAGGGGCCGCTTGTCATTACTCCTGATCTGCCGGTGGCGGTGGCTCCGGGCGATGAATTTGAAGTCACGGTTTCAATAGCGAACAATATTGAAGGCAGCGGCAGCGCCTTGCCGGTCAAGCTTGAAGTCGGGCTTGATGAAGGCCTGAGCATAGTCAAGGCGCCGGAAAGCGGCCTCACCGTCAAAGAAGGGCGCGACGCCCGCACGGTAATGCGCCTGAAGGCGAACGACCGCCTCGGGGAATCCACGGTGCGCCTGACGGCCCGCGCGGTTGACAAAAACGGCAAACAGCATGAGGCGGCCCGCCCGGTTTCCCTTTCGGTGCGCCCGGCTTCTCCTAAAATAAGCAGCTTCATGCTGGGTTATCTTAAAAACAATGAGCAGACCGTTCCTTTCGGGCGTTCACTTTACCCGCAATACGCCAGCGTTGAGGCCAGCCTGTCCGGCCTGCCCCTGCCACTGGTCGACGCCCTGTCCAACTTCCTGCTCAACTATCCGCACGGCTGCACGGAACAGATTCTAAGCGCGGCCTTCCCTTATGTTCTTTTGCACTCCAACCCTGAACTTTTGCCGCTTCCGTCAGGAAAAACCCCGCAGCAAGCCAGGGAAGACGCCGTAAAGGCTGTGAACAAGGCCGTGCTGGCCCTAAAGGAAAGGCAACCGCAAAGCGGACGTTTCAGCCTTTGGCCCAGAGATAACTACACCTACTTCTTCCTGACGGCCTATGCCTTTGACTTCCTGCTTTCAGCCCGCGAAGCCGGGTTTAACGTGCCGGAAGACCTTTATGACAGCGCCCGCCGGGAAACCGCCGCCATTATCGCGGCCATGCCTGGAAATATGGAAATGGCCCGTATTTCCGCCTATGGGGCATGGGTTCAGGCCCGTTCCGGCAAACTGGTCATGAACCTGCCGCAATTTGAAAGATATTGCGACGAGCACCTCAAAGGCTGGCGCTCTGACATCACCGCCGCCCTGGTCGCCTCCTGCTACAGCATGATGAAACAAAACAAAGAGGCCGAAGCGCTTATCAAAAACGTCAACCTGAACAAAGCGGCGGAAGGCTGGGGTTATGGCGGATGGTTCTTCGACCGCCTCTGGGCTGACGGGGTTTACCTGAACGTTATAACCCGCAACTTCCCGGAACGCCTTGGCGAACAGGCTACGCGCGCCACGCTTGAAAACGCGGTAAACGGCGCGGCTGACGGCAGGTACACCACAACCGGCAGCGTGCAAGCGGTGCGTGGCATAGCCTCTTACGCCATGGCGAACAGCGCCGCAAACAGCGACGTTACACTCAGCGTGCAGGACAAAAATCACAAAGCCTTCGACCTTGGCGGAATCACCCCCGCCGGCGAGCTTGTAAAACGCCTCCGCCTGGAAGGCGGCCTTGCCTCGCAAAGCGCCGAATTCAAATTCACCGGCGGAAAAGGTCTTTACTGGCAGATCAGCGCTGACGGATTCGATCTTACCCCGCCGCAAAAAAGCTCTAAGGGCATAAACCTGAAAGTCGCCTACATACCGGTTGACAAAAAACCGATTGATCAACTGGCCCAAGGCGACGAAGTATATGTCCTGATTACCGCCAACAGCCTTAAACCCGTTGATAACGTGGCGATAAGCTCTCTTATTCCGGGCGGTTTCGAAATGGTCATTTCGCGCGCTGGAGAAATAGTCGGCGGCGGAACGTCTGATGAAGAAAACGGTTCTGAAGAAAACGGCGAATCTGAAGAAGAGGAATATGAAAACGAGGAATATTCTGAAGAAGAGCCGATGGAACAAGGCGTAACGGCAGCTCACCCTAGCAGGGCGCATATGAACGACGTGCGCGCAATGCTTGATGCGGCCGGTTTGAACCAATACAACCCCATGTCGCTGGTGCACGTTGAAAGGCGCGAAGACCGCATGGTGCTTTTCACTTCGCTGGACACCGGCGACACCGTCTTTATTTACAGAATAAAAGCCGTGAATAAAGGCAGTTTCACCCAGCCGGCCGTTTTCGCCGAAGCCCTGTACGACAGGGATCTCAGGGCCAACACCGCCCCTGAGCGTTTGGAAGTGAAATAAAAAACAACCGCTAATGAAAAGCCGCCACCGCCTGACGCATCCATAACGTCAGGCGGTGGCGGCTTTCTTGTAACACCTGGGCGTTCTTACTCTTTATTCATAAATTCAAGAACCTGATTAACGTCTTTGTCTCCGCGCCCGGAAAGGCTCACGGCGATAATCTTGTCAGAGGGCAGTCCGGCGGCCAGCTTCATGGCGTAAGCTACGGCGTGGGAAGATTCCAGCGCCGGAATGATGCCTTCGCTGCGGCTTAATTCCACAAACGCCCGGCAAGCCTCCTGATCCGACACGGAAACGTATTCCGCCCGCCCGCTATCTTTAAGCAGGCTGTGTTCCGGGCCCACGCCCGGGTAATCAAGCCCGGCGGAAATGGAATGAACCGGCGCCGTTTCCCCGTTTTCCCCCTGAAGAACATAAGAATTGAAACCATGCAGCACTCCGGGCGAACCTTTGCAGAGGGTCGCCGCATGGTCTCCGTAATTCAGGCTTCTTCCTCCGGGCTCAACCCCGACAAGATTGACGGAAGCGTCTTGAATGAAAGGATGAAACATGCCTATGGCGTTTGATCCGCCGCCGACGCAAGCCAGGCAGTAATCCGGCAGCCGCCCTTCCGCTTCAAGCATCTGCGCGCGGGTTTCACGCCCGATAACAGACTGAAAATCCCGAACCATCAGCGGGTAAGGATGAGGGCCGACGGCGGAACCCAAAAGATAAAACGCGTCAAGGTCAGAGGCCCAGGCGGCCAGGGCCGTGTCCACAGCTTCTTTAAGTCCGGCCTGCCCCACACTGACTGAAATGACTTCCGCGCCCAAAAGCCGCATGCGTATCACGTTGAGTTTTTGCCGTTCAACATCCAGGGCCCCCATGTACACGCGGCACTTCATGCCCATAAGAGCGGCAATGGCCGCGCTGGCCACTCCGTGCTGCCCGGCCCCGGTTTCAGCTATAAGGCTGTTTTTTCCCATACGCCTGGCCACAAGGGCCTGCCCTATGGTGTTTGTTATCTTATGCGCGCCAAGGTGGTTCAGGTCTTCCCGCTTCAGGTATATTTTCGCGCCCCCCGCCTTTTTCGTCAGGTTGGCGGCATAAAAAAGAGGAGTTTCCCGCCCGGAATACGTTTTGAGGTAATACTGAAATTCGGCGATGAAATCAGGGTCCGCCTTATAATGCAAATAGGCTTTTCTCAAAGCTTCAAGGTTGGGCAAAAGGGCCTCGGGCACATAAACTCCGCCATAAGGCCCGTAAAAACCGTTTTCGTCAGGTCCGGACACCAGCGCCTGCAGCATTTCTTCCTTGTTCAGAGACATACGTCGCTCCTTGATTTTTAAACATTCAGGCAGTAGCGGGCAAAAAAAAACGCGGCCCGCTTTTCGCTGCCGCATTTTCATGACATTGCCATTCGCCGGACTATTGCCGGAATAAATCGCACGACACCTCAGGCGGCCCCTAAAACAGGCCACCACCATATAAAAGATGAGGTTACGAGCGTATTTGTCTGCATGAAAATTTTTTATATTCAAAACTTCCGGCTGTCAAGTCCGTAAAAAATGAAAGACGGTGAAAATAAAAACCCCGGTTTTTGACCCGGGGTTTTTATTTTCACAATTCAGCCGAAGGCATTATCCGAAGCATTCGGCATTGGCGCAGTCTTTCTTGAAGAAACGCGCCGCCATGAAGAAGCAGAACGCGCCGAGCAACGGAGTGAAAGACAAGGTAATAAAGGCGTATTTGAGGCCCACAAGCTGGCCGGGGCCGAGAACAACACCGAGTACCTGCCCGGTGTAAGAAACCATATCGGAAACTGTGGCGTGCGGAAGCGCGCCGAAAGCCGTGCTTATGCCGGCGAATTTTTCAGTCAGGTCAGGCATGACGCCCAACTTGCCCTGCATGAACATGCCACGGTAAAAATCTGACAGGAAGCCGGAAAGCCCGGCGCCTATGGCCATGCCGAAAATGTTCTGCACAAGGATCATCAGGCCGACGCCGGTAGCGCGAACGCCGCGGTGGCAGGCGGCCATAACGGAGGCCATGGCCGGAGCGCCCATGCTGGTGAGGAACAAAGCGCCGGCAATGATGGACGGCATGAAGAATTTGGGCGGAACGATAGTGAAAGCGCAGATGAAGATAACGCTGTTAAGAACCATATATACGCCGGCGCATATCAAAGGAGCCGCGTTGCTTCTTTTGGCGAACTTGTCGGCGACAACGCCGCCCAAAGCCGCGCCTATGCCGCTCATCAGCGTTACACCGGCCGCGATCATGCCGGCCTGCTTCTGGGTCATGCCGGCGGAACGGATGAAATAAGCGGGAAGCCAGGTCAGGAAGCAGGAAGAGAACACCAGCGACATCGCCATGGCGAAATAAATGAACACCAGGGAACGGGTGGACATAAGCTTCTTGAGGATAACCATCAAAGAAGCCTTTTTTTCAGCTCCGGTGGCGTCGGTACGCGTTACGACGACGCGCGGAGGTTCCTTAAGGAAGAAAGCAAGAAACGCCACGACGATACCGGGAATGGCCACTATGCCGAAGGCATGCTGCCAGCCCCATTTATCCGCGATCATGCCGCCAAGCATGATGCCGATAACCATGCCCAAAGGCCCGCAAGCCTGGAAAAGGCCCAAAACGGTATTGTGCTTGCTCTTGGGAAAGGCGTCTTCCAGAATGGTGCTCGCGCCGGGCATATAACCGGCTTCACCCATGCCGACCATAAAGCGCAGGAAAATCAAAACCGCGAAAGACGGGGCGAAAGCGCAGCCAAGCGAGGCGAAACCCCAGATAAGCGCCATTGCGCCAACCATTTTCTTGCGGCTCCAGCGGTCAATAAGAATAGCCGAAGGAAAAACCAGAACGGCGATGGCTATGTGCACAATACCCACTAGCGACCCGAACTGGGCGTCGTTGAGGCTGAAGGCGATTTTCAGGTCTCGCGACATCGAGCTCACGACCATGCGGTCGATAAAGTCGAAAAGCATCAAAAAAGACAACAAAAACAACACGTAGTAGGCATATTTCTTGCCGTACTTGAACTCCGTCTCAGAAGCTGTGCTGACTGAGGGGTCTGATGGAATGTGCATACCTCACTCCTTTGCCTTGCTAAATTTGTTAACCTATTTCATCAACCACTACGACAAAGTCGCCCGCTGCAATACAGCGGATATACCTGAAAAGATCACGCCGACCATAAGCGGCATAATAAGTAAACATTATGCATTATAATTGTAACGCATAATTTTGTGAGAAAATACACAAAATGCAAAACAACCATACAAACACTTCGTGTTAGTAGGCCCAGTTATAAACAATGTCAATTAAAAATCCAAGCGCTCACGTTTAGAAAAAATGCGCATGGCGCAATTTTTTGAGACGCCACAATAGTTCTATAAATTACATTTAACGTTAATTATTCTAAATTAAAGGCCGCCGCTTTCCGGGCAAGACGATATTTCCTTCACAAACGTTCCGGCGGCTCCGCAGCGGCGCAAAAAAAATGCGGCTCGCCTACGCTGCCGCCTCCACGTCACATCCGCCCGCTTTCTCGAATTATCGCCGGCATAAAGCCGCACGAAGCCCAAACAGTTTTCCCGCTTAGAGCGTTTTAATTTTGAAATATCTCTGCAAGAATCGGTTTTGGATACACCGGTTCTCCGGCATCGCCGCCCGCATAGCGCTATCATTTCAAGCGCGACGCCTGACATGCTCCGCAATATAAAAAAATCCCGGCCAACGGCCGGGATTTTTTTATAATCTTACAATTTACACAAGGCTGTTATCAGAAGCATTCCGCGTTGGCGCAATCCTTCTTGAAATAACGCGCCGCCATGAAGAAGCAAAACGCGCCAAGCAACGGAGTGAAAGACAGGGTAATAATGGCGTATTTAAGCCCCCAAAGCTGGGCGGGTCCAAGAACGACATTGAGAACCTGCCCGGTATACGCCAGTATATCCGCGGTGGCAACCTGCGAAAGGGCTCCGAAACCGGTGCTTATGGCTTCGAACTTTCCACTCAGGTCTGGCATGACGCCAATTTTTCCGTGCATGAACATGCCCCGGTAAAAATCGGACAGAAACCCGGAAAGGCCGGCGCCTATAGCCATGCCGAAAATATTCTGCACAAGGATCATAAGCCCTACGCCGGTCGCGCGCACGCCCTTATGGCAGGCGGACATGACGGAAGACATGGCCGGACCGGCCACGCTGGCGAGAAATAGAGCTCCGACCATAATCATGGGCAGGAAAAGTTTAGGCGGCGCTATAGTGAAGGCGCATATGAAAATAATAGCATTAATCAGCATGTATGCGGCCGCGCAGGCCAAAGGCCCGACGGAACTTTTTTTGGCGAATTTGTCAGCCACCACGCCGCCCAAAGCCGCGCCCACACCGCTCATAAACGTTACCCCGGCCGCAAGCAGGCCCGCATCTTTCTGGGTCATGCCGGCGGAACGTATGAAGTAAGCGGGAAGCCAGGTCAGGAAGCAGGAGGTGAACACCAGCGACATCGCCATGGCGAAGTAAATGAACACCAGCGAGCGGGTGGACAAAAGCTTCTTGAGAATGACCAGCAAAGGCACTTTTTTGTCGTCACCGGCGGCATTTTGCCGCGTTACGACGACGCGCGGAGGTTCCTTAAGGAAGAAAGCGAGAAACGCCACTACGATGCCGGGAATGGCCACTATGCCGAAGGCATGCTGCCAGCCCCATTTATCGGCGATAATGCCGCCGAGCATGATGCCGATAACCATGCCCAAAGGCCCGCAGGCCTGAAGAAGGCCAAGCACGGTGTTATGCTTGCTCTTGGGAAATGCGTCTTCCAGAATGGTGCTGGCGCCGGGCGCGTAACCGGCTTCGCCCATGCCGACCATAAAACGCAGGAAAATCAGGACGCCGAAAGACGGGGCGAAGGCGCAGCCCAAAGAAGCGAAACCCCATATGAGCGCCATCAGCCCTACCATCTTCTTGCGGCTCCAGCGGTCGATCATAATGGCCGAAGGAAACACCAGAACGGCGATAGCTATGTGCACAATGCCCACAAGCGAGCCGAACTGCCCGTCTGTAAGGCTGAACGCTATTTTCAAATCCCGCGACATCGAACTCACGACCATGCGGTCGATAAAATCGAAAAGCATCAAAAAAGACAACAAGAACAGCACATAGTAGGCGTACTTCTTGCCGTACTTGAACTCAGTCTCAGACGCTGTGCTCACTGAGGGGTCTGATGGAATATGCATACCTCACTTCCTTAGTTGTTTTGATAAATAAGTTGTTAATAAATCCATTAACGTGTTCAACCCGCCACGACGACAAGGCGTCCAACACAGCTCAGCGGCATGCCTAAAGGAATATGCCGGTTGTGGACGACAAATAAAAAAACACCGGCTGCGACGCTCACTATGTGAACAAACCCACAAATGGCGAAACAGCCATATAACCCTTTGCGTTAGTAGGCTCAGACGCGGATAAAGTCAATTAATTTCACTAATAATTAATTTTCTGTTAATTTTATATCAAAATCCATACAAAATCGCGTGCGCCGCAACCAGCCATGATTGCAGCGCACGCGATCATCATCCGCCGCGCTTTCTACCGCGCAGGCGGCAAAAGGGATAAAAGGAAAAACCTCACAACCCCGCTCGGGGTCAAATCAAAACTTCATCTTCTTCAGGCAAAGGCGGCGGCAACGGGCAAGATTTATGTTTCACTATTTCCGTGCCTATGCCCTGGTCTGTGAACAGTTCGAGCAGAATGCAGTTTTCAACGCGCCCGTCGATGATCATGGCTTTGCCTACGCCTTCCTGAACGGCTTCAAGGCAACATTTGACTTTGGGAATCATGCCTGAGCTGATGGTGCCATCCGCCAGAAGAGCCAGGGCTTCCTCCAGGTAAAGAGAACGGATGAGTTCTTTTTCCATGTTCAAAATGCCTGGCACATCGGTCAAAATCAGCAAGCGCTTGGCCCCGATGGCGGCGGCCACCGCGCTGGCCACGGAGTCGGCGTTGATATTGTAGGTTTCTCCATTCGGGCCGACGCCGACCGGGGCGATAACCGGAATAAAATTGCTCCGGGTCAGGGTAGTCAGGAGAGAAGACTGGATATTGCTGACTTCTCCAACGCTGCCCAGGTCGATAATCTCAGGTGCGGACGAGTTTTCATTAATGACCATTTCCATTTTGTGGGCCTGGATTATCAGCCCGTCCTTTCCGGAAAGGCCGACCGCCATTCCGCCGGCCATATTCAATAGATTTACTATTTCTTTGTTCAGCTTGCCGACCAGAACCATTTCAACCACGTCCATGGTTGCGGAATCCGTAACGCGCATGCCCTGGCGGAAAGACGACTTGATGTTTAGCTGCTCAAGCATAGTGTTGATCTGAGGCCCGCCGCCGTGAACGATAACCGGGTTCATGCCTATATATTTGAGCAGAACTACGTTCAGGGCGAAGGCTTTCTTCAGTGTTTCATCAACCATGGCGTGCCCGCCGTATTTTATTACGATCGTTTCGCCATAAAAACGTTTTATATAAGGGAGGCATTCAATCAGAATGCTGGCCTGCTCCTGCTGCAAATTCATATTTCCTCCGCCTCCGCGCGGCATTGCAAGCCGCGCATATGTTATGAACTCAACTTCCGCAACCCGGCGTATAACTTTCCGACGATAGGCCGCGAATAAACGCGCACCCGGCCCAACAACCAGCTTCCGCTAAGGGATTTAGCCTTGAAACGCCTGACGTGTTCAGGTCTGCCGGGTGGGTTCGCTCCGGCCTGGGTGGTGAAAAAAATTTCAAAACCGGCCTCGCGTCCAAGTTCAAGCGACAGGGCGTCGTAAACTCCCCACGGCCAGCAAAAACTCTTAACCTCGTGCCCCAGCTCTTTTCGCAAAATTTCGCGGCAGGACTTTAAATCAGCCAAAGTGCGCTCGCGTCTTTCCTCAAGGCTTTCGTAACCGCCTGACAGAACAAGTTCATTTTTCCTTTTGCCGGGCCGGCTGAAACTTTCAGCCAGTTTCTCAAGCCGCTTTCTATTTTCGGCATGCGCGAAAAAGCGCGCCGCTCCGGCTTCGTCCTGCGGAACAAGTTCTTGCAGGGCTTTGTAAAATTCCGGATCAGGCCTGAAAGATACGTAGCCCAAGGATCCCTTGTTTTTCAATGCCGGCATGCCCCAGAAATCTCCGCCGCGGTTACGGTAAAAGGTGCGGTGCTGCTCTCCGGGCTGGATGAATTGCCCGCGCCGGTAAACAGGGCCTTTAAAAACGTTGTCGTGCCACATGGAATGCGCGGCCACGGCCACGGTGCCTTCCGCCTCCATGCGCCTGGCTTCCGCCCAGTTCAAAAAGGCGTCATGCCTGACCTTATAGCCCAAAGGCCCTTCCGGCCCGGCAGCCTCGCGCATCGGGTCGTCAACCGGCGGCAGGTCTTTGACCGTTTTTCTCTCTTCCCATACGTCCTGCAAACTGGCTCTGGCCTCGCCGCTTTCGAGCTTGCCGCAAGTGGCGAAAATTACGCCGTGGTGCCCGTATTTTTTCAAAATGGGCCAGGCGTATACGTAGTTGTCAAGAAAACCGTCGTCAAAGGTGATCAAACATGATTTAGCAGGCAAAGACGCGCCTTCAAGCAGGTATCTTTCAGCCTGGGCCAGGCTTACGCCGCGCCAGCCGTTTTCAGCCAGAACGCGGCAATGCTCGGCGAAGAGCACGGGGCTGACGCAAATCGGGTTGGGGTAATGGCTGACGTAGTGATACATCAACACCGGCAAACTGCGGCAAGACATGGGCTAATCCTCAAAAAAACAACGTTCGCGGCCCGCGCGCGGCCATATCGCGGTGTATATTCACATTTCGGCGCTTGGCGTTATCCAGCGTTAATTTTTATACGGCGTAAAAATAAAAAGCGCAACATCCTGCGCTTCGCCGCCGCTAATCACTTGACTATCGCGCCCGGAACATTATGTTTCATTCAATATGGCTGCGAACCTGGCCTTGATTCCAGAGCTCGCCCTATATGAATTCTCTTCAGGAGAGCTAACCGAAATGGGTGTTGAATACAAGGATTATTACAAATTGCTCGGCGTTTCCAGAGACGCATCGAAAGACGACATCAGCCGGGCGTATAAAAAACTCGCCAGAAAATACCACCCTGACCTGAACCACGGGGACAAAGACGCGGAAGCGAAGTTTAAAGATATAAACGAAGCCCATGAAGTTCTGAAAGACGAGGAAAAACGCCGCATGTACGATCAGCTTGGCTCAAGCTGGCAGCATGGGCAGAATTTTCAGCGCCCTCCGGGTTTTGAAAATTTTCAGTTCAATTTCGGCGGGCAAGATTTTGACGGCGGCGGTTTCAGCGATTTTTTCTCCAATTTGTTCGGCGGCGGCGGGCAACGAGGCTTCTCCTCAGATCCCTTCGGCGGCTTCTCGCAACGTCCGCGCAAGGGCGCGGACCTCGAAAGCCGGCTTCCGCTCACCCTTGAGGAGGCCTACAAAGGCGGGGCAAAAAATATCACCCTGACCAACGGTACAACGCTGAAAGTAAATATTCCGGCCGGAATAAAAGACGGGGCGCGCATACGCCTCAGCGGCAAAGGTGAAGAAGGCCCCGCCGGGTCCGGAGACCTCTTCCTGCGGGTGCAACTGTTGCCGCACCAGAATTTTACCCTGGATGAGAACAACGTCATTTACGACTTGCCGCTGGCCCCCTGGGAAGCGGCTCTCGGCGTCAAGCTGCGCATTCCGACCCTGAACGGAGAAGTGGAACTGAACATCCCGGCCGGAAGCGGAAGCGGCAAAAAACTGCGCCTGCGCGATAAAGGCATGGGCAACGGGCAGGACAAAGGCGACCAGTTCATACGCATCAACATCCGCATGCCGGAAGAGTTAAGCGAAGAAGAAGAAAAACTCTGGAAACAGCTGGCGTCCGTTTCGACGTTCAAGGCAAGGTAAGGCAAACTCCGGTTACAGACGTGTCAGGTCACTGCATTCAGGATGTATAAAATCGGCAAGGGAGGATTATTTCTATGGATCTGAAAAAATTTACGGAAAAATCACAACAAGCGGTTATTGACGCTCAAAACGTCGCTCTTAAATACGGCCACCAGACTGTTGACGCCGAACACCTGGCCTTGGCCCTCGTTCAGCAGGAGCAAGGACTTGTTCCGCGCATACTGGAAAAAGCCGGATACGCCGCCGATGCCTACGCCTCGGCCATTATAGCCGAACTGAAGAAAAAACCTTCCGTCAGCGGCCCGGGAGCTGAACAGGGCGAACTGGGCATCACCAACCGCCTGCGCAATCTCCTGGTCAAAGCGCATGAAGACGCCGCCCGCCTTAAAGACGAATACGTCAGCGTTGAGCACATTTTCTGCCGCCTGACGGCTGAACCGGCCTCAACGCCCATCGGCGCCGTAAACAAGGCTTTCGGGCTTACCGAAGAAAAAATATTGGCCGCCATGACCCAGGTGCGCGGTTCACAGCGCGTTACGAACGCCAACCCGGAAGACAGTTACGAGGCCTTGGCGCGTTACGGGCGAGACCTGGTGGACGCGGCGCGCAAAGGCAAGCTTGACCCTGTTATAGGGCGCGATTCCGAAATCCGCCGCGCCATCCGCATCCTTTCCAGGCGAACCAAGAACAACCCGGTGCTGATAGGCGAACCCGGAGTGGGCAAAACAGCCATAGTCGAAGGCCTGGCCCACCGCATTCTTAACGGCGACGTGCCCGAAGGGCTTAAAGACAAAAACCTGTTCGCGCTGGACATGGGCGCTCTTATCGCCGGGGCGAAATACCGTGGCGAATTTGAAGAACGCCTGAAAGCCGTGCTGAAAGAGATCGAGGCGTCAAACGGGCAAATTTTGCTGTTTATTGACGAACTGCACACCATAGTCGGCGCCGGGCGCACCGACGGCGCAATGGACGCCGGCAACCTGCTCAAACCCATGCTGGCGCGCGGCGAGCTGCACTGCATAGGCGCTACCACCCTGGACGAAGACCGCAAATATATCGAAAAAGATCCGGCCCTTGAGCGCCGTTTCCAGCCCCTTCTGGTTGAAGAGCCGGCGGCGGAAGACGCAATTTCCATTCTGCGCGGCCTGAAGGAACGCTTTGAAGTGCATCACGGCGTGCGCATAGCCGACGCCGCCATCGTAGAGGCCGTCACCCTTTCCACCCGCTACATAAGCGACCGCCGCCTGCCTGACAAGGCCATCGACCTTATCGACGAAGCGGCGGCCATGATACGCACGGAAATAGACTCCATGCCCACCGAGCTGGACGAAAACCGCCGCCGCATGATGCAGCTGGAGATTGAGCGCCAGGCCCTGCGCAAGGAGGCGGACTCCGCTTCACGCGAACGGCTCGGCAAGCTGGAAAACGAGCTTGAAACCCTGAAAAGCGTCCAGGCTTCCCTTATGGCCCAATGGGAAGCGGAAAAATCATCTATCAACAATATCCGAGTAATCAAGGAAGAAATAGAAAAAACCAGGCGGCAGATAGAAGAAGCCGAACGCGATTACGACCTCAACCGCGCGGCGGAGCTGCGTTACTCCACCCTGCTCGGCCTGGAAAAACAGCTTGAAACGGCTGAAAACATTGAAAACAGCAAAGCGGCCCGGCTGCTGAAAGAAGAGGTGCTGCCGGAAAACATCGCGGAAATAGTCGGCCGCTGGACTGGCATTCCGGTTTCGCGCCTTTTGGAATCGGAAAAAGAAAAACTTCTGCGCCTGCCGGATACCTTGCACGAAAGGGTGGTCGGGCAGGACGAAGCCGTAAGCGCCGTTTCTGAAGCGGTAATGCGCTCCAGGGCCGGGCTTTCCGACCCGCAGCGCCCCATAGGCTCCTTCATTTTCCTCGGCCCAACCGGCGTCGGCAAGACCGAGCTTTGCAAAACCCTGGCCCAGGCCCTTTTCGACAGCCAGGACAATATGGTGCGCCTTGACATGAGCGAATATATGGAAAAGCACGCGGTTTCCCGCCTCATCGGGGCCCCTCCGGGATACGTCGGCTACGACGAAGGCGGTCAGCTTACCGAGGCTGTGCGCCGCAAGCCTTACAGCGTCATACTCTTTGACGAGGTGGAAAAGGCCCACCCTGACGTTTTCAACACCTTGCTGCAAATTCTGGACGATGGCCGCCTGACGGATAGCCAGGGACGCACGGTTGACTTCAAAAACACCATTATCATCATGACTTCCAACATAGGTTCCAACCTGCTGCTTGAAGGCATTGAGAAAACCGGCGAATTTAAGGAGGGGGTGCGCGAAGAAGTGCTGGCTGAACTACGCCGCCATTTCCGGCCGGAGTTCCTGAACCGCGTGGACGAAGTCGTGCTTTTCCACCCGCTGCTGCTTGAACAGATGAAAGGCATTATAAACATCCAGATGGCCGGCCTGCGCGCGCGCCTCAGCGAACGCAAGATTACGATAGAACTCAGCGGCAGGGCCGTAAACTTTATAGCTGAAGCCTCCTATGATCCGGTTTACGGCGCAAGGCCCCTGAAGCGTTACCTCCAGCAAAAACTGGAAAACCCGCTGGCCAGAAAACTTATTTCCGGCGATATCACTAACGGGCAGCAAATTCTGGTTGACGCCGGCGAAAGCGGGCTGGAATTCACAGCCGGAGAAAATAAGCTTTAAAACATTGTGTTGCCGAGGTGAAAGAATAGCTGACCCCAGCATCAAAACTTACCCGCGCTAATTGCTCAAATGCGCCGGTTAATCCCATAAATATGGGTTAACCGGCGCATTTATCGTAAAGAAAGGCGGAAAGCGGCTCAGCGAAATCTTTCCGCTGTCGGCCCGGCGCTTTTTTAGATTGCCGTCCAGCCGCCGTCGACATAAACGGTTATGCCGGTTACGTAGGAAGCTTCATCCGAAGCCAGGAAAACGGCCGCGGCGTCAAGCTCGCCGTCTTTGCCCAACCGGCCGGCCGGGCAGTATGTTTTTATATAATTCTGGAAAGGTTCCGCGGCGAGGGCCGGGCCGGTGAGTTCGGAGGGGAAATAGCCGGGTCCGATGGCGTTTACGGTTACGCCGCTTTTAGCCCACTCAGAACCCAGAGCTTTGGTAAGATTCACAACTGCGCCCTTGGTGGCTACATAAGAGGGATTCGGCGTCAGGCCATACACGGCGGTCATGCCGTGAACGGAAGCGATATTGATGATGCGCCCGTACCCGTTTTTCAGCATCTCGCGCCCGAATTCGCGGCTGCAGCGGAAGGTGGCCGTAAGGTTGAGATCAATAACGAATTGCCAGTCTTCATCGCTCAATTCGGATGATTTACCGGATTTGGAAGAACCGGCGGAGTTCAGAAGGATGTCCACTTTCCCATACTTCGCCAGAGTGGCCTTGACGGCGTTCTGCACGTCGGCCAGCTTGGTAACGTCGCACTGTACGGACAAAGCGTCGCCGCCAGCCGCCCTGATTTCCTCTTCAACGCCTTTCAGCTTTTCAGCCCGCCGGGCCAAAAGAACCACTTTAGCGCCCTGTTTGGAGAAAGCTTTAGCCAATTGCGCGCCCAAACCTGAAGAAGCTCCGGTCACTACTGCCACTCTGCCTGCAAGACTGAACATACTCGTTCTCCTTGTATGGTTTAACAGGTTATTCCTGAACAATATATTTTATTTCACACATAAAGATTAAATAGGCAAATTAATTATTCATTGTGACAATTAACACAAATAGATATAGATAAGTTTCACTGATTTTCTTGCGTTATGCAGCCCCGGAACCTCCGTTTGCGCCCGATACTGTGAACCGGAGCGCCTGGAACGCCTCTTAGCGTTTGATTTTTTTTCTCAAATATGTTCCACTTCGCTTTTATCGTCAGAAACCAACATAAGCCGCAAGGCCAGGAAATAATATGCAACAGCACGGTTTTACGCTGAAACTTGAAGCCGAACTTGAAGAATTGCGCAGCACGGCCAGGGTATGGCTGCATGACAAAAGCGGGGCCAACCTGCTTTCCATAACCAATCAGGATGAAAACAAGGTTTTCGGCGTAAGTTTCCGCACCCCGCCGACGGACTCAAGCGGCCTGCCGCATATCCTTGAACATTCCGTATTGTGCGGTTCAGCCAAATATCCTGTGAAAGAACCTTTCGTGGAGCTGCTCAAGGGGTCGCTGCAAACGTTCCTGAACGCCTTCACATACCCTGACAAAACCTGCTACCCGGTGGCCAGCGCCAATCTCAAAGATTTTTACAATCTTATAGACGTATACCTTGACGCGGTTTTTTACCCGCGCATCAGCGAAGATATCCTGCAACAGGAAGGGTGGCATATTGAAACGGAAGGTCCGGACGCCCCTCTTTCTTACAAGGGCGTGGTCTACAATGAAATGAAGGGCGTTTTTTCCTCGCCGGAAGCCGTTCTGGCGCGCCAGTCCCTGCACGCCCTCTTCCCAGACAGCGTCTACGGGGTGGAATCCGGCGGAGAACCGGAAGAAATAGTCAAACTGACCTATCAGGACTTCGTGGCTTTCCATAAACGCTATTATCATCCCGCCAACGGGCGTTTCTTTTTCTGGGGAGACGACCCGGAAGAACAGCGGCTTATTCTGCTGAACGATGTTTTGCAAAACTTCGGCGTTCAGGAAGTGAATTCCTCAGTTACGCCGCAAAAACCTTTTGATAAACCGCGCGGCGTTACCCTCCCCTTTGCCGCCGGTGAAGAGGACGCCGGGCTTTTCACCTTGAACTGGGTTCTGCCGGAACCGGCGGAAGCCGGAACGGAAGCCAGGGTGCGCCATACCCTCGGCTTGCGCATGCTTGAACACGCCCTGCTCGGCCTGCCCGCCTCGCCTTTGCGCCGGGCATTGATAGAATCCGGCCTGGGAGAAGACCTGGCCGGAGACGGGCTGGAGGCGGAATTGCTCCAGCTGGTGTTTTCCATCGGGCTGAAAGGCATACAGCCTGAAAATGCGCCCAAGGCTGAAAAGCTTGTTCTCGACACCCTGCGCGGCCTGGCCGAACCCGGAGCCCTTTCTCCCTTCCTTGAGGCGGCCGTCAACAGTGTGGAATTTTCCCTGCGGGAAAACAACACCGGCCGGTTCCCGGTAGGTCTGGCGGTAATGCTTCAGGCCCTTGCCGTATGGCTGCATGACGACGACCCGCAAAGCCCGCTTACGGCCTTGCGCTATGAAAAACCGCTGTCCTATATTAAAGCCGGGGGCGAAAGCTACTTCCGCGGCCTGCTCCAAAGCTGCTTTTTAGACAATCCGCACCGGGTTGCCGTGCTGCTCACGCCTGACTCGACGCTTGCCGCAAAACGCGAAGCCAAAGAAAAAGAAACCCTGGAGGGCATAAATAAAAAACTGGGCCCGGCCGAAAAAGAAAGCCTGGTTCAGAACACCTCCCGCCTGAAAGCCTTGCAGGAAGCTCCGGACAGCCCGGAAGACCTTGCCCTGATACCCCGCCTTTCCGTAAGCGACCTGCCGCCGAGCAACCGCCTTATCGCGGAGGAACGCCTCTCTTCAGGCCTGTTCGGGCAAAAAAACGGCGACGCCGGCGTGTATTTCCACCCCCAGCCCACCTGCGGCATTGATTATGTGAACCTGACCTTCGACATTAGCGCCGTGCCGGACCGCCTTCTGCCCCTTTTGCCCGTTCTGGGCAGAAGCATGCTTGAACTAGGCACGAGCAAGCGGGACTTCGTCGAGCTGAATATGCGGATAGCCGGAAAAACCGGCGGGCTTGACGCCGACCTGGCGCTTATGAACCGCCAGAGCGGAACGGAAGAGCCGGTAACGCGCTTCTGCCTCAGCGGAAAGGCCACGGCCGCCAATGCCGCAGAACTTTTCGAACTGGCGGCGGAAGTGCTCTCCGATACCCGGCTGGATGACCCGGAACGCGTAAGCCTGATGCTGCTGGAAGAAAAGGCCCGCCTTGAATACGGGCTGGTGCCTTCAGGCCATTCCGTGGTCAGCTCCCGCCTGAAGGCCCAGCTGGCCCGACCGCATAACGCCGTCTGGCCCGCGCTTATAGACGAACGCTGCAACGGAATAAGCTACCTCAACTTCATCCGCGCCCTGAATGAACGCGCCAGCGCGGACTGGCCCTCTGTTCTGGCCGACCTTCAGGAACTGCGCCGCCTCATTCTGAACCGCGAAACCCTGGCCGTGAACCTTACGTCCGAAAACGGACGGCAAGGGGCGTTGCTTGAGCTGGTAAACAAACTGGCTTCCGGGCTGCCGAGCTTCGCTCCGGCCAAAGCTGAACGGGCCGTGGCCGACCTGCCCAGGCGCGAGGCCCTGATTACCTCCGCCCAGGTTAATTACATGGGCAAAGGGGTGAATCTTTTCGATTTCGGCTACCGGTATCACGGCTCAGCCATGGTCTGCATGAAATACCTGCGCACCGGCAGGCTTTGGGAACAGGTGCGCGTGGTTGGCGGGGCTTACGGGGCCTTCTGCTCGCTTGAACGCTCCAGCGGGGCGCTCATAATGGCCTCTTACCGCGACCCGAACACGACGCGTACCCTGAAGGCGTTTGACGAAGCCGCAAACTGGCTGGCAAAGGAAACCCCCTCCAAAGAAGCCCTTGAGGCCGCGATTGTCGGAGCCATAGGCGACCTTGACGCCTACCTTCTTCCGGAGGCCAAAGGTTACAGCGCGTTCGCCCGTTCGCTTTCCAGAGACAACGACGAACTTCGGCGGCAACTGCGCGACGAAGTGCTCGGAACAAACGCCGGCCATCTGAAAAAATTGGGAGAAGTGATGAGCGAGGCCATGCCCAAAGCAGCTGTGGCCGGGCTGGGCGGAAGCGCGCTGGAAGAAATGGCCGGAAAAGAAGGCTGGGAAATCAATCGGGTGCTTTAAATACCCCAACCGCCGGAGAATATCGGGCCGTTACGGAAATTATGCGCATCAGTCTGGTGACATACTGCTATAACGATCAAAATTTCGTGCACGGGCTCTTGAATTACGTTAAAAGCTTCAACCTGCCCCTGCATGAAATCATTGTGGCCGACGACTGTTCGGAAAGGCCTTATGAGCCGCTGGGAGGCGAAACCGTTGTGCGGCAGCCCGGCAACCTCGGCCCGGCCTGGAACAAGCAAGCCGGGCTTGACGCGGCTACTGGCGACATACTGTTTTCCGTCGACTGCGACGTGCGCCCCGCAACCGCCTGGCCCCGCAACGCCCTGCGCCATCTGGCCGACCCTCAAACCGGCATGGTGGGCTGCGGTGTCAAACCCGGCCTTGCCGACAACTACCTCTCACGCGCCCTTTACCACCTGGGAAAAGGCGCGGGGCATGACCATGAGGTAATGTTCCTGCCCGGAGCCGCCTGGATGATGCGCGCTTCTCTCTGGCGGAACCTGGGCGGATTTTCCGGGCTGGAAGGCCGCACGCATGAAGACTACCTGCTTTCGCGCAAGGTGCGCGAGGCCGGCCTTAAACTTATCGCCGCCGACAAATTCCCGGTTTACGAAAGCCGGCGCATACATCGCCTGACCTATTGCCGCAGGCAGAAAGCCTATCTTGAAGGGCCGTATTCCGCCATTTTGCGCAAACATGGCCCGAAAAAGCTTTTTTCCGACCTTGACAGGGAACTGGAAAATATCCTGAAAGACGCCTTAATGCGCGACGAATGGGCCATGGTTTACATTTACCTGCTCTCTTTGGCTTTCCTGCTTTCCGCCTTGCGGGAAGAAAACGGCTTCGCGCCGGCAGGAATCATCCCTTCAATCCTTCAGTTTTTTTCCGGCAGCCCAAACCTCACAGCCATGTTTCTGCAAGATCTGGCGGCCTTGGGCGCTAACCAGTCCAGGCCGGAAAAAATGGCGGAGTTCCCTTGGGCGGCCAGGCTTTTTTCACGCCTTGCCTCCACGTCGGCGCTTGAAAAACTGGAAACCGCCTGGGTGAAAAAACTCCGTGCGGAAGATGAAAAAGCCGCCGAAAAATTCGATCTGCATTTTATTGATTAACCACCAGAGGATCCAAGATGCCGGAGCAAAACAGCATCATCTACCAATACGCCCATGAACAGACCGCCGCCACAACCGGCTATTTTTCCTGCGAGCCGCTCCCGGCTCCCGCCCTGCCTGAACTCATGCGCCTTGTAGCCGGGCGCCCGCTAGACAGCTTTCTGCGCCGCCATACCTTGCGCCGCCTTTTGGCCCTTTCCGGGCCGGAAATCGGCAAACTTCTGGAACAATGCCCCTGCCCGGAAACAGCCGCCAGCCTGGCTTTAGAGCTTCTGGAACTTAACCCGGCCCTTGAAGATGAAGACGCCGTGAAAGGCGCGGCGGAAAAACACGGCATAACCGATGAAAGCAGCCCCCTGCTTTATCTGCGCCTGAAAAAAATTCCCCGGGAGCAAAGAGACAGACGGAAATTCTGGGCGGTTTTGTTCAGGGAAAACCTGAACGCCCACCGCGCCCTGCCCAAACCTGACAGCCCAGACCTGCCACCGCTGCCGGATTTCATTCCGCAATTAGAGGCTGAAAGCCGGCATGAACGCCCTGAAGCCACCCTTCCCGGCCTACATGAATTTTTTTCCGGGCAGTTGCCTGAAAGACAGGAAAACATGGAAAAACGGGCGGATTCAGGCGAAATAGCCGCCTTGGCCCTGGAACGCCTGAAAGACGCCGGAATTTCCCTGGGCGGAGAAATGCGGCATCAGGCCTCGCTCAGCCCCATCGGGCTGCTGCACCCCTGGAAGGTGGACTACCGGGTAGACTGCGTCAGAAACGCCTACGCCCTGCAAGGGCAGGCCAACACGTACGGGCGCGGCCTAAGCCTGCCTGACGCCCTGGCCTCATGCCGCATGGAAATGGTGGAACGCGCTTCCGCCTACGCCTCAGTCGGGTATACTGAACAAGGAACCCTCAGCGTGCTGGGCCTGAATGACCGCAGCCCGGAATTCGCCTGCGCGCGGGGCGAAGAATCTGGCGGGCCGCTGGCCGGAATAAAACCCGGAGAGCTTGCATACGGGCGCTATTCCGACTTGAAAAATAAGAATTTCAATCCTATCGACCCTAACGCGTTCTTTCTGGAAGTTCCCTACACGGACAGCCCTCTCCACTGGATGAAAGGCGTGCGGATTGAAAGCGACGGAGCGCGTTCCGCCTGCCTCGTTCCATTTCAGATGGTTTACCTTTTCGCCAACCTTGATGAAATAGATCTTTCTTTCGCCCCGCCTTCAACCGGCCTGGCCACCCACGCCAGCATGGCCGGGGCGATTCTCTCCGCCCTGACCGAGCTTCTGGAGCGCGACGCCGAGGCCACCACCCCCTACCGCAAAAGCGGATGCTTTACCCTTGAAACGGACGACCCCGTCCTGGCCGCCTTGCTGAACGGCTACAAAGCCTCCGGCGTCAACGTCCAGTTTCAGGATATCACCGGGCCTTTGGGCTTCCCATGCTATCAGGCCTTTGTGGTCGGCCCGAAAGGCGAAATCTCGCGAGGCTACGGGGCCGGGCTTTCCGCGCGCAAAGCCATTATTTCCGCCCTGACTGAAACCCCTTACCCTTACCCTGAGAGCGCGCCTTCCGGACCGCTGCTGCGCAATTTACCGGTAAAAAAACTGGAAGAACTGCCCGATTACAGCATCAGGCGCCAGGATGGAAGCCAGGATGAAAAAGCCTGCCTGGCATTACTTGAGAAATTGCTTTGCGCCAACGGGCTCAATCCTGTTTATGTTGAACTTACGCGGCGCGACCTGGGCTTTCCCGTGGTGAGGGCGCTGGTTCCAGGCCTTGTGCCGACCTCTGAATATGACGAATTCAGTCCGCTTTCTGAAAGGATTTTTCTTAATTATATTAGCGTAATATAATCAGCATCGGCCAATCATCGTTGCGGATAAGCCGTTGCGGCTTGCCTGAAGCAAAAAAGTAGGTTAAGCTCCGCCAACTTCATGAGCCATAGCGGCAAATAATCACCGCCGGGCCAGCCACACGCCCCGAAGGTTTTCAGAGACGACTGCAACAGGTCAAGGTTTTTAGGTTTAAACCATGCCGAAAAAAAACAGCAAAGTCCTGTACCTTATCGCTTTATCTCTCTTTTTGGGGGGTATAGCCTACCTTGTAATTTCCGGGGCGACCGGCGCTGCCTCTTATTGGGTCGGCGTGTCGGAAGTTATGGCCATGCCGGCTGACCAGCCTGTTTCAGCCCGCGTTTTCGGCAACGTCAAGATGGACGGCGTCACCCGCCCGGAAAACGGCGGAGTGCGCTTTCTGCTTGAAGACAAAGACAACGCGCGGACGACCATCTGGGTTAGCTACCAGGGGGCTATTCCTGAAGCCTTCAAGCCAGGGGCCGAAATTATCGTGAACGGAACCTTTCGGGGGCCCGGCCAGGATTTTGTCGCCCATACGCTTATCACCGCGTGTCCTTCCAAATACGAAAAGAAAAACCGGGAATCCTGATTCCTTTCGCCGGTTCGCATCTTTCCAAGATTTTTATAATGCTTGAAATCTTGAGCAACGCCCGCTATTCCGCCTGATAACTGGAGCAATAAATGTATATACTGGCTTACCTTCTGCTGGTTTTTTCCTTCCTCACAGCCCTGCTTTGCGCCGGGTTCACCGTAATGCAGGCCTGGCAAGGTCAAAAAAGCAACCCCATATGGGCCGAAAGGGGCCAGTACCTTATCACCGCCTTTGTGTCCGTAAGTTCGTTCATTCTGCTTGCGGCCCTTGTGAATAACGATTTCAGCCTGGAATACGTCGTCGGCTACACCGACCGCGCCTTGCCGCTATTTTACCGCATTACCGCTTTCTGGGCCGGGCAGGCCGGATCCTTGCTCTTCTGGGCCTGGGCGGTAATTCTCTGCGGCACGCTTTTCCTGCTTTCACGCACCTATAAATGTCTCAAACCTGAAACAAGGCAGTGGTTCTGGATATTCTTTCTCACGGTCTGCGCATTTTTTATGTATCTGATAACGGCCTGCAACAACCCCTTCGTTGTTATACCAAATCCGCCGGAGGACGGCCACGGGCTTGCCCCGCTTCTTCAGCACCCCGGCATGATTTTTCACCCGCCCCTTCTTTTTCTGGGCTATGCCGGGTTTGCCGTTTCCGGGTGTCTCGCACTGGCTCAAAGCCTTAGCCGCCAGCGCGCCCAGGAAGGTTCATGGCTGGAAATTTCGCGCCCCTTCACGCTTATTTCATGGCTGATGCTCAGTGCCGGAATCATTCTCGGCGCATGGTGGGCCTACATGGAACTCGGCTGGGGCGGCTATTGGGCGTGGGATCCGGTTGAAAACGCCTCGCTTCTGCCCTGGCTGGCCGCAACCGCCTTCCTGCACACCGCCATCCTTGAAACCAGGCGCGACAAGTTATACCGCGTCAACGTCTTTCTGGTGGCGCTCACGCTTATTTTAACCTTTCTCGGAACTTACCTCACGCGCAGCGGCGTGGTGGCGGATTCTGTGCACTCCTATCAGGGCGGCAGCCCGACCAGCGTTCCCCTGTTAATTTTTGTCGGGGCCTCTTTATTGTTCAGCATTTACGTCGCTTTCAGCGGCGAGTCTTCGCGCAAGCCCCTGGCCGACCCGTTAAGCCGTGAAGGAGCCTTGGCCGCCGTAGCCGTTATCCTCGGCACTCTGGGGGTGATAATCCTGACCTCGACTCTCTGGCCGGTTATCACCAAATACTTTATGCAGGCTCCGGTTCGCCTTGAAGCCGCCTTTTTCAACCGGGTCTGCCTGCCTTTATTCGTGATGATAGCCGCGCTTCTGCTGGTTTGCCCCTGGCTGGGCTGGAACGGCAAACTGAAAAAGCGCGGCCTGATGCTGGCGCTGCTGGCGTTAACCATAGGACTCTGCGTTCTTCTGGCTGTTCGCGGGGTGAGCGTGAACCCGCTGGTTGTTTTGGGCATCTCCATTTCCGTGGCCCTGATCGCCAGCATGACAAGCATTTTCATACTCTCGCCAGGCCAATTGAAATCCGCTTCGTTTCTCGGGGCGCACGGCGTACACTTCGGTCTGGCCCTGCTCGTTTTCGGCGTGGCCTGCTCCGGTCCGCTAAAGGAAGAACGCTTCTTTACCATGAAGCAGGGAGAAACCCGCGAACTTAACGAATATTCCTTCACTTATGCCGAGGCGCGCGAAGGCGACACCCCGGCTTACAGATACCTGACCGCCGTCATTGACGTGCGGCGCGGCGGCAAAGACCTCGGCAAGATATTGCCGCAGGTGCGTTTTTATGACGGCAAGCCATCCATAGAAGTAGACACCCTGCCCAGCCTGGGAACGGAAGTTTACGCTTCCATCAACAATATATATCAGGACGGCGGGCTGGAACTGCGTTTCAGCACCCAGCCCATGATCAACTGGATATGGATAGGCTCGGTCATTCTTTGCCTCTTCCCTTTCATCGGGGCTTGGGGGAAACAAAAAAACAACTCCGCGAAGGAACGCGGGCAAGAGGCTTGAAAGCATGCTGCGGCTGGAAAGCATAGCCAAATTCTACGGCGAAAAGCTGATTCTGAAAGACGTCAGCCTGCATATCCCGCCGGGCAGCGTCACTCTCCTGGCCGGCCCCAACGGTTCCGGCAAAAGCACCCTAGTAAAGATCATGGCCGGGTTGGCCGAGCCGGCCGCCGGAAAACGCGTCTTGTCCGAAGCGGTTGGCGGAATAGGCTACCTGGGGCACCCAACCTGCATTTATCCGGAACTTTCCGCTCTGGAAAATCTGGCTTTCTGGGCCAGATTGCATAAAACGGACCCGCGCAGGGAAAACCTTATGCGAATGCTGGAACGCATGGACCTGTCCGCTTTCGCGGAAGAAAGGGCGGGAGGGTTTTCACGCGGCATGGGCCAACGCCTGAACCTGGCCAGAGTTCTTTTGCCCGCGCCAGACCTGCTGCTGCTTGACGAGCCTTCAACCGGGCTGGATACCGCCTCCTGCGCCATCATGCGCCGCGAGGTGGGCGAGGCCAAAAAGCGTGGCGCGGCCGTGGTCTGGATTACCCACAACGTGGCGGAAGACCTGCCCCATGCCGACTTCATCGCGCTTCTGGGCCAGCGGACCATAACCCATTACGGCCCGGCCGGAGAATACGGCCATGCTTGACGCAACCCTTGCGATAGCCGCGAAAGACCTGCGCCTTTGCCTCTTGCGGGGCAGCGGGCTTGTGCAGGCCCTCCTGCTCGGGCTTTTGCTTATTTTTGCCTTCAGCCTGGCGCAAGGGGCGGAAGCTCCCCTCGGGCCGCAGGCGGCGGCGGCCATCTTCTGGATGGCCTCGATGTTCTGCACGGTCCTGATCTTCAACTCTCTTTACGGGCTGGAAGAAAGCAACGGGCAAAGGCAGCCGCTGCTTCTGGCCCCCGTTCCGGTGCAGGCAGTCTGGCTGGGCAAGGCGCTGGGCGGCCTGACCATGCTTGCGGCGGCACAGCTTTTGTTTTTGCCGGCCATAGTGGTGTTTCTCGGCCAGTCGGTATCCGGCAGCCTCTGGCAGGGGGCCGGAATTACCGTTCTGGCCGACCTCGGGCTGGCGGCGGTCGGCTCTTTGCTCGGGGCCATCGCGCAAGGGCAGTCGGCCAGAGAATCTCTTTTGAGCATTATTGTTTTCCCCTTGCTCATTCCACTGCTGCTGGCAGGAATAAAAATAGGGGCCGGAGTGCTAAGCGGCGTGGCTCTGTCTGACATTTCGTCATGGTTCGGCATCGCCGCGGCCTTTGACGCCATCTTTTTCAGCGCGGGCCTTGTTCTGTTCGGTTTTTTGTATACAGGCGAAGATTAAACCTTATTTTAAAACTTATTCCAGGCATATTGCTGCAAACGGAAAAACCTATGAACCCTGCAAAAGAAAGTTTCCGCCCGCCCCTGGCCGGGGTTTTGGCTCTGGCCGGAGGCCTGAGCCTGGGCCTCTGCCAGTGGCTCATTTTCGTATACGCCCCGGAAGAAGCCACTTTGGGGATCATCCAGAAAATTTTCTATTTCCACATGCCGATGGCATGGTGGGGGCTGGTCAGCTTTTTTGTGACCTTTCTGGCCAGCATGGCCTTTTTGCGCAAAAAAAGCCTTTTTGCCGACGCCCTGGCCGGGGTCGCGGCCGAGGTCGGGCTTCTTTTCTGCGTTATCGCCCTGGTCAGCGGGTGCATATGGGCCAGACGCTCCTGGGGCGTCTGGTGGACATGGGACCCTAAACTGAACACTACTTTGATCATGTGTTTCATTTATGCGGCTTATTTGATTATCCGCAAGATAGACCTGCCTTCGGTGTCGGCCCAGCGCCGGGGCAGCCTTGCGGCCGTGATCGGCATTGTCGCCTTTATCGACGTGCCGCTGGTTTTTTTCGCCACCCGCCTGTGGGGGTCAATGCACCCCACGGTCATAGCCAGCAAAGGCGGAGGCATGACCTCGGAAATGGCTTACACAACAATAGCCTGCGTCTTATGCCTGGGCCTCTTCTGGGCCGGTTTGCTGCTTTACCGCTACAACAGCGAAAAGCTCAAACTGCGCCTTGATCGCCTGGCCGCGGCGCGGGCCGGGATGTGACACCCGCATCAGGAGTTCTTATGACAGCGACAGATTGGCTTATGTTCGGCTGCGCCGCCATTTTCGCGGCGCTTGGCTCATATGTGTTCATATTGGCGAAACGCCAGAAAAACCTGGAACGGCGCATCCGCCAGATGGAAGAGCTAAACGGCAATAAAGGCGAAACAATATGAAAACGGCGAAAAATACGCGCCTGCCCCTGATTTTCATGGCCCTCGCCCTGGCCGCGCTTTTTGCGGCGTCTTTCGGCAACATGTTGGGCAACAAGGCGGCTCCTTTCGAGAAAAACGCGGCACAGACCGGAAACTCCGGAATGGAAAACGCAGGCCGGTCCGAAGGCGAGGCGTTGCCCCGGCGCATGACTCAGGAAGCGCAGAAAAAACTGGCCGCGCTGATGGCTGAATATCAGAAAGACACCAAGAATATTAAAAGCATCATTGAGCTTGGGGAATTTTTCAGCCAGATGAAAGAGTGGCCGGAAGCGGCGGGTTTCTTTCAGAAAGCGGTTGAAGTTGACCCTAAAAACGTGAATGCGCATTACTGGCTGGCCATGTCTCAATACAACATGGGCAATGTGGACAAAGCCATAAGCGGTTTTGAAACGCTTCTGGATATCCAGAAAAACCCGAGGGCCATGTTCAACCTGGCGTTATTGTATAAACACGGAAAAAACGATATGGTGAAGGGTAATGCCCTGCTGGAGGAACTCATAGCCCTGCCGGGAACGGATGAAGACCTGCGCGCCATGGCCAAACAGGAACTTGAAGCCGCAAATTGAGTTAATGACCTCGGCTTGCCGAATAAAAATTCACAGGAGACCTTTTTCATGTCAAAGACTATCAAACCGTCAGAACTTGAAGAAATCAAAAAAAACAGCAACACCGTCATTCTCGACGTAAGGCGCAAGGCTGACAAAGAGGCTTCCGCCGATTCCATTCCCGGAGCCTGCTGGCATGACCCGGAAAAGGTCGACGAATGGATTGACACTTTGCCCGAAGGGGCGGAACCGGTCATTTACTGTATGCGCGGCGGGGCCATAAGCCAGGAAATTACCGCCAAACTGAACGAGAAAGGCCTCAACGCCCGTTATATCGAAGGCGGCATCAACGCCTGGAAAGAGGAAAAGTAACCGGCCAAGACCGGAATATTACTGAACGGCCCGCTTGAATCGGGCCGTTTTTCATTTTCAGGACATTCGGCTTTGAAAATGCCATGGCGACGCGCATGCGGACAGCGCGGCGCGCCTTCGGCAAAAAGGCTTGCCTTTTTGCGTATCTGAAAAAAGAAACGTTGAGTGCCGCATGTCTTTCGCAACTAACAGGCATAGCGCGCAAAAAGCACGGATCAAAAATCAAAGTTGATTAAGCGCTCATAAAAACAACCGGATTTGCCAGCGGATGCCCGGAAAGGCGAAACCCCGGCGAAGCGGATATTATAATTCAATTTTACCTTATTAAATACAACACCTCATCCGTATTGGCGCATTTGACGCCACATGTTCAGGCGGCAAATTAGGGGTTGTGCATACGCCGTAGTTCTGATATGGATTCAAGTCTTAATTCGACAGTTAAGGCAAATTCTGTGGTCGGAGGAGATTTTATGTCAATAACAACGGAAGAACAGGGTTTTGACGGCGAACTGAATTTTGAAGACGCCCTTGAGAATTATTTGAATCCGGATTTTGGCGATCTGGAAGAAAATTCCATCATCAAGGGCACAGTGGTTCGCGTAGATCCTGAAACTATTTTGGTTGATGTCAACTTCAAATCTGAAGGGCAAATTCCGGCGTCCGAGTTCCGCGACTCGTCAGGCGTGGTCAACGTGTCCGTTGGCGATAAGCTTGACGTTTTCGTCGTGCGTAAAAACGAACAGGAAGGCACTATCGTCCTTTCTTACGAAAAAGCCAAGCGCATGCAGCTGTTTGACCAGCTTGAAGAAGTGCTTGACAAGAACGGCATCTGCAAAGGCCGCATCATGCGCCGCATCAAGGGCGGTTACACCGTTGACCTCGGTGGAATCGAAGCCTTCCTGCCCGGCTCGCACGTTGACCTGCGCCCCGTGCCGGACATGGACGCCCTGGTCAACCAGGAATTCGAATTCCGCGTTCTGAAAATAAACCGCCGCCGCAGCAACGTAATAGTTTCCCGCCGGGTACTGCTTGAGGAAGACCGCGATTCCAAGCGGCTTGACCTGCTCGGAACCCTTGACGAAAGTCAGATGGTCAAGGGCCGCGTTAAAAATATCACCGAATATGGCGTGTTCGTCGATCTGGGCGGACTTGACGGCCTTCTGCACATCACCGACATGTCCTGGAAACGCATCCGCCACCCCAAAGAACTGGTCAGTCTCGGGCAGGAACTTGAGCTTAAAGTCCTTTCCTTCGACCGCGAACACAACAAGGTTTCCCTCGGCCTGAAACAGCTCGTCAGCGACCCGTGGCAGGATATCACGGAAAAATTCCCGGTGGGCGCGAAGTTTACCGGCAAAATCACCAACCTGGTCGATTACGGCGCGTTTGTCGAACTGGAATCCGGCGTTGAAGGCCTGGTGCACATCTCTGAAATGTCCTGGACGCGCAAACTGCGTCATCCTTCCCAGATGGTCAAGGTGGGCGACGAGGTTGAAGTCGTCATTCTCGGCGTTGACCAGAACAAAAAACGCATCTCCCTCGGCATGAAGCAGATACGCCCCAACCCCTGGGAACTGGTGGCCGAACGCTACCCCGAAGGCACCGTTCTTGAAGGCGCCATTAAAAACATCACCGAATTCGGCATGTTCATAGGCATTGAAGACGGCATTGACGGTCTTATCCACGTCTCTGACATCAGCTGGACGAAAAAGATACGCCACCCGAACGAAGCCTACCAGGTGGGCGACGTCGTGCAGGCCAAAGTGCTTACCGTTGACCAGGAAAACGAAAAGTTCACCTTGGGCATCAAGCAGCTGCACGAAGACCCCTGGAGCTATGTGCCGACCAAATACCCGGTAGGTTCCACCGCTAACGGCGTTGTGACCAACATCACCGACTTCGGCCTCTTCGTTGAAGTTGAAGAAGGCATTGAAGGTCTGGTGCACGTTTCGGAAATCAGCAACAAAAAAATCAAGACACCTTCCGAACTCTTCAAGGAAGGCGTGACCATTCAGGCTAAAGTCATTCACGTTTCCGGCGAAGAACGCCGCCTCGGCCTTTCCATCAAACAGTTGAAGGAAGAAGAGGAAAAGAAAAAGCCGAAAGAATTCCGCACCACCACGTCCGGAGACCCGGCCGGGCAGAACCTGGGCGACCTTCTGAAGCAGAAGTTTGACGAAGAAAACTCTGAAGAATAGTTTTCGCTCTTAATGCGAAAAATCCCCGCCATGCAATGCATGGCGGGGATTTTTTATTTGAAAACTGAAATCCTGCCCAAAACTGCTGTAGCCTAACAAGTAAGTTGACATAAACAGTCGATTTTAAATAAAAGCTTTACATTATGCGTTACTCTAACTATTTTCTTAAAACGTAGGAGTTTGCACTGCCCTTGAACAAAAATGCTTCCATATTATCAACCAAGGAGGAATTATATGGAAAAAAGAATAGTTCCAAACGCAGTGACCCTCCCCCCTAAAAGTATGCCATTGAAAAGTTAGTGTTCCTGTCATAGGAGCACAAAGATGAAACGCAGCAAATTCAGCGAAGAACAGATTATCGGTATTTTGCGCCAGGCTGAGGCCGGGGTCCGGGTGGCGGATCTTTGTCGGCAATACGGCATATCCGACGCCACGTTTTACAAATGGCGCAGCAAGTTCGGCGGCATGAGCGTTTCCGACGCCAAGCGGCTCAAGCAGCTTGAGGAAGAAAACGCCAGACTGAAGAAGCTGGTGGGCGAGCAGGCTCTGGATATTTCCGTGCTCAAGGATGTACTTTCAAAAAACTTTTGAGGCCCGCCACT
>JAVBMT010000007.1:0-20446 GCA_031552195.1 Desulfovibrionaceae bacterium
GACTATTCAATGAGCGCAGGCTGGAATGAATATATGGGGAAGTCTGGCATGGAAAAACAAAAAAGAATATAAAAGACTATATATTAAAAGACGCGCAAAATAGAAAACTATTTTGCTAAAGGCACGCCGCGCTCCTCGCGCGCGGGCGTCCGCCTAGCGGACGCCTATATTGACACCCCGGAAGATTGTCGGCCCAGACGGGCCCGGTAATCTTCCGGGGTGTCAATATCAGACATTATGCCCAAGTCACGGATCACAATAAATTCCAGGGAATCTTCCGGCAACGAGGCGAAATAGCCCTGCAAGCCGTTTTCCCCGTGCCAGGCCAAGGCCCCGCGCGCCGCGTCAACCCCGAGTAAAGGCGGGTGCCCGGCCAAGGGAAGAAGTTCGCGTCCTTTTCCCATTGCGGCGGCTTCCGGCGTCACCGGAAGCAGAACCCCGGCGGCCATCGGCGCGCTTTTCCGCTCCGCCTCGCCAAGCAAGGTTTTTACAGTCAACGGGCTTACCAAAGGCGCGTCAACCGGCAGAATAAAGATCCCCTCCGGTTTTTCGCCTTCCGTGCTTTCATCCAGAACGACACGCAGGCCGGCGCAAACAGAGGAGAACATGCCGGAAGAAAAATCGGAGTTTTCAACCTCGGCCAGGCCAAGTTCCAGCGCTTTGCCCTTCACCGCCTCGCCGTCATGCCCGGTAACCACTAAAATATCTTCAACGCCGCCTTCCCGCAGGGCCGCTGCCGCCAGTTCCAGAAAAGTTCCGCCCGGCAAAGGGAGCAACGCCTTAGAGCCGCCTCCGGTGCATGCGGCCAGGCGGGAAGAAAAACCCGCCGCAAGAATGACGGCCCGCGCTTTCATGCCCGGTTTTTACCGCTACGCCACGCTATCAGTTCCGCCACAACGCTCACGGCGATTTCACGCGGGGTTTCCGCCCCGATGCTCAGCCCTATGGGCGAATGCACGGACGCGAGTTCCTCATCGCTTACCCCGGTTTGCCGCAAGGCGGCATAAACGGCGCCTCTCTTGCTCTTGCTTCCGATCATGCCTATATAACCGGGGCGGCCCGGCTGATGCCGTTGCGCCTCTTTACCCGGCAGCAGGGCGGCCAGCACGTCGCGGTCGTGCGCGTGGCCGCGCGTGACTATCACCACCCCGTCTTGCCGCCCCAGGTTCTCGGCGGCCAGAAAAGCGGCGGCGTCTTCCTGCCGCAATGACGGCAGGAGTTTGGCGGCGGCGGTGGGAAAGCGCTCCGGCGCGGCGAATTCCGGCCTGTCGTCCAGAACCGTGCACTGAAAATCAACGCTTCCGGCCAGATCAGCCACTTCCAGCGAAACGTGCCCGCCCCCGAAAATATATAAACGCCAGGGAACGGGAAAATATTCCAGCAAAAAATCATGCCCGTTCGCCTTGAAGCAACGCGTGACGGCGTTTGCGGGTGCGGCGTCCCCGGCTGCCGCTAAAAATTCACCCGCGGTCTTCCGTAATTCATCCGAAAGCCCCTTCGTTTCACCTGCAAGGCGCAAGACGCGCTCCACCGCAAGGGCGTTCCCGGAGCCGGAAAATTCCGTGACGAAGGCCACCGGCTCGCCCTTGCTTTCCGCCGCGCAGGCGCGGCGGAACATGGCCTGGAAGGAGGGCGAAGCCGGAAGGTATTCCAGCAGCAGGGTCAAAGCCCCGCCGCAGACCATATCCATATCCGTAACCCCTTGCAGTGAAAAGCTCAGCAAAAGCCCGGGCTGCCCTTGGGCGGCGGCAAACTTCCCCGCGCCTCGGGCCGCGTACAAACCCAGGGCGGCGGCCGTGCCGTCGGCTTCGTAGCGCCCTCCGCCCACGGTTCCGCGAATGGAACCGTCCGGCAGCACCAGCATCCTGGCCCCGGCGGTGCGCGGGGCCGAGCCTTCCTGAGTTATTACGGTAACCAGGACCAACGGGGTTCCGGCGTCAAGCAGGTCGAAAATAATACGGTTGAATGACTGCATGTTCTCTCCGCGCGTGATGGTCTTATCTTAACCGGCGCCGGTTCAGCCCTTGCCGAAGCCGCAGGCCGGGTACCTGCATTCAGGACAGCTTTCGCACAGCCCGCCGTGGGCCAGAGAGCTTATGTCGCGCGGGGTCAGGCGTATTCCGGCCAGGATGCGCGGCATGAGTATATCGAAAATGCTGGCCCGGTGGTACATGACGCAGCCGGGCAGGCCGACCACCGGCACGTTGCCCTTGTAGCCGAGCATGAACATGGCCCCCGGGAACACGGGAACCCCGTAAGTGACGATTTCGCAGCCCACCGAGCGTATGGCCAAAGGCGTTTTGTCGTCCGGGTCAACGCTCATTCCGCCGCTGACGGCCACCAGCTCCGCCCCGCCGTCAATGGCCGCGCGGATGGCCTCGGCCGTTTGTTCCGCCTCATCCGGCATGATTACCTTGGAGACGATTCGCGAACCCCAGGCAGTGAATTTTTTTTCCAGCACCGGCCCGAATCCGTCCTGAACGCGGCCGTGGTAGACCTCGCTTCCGGTAATGACCAAGGCCACTTTATGCGGCTTGAAGGGAAGAACCTGCAAAAGCGGCGGTTGCGCGGCGCAGCAGGCTTCAACGGCCTGCACGGTTCCTTCCGGCACGGCCAGGGGGATAACGCGGGTTCCGGCCAGCATGCGCCCTTCGGCAACTTCCTGCATGGTGTGCGTTGTGGCCAGGGTGACGTTCTGAATGCTGTTGACGCGCTCGAGCAGGTCGCAGTCTATGCGCAGAAGGCCCTGGTGCGCGGCGGTAAAATTTATGCGCCCTTCTTTGGGCGTACCGAAGGCCACTCCCGGCCCGGCGGCGGCCTTGGCTATGCGCAGGGCCGCGTCGTCCTCATGCACCCAGCCTTCGCTCTGCCCGTTCCAGACGTAAAGGTGCTCTTTGCCGAGGCGCAGGAGATGTTCCACGTCCTCCTCGCGCACGACATGCCCGCGCCGGAAAGCCGGGCCTTTATGCCCGCCGCAGCATTGGCCGGAATGGCCTTCGCCGCAATCCGCGCCTTTCGGCACAATTTCAGTGATGTCGTGGCAGAGTATAAGCCCTATGGCCTTACGGGTTTCAACTACGCTTATTCCTTTCATGGCTGTTCCTTGCTTCGGCCGGCTGACTTCGGATTTTTCAAAGCTGGCCAGGCCATATATTTAAGCGCCGAGAGGGGCGTGGGGGTTGGTAAAAAAAGCGGAATTTAAGCGCAGGCTGGCGGCGGTTCGCCCTGCATTCAGCGGCAATCAAAAAAACGGCGTAAGGCTGACGTTGCCGGATCAGCAAAGCTTCCACAGGCGGGCATTTTCCGGGTCGGCGCTGGCGCTGCGTACAAACGCTTCATTGATTTTTTCTTTCAGATAATCTTCAAAGCCGGCGGGGTCTTCAACGCTATAGCAAATAGAATCAGCCCCTCCGAGCGCGCCGGGTATGTAGTCGCCCTTTTTAGCGTAATCGTTAACCATATCCGCATAAAAACAGACGGAAAGCCAACGGTTTTCCGGATCGTCGTTCACCACGTCAATCAGGGCGAAGAAGCCGCCGCCGGGCAGGGACGAGTTAACCAGACGCACGGAATGGCTGATGCCGGGGCGATTTTTATAGCGCACCCTTATTTCCGGCAGCCGTTCCGTATGTTCCAGCAAGGACATTAAAAGCGGTTTCACATTGTTCGGATCAACGGTCCATTCATTCAGGAACTTCTGCAGGTCTTCCAGCATATATTCCATTCCGTCCGGAGCTCTCATAATCCCTCCTTGAAACAGCTTCCATCATCTCGTATCAATTTACTCTTGAACCAGTTTTGGTGTCAAGGCCGCCCGCCTGTCCATCCGCGGCCCGGCGTTCCGAACCGGACGCCGTTTTTGCCGGAAGCCGCGGCCGGGGCCTTTATAAAAATCGCCCGGAGCACTTCACGGTGAAATAGCCCGGGCGATAAAGGCGGAAAAGGCCGCGTATGATGCCCGGCCTGAGTACAGGCCGGGCATCATACGCGAGGTTGATTATTTATTTTCAGGAATCACAACGGGGTTGGCCTTGATGTCATCCATCTTTTCATAGAAGTTGCCAAGGTTGTAGCTCGGAGTGGCGGGCTTCTGACCTTTGGCCAGGGCTTCAATGCCGGCCTTCACTTTTTCCGGTCTGGCCGGGAGGTCGTGAATGCGTACGCCTACGGCGTTATAGATAGCGTTGAGCACCGAAACGTGGCCGGAACTCTGGAAAAGTTCGGAGCAGCCGGAAGAACCGAACGGGTTGCTCGGCCTCGGGCTTTCGATGAATTCAACGGTGAAGTCGTCGCCGTCGGGCACGTCTTTAATGAAGGGGAAACCGGAGCCGATAAGGCTGATGTGCTTCTTGATGTCCGAATAGTCTTCGGACAGGGCGAAGCCGATGGTGTGAGACATGCCGCCGAAGGCCTGGCCTTCAACGGTCGGGAAGTTGCCAACGACGCCGATGTCAGCCACAAAGTGCATGGCTACGACTCTTGTCTTGCCGGTGGCCACTTCAACTTCAACTTCGCTTACCACGAAACCGAAGGTGTATTCAGCGGTCGGGTCGCCCTGGCCGGTGTTCGCGTCAAGGTCTTTGGTGAAGCTGTGGGTCATGAACTGGCCCATATGCTTTGTTTCCAGACCTTCTTTCACCATTTCCGCATGGGTGCGGAAGGTGCCGTCTTCTTTGCGCATAAGCCCGATCAGTTTTTTGGCCGCATCCACCATGGCGCTGCCGTCAAGGTAGTGCGAACGGCTGCCGCCGCTCGGCCCGTGCACGGCCGGAATAATGGTGTCGTTCATCACCAGCTTGAACTGGTCCGGGCGCAGGCCGAGTTCTTTGAAGGCCTCGTGGGCGTTCACCAGGGTGCCTATATCCGCGCCCTGGCCCTGATCCTGCCAGTTAGAGTAGATGGTGATGCCGTTTTCTTCGTTCAATTCCGCGATAACGGCGCAATAGTCGCCCGCGGCGCTGGTCACGTTGTATTCAGCCGCGCAAACGCCCACCCCGCGTTTCTTTTCCGGGGTGGATTCACGCTTGGCGCGTTCCACGCATTCTTTATATTTCGGGCGAATCTTGTCGATGATCTTGGTCATCGGGTAAACGCTGAAACCGTTTCCGTTAACTGTTTTGTCGCCTTCACGGTAAACGTTCATGTAGCGGAATTCCAGCGGGTCTATTCCGGCCTTTTCCGCCAACATGTCGACCAGCTGTTCGGAAGCGGTGTAAACCTGCGGGGAACCCGCCCCGCGGTAGGCTGTTGAGTAAGCGTGGTTTGCCGTGGCGGATGCGGCAAGGCCCATGGCGTTCGGAACGGTGTAAGGAGCGCCGAAGAAGCGTACGCCTTTTTGCGCCATAACTTCGCCAAGAGCGGTATACGCGCCCTTGTCGTACAGCACGTTCCATTCCATGGCGTTGATCTTGCCGTTCTTGTCGCAGCCGATGCGGCCGTTGGTGTAGCACGCGGCGCGCTTGCCGGTGTAATGCATGTGCTCTTCGTAGTTCAGGGTCATGTTCACCGGTTTGCCGGTGACGGTGGCGGCAAGGGCGACCAGGGCCGCGGAGTGCGGGTCCATGGCGTAGCCGAAGCTGGCCCCGGTGGGGTTTTCAATTACGCGTATTTTATCTTTCGGCCAGCCGATGGCGGGCGGAACGACACCCTGAACGAGATGGAGGAAGAGCGACTTGCACTGGATGGTCAGCACGCCGTCGTCGTCAATATAGGCCTGAGCCACTTCCGGCTCTATGCTCATGTGCGGTTGCCGGGTGGAGAAGAAGCTGCCTTCCACCACGTGGGCGCTTTCTTTCAGGGCCTCGCGGGTGTCTTTGCCGCAGAATACCGGCTGCTCGACGAACACCGGCGGACTTTCCGGGTGAATCCTCACCGCGTCAGGCGCGAGTGTTTCAATGGCAGTGGCGTATTCCGGCAATTGCTCAAGATCGCACTTCACGAGCTTGGCGGCCGCTCTGGCCTGTTCACGGGTTTCCGCCACAACCAGGGCAATGGGGTCGCCCCAGCGGAAGACCTTCTTGTCAAGCAGAACCGGGCGCTCCATGCCGGGGTGCTTGGCGCGGGGGTGTTTCACCGGGAAGGCTATGCGGTTGATGCCCTTGACGTCTTTGTAAGTAATAACCTTGACCACGCCGGGGGCCTTTTCAGCTTCGGAGGTGTCAATGCCGCGGATATTGGCGTGGCTCACGCCGGGCAGAACCATGGCTATTTCAAGGAAGTCCTTGCTGTTTCTGACGGCGATGTCGTCGCCGTAGTCAGCCAGGCCGAGAACCTTGGCCAGGGCGGCCGGGCGGGGGGCGAAGCGGGAATTGTAAATGCGGCCGCTTTCCGGAATGGCACCCTTGAGGTCTTCAATGCTTTTTTCACCGCGCAGAACGGCGGCTGCGTCCATGACCGCGTCAACCAGCTGTTTGTAGCCGGTGCAGCGGCAGGCGTTGCGGTTTTTCTGGAACCAGTCGCGAACTTCTTCACGTGTGGGGTTCTTGTTTTCCAGCAGAAGGCCGTAGGCGGACACGATGAAGCCGGGGGTGCAGAAGCCGCACTGAACGCCGCCGTGCACCATCCAGGCCACCTGCAAGGGGTGCAGGTTGTCGGCGGAGCCGATGCCTTCAATGGTGGTAACCTTGCTGTAATCAGCAATGGATTTCATTTTACGTATACAGGAACGGGTGACCTTTCCGTCAAGAATAACCGAACATGCGCCGCACTGGCCGGTGCCGCAGCCCACTTTAGTGCCTGTAAGGCCGAGTTTTCTGAGTACGCCGGCCAGGGTATCCACTTCTGGGTCGCATATGAACATGCGTTCCACACCATTAATGAGCATAGTTCTTTTTTTCAAGCCCATTGCTGCACCTCATTTGGTTTGATTATTATGCGCTGAAAGTTTCCCAGAAATTGGCAACTTTAACCGCACTGTTTATATAAAAAATTTGTTTGCCGGCGAAATGTTCCGGAACGAACCGGCGTTTAAGCGCCAGCCTGTTCCGAATGCCGCCGCCATACGCAAGATAGCCGGCCTCCTGGCCGTTATCCGGAGTTTTTTGAATTTCATGAAAAAAGCGAAGACGTGCCGATAAAAAGGCAAGTGTCTGGAAGGGTAAGAAAGGGCAACCCGCGGCTGCCGTCAAAGCGCTTCACGAAAAACCAGCGATTCCCGGCGCAAGGGGCGTATAAAGCCAGGCGGCGAATCACTCGCGTGCGCGGTTTGCCCGCCGCTTGGGCGAACATTCCGAACGTGAACGGCTTCAGTCAGTAAAGGGCGCAAAAAAGACAGTTCGGCCGAATGTACAGCCCACTGTCGCAGTGGGTGTGCATCGGGCGTTCCTGCCTGCGATATGCTGAAACTTTAGCGCACATTTACAACATCTCCTTCTCAAACACGGAAAGCGCACCCGTTTCCAGGAGCACTCATTGGCTGGCCGTCATGACAATATTAAAAGTGTTAGACGGAACAGCTTGGAAATGCTTTTTCAGTAAATTCAACCTGAAGAACATAGCGTGCGGCGTCGCAACATGACACGATATGTTATAAATCAGTGATGATTATCGCGTATAAAATTATGTTTGTCAAGGTCTGAGCAAATATTTTCCGGCAGATCCGCGTGGAAGTCATACAAAGGGAGGGGATGTTTGCGGCAAGTCAATAGGGCGAAAAAATCCGCCGCGCCGCCGCCGGGTGGCCCCGGCGGCGGGTTTATATCGGGCGGTTACGCGTCGTAAGCGTCGAGGACTATTTCACGGTAGAGTTCTTCGGTCAGGCGGTACGGATACTGCTGACGATAAACCGCCATGTCCTTGGGCATGAGCTTGACGGCTTCCTCAAGCTGTTCCTTGGTCACGCCGCATTCCTTAATGCTCTGCAGGCCGGTTGACTTGATGAAGGCGGCCACATGCGCGGAAACCTTTTCGCCGATTTCTTTCGGAGACAGGTTTTCCGGAAGGTTCAGGCCCATGGCTTCAGCCGCGAGGCGGGTGCCCACCGGATTTTCTTCGCCGTAAAGCTTCATAAGGCGCGGAAAGCCGACCGCACAGCAAAGGCCGTGGGGCAGGTGGCAGACGGCGCCTATGGAGTGCCCTATGGCGTGGGAGTTATGGCACAGCGAGGTGTTGATGGCCGCGCCGGCCAAGGTGGCCGCATAAGCCATTCCGCCTCTGGCCTCAAGGTCTTTGAGGTCTTTGATCAGGCGGGGCAGATATTTGTGCACCAGGCGCACGGCTTTTTCAGCCATGGCGGTGGCAATCGGCTCTGGGTTGGGGAAAATGATGGCTTCAACCGCGTGGGTGTACACGTCAAAGGCGCAGGCCAGCGTGGGCTTGAGGGGCAGCCCGACATAAAGGGTCGGGTCGACGATGGCCAGGTCGACAAACATGGCTTTGCCGCCCAGGCCGCTCTTAACGTTGGCGGTGGTGTCGGTTATAACCGCGCCGTAGGTCATTTCACTGCCGGTGCCGGCGGTGGTGGGTATGGCGATGATAGGATAGGCGCGCTCGTTGGCGTATTTGCCGAACCACGATTTGATGGAACCGCCGAATTTATGGCACACGTTGGCCGTTTTGGCGGTGTCTATGGAGCTGCCTCCGCCCACGGCCACAAAGCCGTTGGCGTTGTTTTTGGCGGCGAAGGCCGCAAGTTCGTCGACGACGTGGTCCGGCGGATCGGGCAGAACGCCGTCGAAGATAGAGACGGAAATGCCGGCCTGCTTCAGGCTGGCTTCAATAGGATCTACAACGCCGGAGCCTCTGACGCCCTTATCGCAAACGACTACAACACTGGTTATGCCCAAGCCCTTGGCTTTTTCGCCGACCATGGCGGAAGCGCCTTCTCCAGACAGAACAGGAACCAGATAACCACTCATCGCTACCATGAAAACACCTCGTTTCGGGTTTGTGTTTGCGCGCGAAAGCGCTATTCACACTGGCCTCAACCATGCCGGGCGCCGACTTCAGCGCGCCGGGCGGAAAGGACGGGCAACAAAACGACAACCTGTCAGAATGTCAAGGCGTTCACGCGAGGTGGTAATCTTAACCGCCTTTTCACAACAAAAGCCGCCCGTCGCTTGTATCTATTTTCATTTTTGGCGCAAGCCAGCAAGGAAAATGTCTTTAATCATCATTTTCTATGCACCTGTGGCTGTTATGTCAATACAAGTCCTCAAGGTATTTTTTTCACAATGTTTTGCTAAAAAAGCGCATATCTTCATGCACTTTATCAATACTATCTTATAGATACGCATATTTCCACCAATCTCTTTTCATATACTTTGTGCAGAGCAATGCTGTTTCACGCCTGTTCCCGGCCCATAACAGTTTTACGTTATATGATGTTAAAAGGCATTTCCCAGGCGCATTTTATCTTTGCAAATTTTCCCCTGTTCCGGCACAGTAGCGCGAATGGTTAATCACGGAAACCACGGCAAAGGAGTTCGCGCATGCCCCTGGTTTATCTGCTCAGGCACGAAAAACCGGAAAATTACTCCGGCCGGAAGCTCTGCCTGGGCTGGACCGACCCGCCGCTCTCCGCCCGGGGCCTTGAAGGCGCTTTGGCCCTGCGCCGTTATTTCGCGCCGAAAAATCTGCTGCGGGTTTACCACAGCGGCCTTGAGCGCAGCCGGGCCACGGCCGCAGCCATTGCCGGAAACAGCCTGCCGCTTGAAACCTGCCCCGGCCTGCGTGAAATCAACATGGGCGAATGGGACGGCCTCTGCCTTGAAGACCTGCGCCGCCGCTTTCCGGAAGCCTGGGCCGCGCGCGGCCTGGCCATGGATTCCTTCGCCCCGCCGGGAGGAGAAAGCTTCGCGGCTTGCGCCGCCCGCGCCGTTCCGGCGTTCAGGGCCGTTGCGGAAGCCTCGGGCGGAGACATTCTCATTGTGGCCCACGCCGGAGTCAACCGCTGCATATTAAGCGCCCTGCAAGGCCTTGACCTGGCCAAATTGCTCGATATACCGCAAGATTACGGCCATGTGAACGTCATTTCGCGAAACGGCGGGAAATATGCGGTGCTGAAAACCAACCATGCGCCGCTCGGCTGACCGCCGTCCGGATTCAAGGCCGACCTGCCCGGAGCGCGCGTGCCGCCCCAGCCTTACCAAGGAGAATATATGAAGGAATTCACCCACTTTGACGAAAAGGGCAACGCCGCCATGGTCGACGTAAGCGGAAAATCTGAAACCGCGCGTCAGGCCGTGGCCGCCGGGCGCATCAGAATGACGCCAGAGTGCCGCGACGCCGTGCGCCGGGGAACGGCCCAAAAGGGCGACGTGCTCGGCGTGGCCCGCGTGGCCGGCATCATGGCCGCAAAGCAAACCTCCTCTCTTATTCCCCTTTGCCACCCGCTGCCCCTGTCCAAAATTTCTCTCGACTTCGCTTTTCTGGACGAAAGCTGTGAAATTGAAGCCCGTTGCACGGCCAAATGCGCCGGTGTGACCGGGGTGGAGATGGAGGCCCTTACCGGAGCCAGCGTCGCCCTGCTGACCATTTACGACATGTGCAAGGCCATGGACAAGGGAATGGAGATAAACGCCGTGCGCCTGCTGGAGAAAAGCGGCGGCAAGAGCGGGCTCTGGCGGCGCGGAGAATAGCATGCGAGACGCTCTTGACCGTAAAATAGATTACATGCGCGTATCCATAACCGACCGCTGCAACCTGCGATGTAAATACTGCATGCCGAACGGCCTGCCGGATATCCCGCACGACAAGGTTTTGCGCTACGAGGAAATTTTGCGCGTCTGCGGCGTAGCGGCACGCCTCGGCATACGGACCATCAAGATAACCGGCGGCGAGCCTTTCGCGCGCAAGGGCTGCATAAATCTTTTGCGCGCGCTTAAAGCGGTTGACGGCATTGAAAACGTCACCCTGACCACCAACGGGGTGCTGCTTGAGCCGCATATTGAAGCGCTGAAGGCGATGGGCATAAACGGGGTGAACATAAGCCTGGACACCCTGAACCGGGAAAGCTACAGACGAATTACCGGGCAGGATGAATTCCAGCGGGTTTGGAGCTCCCTGCTCAAGGCGGTGAAAGCCGGGCTGCCGGTGAAAATAAACTGCGTTCCGATGCGGGAGATCAACGGGCCGGAGCTTGCGCAAATAGCCGCCCTGGCCGAAAAGCTGCCGGTGGAGGTGCGTTTTATAGAGCTCATGCCGACGAACAGCGGCGAAAATTTTTCCGGAATAGGCGGAAGCGAGATTTTGCGCGAACTGCGCGAGATTTACCCCGACCTTGAAGCCGAGGAAAGCCCGCAAGGCGCCGTCGGGCCGGAGCGGAAAACGCGTGGCTTCGGCCCGGCCCGCTATTACAGAAGCGAACGCCTGCGCGGAGCCGTGGGCTTCATAGACGCCGTCAGCAACCACTTCTGCGCGGCCTGCAACCGGGTGCGCCTGACCAGCGACGGGTTCCTGAAGCTTTGCCTCTATCACGACGACGGAATCGACCTGAAGGCCTTGCTGCAAGCCGGGGCTGACGACGAAACCCTGGCGGAAACGATGGCCGCCGCGATACAAAGCAAACCGGAAAGGCATTTCTTCGGCAGCCGGAAAAACGAAGGCATCAGAAGCATGTCTAAAATAGGAGGGTGACGTGGGCTCCAAGACCAGCAAAAACTTTAAGGCCGCTATCCTGACCCTGAGCGACAAAGGCTCGAGAGGCGAACGTGAAGACCGCAGCGGCCCCCTTATCGCCGAAATGCTCCGCCCGGAGGGCTATGACGTGGTTGAAAGCCGCCTGCTGCCGGACGAACGCCCCTTGATTGAAGCATGGCTGATCGATATCGCGGACGGCAGGAAGGCGGACATAGTTTTCACCACGGGCGGAACCGGCCTTGCCAAACGCGACGTCACCCCTGAAGCCACCCTCGCGGTTGCGGAAAAAAACGTGCCCGGCATAGCGGAAGCCATGCGAGCCAACGCCCTGACCATTACCGGGCGGGCCATGCTCAGCCGCGCCGTTTCCGTCATCCGGGGCGGAACGCTCATAGTCAACCTTCCGGGCAGCCCGAAAGCGGTCAAGGAAAATCTGGAATATATACTCCCCCAACTCGAACACGCGCTTGAAATTATGCGGGGCGAAGCTTCCGAATGCGCCGCCGGATAACGGCATCCGACCGTTCCGCCGGCTACCGCCGCCGGCGCTATTGACACCGCCCCGGCCATAGGGTATGTCCTCGGGTTCAGCTATAAGACAAAAAGTTGCCCTTGAAGGCGAACTTTCATATAACATGTTTTTTTAAAAGGGGATTTTATGGCCCGCATCACAGTTGAAGATTGCCAGGAACGTGTCGACAACCGCTTTCTGCTGGTTCAGATGGCTATCAAGCGCATCCACCAGTACCGCGAAGGCTACCCGGCCCTCGTTGAAAGCAAGAACAAGGAAATAGTCACCGCCCTGCGCGAAATCGCCGCCGGGAAGGTTTTGCCGGAAGACCTCACCTACTACAAGCCCCTTGAAGGGCAGGACCTGGCGGAGTAGTCCGCTCCCGCCCGTCAGCTGAAATTCGCCATGGCTACAACACGCGATTATTACGAAGTGCTCGAAGTTGAACGCACCTGTTCAGCCGAAGATATCAAGCGGTCTTACCGCCGCCTTGCCATGCAGTTCCACCCCGACCGCAACCCGGACAACCCGGATGCGGAAACAAAATTCAAGGAAGCGGCCGAAGCCTATGACGTTTTGCGCGACCCTGACAAAAGGGCCCGCTACGACCGCTTCGGGCACGCCGGGGTTTCCGGCGCCGGGGCCGGCTTTAACAACACTGACGACATTTTCGCCAGCTTCCGCGATATATTCGGCGACCTTTTCGGCTTCGGCGGAGGAGGCCAGCGAGGCCCGCGCCCCCAGACCGGGGCCGACTTGCGCTATAACCTGGAAATAGATTTCCGCCAGGCCGCCAAAGGAGCCGAAGTCTCCATCAAGGTGCCGCGCATGGTGCCTTGCGCCGACTGTTCCGGCAGCGGAGCGGCTCCGGGAACTTCACCGGAAGTTTGCCGCCACTGCAACGGCACCGGGCAGATACGCCGCAGCCAGGGTTTTTTCCAGATGTCCGCACCCTGCGGGGCCTGCCGAGGCCAGGGCGTGGTAATTTCCAGCCCCTGCCTGAAATGCCGGGGCAAAGGCTCAGTGGAGCAGGTGCGCGAACTGGCCGTGCGCATTCCGGCCGGAGTGGACAGCGGCAACCGCCTGCGCCTGCGCGGCGAGGGCGAACTCGGCCTTAACGGCGGCCCTCCGGGCGACCTGTTCGTCGTAATCACCGTTAAAGACGACAAGGAATTCGAACGCCACGGGCAAGACCTTCTGCTCCGGCGCGACATAACCTTCGTGCAGGCCGCTCTTGGGCATAAAATTGAAGTGCCCACTCTTGACGAGCCCATAACTATAGATATTCCCAAAGGCATGCAAAGCGGCGAAATTTTTCGCGTAAGCGGCTTTGGCCTGCCTTTTCCGGGCCAGAACCGCCAGGGGAATCTGCTGGTTGAAGTGCGCGTGCTTACGCCGACTCGCCTCAGCTCGGAACAGGAAAAACTGCTGCGGGAATTCGAGCGCCTGAATGACGAAAAGCCGCTGGAAAAAGCTAAAAAAGTAATGAAGAAAATCGGAAAAAAAGTAGGCAAGCTTTAATTCAAAGTTTCCCTGCGGCGCTCACGCGGCGTATTAAGACAAAACCCCGGCCGTTGCGAATGGCCGGGGTTTTGTCTTAATACGGGCAGCCTTATTTAGAGCGAATCGACATTCCGCCAAAATTTTTTGCGATAAGTAAAAAAAACAAAAAGACAGCGCCGTTGTCGCACGGAAGGCGCGCCAAGCTGCCCGCCTGCAGGCCCCGATAGGCCGCCGGGCCGAATAGACACCGGATGCCGCTTTGCCCTAAAACTTCACCGTAAGAGGCAGCAGTTCCAACAAACCGAGCAACGCCGACTGCGTCGCGGCCAGGCGTATGCCCTGACGCGGGCTGTCCGGCCGCACTCCGGCGCAAACCTGAATTTTTCCGGAAAAAAGGCTCGTCCGCGCTCCGAGCAAGATGCGCCTTTCCGGCATGTACTCAAGGCTGGACGGGCCGGCATCTGAACCCAGGTAGCATTCCGGAGGCAAAGATCCCGGCGCTGTCCGCGCCGTTCCTTGCGGCGGGGCGGCGGCGGAACGCAAGGCCCAGGCGAGGCATACCGTACCCACCGGTTTCTCCGGGCTGCCGCCGGAAGGCCCGGCCACGCCGGAAACCGCCAAAGAGCAATCCGCGTCCAGAACGTCCAGCGCCCCCAGGGCCATGCTCCTCGCCACCTGCGGGCTAACTGCGCCGTGGTCGCGCAGCTCCCCGGCGCTTACCTTGAGCAATCTTTCTTTCATCTCGTTGGAGTAAACTACCACGGCCCCGTTAAACCAGTCCGAGCTTCCGGCCAGGCTGGTGCAAACGGCGCTTACCAGGCCCCCCGTGCAGGATTCGGCGGTTCCAAGCCTGAAGCCGCGTTTCCGCAGGGCGGAAGACAGCTCGGCAAGCAGTTCCGCTAAATATGCCTTTTCCATGGCGCTCATACGGGCTCCGCCACTCGCCGCCCTATTGCGGACCCGCGCAGTCGTTGCCGCTTTTGGATTGCTGGCCGGAATAAAGGGCTTCACTGTATTCCTCCGCGTAAATGCGCAGCATGACGGCCGCAAAGCTTAAAATAAGCGGGCCGTAAATCAGGCCGAACATGCCGAAGGCCCTGATGCCGCCAAAAACCGACATAAACAGAAAAAGCACGGAAAGGTTGGAACTGCCGCGCATGAGAACTGGCCGGAGAAAGCTGTCGATGCTGGTGACTATGCCGCCGCACCAGACCAGCAGGAATACGCCCCAGGGCCAGTCGCCCATGATAAACAGATACGCCGCGGCCGGGCCCCAGACCAGAGCGGTGCCCACCACGGGAACCAGGGCGGCGAAAGCCATCAGGGTGCCCCAGAAAATAGCCGGAATGCCTACAACGGCAAGCCCTATCCCGCCCACTATACCTTGCACGGCCGCCACGGAAAGCCCGCCCACCAGCACCGCCTTGGACATGCTGCGCAATTCGCCCAGAATATGGTTTTTCTGTTCCTCGCGCATGGGCAGCAGTTTTTTAAGTCCGCCCAGCATCTCTCTTCCGTCTTTGAGCAAAAAGAACATGATCAGCAGAAGCAGAACCAGGCTGCTTACAAAGGTGAAGGTATCGCTAAGCAGGTTGGTGCCCCAGCCCAGCAGCGCCTGCCCGGTTTCGCTTGCGAATTTGAGCAGGTTGGCCCGCACCTGAGCCGGCACGATCTCAATGCCGAAGCGTTCGTGCATCCAGCCGAGAACCGGAGCTATCTCCTCATTGATAAAGACGTCCAGATGCGTGCCGGACAGCCAGCTCATAACCGAACTGATGCTTTTGCTGGCCTGCTCAACCAGTGAAAAGCTGAAAAACACCAGGGGGAAAGCTATGATAATGACCAGGAACAGCAGGGTGAGCAAAGAGGCGAGCACGCCGCCCCCCCCGATTTTATTCCTGACCTTGCTGTACAAAGGATAAGTCAGGGCGGAAAAGATGCAGGCCAGAATTATTGTGTGGATGAACGGCCAGGCCAGTATGCCCAGCAGATAAAGCGAAAGGAAAAGAAAAGCGAACAGGAACCAGGCGAAAATGCCGCTGCGTTCGTTCGCGTTCAGGCGCAGAGGAGTCTGGTGCGGGGCGGGTTCCTCCGTTTTTTCCTTGTTCCTGCCGGAAAGTTTTTGCAGAACGCCCGGCAATTTTTTTTCCGCCGCGCCGGTTTTCTTTGCCTGTTTAGCCATGTTCAGCTCCTGATGCTTTACGCGTTATTCCATATATATGTTTTGTTCCACAATGCATGTTATGCTTGCTTACGGTTAAATACGCAAGGGAAAAGCCGCCGCGTGAAGGCTTTTAGCGGAGAACTTTATTAAAAAAAACGCCCAGGCAGACAGGAAGGGCGGATTACGGCGGTTCGCACGCCTGAATTACATGCAGACTCTGCCCATATGCGGGTTTGCGCGGAAAAAGACGGCGGCCTCCGGCTCAGGAAGGGCCGACCAAAATACCCAGGTGTTCTTTCAACGCCTTGGCTTTTTCCCGCCCGATGCCGGGCACGGAGCGCAGTTCCTCTTCATTCGCCTCGGCCATGGCCTTTATGGAACCGAAACGCTCCCAAAGCAGGGCGGCGAATTTCGGCCCGACGCCGGGAATGCGTTCAAGCTCGCTGAGCATGCTCCGTCGCCCGCGCGCCTGCCGGTGCCGCCCCAGGACGAAATCGTGCGCATTGTCGCGCACATGCTGCAAAAACAGAAGCTCAGGCGAACCGGGGCGCAGAGGCAGAGGGTTGGAACGGCCCGGCAGAAAAATGCGGTCTTCAACGTTACCCGCCCGGCGGATGGCCCGCCCGAAACTTTTGCCTTCCTCATCGTCGTCGCGCGCCTTGGCTATACCGGCCACCACAAAATAATCCAGCGGGAAAACTCCGCCGGGTTCCTGCCCGCCCGGCCCGGCGGCGAAGGCTTCGGACAGGGCGCGGCAAACCGCGTTAAGCTGCCCTTTTCCCCCGTCCACCAGCAAAAGATCGGGCCAGGGCGGCCCGCTGCCTACCCTGCGCCCGGCCCATTCCGCCAGAGCGGTATAGTCATCGTTCCGCGCACCGCCGTTTCCCGCCTCCTCAAGGCTATAGAGGTCGTAAGAGCGCCAGTCTTCCCGCATCGGCTTGCCGTCTTCAAACACAACCAGGCCCGCGCGCACGTCCGTTCCGCTGATGTGCGAAATATCGACGGCCTCCACCCGGCGAACCGGCCTCGGCCCGCCCAGGCGCTGGGCCAAAATTTCCGAAAGATCGCTGTGGCGCATGTTTTTGGCGTATTCGCGGGCGTTGGTCGCGGCGAGGTTAACCAGGCGCTCTTCATCCGGTCCTTTGGGAGAGAGGAGGCGCACCGGGCCGCCTTCGGCCTTTTCTCCCGCTCCGCGCCGCAAATCAGTCAAAAAATCTTCCAGCGCGGCCAGGTCTTCGGCCCAGCCCGCCTCATCGCTTTCTTCGCTTCCCTGCCCACCGGGGCGGATGAACGGCGCGATCACACGAGGCGGCGCTTCGCCGGCTTGGGCGTAAAACTGCGACATAAAGCTCAAGATAAGCTCAGAGGCGTTTTCCAGCGCCAGGCCGGACCAGAAAAAACTGCGCCCGCCAAGCAAAACGCCCTGCCGCACGAAAAGCAGGCCCAAAGCCAGGCCGCCCGAAGCCTCGGCCACGCCGAGAACGTCGATATCCTGATTGAAGGGCAACACTACGGCCTGCCGCTCCACGGTTTTTTCAATCGCCCGGATCTGATCGCGCAGGGCTGCGGCCTGCTCAAAACGCAAGGCGTCCGAATCAGCGCGCATTTCCCCTTCCAGCTGCTGCACCAGCTCGCGCGAACGGCCGGAAAGCAGCAGTTCAACACGTTTCAGCATGGCGGCGTAAGCTTCCTTGTCAACCTCAAGCACGCAAGGGGCCGCGCATTGCCCCATGTGGTAATACAGGCATGGCTTGCTGCGGTTTTTAAAGGCCCGGTCATTGCAGCGGCGCAAAGGGAAAATGCGGTGCACGGCCTTCCAGGTCGCCTTGGCGTCTCCGGCCGAGGAAAACGGCCCGAACAGGCGCACCCGCCCGTTTTTTTTGCCGGTCCTGGCCTTGCGGGTTATTTCCAGCCGTGGGTACGGGTGTTCTCCGTCTATGCGGAAGAGGACGTATTCCTTGTCGTCGCGCAAGACGATGTTATAGCGCGGGCGGTGTTTTTTGATCAGGCTGGCCTCAAGCAGCAGCGCTTCTTTTTCCGTTACCGTGCTGATGGTTTCCAGCGAGGCCGCCTGCTGCGTCATAACCCTGGTTTTCGGCGCAAGCAGATGCTCGTCCCGGAAATAAGAGGCCAAACGGCGGCGCAGCACTTTGGCCTTGCCAACGTATAAAATACGCCCGTCAGCGTCCTTGAACAGGTACACTCCGGGCGTGAGAGGAATCGCGTTGAAATCAGGCTTGTCCATGGCGGATCAATGCGGCCCGGCCGCGTTTACCTTGGCCCCCTTCCCGGCTTCACGCGGGGTGAAAAGAAAGATGACGGCCGCCGTGACCGTGCCCAAACCCATGCCGATAAAAGCCAGGTTAAAGGCCCTTATGGTCGCGGCGTTGGCTCCAAGCTCCATGCCGCCGCTGAACACGTCCAGTAGCCCCGCCCCGAAAGTGACGCCGAAACTCGCGGCTACCTGCATGGTGATGGAAAGCATGCAGTTGCCGTCGCTGGCCTCTTTTTCGTCAAGGTCAACCAGCGTCAGCGTATTCATGGCCGTAAACTGGGTTGAGTTGATCCCGCCGAAAACAATCAGCTGAGGAAGCAGCAGCCATACCGGCATGCCGGGGGAAGCCACCCCCAAAGAGGCGATAAGGGCGCCGAGCAGAATGGTGTTTATCGTCAGCACCCGCCGGTAGCCGAAACGGGCCAGCAAAGGGGTGGCCACGGCCTTGGCCACGAAAGAGGCCAAGGTCATGGGTATCATATACAGCCCGGCCACAGCCGGGGACAGCCCGAACCCGATCTGCAGCATCAAAGGCACGACAAAAGGCATGGCGCTGCTGCCGGTGCGGGAAAATGCGTTGCCGAGCATGCCCACGCTGAAGCTTTTGTTGCGGAAAACGTTCAGGTTCAACAGGGGGTGGTCACTGTGCGTGGCGTGAAAGACATAGGCGAACAACAGGAAAATTCCGCCAACGGCCGCCAGGGTGGCGAACTCAAAGCTTAGGTGCAGTTCTCCCAGCCCGGCCGCGGCAAAAGAGATCAAAATCATGGAAACCCCGAACAGCAGGAACCCGGCAAAATCAAAACGCCGCACGGAGAGGCCGTAAAAATTCGGCAGATAGCGCAAGGAAAGCAGGCTGCCTACCACCCCCACCGGAATGTTGATCAAAAAAATCCAATGCCACGAGGCGTACTCTACCAGCAGCCCGCCCACAGTCGGCCCCACCAGTGGACCGATAAGGCCCGGCATGGTGATAAAACTCATGGCGCGCACGAACTCGCTGCGCGGGTAAGCCCGCAAGATAGCCAGGCGGCCTACCGGGGCCATGTTCGCCCCGCCTATGCCCTGCACAACGCGGGCCGCAATCATCGTTTCCAGGCTGGTGGACATGGCGCACAACAAAGAGCCGAGCGTGAACACGCCCACTGCCGCGCAAAAAACGCGCCGGGTGCCGAAGGTGTCGGCCAGCCAGCCGGAAAGCGGAATAAGCAGGGCCACGGTGAGCGTATAGGAAATCACCACGGCCTGCATGCGCAGGGGACTTTCGTGCAGGGCCTCGGCCAAAGAGGGGATGGCCGTGTTAAGAATGGTGCTGTCCAGCATTTGCATGAAAAAGGCCATGGCAACCAGCCAGGGCATAATAGACATGGTTTTGCTGTCTGTCTCCGTCACTGGGTCCTCCCAGGCAATGGCCGTTGCGCGCAATCCGGAAAATTACGGGCGGGAAACCAAAAAAATTAAAGGCGCGAACCGGTTCGCGCCTTTCAGGAGCCGGACACCCGGCACAACCGTTACCGTTGCTTCTTTTCAGACCTGGCGGGGTTGGCGGCGTAACCGCCGCCCGGCTCCTTGCTTTATATTTTTTAGCCATCGCGGGGCCTTCTGTCAAGCCCGGAAAATCTAAAAAATATCTTGACTATTTCAAAACTTTTACCGAAGGCTAATGGAAACATATCCTCCGGAGCGTTCCGGCCTGAGATTCCGGCATCCGCGCTTCCGGACCACTATTAAAAGATTATAAAGTTACAAGGAGAGTGAATATGCGCAACCATTCCGCTTTCAGGCTTCTGCTGTGCGCCTGCGTTCTGTTTGCCCTGCCCGCCTGCAGCATCATTTCGCCCGAACCGCAGGGGCCTGACCCATATTACGCCGAATTTTCAGACATCCCCATACCCAGAGCCATGTCTGTGGACAATGGCGAAACCTCGCTCAGCTACGGCCCGGGCGGCATGAAATCCGGCGTGCAGTCTTTCACCGGGCGGGTGGAGGTAAGCTCCCTTACCACGGCTATGGGCGGAAATATGACGCGCGACGGGTGGACGCTGCGTTCCGCCATGCGCTCCGTGAAATCGGTGCTGGTGTTTGAAAAGCCGGACCGCTTCTGCACCATATACATACTTGACGGCTGGATGACCACGGAAATGCGTATTTTCGTCACCGGCAAGCTCACCCAGGGCGACGTAAGCTTCCCCGCCCCCGTCGCTCCCGCCTTGGATCAGGCTATGCCGGTCATCAGCGAAGAAAAGGCCGGGGTTGAAAGCTACAAGCCGGGCGGCTTCTCCGGCCAGAGCGGAGTGCAGCCTCTGAACTGAACAACGTACGCGCCGAAAATGACGGAAGCGGCCCGTTAGTCACTAAAGGGCCGCGTCCCGTTTTCAAAAATCATTAAAAGCGCGACGCGCCGGTGGTCAGCACC
>JAVBMT010000019.1:0-91156 GCA_031552195.1 Desulfovibrionaceae bacterium
TCTTGTACGTTTCGGATATAGAGATTATGATACGACAGTGGGCCGTTTTACCGCGCCCGACCCCCTGGGCGATACCGGCGGCGACCACGATTTGTACGACTACTGCGTTGATGACCCGGTTACCAGGCATGACCCGACCGGCCTGGCGGATGCGGACGCTGTGGGCAAGGGCGGAAAGGAGCATAGGGAGGAGTACGGATTTATACGCCGCAACTTGCTTCCCATCAGTCTGCCCCATGATCACCCGGACAAAAGAAAGGCCGTGCAAATGGTCCATGACCAGATACGGGAAAAGACGAACGATGTCGCAACATCTATTATTGAATTGATTGCACCACCATTACCTAGATATCTCCCCACCAGCATGGGCTCCGCTGTCACAGACACGGTGCTGGGATGGAAGGTTTCGGACGCCTTGCGCGAAAAAGGCAAAGAGTTCAAAAAACGCAACCAGCAAGCGAAAACTAAGTGATGAGCGTAAAATCCGCCTTAAAGCCGGTTGATTTTCTTTACATGCTCGCCGTGAGCGTTTTAGGCGTCATGTCTTATGCGGATTGTTTGGGCCGCATACAGGCCGGAAACGCCGCATGGCCGGGCAGCGCCCTGTTGCTGCCACTTGGAGCCAGCCTTGCAATCGCGGCCTATACGGCAGCCCTCAGGGGCGGAAAAGAGCCAGGAATAAAAGCTGTCACGCTTGTGCTTCTCGCGCTTATTCCGGAAGTTTGGCTGTGGTATTCTTACGTTTATATGGATTACATTGAGCAAGCGTATATTCCGGTTCTGCCTAATGCAGCGTTCTGGATTGCTTTATGCATTTCCGCGCCCTTCTGCAAAATCGGCAAAATTTCAACTCGCTCTTTTTTGATAGTTTTTATGCTAAAAGGTTTTTTGTTATCCGTTTTTATCAGAAGAGGCCTTCTCCTGGCTCCTTGGCTTATTGAAGCGTTGCCTTATCCTGGAATAATTATACTCTTGCCGCAGATGTTTATGCCATACTACCAACTTTTCATTCTGGGCGTTTGGGTGATGCATGAAGAAAAAATGGAAAAAATAGAGAAAAACCCGGAATAAATCTGTGGATTATTTTGCCCTGCCGCCGCCCTGTTTGCCCTGATCAGGATAGCCTGTGGCTGTGCGGAGACATTATATCTAGCCTCAAAAAAACAGATAAGCCCCGGCAGCGCGTTCAAGATGCCGGGGCTTATCTTTAATATAGCAAATGAACCTTAAAAATTATTGATCAGTTTTATTTGATCACCGAACCGGGGCGGCGCTGCAATTTTCCGGATCCGCCGCTGATCACTCCCCCGCCCGCCCTGCCGTAAAACTCCGGCTGGGGCGGGCAGCCTGAAACATTGCCCGGCTCCGCATGCCCGTTTTCCGCCCTGGTCCGGCTTCGTCCGCCGGCGCGGCGCGCGTCCGGGCCGGGTTTGCCAAGGTAATCTTCATTTTCGAAACCCCGCCGTTCAAGCCTTTCCTTCAGCCTGCTCCCGCTTTCCACCCCCGCGGGGCATGGCGGGCGAAGGCCGGGCGCGTAGGAATTGCGCACCCGCGCGGAAGTTGCGAAATAAACCAGCCAAAAAGCCGCATATAGCAAGAACACGCCCTGAACGGCAAGCGAACTTGGGGCAAACCGCATAGCGCGCGATATGTCCGGCACGATAATGAATGAAAAGGCGGCGAAGCAGATCAGCCAAAGCCTGGCCCAGAACGGTCCCTTGGGGTTGAACATGGCCAGGCTTACGCCCTGAACGAGGCCCAACGTGAATAGAACGAGCGGCCCCAGAATATATAAAAGCATTACTGGAGAAGCGTCTGAAATGATCATGAAAAAATCCGGGCTGGCGATCAGGCTCAGAACCATTGGAAAAAAAACAAACAGCACAAGCGCGTGGTTCGCCAGCAAGAACACCAGCAGCCCCAACCCCAGCCCCGATGGCCTGATCCGGTTGCGCCCGAGCCTGCGCCGGGTGAACATCAGGCCCATCATCAGCAGTAAATAGGCGCTGAAGATATAAATCGGGGTCAGTCCCGGCATGATCTCCTGGCCGTAAACCAGAAATTGCCACAAAGACGCAAGGCCGTTCAAAATTTCTTCCTTCACCATCGCTATTCCTTTTCCCGGAAAAATTGTTACAGACGCGGCAAAGAATCAAGATGCGGCTTGATGGCCTTGCCGAGCCAGGCGATCATTTCACCCAGGTTGCGCATGTTGTTCAGCGCCTCGGCATCGTTCATAACGTCTCCGGGGTTCAGGCCGTAGCCGATGTTCCAATAGGTCGAGCCGGGAACTATCATGTTCATCTTCAAAAAAAGGTGGTTGATCGTGTCATAGGCCTGCGTGGCTCCGCCCCGGCGCACGGCGATGACGGCGGCCCCGATCTTTCCGGCGAAGGGGTTGCCGTTGCTTCCGGCCACGTAGCCGGAACGGTCTATAAGCGCCTTCATTTCAGCGGACACGTCGGTAAAATAGGTCGGGCTGCCCATGATAATGGCGTCAGCCTTAAGCATTTCCGCGAAAACATCGTTAAACGCGTCAGCCGTTATAACGCACTTGTTGTTCCGGTTGCGGCCGCAGCCCATGCAGGCTCTACAGCCCGACATCACGGCGTTGCCTATGTTGACGGTCCGCGTTTCCCAGCCTGCGGCATTTAACGGGGCCAGAACGTGGCTGATAAGGGTTTCCGTGTTGCCGCCCTTGCGCGGGCTGGCGTTTATGGCGAGCGCATACATAAAATTTACCTCTAAGTTTTTAGATCGTTACGATTTTATCATCCGGCAAAAGCGTCATTCTTCCAGCAGACGGGCCGCGTGCAGCAGCCCGAAGCCTCCGTTCTGCATCATGTCGCCGTGCGGGGCCACGAATTTGCCCTGCCCCCGGAAAATCTCCCGCCGGGGGCCGACCACAAAGGCCGGGGCAAACCCCTCCGCCTCGGGCGGAAGCGGCAACAGGGCCACCCCGTGCCCGCCCCCGTCAAACACCTCTTCATCCGGCAGCCAGCCCAGGCGGAAGTCCTTGAGCTGGCGGAAAAGTTCCGGCCCCTCGATAAGCCCGGTGTGGTGCTCGTAAATGCCGTACACGCGTCCCTTGAAAGTCAGAAAGGCGGAAATGTGGCTGTTGCCCGCGTTTACCACCAGAACGCCCTGGCGGTAGCTTTGCTCCGCCACTTCAGGAATGGACGCCACCCCGAGCAGGGCGGCGCTTACGCTGTCCATAACCGGGCCATGGCTGCGCGCCTGTATAACGCTCAGGCGCGTCATGGACGCATCAACCGTCTTTTGCATGAAAGCCGTAAGCGGCGCGCCGCTATATTGCCCGCCGCTTACGCCGGAAGAGCGCAGCAATTGCCGCCACATGTCCATGCGCCGTCTGCGGCTGGACTCTCCGGGGGCGAAGCCGTGGTCCTGCGCGGCCGCCAGCGTGAGTTCCGGTTCGGGCAAGTCGGCGCCGCGCAAAAGGCCGCGCCAGAATTCAGGGGAATAGTCTTCGGCCACAAGGGCGGCGTAGCCTTCCGGGCATTCCACGGCCAGGGTTATGCCTTTTTCCTCCAGCTTGGCCGGGGTGTCGGTAAGGGCAAAAGCGGCCTCCGGGTGCATGGCCACGGCCAGGCCGCGAGACAGGTTTTCGTCAATCGCCCGGTGAAATCCGCCGCCCATATTGACGCCGCCGATATAAACAGCCTTTCCGGCGCTTCCGGCCGCGCTTATTTTCTGCGCCAGCCGGCGGGCCGGAGAAGGCAGAACGAAGCGCGGAAGGTTCTGCTCGGGCATGCCTTCAATATAAAGCAGGGCGTCTTGCGTGTAGCTTCCTATATCAAGGCATAACACGGTGTTGGGCAACTTCATGCAAGGGCCTCCAAATCGTAAGTGTGGGCTGCGTTTATTTGCGCGGTGACAAGGTCGCCCGCATTCAGGCCTTCGCCGCTCACATAGGTTATGCCGTCTATTTCCGGGGCCTGAAACCAGGCGCGGCCAAGGTAAAGCCCGGGCCATTCCGGACTGGGGGCGTCAAGCAGGATTTCCATATCCCGCCCGGCGTATTCCGCCAGCAACTCCGCGCTTATTCCGGCCTGAAGCTTCATTATGGCGTTCCGGCGGCTGACTTTCACGCGTGTGGGAACCTGGTGCGGCAAAGAGGCCGCCGGGGTGCCTTCTTCCGCCTGATAGGCGAAAACGCCCAAATGGGTGAAGCGGCTTTCCGCCACAAAACGCTTCAGTTCCTTGAAGTGCTCCGGCCCTTCGCCCGGGAAGCCGGTTATCAGGCTGGTGCGCAGGGCGGCCTCCGGAAAATGTTCGCGTATGCGCTCAACAACAGCAAAAGGATTATGGGCGAACGGGCGGCCCATCCGCTTTAAAATGTCCGGGTGGGCGTGCTGCAAGGGAACGTCGAAATAGGGCACGAAGGGCGGCCCGGCTGAACGCAGAAAGGCCAGAAGGCCGTTGGTCAGCCCGGCCGGGTAGAGATACATCAGCCGCAGGCGTTTCAGCCCTTTCAGGGGCAGCAGCTTTTCCAGAAGGGTTTTCAGGCCGTGTTTTTCACCCAGGTCGCGCCCCCAGGCCGTCAGGTCCTGCGCCACCAGGGCTATTTCCTTCACGCCGCGGTCAAGCAGGCTTTGCGCCTCAAGGGCCAGCAATTCGGCCGGAACGCTGCGTAAAGGGCCCCGTATGCCCGGTATGGTGCAGAAGGAACATCGCTGTGAGCAGCCTTCGCTTATTTTAAGCCAGGCGTAAGCCGGTCCGGTGGAAAGGATGCGTTCGGTTCCGTTCGGAACGCGGCCTGCCTGGTTTTCCGCCGCTGTTCGAACGGCGGAAGCGCCTGGCGCGCCACGCGCGGCAAGCGCCTCGGCCAGCATTTGCGGCCAGCGTTCAAGGTCTTTGTTGTGCAGCCAAAGGTCAACTTCCGGCAAGTCCTCGGCAAGGGCTTCGGCCCCGTAGCGGCCGACCAGGCACCCGCCGACGGCCAGAAGGGGTTTGCGGGAAAAATCGGCTATTTCCATGCCAGTTTCCAGCACCGTCTGTACGGCCTCTTCTACCGCCGGGCCGATAAAACCGCAGGTGTTTATGAAAACGCAGTCCGCCCCTTTCGCGCGGTCAACGGTTTTAAGGCCGGACACAAGCTCAAGGCCGCCCAGCAAATGTTCTGTATCCACCCGGTTTTTCGGGCAGCCCAGGCTGACAGGATAAATTTTCAGCATTTCGTTTTCTTTGTTTGTTTTATATGGAACCCACCCGCCGATGCGGCCTGAAAAGCGGCTGAACGCGGGCCATACGGCCTGATGCGGCAGTATAAACATTTCTTCAGGTTATGTGAAGCGCCTTTAACCAGTGAAACGCGCGCCGTGAAACCCTTCCGGTTCGCCCGGAACTGGACAGAAAAAATAAAATGCGTTACCTGATCACATTACTTTTTAAATTTGGAGCCTTTTTCCCGTTATGATTCAGGTTAACGGTTTGCGCAAATATTATGGCGACACCCTCGTGCTGGACGATATCAGCTTCAATGTTGAACCGGGCGAGGTTTTCGGCATTGTAGGGCACTCCGGCGCGGGAAAATCCACCCTGCTGCGCTGCCTGAACGGGCTGGAACCTTACCAGGAAGGCAGCCTCCGGATCATGGGGCAAGAGGTTCAAGACCTCACGCCCGCCGCCCTGCTTAATCTGCGCCGTGAAATGGGCATGGTTTTCCAAACCTTCAACCTGATGGCGCGCAAAAACGTTTTCGATAACGTGGCCTTTCCGCTGGACGTCTGGAAAACTCCGGAAGCGCAAAAACGCGAGCGGGTCATGGAGCTGCTTGAGCTGGTCGGCCTGAGCGACAAGCGCAAAGAGCGAGTCGGCAACCTCAGCGGCGGCCAGAAACAGCGCGTCGGCATTGCCCGCGCCCTCGCCCTCAACCCCAAAATACTGCTCTGCGACGAAGCCACCTCCGCCCTTGACCCCAAAACCACCCAGTCCATACTGGAACTTTTAAGCAGCGTAAACCGCCGCTTCGGCCTGACCATCATCGTGGTCACCCACCAGATGGAAGTTGTGAAACGCCTTTGCCACCGCCTGCTGCTGCTCGACCAGGGAAAAGAGCAGGCTTTGGGCAAAACGGACAAAATTTTCCTGGCCCCCACCGAAAACATCAAAAAACTGGTGGAAGACGAATACGAACTTATTCCGGGCGGCACCAACATCCGCATCATGTTCCCGCGCGAGCTTTCGGAAAAAAGCGTCATCATAAGAATGGCGCGCGAGCTGAACCTGGATTTTTCCATCGTCGGCGGGCGGCTTGAGCGCTACCTTGACGATATGCTCGGCTTCACCATAATCAATGTGCGGGACGAGCACCTGGAAACGGTGCTGGACTACCTGCAGGCAAAAAACCTGTTCTGGGAAGTGATGAGCAATGAATAACGGTTTCCTCCATACGTTCGACCATTTGGCCGGCCTTCTGCCCGACCTGTGGTACGCCACGGTCGAAACCATGTATATGGTCTTCACCTCTACTTTTTGCGCCCTGGTTCTGGGTTTTTTCCTCTCTATCGTAATGATAATGACCGGGCCGCACGGCCTCAGGCCGAACCGGAAAGTTTACGCCGTGCTCGACGTAGGCGTGAACCTGCTGCGCTCGTTCCCCTTCATCATTCTGCTTATCGCCATAATTCCGTTCACCCGCCTGATCATAGGCACCTCAATAGGCAGCAGCGCCTCGATAGTGCCCCTGACCATAGCCGCCGCCCCTTTTGCCGCGCGCCTGCTTGAGGGCAACCTGCTTGAGGTTGACCGGGGCGTGGTGGAGGCGGCCCGCTCTTTCGGGGCGCGCGACCTGCAAATAATTTTCCGCGTAATGTACAAAGAAGCCCTGCCTTCGGCGGTGCTCAGCGTGGCGGTAATCGCCATCACCCTGATCGGTTATTCGGCGATGGCCGGAACCGTCGGCGGGGGCGGCCTGGGAGACTTGGCCATAAAGTACGGCTACAACCGCTTTCAGCTTGACGTGATGATAGCGGCGGTTATCATTCTGGTAGTTATTGTGCAGTGCATCCAGTCCGCCGGGAACCTGCTTTACAGGATTTTGCGCTGACGCCGGATGCCCCAGCCGCTGAAGGCGGCGCGGCCTGAACACGGCGCGCCGCCATTGAAGCTGCAACCCTCAACAGCCTTTTCAGGAGCCTACATGAAACGCACCCTGCTTGCCCTGGCCTTGGTTCTGGCCTTTTCCGCCACGGCTTTCGCCGCCGACAAGATCGTTATCGGCGTTACGCCTTTCCCCCATAAAGATATCATGATGGTGGCGAAGCCCCTTCTGGAAAAAGAAGGCTACATCCTTGAAATCAAGGAATTCACAGATTACGTCCAGCCCAACATGGCCCTTGCGGAAAAACAGCTTTTCGCCAATTTTTTCCAGCATGTGCCCTACCTTGACAACATGAACAAGGAACGCGGCCTCAAACTGGCCTGGGTGGCCAAGGTGCACATCGAGCCGCTCGGCCTTTACTCCAGAAAGATCAAGTCACTGAGCGAAATCAAAGACGGCGACAGCCTGGCCGTTCCGAACGACCCGACCAACGAAGCCCGCGCCCTGCGCCTGCTTGAGCAGAACGGACTGCTCAAACTGAAAGACGGAGCCCTGGTCACCGCGCGCGACATCATCGAAAACCCGCGCAAGCTCGACATAAAGGAGCTTGACGCCGCCCAGTTGCCCCGTTCGCTTGACGACGTGACCGCCGCCGTCATCAACACCAACTTCGCAGGCGAAGCCGGGCTTATTCCTTCAAAAGACGCCATCGTCATAGAAAGCAAGGATTCCCCCTACGCCAACGTTATCGTGGTGCGCGAGGAAGACAAGGACAGCCCGGCCGCCAAGGCCCTGGTCAAGGCCGTGCAGTCGCCTGAAGTCAAGGCCTTTATCGAAAAAGACCTTGCCCCCAAGGGCATAGTTCCGGCGTTCTAGGCTTGTTCACGCCTAAAATCCGGCACTAACCGCAAAAATGACGGCGGGCGGGAGTTAAAGCTTCCGCCCGCCGTTTTATAAATAAGAAAGGCGCCCCGAAAACGAGGCGCCAGATTGACTCGGCAGTTGCAAAGGCAACAACGTTCAGGCTGTTTTAAACATGTTCAGGGCGTCGCTCATTTCCGCCCGCAGCCGGTTTTTCACCGCGGCCTGCACCTCGGGGGCGGAAGACGCGAACTGGTTCGAGCGCAGGCTGTACACCTGCTTGATCAGGTCTTCGTTCGCTTTTTCAGCCAATTCAGGCTTGCTCTCGTTGTTCAGCTTATCGTGCCCGATCCTATTGATGGCCCGCGCGAAAATGCGCGCCGCCCCCACCGGCCCGTGCTGCACGGCCGTGCTGAACAGCACTTCCTTGACGGTCGAGCCGAATTGCTCCACCGCCAGGCCTGTTTTCTGGGCTATGGCCTCCAGCGCCGGAAGAAAATGGCTTTTTCTGATAAATTCATCCTGAAGTTTTTCAAAGCGCTCCGGCTGCTCTTCTGCTATCCGCTGCCAGGTTTCCGGCATTTTGCCGCGCCGCCCGCCGGTATTGGCGGGCCCGGACGCTTTAAGGCGCTCGGCCAGGTCAGGCGCTTCATCCGTCAAAAATTTGATGAACCCGTTCATGGTGCCGGGCCTGGAAGCGATTTGATACTTGCCGTAAGAGGTTCCCCCGTTGCGGTCGTAGCCTATCGCGGAAATGCCCTTGCTGCCGGACTCGTATTTTTCCGACAGCACCCCGCTGACGTCAAGGGTGTCGTCTTCCCCGGCCGCGCCGGAAACCAGACTTCCCAGCCCGAGATATTTCACCGCCGCGTCAAGCGCTTCGTTAACGCTCATTTTTCCGGCCGGAGCTGAATTTTGCCCTTCCGGCAATTCCGGCCCGGCAAATTTTTTGCCCCCCTCCGGTTTTTTAGAAACGCTTTGCCCCGCCATGGCGTTTTCCTGCATTTTGCGGGCTGAACTTAAAACGCTCAAAGGCGAATTGCTGTTTTCCAGCACCTTCTCCAGCCCGGCGCCCTTCGCCGTTCCGTTCATGCCTATATCCTGATAGCGCGGCAAGCTGACGCCAGGCCCGGCCACTATTTTACCCTGCACCTTTGGAAGGCCGGGGGCGATCATGCCTTGCGGGTCTTGCATCAGGCGGGCGAAATTACCGTTTGAGCCGCCTCCCATGGCCTGGGCGGCCACGCCACGCGCGCTGGCCCGCAATGATTGGGCGCGCGGAGCGCTGGCGGCGCTTTCCGGGCTGAAAACGTTCATCGGTTTATTATATGACATCATTAACTCCTTGGCAGAGGCGTTCTTATCACCGCTGTTCACGGGTTATAAGGCTTCAAGGAAAAACAGGCCGCCTCGCCGGAGACGCAAGCTCCGGCAAGATGCGCTTGCCGGATATAAGCAAACAACGTGCCATTTTCGGCAACGTATTGGGAGAAAAAGAAAAAGGCCGCCCGGAAAAAGGCGGCCTTTCAAGTCAGCCAAAAAATTGGCGCGAAACAGGGCGGACTATTCCGCTATGACCTGCACGCCGGAATTATTAAACCCGGCGTCAACGAAAATCACTTCGCCGGTTTGGCCTACGGACAGGTCCGAGGCCAGATAGGTGGCGGTGTTGCCCACGTCTTCAATGGTGACGTTGCGCTTCAGGGGGGCGTGGCTGGCAAAGTGGTTCAAAATGCTGCTAAATCCTGAAATGCCCGAAGCGGCCAACGTTTTGATCGGCCCGGCGCTGATGGCGTTAATGCGGATGCCGCGCGCGCCGAGGTCGTAGGAAAGATAGCGCACACCGGCCTGCAGGGCGGCCTTGGCCACGCCCATAACGTTGTAATTCGGCACAACCTTGTCGCCGCCGTAGTACGTCATGGCGATAACAGAGGAATTGTCGTTCAGAAGCGGCTCGAACCCCTTGCAAAGGGCGACCAGCGAATAGGCTGAAATATCAAGGGCCATGGCAAAACCGGCCCGGCTGGTGTCTATGAAGCGGCCCTGCAAGTCTTCACGGGCGGCAAAAGCCACCGCATGAACCAGAATATCAACCTTTCCCCATTTTTCTTCAACCGTTTTCACGGCGGCGGCGATATCGTCATCGCTGGTCACATCGCAAGGAAAGGTGAAGGCTCCGCCCAGTTCTTCAGAAAGCGGCTCAACCCGTTTGCGTATGGCTTCGTTGACCCAGGAAAAGGCCAGTTCCGCGCCGTTATCTTTGAAAGCTTTGGCTATTCCGTACGCAATGCTCTTATTGTTCGCCAGACCGAAAATCAGGGCTTTCTTTCCTTTCAGCAACATGTCGCCTCCCGTGAGCAGGTATTTGATCGTTTAGGTTCAGCCCCTTCAGTTAAATGCGCGTATCACAGGGGCGTGATAATACTATGGGCATTTCAACCGCGCGGCAAGCAAAAAAGTTGAGCTTTTCCGCGCCCGGACCGGCCTGAGGCTGTACTTTCGCGCGCTTGCGGCATTAATTTATTTTCGGACGCGTTAATTTCATCGGAAGACCAGGCTGGAACAAGTCAATCTTTTCTGGCCTCCGCCGAACGGGCGTGGGCTTCGAGCCCTTCCAGACGGGCCAGGCGCCCTACCGCATGGGCCGCTTTCCGGGCGAATTCGGCGGAGGGGGCGATTATGCTGGTTTTCTTGCAAAAGGTCTGCACGCTCAAAGCGGAGGAAAAACGGGCCGTGCCCAGCGTCGGCAGCACATGGTTCGGCCCGGCGTAATAATCGCCTAGCGGCTCGGCGGCGTGGTGCCCCATAAAAATCGCTCCGGCGTGGCGCAGCCTTGGCATAAGCGCCCAGGGGTCATCAACCAGCAATTCCAGATGTTCCGGGGCCATGCGGTTGGAAAGGGCCGCCGCCGTTTCCAGGTCGGGCACCGTCAACACGGCGCCCCAGTCGCGCAACGCAGCCAGGGCGGTTTCCGCCCGGGGCAGAAGGCGGCATTGCGCCTCCAGCTCCAGCACGATGCGCTCGGCCAGAGCTTTGTCCGTCGTAATGCACACGGAACAGGCCAGGGCGTCGTGCTCGGCCTGCGAAAGCATGTCCGCCGCGGCCCAGGCCGGATTGGCGCTGGAATCAGCCAGAATGAGCACCTCGCTCGGCCCGGCGATCATATCTATGCCCACCTGCCCGATAAGCAGGCGCTTGGCCGTGCTTACCCATATATTGCCCGGCCCGCAGATCAGGTCGACCGGGCGCAACGGCCCGGCCCCGTATGCCAGGGCCCCTATTGCCCAAGCCCCGCCGACGGCGCAGACTTCGTTCACTCCGGCCACATGCGCGGCCGCGAGAATATACGGGCTGACGGACCCGTCATTGCGCGGCGGGCTGACCGCCACTACTTCCGGAACTCCGGCCAGGCGGGCCGGAATGGCGTTCATAAGCAGGCTGGAAACAAGCGGCGTTTCACCGCCCCGCCCGCCGGGCACATAAAGCCCGGCCCGGTCAACCGGGTTAAGGGCCTGGCCCAGCACCGTGCCGTCAGGCCTGGTCATGAACCATGATCTTTCAAGCTGGTGGGCGTGGAATTCACGGATATTCGCGGCGGCTTCGCGGATAAGGGCCAGGTCGTCCGCCGGAATGGCCGAAGCCGCCGCCTCAAGCGCGGCTGGAGGCAGGCTGAACTGGTCCGCCTTGAATCCGGGGCAGTCATGCTGGCGGGTGAAAGCCAGCACGGCCTCCAGCCCGTCGCGGCGCACGGCCGCGAGCATGGCGGCCACGGCTTCTTCCTGGGCGGCCCTTGCGGCATTATCTCCGCTTTCCGCCCGGGCGGCCAGCAGGGCCTCGAAAGGAGCGGCCTCTTCAAGGGAATTGACGTTGAAAATACGGCATACGGCCTGAGGAGAAGCGGCGCGGCTGTCAGACATGGTCCCTCGCTAATGCGCTTTTAGTTTGACGCTGTTTCAAGAAAAGGCCCTGAACCGGGCCGGCGCGGCGGCACGGCCAGTTCAGCGGCGAAAGGTTCTCAGTTAAAAAAATCTTTTAGCCCAGCGCCCGGTAAAAGTCGAGAGCGGCTGCCGGCTTTCCGCCTGAAGCATTGTTTATCGAACAAGATGAGACCACCGATGGGGCGCATCTGGAAACATCCTACGGGCCGCAGAGTTTGAAAGGACATGAAGGGTGTTACTGTTATTGCTGAAAGGCAAAAAGAAAGGCGGCCCCAGTGGGAACCGCCAAATTTTACAGATGAAGCCTAAAAACTTAGGCAACCTTTGTTGTAAAATTGTTGTCTGCCCAAATAAATCCTGCTAAGAAAATTCAAACAGATAACTTGTTTTTTATATTGCCCCTGTTTTTTTTTGTCAACCTCTTCTTTGCGAGGGCGCATGAGCAAGCTTTACCGGTATATTCTGGGCATCGATCTTGGCATAGCATCTGTCGGCACAGCGCTCATCAAACTTGACGAAAGCAATAAACCGGCAGGCATTCTTGATCTTGGTGTACGCATTTTTGATACGCCGGAAGGCGCTGCCGACAGGCGTGTCAAACGGCAAGCCCGGAAAACCTTGAAACGGCGCAAACTAAGGTTGACAAGGCTTAAAAACCATCTGAAAAAACACGGCATGTTGCCTGCAACTTCACAAGAGATGAAGCTGGTAATGCATTATTCGCCCTACCGGACCAGAGCATGGGGAGCGCGCAACAAATATTCCTCGCTTTACGAGCTTGGGCGCAGCCTTCTGCATATTGCCAAATTTCGCGGGGCCAGCTTTCTTACCGAGCTTGAAGAAACCCCAGAAGAGGAAGACGGAGAAAAAAAACCTAAAAAAGACAGCCAGAAAAGTGCCGGCGCCTACCGCAAACTTGAATCCCGCCTGAAAGAAACAGGGCAAACCCTGTCGGAATATTTCCGCGAACGCCTGGCCGGCGAAGGGCAAGCCAAGACACCCGTGCGCCGCCGCAAACTTTTTGTTGAAGAAAATTTAGTGGATTATTCTGTTCCACGTTTTCTGGTAAAAGAAGATTTTCACCGTATCTGGGACAAGCAGGCTGAATTTTATCCGCAACTTACGCCTGAAATTAAAGAAGAAATCTATCAAATAATTTTTGCGGATAGTCCCCACGCCCCTTACGCTGTTGGCAAGTGCACCCTGAACCCGGCGGAGCGCCGTCTGCCCAAAATGCATCGCCTTTCTGAAGAACGGCGCATATATGAACAAATCAATAATATCAGAGTCGTTACGCGCACAAACTCTTACCCGTTGACCAAAGCGGGGCGTGATCTGCTGGCGGAAAAAGCCCTGCACGGCGAAAGCCTGGGCAAAAAAGAAATTGGAAAACTGGTTCAAGAATTTTTCAGTGAAAAAATAGAATCCATAAAGCTACCGGAAACTGACGAAAAGCCGATAAAAGGCTTTGCCCACGTCGCGGCCTTTAAAGATGCGCAGGTCTGGCAAACCATGCCGCAAACCGAACGGGACAGCCTGATAGAGTTTATCTCCGAACCGCGATTGGAGCCGGATAAAATACACAGCCGTATGATGCCGGAAGATGATTACCTGCATGAGGTCGCCAAACGGCTCAAACTTGGCGGTGAAAAACCGGAAAAAATAGCGGCGCGCATAATCTCCAAATTGCCCAAGAATCACTCAATGCTGGGCGAAACCGCCACCGAAAGAGTGTTGAAAAAACTGAAAGAAGGGGCCTGGGAAAATCGGCCCGACGGCACAAAAATCTGGAAGCCGCTCTCTAACCGTGAAGCGGCCGACGCCTGCGGCTACATGGCAGAGGAAGAAATACGCCGCGCCATAGCGGGAAAATATGACAACTTGCCATATTACGGAGAACTTTTACGCCATGATGTGGCGGAAGTTCACCCCTGGCACCTGCATAGCGCCGCACAGGAAGAAAAAGACTTCGGCCGCATACCGAACCCGGTGGTGCACGTGGCCTTGAACCAGCTCCGCAAGGTGGTTAATGAAATTATTGATCTTTACGGCAAACCACAAAGCATTCACGTCGAGTTTGCGCGAGATTTGGGCAAATCAAAGGTCAAACGGGAAGAAGAAACAAAAAAAATGCAGGACAGGCAAAAAGAAAACGCCTCGATTGAACAGAAATTGCTTAAATATACGATCCGCTCGAATTCAAAAAATATTTTGCGATACCGCTTATGGCTGGAGCAAGGCGGACAGGATATTTACACGCTGCAAAACATAGAGCTTTCCGACCTGCAATACTGCGAAATAGACCACCTTATTCCGCAATCCTGCGGCGGCAGCGACACATATATGAACCTTGCGCTTACGCATGGCGCGGCCAACCTGGGCAAGGGCGACCTTTTTCCCTATGAATTTATCCAAAAAATCAATCCGGACGGCTGGCAGCATATCCTAAAGTTTATCAGCGACAAGAAAAAATACCCTGAAGCCAAAGCCTGGCGCTTTCTGCCCGAGGCTAAAGACAAATATGTCAACCTCGGTGACGAAGAACAAACTGACAACCGCATGACTGACACCAGCTACATGGCGAAGATAGGGGCGCGCTACCTTTCAGCCGTCTGCCCGGACGTGGTTTGCCTGAAAGGAGGAATTACGGCCAGGCTGCGCCATCTTTGGGGGTTGGACTTCCTGGAATACGACCTGATGGCCCTGCCCAGGCCGGAAAAGGAGCTGGTAGACGAGACAACGGGCGAAGTTACCAGAAACCCGGCCTGGAAGGCAAAACCGCGTTACGACCACCGCCACCACGCGCTGGACGCCATTGTGGCGGCCTGCACGTTCAGGAGCACCGTGCAGCTTGTCGCGCGCATGGAGCGTCTGGATAAATATAGAGATAAAGAGCTATATGATGAACTGAAAAATAAATTTGAGGCGCTTTGCGTGCCTTTTGGCGAAACCTCCCAAGTCTTCCGCCGGAACGTGCTGGAAGCCCTGCGGAAAGTGCTGGTTTCTCCAAAACCGGAACACGGCAAAGCCGGGCAGTTGCACGACGCGACCAAATATGGCGTTATTGAAGAGCGTAAAAATGCCCCAGGAAACTATCTGATACGCTACCGCAGAAGATTTGACGTCCTTGAATCCAAAAATGATGTCGCCAGCAAACTCCTCTTCAATACCAACACCATCTCATTGGAAAGTGTTGTCGCGCGTGAAGCGCATGAACTTTCACACCATCAGAAAAATGCGATTGAAAGCCGCTACCAACGGGCGGAGGAACTTTTGCGCCAACAAGCGGCGGAAGACGACGACGCCGGGAAAAAAGCCTCTGATATAAAGGAAAAACACATTGTCGCCAAGGCCGTGGAGCTTGCCAGGAAAGAAGACGTGCGCGTCGGACACCATTTTTATGACATGAGCTACAAACGCCTGGTTGGCATAAGAAAACGGGAAAAATGCGGTTTTGAACCTCAAAATAATTTTTGCATGGATTTTTATGAAACCGCGGACGGTAAAGTAGGCTGGGAATGCATAACGCGCTTTCATGCTAATCAGTCAAATTTTGAACCTACATGGCGAAAAGAAAGCGGCAAACTGATCTGGCGGGTTTGGAACGGAGATATCCTGCAGTTGGACATTACGCCTGAAATGCGAGCCAAATATAAAATTCCAGCTCCGTCTGAAAAGGTGCTTTTCACCGTGCAAAAAATGAGTCCAGGTATATTGGTGTGCAATACTATATCAGACGGCAGAGCATTGAACCCCAAAAAAGAATCCAGCTTGTTGCCGCGCTGGAGTAGCGGCAACACCGGCCTCAGCTTTTTTACCCAAGCCAAAGCCAGAAAAATAGAACTGACACCCTTTGGAAAAATTGCCCGCAAGCACAAAAGGCTGTGGCATGGCAAGAAGACGCCGGAAAAACGATAACCTGTCGGCTTACAGCATTATGTGGGTGATCGTTATGTTCGACCTGCCGGTAAGCAACAAGCTTGAAATGCGCCGGGCCACCCGTTTTCGCAACAGTTTGCTGGAGCTGGGGTTTACCCGCAAGCAGTTTTCCGTTTACATGCGTCACTGCGAAAGCCTGGAAAAATCGGAACTGATTGCCTCACAAGTGAATAATTGCCTGGTGGAAAATGGCATGGTTACCATATTGTTCATAACAGACCGGCAGTACGGCATGGCAAAAAACTATTTCGGCAAAACGGTAAGCAAAAATGAAAACGCGGAATTGAAAAAACTGGAGCAACTTTATCTTTTTTAACGTTTTTAATTTAAAAACAAACTCAAATCATGAGCAAAGGAAGCGCTAGCCGCATTTCTTTCTCATTCAGGCTGCGCACCAGGCTTTGCGCCGTTTTTTGCGTAAGCGGCACGAGAGAAGATTGTTCATTGTCTAAAAGCATCACGCTTTGCAGAACCCGCAGCAACACTCTCTTGTTTTTTGGTGTCAGCTCCAGCTTGTTTCCCGTTTCGGCCAACCTGAAAACTTCAAGGTCAACCAGAGGCCGAAAAGGCTCCATCAAGTCATCCGCCAGGCAAAACGCGTTATAGCCGTTGGAATGGTGTATTCCGAGAAGAGGCAATAACCCGCAGGCGCAGATCGCCCTGGCGCAAGCCGCCCGCAACACGGCATATCCGTAATTCAACATGGAGTTTATGCCTTCCTCGTCTGGGTCGCGTAAAAAATCCCCGCCGAAGAGGGCGTTCCAGTACACGCGCGCGGCCTGACCTTCCTGATTTTCCACATCGCCGGATTTCACTCTTTTGGCTTTGTCGCGCAACTTGGTCAAAACAGGCTCAGCCTTGCCCCGGCACAGTTCCAGCGCATTCGCCTGATTGGTTATTTTTATTTCCACAATTCTTTTCCAAAGCTGCTTATACAGAACCGGAGACGCTTCTATTTGCAGCCGGGCAACCGTAAGCGGCCTGTAATGCGCGCTTACGGGAGTCGCGATTGATAAAGGCATATAGTTCGCGCCGCAAATAATCACCGGAATATTTTCTTCCGCCATGCGCTCCAAAAATTTTTTGCTGAGCGTTATCCCATCACCGCTTAAAATGACAGCCAACAGAGAATCAACCGGCAATTCACCCAGTGTTTTTTCTTGCTCGCGCACCACAACCAGGCCTCGTTGTATTGAAATATAACGATTGTTCTCAGCTAGTTCCAAAATGAAATCAGGCATACGCTTGCTCCGCAATCATTTATTTTACTATTTTTTATAGCGTGGCAAGGTAGGTGTCGAGAAAAATAAAAAAACAAAAAAATGTGATACGGGAAACTTATAAAAAAAGGATTTAATAATGATAATGCGGTGAAATCTCTTTGATTTCACCGCATTATCATCAAACATTTTAGCAGGATTTGTTTGGGCAGACAACTACAACTATTTGGAAATGCAAGTGAACGGACGCTTGATTTTAGCAGGATTTGTTTGGGCAGACAACTACAACGGCGGTGTCGCCGTTCTGGGACTGAGTTTGATTTTAGCAGGATTTGTTTGGGCAGACAACTACAACTTAAGATAACTATTATAAAATCTGATGTTGATTTTAGCAGGATTTGTTTGGGCAGACAACTACAACGGCTTTGATGAAGACCTATTGCGCGGCCTGATTTTAGCAGGATTTGTTTGGGCAGACAACTACAACTTGGCGAGCTCAGAATTACTAAATTTTAGTATTTTAGCAGGATTTGTTTGGGCAGACAACTACAACGAGGCTCCCGCGCCGGTGGCCGTTGAACAAATTTTAGCAGGATTTGTTTGGGCAGACAACTACAACATCGCGGTCCTCAATGTCGTTAAAGAGCTGATTTTAGCAGGATTTGTTTGGGCAGACAACTACAACAAGAGTGATTTACTGCAAAGCGCCAAGCCGCCGGTAACATTAACCGGGAATAAGACGGGCATAATTGGACGGGTGGAGGAGGAATTGGCGCAATATCTGCCGGGCCAGAAGGCCGGGGATATTAACCTGTCGGGTGCAGACTTTGCACATGCTCAGGAACACTTAGAGCAGATACAAAACCTTGGGTTTAAGACGGTTGAGGATTTTTCACAGCATGTATTGGGCAACTTGGATGCCGTCCATCCAAAATCCGGCAGGGCCTTGGGGTTTGTAAGCAAGCGGACAGAGCCGTGGGGGCAAATGGTTGTTGACCCACCATCTGCGTCTCCCTCTGGCCTATATGAAACAAGGACAACGTTCCCTATAGGGCGGCTTAGATTTAAAAATAAAAGCCCACTATGGGAACGCGCGCTCCCCAGCGGTAAAGCTGAAGCCGATCATTTCACCGGCGCCGGTGAAACCCCTTACGCTATCTCGGGCCAAAGTGGACTTACAGATAATATAAGCCAACCGCCTGCCTTTAGCAATGGGTTTGGCCCGGAACAATTCGCAAATTTCCAGCGGGCCAAACAATTGCGCACAGCGCAAGGCCAGAAATTTGAAAGCGGAGCCAATGCGCCATGACGCGAAGCGGCAATAGCTTAGAAGGCGAACGCGTAGCCGCCGCGCTGGTGCCGCAAAATTATTTTAAGGCAGGGCAGCAAGGCGGCGAAGCCATGCGAGCTTTTAACCAGTGGGCGGCCCCAGGCACTCGCGCCGCCATGCAGGATTACGTTTTTAGCCAGGCCCGCGCCGCAGCCGCCAAGGGTGACGGGCTGGACATAGATAAACTTACGACATGGGCGCGGCAACGCCGACCGGCCTAAAAGGATTAGGTCTAGAACAGGCCTTTAGGTTTGAAAACATACAAAAGGACATTGCGCGGGCTAAGGCCGCCACGAGCAAGGCGGCTGTGAAAGGCAGTCCGACAGCACAAAACATAGCCGCGCAAAATGAAATGTTTCAAGCCGTGGACAGCGCGCCCACCGCGAATTTGCTGGGCCATTACGGTTTTTAAGCAGCAGGATTTGTTTGGGCAGACAACTACAACACATCCGCATACACGCGAATCCGCAAGAAATCACCTGTAAATTCTTTATGCCACCCAGAACATAGGCCCACTCGCCATTAGGTCAACGCGAACTATCCCCCAGGCTTCCTGGCCGAAAGGCAAACCCAGTCCGCAGCGAGTTACTGGCGGGCGGCGGCAACGCGCCTCCGCCCGGCTATTACGATTGACGCGCCCATTAAAAACCTATAAAGTTGTTGATAGATTGAGGTTCATACTTTTCCGGCGTTTTATCATATCCGGCGTTATCTCTTTTCGCCAAGCCGGGCATGATGACCGCGCAACGCTTCTGTTTGCGCGTTTTATATCACAGACGCGATATAAAAACGCCGAGGCCGGCTTCCGCCGTATAAGGTGTTGCTTAATGCCAACGAAAAACGCCGCTTCCGGGCCAGGTTCAAAAAACTCTTCCAGTTCAGGCTCGGAACTCAGTTCCGCTCTGGCCAAGATAACCAGAAACCCGTCCCTTACTTCCGGAAATTTGCTCGAAGCCATACAGATGATCAGCCGGGAAGGCTGCGAAGCCCTCCAGGTCAGCAATGTCGGCATCTGGACGGTTAATAACGACAACCGCGTACTCCACAACATAGCCACCTACATCCTCGACAAGGCAGCCTGCACCTTGCAGGAAGATTTTTCCTTCGAAGCGCGCCATACCTACATGGAAAAACTCGCTACCGAGCGCCTGCTGGTAATAAACGACATACGCAAGAGCACGGAGCTGGCCGACCTTAACGAAAGCTACTCGCCTGACGTATGTTCGTTGCTTGACGCCCCGGTGCGCGTTGGCGGCGAGCTGGTCGGCGTCGTATGCATAGAGAACAACCACCATGTCAGGGAATGGAGCAAAGAAGAGCAAAACTTCGCTTCATCGCTGGCCGACATGACCGCCCTGGCCCTGGAGGCCACCGCGCGCAAAAAAAACATGGATGACCTGGAAGAATCGCGGCGGCGCACTGAAACCCTGATGTCAAATCTGCCGGGCATGGTTTACCAATGCCTGAACGACCCGCCGGATTTTACTTTCACCTTCGTCAGCGAAGGAGCCTATCAGCTGACCGGCTACACGCCGGAACAGCTTATGCATAATAACGCCTTGAAATTTTTAGACATGATTCACCCGGACGATGCGGAGACGCTGGAAAAGCTAAACCAGGAAACCCTGGTCATGGGCCTTCCGCTTGACACCAGCTTCCGCCTTGTAATGGCCGACGGCAGCATCAAATGGATATGGGAACGCAGCCGGGTGGTGGAAACGAATCCCGACGGAACGCCGCATCTGCTGGAAGGGTTTTACACCGACATAACCGAACAGCGCCAGCTTGAGGCGGCAGCCTTGGCCAGCAAGGCGAAAAGCGAATTTCTGGCCAACATGAGCCATGAAATACGCACCCCCATGAACGCGATTGTAGGCATGAGCGAACTGGTCATGCGCGAAAACATCTCGCCGGTTGTGGCGGAATATATGCGCAACATACGCTCGGCCTCCGGCACCCTGCTTTCCATCATCAACGATATTCTTGATTTTTCCAAGATCGAGGCCGGGGCCATGGAACTTATCCCCTGCAAATACGCCATGGCTTCTTTTATCAGCGATGTGTCCGCCATGACTTTCATTCGCCTGAAAGACAAGCCCATACGCTTCATTCTTGACGACGACCCCGCCTTGCCGGCGGAAATTTACGGCGATTTCACGAAAGTCAAACAAATTCTCATCAACCTTCTCACCAACGCGGTAAAATTTACGCAGGAAGGGCATATCCGCCTGACCATACGCCACCACGACGCCGGGAACGGAAAAATCAGACTTAAAATAGCGGTGGAAGACACCGGCATGGGCATCAGGCAGAAAGACCTGCCCATGCTTTTCGAACATTTCACCCAGCTGGACACCAAGAAAAACCGCTCCATCGAAGGCACAGGCCTCGGCCTGGCCATTTGCAAAAAGCTGGTGGGGCTGATGAACGGAACCATTTCGGTTGAAAGCGTTTACGGGCAAGGGTCGACTTTCAGCTTTGAAATAGATCAGGAATGCGCCGGCTACGCCCCCATGTGCGTGGTCGAAGAACCTGGGGACGTTAATGTCGGCATTTACATGCGGGACGAACTTTTCGCTGGAACCATCACCGGAAAGCTGAACGCCATGGGCTGCAAATTCGCGGTTCTCTCCGCCCCCCCCGCTGACGGCGAGTTCACGCACCTGCTGCTGGGGCCGGAGCTGGCCTCCGAACTGTCCGGGCGTTCCCTGCCTTCGACCAGGCTGATCGTCCTTGGCGAAAATTACCTGAACTCGGATAACGCGCTGGCAGCGGCCCAACGCATCAACATGCCGTTTTCCGCCCATATGCTGGCCAACCTGCTGAGCAACCGCGACGCCACCTACACGCCGGAAACCGGGCAGGAAAACTCCGCCTCCAGCCTGCGCTTGTCAGACACTCGAATACTGGTGGTGGACGACATAGACATAAACCTTATCGTGGCCGAATCGCTGCTTGAAGATTACGGAGCGGAAGTGGTGGCGGCCAGGTCGGGGAAAGAAGCGCTGAATATCCTGAAGCGGAACAAATTCGACATAGTTTTCATGGACCATATGATGCCGGAAATGGACGGCGTTGAAACCACGGCCCTGATACGGCGGCAGCCGGAACCCTGGTGCCGCGAAACTCCCATTATCGCGCTTACGGCCAACGCCATCAGCGGCGTAAAGGAAATGTTCATTGAAAACGGAATGAACGACTTTCTCGCCAAGCCGCTTGAGGTTGACGCGCTGAAACACATGCTGGAACGCTGGGTTCCGGAGCATAAGATCCACTATCAGGATTAAAGGCGCGGCGGCTGGCCTTTATGCCGTAACGCCGGCTCAAACAAGTTCCAGAAGCGCGCGCAGACGCTCGCTGACGGCGGCTGGCGAAAATTTTTCCATGGACGCGGCCGCGCGCGCGCGGAAGGAGGAATCAGGCGGCCGTGAGCGCACGGCGCGCATTATCCGGGCCAGCGCGGCCGGGTCTATGTCGGCCCAGGTCATGTCCCGGCTGAACAGTCCGGGCAGGGCCCGGCACATCGCCTCGCTGACCGGGGCTATGGAATAGGGAACCGGAAAGCTGTTTTCCGGCGTCATAAATTCCATGTTTCCCGAATAGCCGGTAGCGATGACCGGGTTTCCGAAGCTCAGGGCTTCGGAAAGCGGCAGGCCCCAGGCCTCGGCGTGGTGCGCGCTTACGCAGGCGTCGCCCAGGGCATGCAGGGCGCTTATCTGCCCGCCGCTCAAATCTTCCGGAAGGTCGATGACGTTACGGAAAGCGCTCAGGTCTTGCGGAAAGCGATATTGTTTCACAACAAGCCTGACCCGGTCGCCTTCGTCCGGAAAGGCCGCGTTAAAGGCCGCCAGCAGGGTTGCAATGTTTTTGCGCGGGTTTACCGTATCTGCGATCGTATAAAAATAAAACAGGCCGTCCGTTCCGCGCCCGGGGTTTTTCAGCCCTATCCGGCCGGAAACCATGGCGATGTCCTCGCGCGAGGGCTTACCCCGCGTCACAACATGCGGAAGCACGTGGGCCTCGGCATAAGGCGCGAAGGCCTGGCGGGAAAACTCCGAGCAGGTCCACACCGCGTCAACGGCTCGCGCGCCCTCTATATAGGCGGGCGGCAGCCGCGGGGTCTCCCACACCCCGTAACCGATGATTTTTCTGCCGGTCCGCCGGGGTATGCCTTGCAGGATGTCAGAATAATAGTGCGGGCCTTCATGAATGATCACAAGGTCGCTTTCCGCCGGGTTATCGGTTATGCTGTGCCCAAGCAGGCGCAAGCAGGCGATATAATCCTCGCCCGCCCGGCGATGGCTGATGTAGTCGCTCAAATGATAGTAAATCCGCATGCGCGCACCTTGAATTGAAAGCGCGGGAGCCGCGCGTTAGGCGGAAACCCCGCCATTCCGACCAGACAAGACATAAATCGCGCGAATTGTCAAACCCGGCGCGTACCGCGCCCCTATTGGGATTGACAGATTGCCCTATTGAATATTAGTTATTTATTATTCTTTTTCTGGAGATACTGCATGCATAGCGCCTCCGCCGTAAGCTGGGAAATCGACGACATGCCCAAAGCAGCTGAAGAACTTATATCCGGGCTCGGCAGCGAATTTACGCCGGGGCGTTCGTCTATCGGCATTATATACTGCGACGCCGATGCCGACGTCGGCGAAATCGGGCGCATCCTGCACGAACGCCTGGGCTTTGACATTATCGGCCTTACCAGCACCGTCACCTTTGAAAAGAAAAACGGTTTTTGCGACATGGGAATCGTATTGACCGTCATAACCGGAGACGACGTCGGTTTTGCCGCCGGAGCCACAGAGCCGCTTACCTGCGACAATTTTACCGCCCGCGTGAAAGAAGCCTACGACAACACGGCTTCCGGCCTGGGTTCCGCCCCCAGGCTCATTCTCTCCTTCGCGCCGTACATTGCCAGCATTACCGCGGAAAATTACATTGAAGCTCTGGACAAGGCTTCCGGATGCGTGCCGGTTTTCGGAGGGGTCGCCACAGACCACTGGGATATGCAGACCCAGAAAACCTTCATGAACGGAAAGGCCTATGCGGAGAACCTGGTTTTCCTGCTCATAGCCGGAAACGTGCGCCCAAAGTTCGCCCTGGAGCACGATTTCGCCGCCACCCTTGACCGCACGGTCGTCATTACCAAGTCTGACGGCAACCGGGTTGAGCGGGTTGACGACATAAGTTTCAAAGACTACCTGTCATCTTCCGGCCCGATTCCGGACCAGGAAGACGTTCTCTATCATTATCAGTCAACTCCGTTTTCCGTTGAATTCCCTGACTATGTCGAAGGCGAACGCCCTGTTGTGCTTACACTTTGCACCTTCGACCACAAAACTTCTTCCGGCGGCTTTCTGGCTAAAATGCCGGAAGGCTCGAAGATAAGGATGAACGTGCTGCAAAGCAACAATCTTGAAATTTCATGCCGGAAAACCATGGCCGCATTGCTTGACAGGATGCGGGAAGAGAAAGACTACGCCTACAGCATGATTTTCGTAACTTCCTGCAACGCCAGGTACCTTGTGCTGGGCGGCGCCAAAAAGCGTGAGGCGGAAATAGTCTCCGCCACGTTTGCCGGCATGGAAGGGGTAAGCGCCATGGGTTTCTACGCCTTCGGCGAAATATGCCCCACCTCGATCAAAGCCGACGGGCGCGCACTGAACAGGTTCCACAACTGTTCCATTTCGGCTTGCGCCATATAAACCCTGTATTGCCGGGCGGATTCATGACTTTGGACAAGGCGGAATACGAGAATCTCCTTAAGGAGAACGCATCCCTGAAGCGCAGGGTCGAGAGAATGACGAAAGAAATTTCGTATATCTCCAACATGTATTCCCAGGCCGCGAGCACCCGTGACTACAGCGAGCGCGAAAAGCAGCTGCAGTATGAATACAACTACCTGTTCCTGGAAAACTCGCAAGGCATCATTTTCGTCCTGAATTCGGACATGCGCTACAAGATAGGAACCAGGGTGCTTGTGGAGTTTCTGGGCTTCCGCAACGCCGACAACCTTGTCGACGCGCATTTCTCCGAAATTTTCGCAGACCGTATGCCCCGGGGGTGGGTGGAAGAAACCCACAAAAAATTCATAGAGGTCATGAACGCAAGGACGCCCCTTGACTACAACGAGGAAATAAGCCTGCCGGAAGGAGACAGGGTGTTCAACATGCTCATTTCCCCCGCTGTGAACAGCAAGGGAGACGTAATGGGCATAATCTGCCAGATGCATGACAACACCGAGCTTGTTCGCACCAAGGAAATGGCTGAAGCCGCCACCAAGGCCAAAACCTCATTCCTGGCGAGCATGAGCCATGAAATCCGCACCCCCATGAACGCCATAAACGGCCTGATAGACCTTCTGGCCCGAACCAGCCTCACGGCGCAGCAAAACGCGTATATAACAAATGTGAAAAGCGCCACGGTAAGCCTGCTGCAAATCATCAACGACGTTCTGGATTTTTCAAAAATCGAGGCCAACCGTTATGAAATAGTGGATGCTGAATACGAAAGCAGCGCCGCCATAAGGGACATCTGCAACCTGATGCAGCCCAAAACGGAGGAAAAAGGCCTTTACTTCATTGTGGATATCGCCCCCGGCACGCCGTCGTCCATGCGGGGAGATTCCCTGCGCATCAACCAGGTGCTCATCAACATCATCAACAACGCGATCAAATTCACGCACCAGGGCGGCATCAGGCTGGACGCGCACTGCTCTTTCGAACCGGGCGACACTTGCCTGCTGACATTCCGCATCTCAGATACCGGCCAGGGAATACGCGAAGATGAACTTGACAAGATTTTCAAGGCCTTCGAACAGGCCGACCACTATAAAAACAGAAATATAAGCGGAACCGGCCTGGGCCTCGCCATCAGCAAGAACCTCGTCGAACTAATGGGCGGAACCATAGAGGTTGAAAGCGAATACGGCTCCGGTTCCGCCTTCACGGTCAAAATTCCGCAAAAAATAGTTTCACGCCGCCCGCTGGCCAAGGTTGAACAGCCTGAAACGAAACGCCTTCTGCTTTTCGCCGAAACTGAAGAAAAAGCCCGTGTTATTTCAGGCATGCTGCGCAACCTTGCCGTCAATCCCGACATCGCCTGTTCCGAGGCCGATTTCACGCGTCGGCTGGGTGAAAACGATTACACGCACGTGCTGCTCTCCAGCCCTGAAGATCCGCGCATCATAGAATCCAATGAAAACCGCCTGCAAAACTGCGTTGTGGGCAGCATAAAAAGCCTTTCGGCATACGCCTCCCTCAAGTTTCCGGATAATGTCAGCATTCTGTTCAGGCCGGTCATGGTGACGGCGTTTGCTGACTTCCTGAATGGAAAGGCCGCCGTTTCCGCCGAGCAGAAACATAGTGACGACGGTTTCGACAAATACCGCTTCCCCGGCCTGAAGGCGCTTATAGTCGACGATAACGCCATCAACCTCATTGTGGCGTCCGAGATAATCAAAACCTACGATATCGAGCCGGACGAAGCCTCAAGCGGCGGCGAAGCGCTGGACATGGTTCTCGCCGCCGGCTACGACATCGTGTTCATGGACCACATGATGCCGGGAATGGACGGCATTGAGGCCACCGCGGCCATTCGCGCCCTTCCCGTCCCAAAGCGGCCGGTTATCATAGCCCTTACCGCGAACGCCATTCTCGGAATGGAAAAAATGTATCTTGACAACGGGTTTGACGGCTACCTCACCAAGCCCCTGAGCGTAAGCGCCCTGAATGAAATCATGCTGAAGTGGTTCCCGGGCGAGATGCGCCCCGGAGTCCGCTGATCGCGAGCCTTCCCATACGGGGCGCTCTCTTTTTCCTTCACTCCTTTTTTCATCCCTTCACAGCCAAATATTTTCCCGCGCCTTTTAATATCTCACCAGTACTATAAATCTTTTCAAAAAAATAAAATTTTGCCTGTAAAACCCGGTTACCACTTGCTTTTTTCCAGCCATACAGTATTGGTTATTATCTTTATCTTTACTATTATATTGCATGGTAAAAAAATGCCGACTAAAAAATTTACTACAGCGCCTGATTCAGACTTCGTATATGACCGTCCGGAATATCTTTCCTGGCTTTGGTGGCCTACATCTAACCGAATTTATATTTCTCCCGAGGGCCTGAAGCTTCTGCAGTTTCACAACAGCTCTTCTGAAGTGCGCTCTGACGCGGCTTTCTGGAGCAGGGTGCATGAAGACGATTTGCCGAACCTTATGGACACCTCAAACAAGCTGATAGACGGGCTTGTGGACGAGGCGGAGGAAATCTTCAGGATACGGCGAGGAGACGAAAGCTGGGCGTGGATTTTATCCCGCTCGTTCGTCATCGAGAAAGGAAACGGCAAAGAACTTGAAATAGGCGGAACGTTTGTCGACCTTTCCTATCTGCGCATGGACTCCAAGTTCCACCTGACAACGGAAGGGGTGGATATCTCCCTCTACCACTCCATGCTTGACAACTCACCAGACCTTATCGCCCGCTTGAATAAGAACCTTTCTTTTGTTTACATAAATCCTTCCCTGCACCGTTATTTCACTTATCCTCCGGAGGGAAGCGCCGGCACGGGCGCCATGACCCTTCCGATGAACGAGGAGCACCTGTTTTTCATACGGCAAAATTCCTCCAATGTTTTTAGCAAGGGAAAGGTCATACGCGCGGAATTTTCCTTTTATAGCGAACTGCGCGGAGAAGTTCTGGGCGAATACACCTTTTGGCCGGAACTGGATTCTTACGGCCGCGTAAACTCAGTCATAGCGCAGTTTCACGACAATACCGAGCAAATACGCGCCGAGCAGCAAGCCAGGCTGAACGCCCAGCGCCTCGCCGCGCTCTATACCCTCAACCAGATGACGGACGCGCCGGAGGATGAGCTTATGTCGTCCTTATGCGAGAGCGTAACCGAACTGACCGGAGGAGGAAGCGGGTATATTTTTATTCCGCACACTGAAGATTGCCGCTCCGGCCGCGTTTTCTGGTCGAAAAAAAACTATGAAATGGTGAGGGAAGACTATGAACTTCCAACAACTTATCTCCCTGCGGAATGCCTGAACGCGCAAAAAAATGAAACGGGCAATTTCTACAAACGCAGAGTGAATAACGGCGACGGAACTACGCCTACCCACACGGTTTTTGACGGGCAATACAAAATAATGCGCTATATGCATGTGGTCATTTTCGACGGCGATACGCCCACTTGCATAGCGGCGGTCAGCAACAAAGCCACCCATTATGACGACGGAGACATGCTGCAGCTTTCCTTGTTCATGACCAGCGCCGTCGCCGTGCTGCACCGGCACAGAGACATTCACGCCCTGAAAAAAGCCAAGGAAGAGGCGGAACTTTCCAACAAGATAAAAGATGAATTTCTCGCCAACATAAGCCATGAACTGCGCACGCCGATGAACGGCATTCTGAGCATGCTGCAGTTGCTGAATCTTTCGACCCTGTCAGCCGAACAGCACGAATATGTGCGCACGGCCATGGTTTCCGGCGAATCGCTCTTGCGCATCATCGGGGATATTCTCGACCTTTCGGCCATGGGGTCAGGCAAAATGGCCCTGCAAATGGTTCCCTACTGTCTGCAATCCACCATGCGCTCCACAGTTGAGCTTTTCAGAGGCGAACTTGCCAAAAAACGCCTGGGAATAGGCATGGAAATAGCTCATTCATTCCCCTGGATGATTATTGGCGATGACGCGAGGATGCGGCAGATTATTTTCAATGTGGTCGGCAACGCCATAAAATTCACCGATACGGGCGGCATTTACGTCTATTGCTGCATTGTGGGAAAAATAGAAGGCAAACAGCGCATATACCTGTCGATTTCCGACACCGGCATCGGTATACCGGACAATATGCACGACGCCATTTTTGACGCTTTCAGGCAGGTTGACAGCTCCGCCAGCCGCAAATACGCCGGCACCGGGCTGGGGCTAAGCATCGTCAAGCGGCTTGTCCTGGCCATGAACGGCAGCATCACCCTGGAAAGCGAGATGGGCAAAGGCACGACCTTCCATTTTTCCTTGCCTTTCATCTCGCCCGATTCTTACGGAGCGGTCGAAGCGCAAGGAAGCGTGGCGAAGGCGGACCCGGCCGGGCTTTATGCATACCATGAGGAAAAACCGCGTCCGTTGAAAATATTGGTGGTGGAAGACGATGCGGCGAGCAGCCTGGCGCTCCGCCTGCTTTTGCAGCGCGGGGGCCACGAGGTTCTGTGCGTGCGGGATGGCGCACAAGCCCTCGGCGCCCTGCAATTATATGACTTCGACTGCGTTTTCACCGATATACAAATGCCGCAAATGGACGGCCTGGAAATGACCAAGCGCATCCGCAACGGCGCGGTTGAGGACTTCCCCCCGACTGAAGAACTGAAGGAAATGTGCGAAGAGGTCTTCCCCGGCGATTGCAGCGCGCCAAAAAAAGGAATGCGCAAAGACATCGCCATAACGGCCGTGAGCGCCCACGCCATGACCGGCGACAAAGAGCGTTTTCTCCAGCAAGGCGTGGATTTCTACATTTCAAAACCGGTTGCCTTGAAAGAACTGAAGGCGGTTATCGCGCGCATCGTAAGAAAACTAGACCGCGGTGGCGCATAAATCCGCTTAGTCGCGCGCGGAAAGCGGCAACTTGTATATAGAGAGCCGGTGAAGCCGGGCTGACAAAGCCGAGGCTATGGCCGTTGCGGGCAGCAGCGCGGCCAGCAGCGGGTATGAACCGGTAAGTTCGCAAACAAGAAAGGCGGACATCAGGGGAGAGCGCGTGGTTGAAGCCAGCACGCACCCGATGCCCATCAGGGTTATATCGAGCCCCAGGCCGGGTTGCGGTAATAAAAACGTGAACCCGTGGCTCAAAGCCAGCCCCAGGGTTGCGCCGATGAACATGGTTGGAGTGAAAAAGCCCCCGGGAATCCCAGCTTGATGGCAAAAGAGCATGGCCAAGGCTTTCGCGCCAAGGAAAATCAGCGCCATTTCCAGAGCGGGCGGATTTTCCAGGCAGCTTCTTACAACGCTGTGCCCGTTACCCCATACCTCAGGCACCCAGACGGACAGGCCCCCGGCGCAAACCCCGGCGGCGAGCAGGCGGACGAAGGGCTGGAAACGGTCAGACAAAAAACGGGCGTAGTCCATAGCCCATAAAAAGGCGCTTCCGGCCAAGGCGAAGGCCGCGCCGATGAACGGAGCGGCCAGGTAAACGGCAAGTTCAGTTTGAGGCAGGGAAAGCGCGCCGTAAAGGTCTTCGCCCGAGCCAAAGGCCAGGCTGACGCAGAAGGAAGAGGCGGAGGCTACGGCCACAGGCCCGAACATTGCCGGTGAAATAGTCCCGAGAATAAGTTCCAGGGCGAAAAAAACTCCGGCCACCGGAGCCTGGTAGGCGGCGGCCATTCCGGCGGCGGCCCCGCAAGCCATGAACAGGGGGCGGTCTTCCTCCGGGCTGACAAAGCGGGTGGCCAGAGAAGCCGCCAGAGAAGCCATCAGTATCATGCCGCCTTCCCGCCCCACGGGCAACCCGCAGGCCACCGCCAGAACAGAGACCATGCAGCATACAAAGCTTCCGGCCTCATCCAGGCCGCCGTGGTCAACGAGAATGCCTTCAATGTAATCAATCGGGTGGGCGTTGGGGCGGCGTTTGCGAAAAAACGCGAAGCAAGCGAGAAGCGCCCCCACGGCCAGCGCCCCCAGCAGCGGCGTAATAAAACGCCGCCAGGCCGGCAGGCTGTAAGCCGCCTCCACCATTCCCCCGTCTGAACCGATAATATGCCGTTCCGCAAAAAGCAGCGCCAGATGAAACGCATGAGCCCCAAAAGCCCCGGCCACTCCGGACAAAACCGCCGTAAACAAGCGGTTTATGCGCGTGGAACGCAAAGAGGCTAAACGATGCGGCATGGCGTTCTTCCGTAACCGGGCTGGGCGAAGCTGTTTCACCTGCCGGAGCGCTTCAGCGCGGAAACGTTCCGGAAACGAGGCGGGGTTGTGCTCAATATTCTGCCATAAAAACGCCCTCAGGCTCAAGTCTTTTCAGCCGCCGCCTCATTGCCGGCCGCCAAAGCTAAACGCGCTTCGCCAGGCAGCGCCGGCGGAATTCAATCCGTTTCGCGCTGGCTGCGGGCAGGCCCGCGCGAAAGCGTTGCTTCAGCGCCCCCGCTTGAACATTTTCTCCAGGTCTTCCGGGTCAAAGGCCAGAACTGCCGGGCGGCCGTGGGGGCAAAACATGTTGTTTTCTGTAGCCAGCCATTGGGCGAGCAAGCCGAGCGCTTCGTCACGGCTCAGTTTTTGCCCGGCTTTTATCGCGGCCCGGCAAGACATCATGGTGAGCAGTTCTTCCATGTCGGCGCCCTTCCGGCCGGACAGGGCGGCATTCAGAAATTCCAGGGCCTCGCCCCTGTTCAAGGCCGGGGGCAGGCCGCTTACCTGGAGCAAATCACCCTTACGCGCGAAAACAAAACCCAAACTGGAAAGGTCAGGCTGCATCTTCTCCAAAACCTCCCATTCCGCCGGGTGCGGGCGCAGTTCCAGCGGCAGGGCCAGAAGCTGGCTGCTTCCCGCCCTGGCCTCGCGCTTGAAGCGTTCCACCAGAACGCGCTCATGCGCGGCGTGCTGATCAAGCAACAGCAAGCGCCGCTTGTCGGCGACTATAAGATAGGTGTCGGCCACCTGACCCAGATAAGTAAAACCTGGGCCGAAAGAAATCGCCGCGTGTTCAGGTTCATGCCGCGCCGTGGACGCGATTTCCGGTTCCGGCCGTTCCGCCGGGGCATGGCCGTAAAGGCCTTCTTCCTCGCGCAGGGCGGCGTTGAAACGCGTGAAGGGCACGGGCACGGGGCCGGACAAGGGCGCGGGCGAGTCCGGCACGCCGCGCGATGCGGAAAACGGAGGAGAAGCCTGACGCTCATTCTCAGGCGCGAAATTATCGGAATAATCTCCCACACTGGCGGCAAGCTCTTCATGCGGGCGCGGCTTGCTGAAGCCGTCCAGCAGAGAGGGGCTGTCCATAACGCCCCAGAAACCTTTCGCGCGGGCGGCTTGATCTTCCGCCAAGGGGGCGGCCGGGAGAAAATCAACTCCGCCAAGCGCGCCTTGCAATGCTCGCAAAACCGCCCCGAACACGGCGCTTTCATCGCGGAAGCGCACTTCGCTTTTGGCCGGATGCACGTTTACGTCCACCTCTTCCGGGTCAATCTCCAGAAAAAGCAGCAATTGCGGATATTCGCGGCTCAGAAGCCGCCCTTTGTAGGCCTCGCGCGCGGCCCGCTGCAGCAGGCGGTCGTTCACCGCCCGCCCGTTAACGTAGAAGAGCATGCGGTCGGCCTTGACCTGGGCCGACTCAGGCCGCCCGGCCAGACCGCGCGCGCGGATGCCGTGCCGGGTGGAGTCAAAGGGCAATAGCCCCTCGACCACCGAGGCTGGCCAAATTTGCCCCAGCCTTTCCTCAAGGCTGGAACCGGCGGCGAAGCGCAACGCCTCGCGCTGCCCGGCCTTGAACACAAACGCTGTTTCCGGGCGGCCAAGGGCCAGGCGGGCCAGAAAATCCTGGCAGCGCTTGAACTCCGTTCCCGGGCTTTTCAGAAATTTCAGGCGGGCGGGCACATTGGCGAACAGGTCGCGCACCTCGACCAAAGTTCCGGGCTGCATGACAGCCGGGCCGAAACCGCTCACGCGGCCGTGGGTCACTTCAATGCAAGCCCCCTCGTTTTCCGGCCCGCCGGGATTTTGCCGCGCCGGCAGGCTGGAAAGGCGCAAACGGGAAACTGAAGCCACGCTAGGCAGGGCTTCGCCCCTGAACCCATAGCTGGCTATGCGCGAAAGTTCGGCGAATGTGGCTATCTTGCTGGTGGCGTGGCGGGTAACGGCAAGTTCCAGCTCGTCAGCGGGAATGCCCCGGCCGTTGTCTTGAACGGAGATATAGCCCTGGCCGCCGTCTTCGACAATAACGGTTATTTCCGTTGCCCCGGCGTCGAGGCTGTTTTCCACAAGTTCTTTCAGCACGCTGGCCGGGCGCTCGACCACTTCGCCGGCGGCGATCTGGTTGCGCAGTTCCGGAGGAAGCATGGCGATATGGCGGATATTTTCACTGGTCATTAAACGGAATTAATACAATAACGCGAAAAAGACAAATGCCTCCCGGCCCGAGACCGGAGAGGCATTCATATTCTGGCGTTTTCCCGAATTTTTATCGGCTTCAGGAAGTTTCAGCCCTATCCATGCGCTTCACAGATAAAAAGAGTGAACAGCGGATAGGCCGCATGCAAATTCCTGATGCCGCATAGCCGCAGGGGAATTTTACCCGCCGGCGGCTATGCGGCGCTGAACGTTCTAGTCGCGCCTTTCGCCGCGGTCACGGCGGTCGCCACGGTCACGGTCGCGGCCGCGATCGCCACGGTCACGACCACGGTCGCCACGGTCCGGGCGGGGTCCGCTGGGCCGCGCGGTGTCTTCAGGCTTCCATTCAACGCCCTGGGCTTCAAGCAGCACGGCCTTGCGCGAGGCGCGAATGCGGTCGCCGTTGATTTCAATGACCTTTACGGTCATTTCTTCGCCCAGCCTGGCTATGTCGGAGGGTTTTTCCACCCGGTTCACGTCAAGCTGCGAAACATGCACCAGGGCCTCAAGATTGGGAAGAATTTCAACGATAGCGCCAACTTCCAGCACCTTGCGCACCTTGCCGACATAGTTGCGTCCAAGTTCGGCGCGCTGGTCGTAATAGAGCACCATTTCCTTGGCTTTTTCCATGGCGTCTTTGGTCGGCGCGAAAATGGCCACCTTGCCGGAATCGTCGATATCGACGGAAGCGCCGGTATCAGCCGTAATTTGCTTTATGTTCTTGCCGCCGGGGCCGATTATGAGGCGGATGATGTCGGGGTTGACCTCAACCTCGCAGTGCTGCGGGGCGTAAGGGGAAAGCCCGTGGCGCGGAGCGGGCTGCGCCTTGGCCATTTCCGCCAGGATGTGCAGGCGGGCTTCTTTGGCCTGGCTGAGGGCGCGGGTCATAACGTCCGTGGGGATGCCGGATATTTTGATGTCCATCTGCACGGCGGTCACGCCTTCGGCGGTTCCGGCTATTTTGAAGTCCATATCGCCAAGCGCGTCTTCATCGCCGAGGATATCGGTAAGAATGAGGTATTCGTCGTCTTCGCGAATAAGGCCCATGGCCACCCCGGCCACCGGGGCGCTGATGGGAACGCCGGCGTCCATAAGCGAGAGGCAGCCGCCGCAAACGGCGGCCATGCTCGAGGAACCGTTGGATTCCATGGTTTCGGCCACTATGCGGATGGTGAAGGGGAAGGACTCATGCTGGGGCAAAACCTTACGCAGGGCCTTTTCCGCCAGGGCGCCGTGCCCGATTTCGCGGCGTGAAACGCGCGAAGGCTTGACTTCGCCGACGCTGTAGGGCGGGAAATTATAGTGCATCATGAAGCGGTTGAAGCGGTCTCCTATCAGGGAGTCGCTGCGCTGTTCGTCGCTGCCGCTGCCCAGGGTGGTCACGACCAGAGACTTGGTTTCGCCGCGCGAAAAAATAGTGGAGCCGTGCGCGCGCGGCAGGGGTTCCATTTCTATTTTGATCGGGCGCACGGTTTTGGTGTCACGCCCGTCAATGCGCAGGCCTTCGTCTTTGATGCGGCGGCGTACGATTTTCTTTTCCAGGTCTTCCAGAACTTCGCCCACGGCGGCAAGCGCGGCCGGATCATTGGCGTAGGCGCAGCTTTCGTCGGAAAGGGCGGCTTTGACTTTTTCCTTAACAGCCTTGCGGGCCTGCTTGCGGGCCATTTTTTCCGGCACTCTGGTGGCGTCGTCCAGATCCTTGGCGGCCAAGCCGCTTATAAAAGCGGCCAGATCGCTGCGGTCCGGCAATTCGGGCAGGGCTTGTTTCGCCTTGCCGACCATTTCGCGCAGTTTTATCTGGGCGTCTATCAGAGGCTGAATTTCCTTGTGGCCCCAAATCAGGGCCTCGCTGACCACATCTTCGGAAATGACGGAAGCTTCGCCTTCAACCATGACCACCGCGTCTTTGGAGGCCGCGATAACAAAGTTGAGGTCGCTGCGTTCCATTTCCTTGAAGGTGGGGTTCAGGACAAAGGCGCCGTCAACGCGGCTGACGCGCGCGCCGGCCACAGGGCCGCCGAAAGGAATGCTGGAAATGGTCACGGCGGCGGAAGCCCCGGTTATGGAAATGGAATCCGAAGGATTTTCCTGGTCAGAGGAAATAACCGTGGCCAGAACCTGCACCTCGTCCTTGAAAGCCTTGGGAAACATGGGACGGATCGGGCGGTCTATCAGGCGGGAAATCAGGGTTTCATTGTCGGAGGGGCGGCCGATTTCGCGGCGGAAAAAGTTTCCGGGAATGCGCCCGGCGGCGTACATTTTTTCCGAATATTCAACGGTAAGCGGGAAAAAGTCTTTTTCCTGCGCCAAGGCCTGCGAGCAGACCGTTACCAGAACGACGGTGCCGCCGCACTGCATCCAGACAGCGCCATCAGCCTGATTGGCCAGACGCCCCGTTTCAAAAACATACTCTTTGCCCCCGGCAACAGCCGTTACGCGGGTGGGATTAAAAACGCTCATAAGAACCTCTTCATCTTTCGAAGGGGATTCCGGGAAAAAATCCGATGCTCTATCGGCCCTTTGCCCGGATGCCCCTTCACTACGGTTTGAATGTTACGCGGCGGGGAAAATCCGCTCGCCGCCAAAAACAGAAGGCCAAAAACCGGCAAGGGGGCACGAGCCCCCTTGCCGCATGCCAAACCTACTTGCGCAGGCCGAGTTTTTCAATAATCGCACGGTAACGTTGAACATCTGTTTTCTTAAGATAATTCAAAAGGTTACGGCGGCGACCAACCAGCTTCAAGAGTCCCTGGCGCGAGTGAAAGTCTTTTTTATGCGACTTGAAGTGCTCGGTCAGGTATTCGATGCGGGAAGTGATAAGCGCGATCTGCACTTCCGGAGACCCGGTGTCTCCGGCGTGCTTGCCGTGCTTGTCCATGATTTCTTTCTTGTGTTGTACGTCCAGCGCCACAGCATTACCCTCTTATGTTGGAGTTCATTGGTTCCACAACCCCCGTTCAATAACCCAGGCCAGTTCCTTTCCCGCGCCCCCCGAAGGAAACGCGCTTTCCGCCAGGGCGAGCGCCGCGCCGCTTTCATCAAGCAGCAGGGCCTTTTGCCCCGGAACGCCGCAGCCGGAAGGCTTGCAGGCAACGGCATGGCCGTTTTTCACCCGCCCGCTTTCAGCGGCGTCAAGGAAAACCTTCGCCCGGCCCGGAAGGGCCTCGGCAAGGGGAATTACCCTTTCAGCCAATTTTTCCGGCTCCGCCAGAACGGCCTCAAGGGTAAAGGACTGAGCCAGCCCGAACGGGTGGCTGTATTCCCGGGTCAGTTCCACAAGCGTTGCGCCGCACCCCAAACGAACCCCCAAGCTGTGGGCCAGGGACCGTATGTAAGTGCCGGAACTGCACGCTACCCGGAAGCGTAAATATGGAAGCCCGACCCATTCGGACTCCACGCGTGAAATTTTTACGGTCTTTGTTTTGACCGGAGTTTCAAGGCCTTTGCGCGCCAGCTCGTACAAGGGGCGGCCCTGATGCTTGGCCGCCGAATACGGCGGAACCGTCTGCTCGCTCTCGCCTGCCCACTCGCCAATTGCGGCGGCCAGAAAGGCCTCGGCCTCTTCCTCGCCCATGGCCTCGAAAGAAGCTAGAGAAGCGGTGGAAACTATTCGCCCTTCCGCGTCCCAGGTATCTGTGGTTTCGCCAAGCTTCAGGCGGCCGGAATAAACCTTTTCCCCGCCGTCCATCAGGTGGCCGGAAAGCTTGGTGGCCTGGCCCAGCAAAACCAGAAGAACTCCTGAGGCCATAGGGTCAAGGGTTCCGGCATGGCCTATTTTCTTCTGGCCGAGCTGCCGCTTGATGCGGGCTATGCAAGAGGCGGAACTGGGGCCGGAGGGCTTGTCAAGCACAAGGATGCCGTCCTGCTGCGGGGGCTTGCAAGCGTTAGCCGCACCGCCGGAAACATTCCCGTCTTGTTCGTCAGTCAATTCCAGGCTCCTCAATAACTATCCCATGCGGGCGAAGGGCTAAACCCCAGCGCGAATTCAAAATTTAAAAGCCGGCGGGAGGCGCAGGGCGCTTGCCCGCCGCGCATATATATAACAGGGGCTTATGTTAAGACCCCTGCCGGGGTTGGCCTGGCGGAGCTTATAAATTCCACGCAGGGATTGTTTCTATATATCATTTTCCCAACTTAGGGAAGAGCAAAAACAGGCAAAAGAAGAAAAAGCACGGAATAATCAAGTTCATATATCTGGATTCGCCTCAAGACAAAAACGGCATACCCGGCAAGAAGATTCAGCATTGACTTTATATTTACTCCTGGATATTGTAACACGAAATACAAAAACGTGTTACAATAAATTCCCCAAAAGGAGCCGCAATGAAAACATTTACCCGCCTGATCTCTATCCTCGCCTTTTCACTCGCCCTGACCGGCCAGGCTTTCGCCCATGAGTTCATCATCACGGCTGAACGGTGGAACAGCTATAAAGCCGGGCAAAAACTTCCTGTCGGCGTGCATTCCACCCATGTTTTCCTGAAGGGCGAAGAGATTGAAGACCCCAAAACAGTGAAATTGTCCTATGCCGGAGAGCAAATCCCCCTTGTCCTCAACCAGGCGTGGCTCACCCAAGACGGCAGCGTGAAGCTCAAGGGCGGATCAGCCGCTGTCATTGAAGGCCGTCGCCTGCCGATGCTCTGGAGCGAAACGCCGGAAGGCGGGGCCGATGGAGGGCGAAGCGCGCATAAAGACGCCATTCGCGCCGGCAGCTATGAAAAATTCGCCAAGCTTCTCCTGCCTGTTGACGGCAACACGGCCGGGTTTGACAAAATTTGCGGGCACAAGCTGGAAATAGTGCCCGCGTCAAATCCCCTTACCGCGAAGCCCGGCGATGAACTTCGCTTCAAAGTTCTGCTTAACGGCCAACCGGTCGCGTTTGATTCCATTCAGGCCACCTATGACGGCTTTTCCGATATTCCCAACTCCTGGGCTTACAGCGCCGCCCCGGTGGCGCACGGCGAAGGGGTGGTTAAAATCAGCGCCCCCGGATTTTGGATTATAAGGGTTGGCGTAACCCTGCCCAACAAGACAACGGAATATGACGAAGAAATACTCCGCGCCGTTCTCGCCTTTCCGGTAAAATAAGGCCATTTCCCAACCAGTTCTCATTCCGGCTTGCGCTTTGCCGGGTTCAAACCGGAATGAGAACCGCCAACCTTGAAAGTCATGCGTGCCGCCCGGCATTGAAGGCAGGCGCTCCCGGCCAGCGGCCTCCATCTTCGCTTGAACAAGTCGGAACTCTATCTCAAAATCATTTTTTTTGCGGCCCGCGGCTATAAATTGGCCCATTCCGGCGCGGCCTGTCGACATCCGTGTTCCCGTATGCTAAGTAACGCTGATGGCGAATTACGCCGACAGCCGACCTGAAATACGGAATATCGCTTTGCCTCGGCAAACGGATTTTTCATAGGCCGTCAAGAGGAGCCTCTTTTTCCCATACGCGATATAAAAAATATATGAAACAGGCATGTTACCGGCGAAATCATCAAAAAAAGCCCTGCCTACCGGCTCTTCACGCGCCGCATCCAAATGCCGAGGCTGAGCAACATGCCGATTATCCACCGGAAAACCTTATGAAACAGGTAATTGCCCCTGCCTTGCCCTGGGGCGCATATTCATGCGCGCAACTGCTCGATGCAAAAAGCGAAAATTCCGCCCTCTTTATGGAAATACGCTTTTCACCAGTCACCACTATGCGTGGCCTGCTCAAAGCCGGAGCGCCGTCCGGAGTGTTCGCGGCCGACGATCAAGGCCGGCCCCGCTTGCTGCCCTTTGTCCGCCAACCGTGGCGGGGCATCGCTTTAGGCGGATATTTGCACTCGGAAATAAGCACAATAAGCCCCGGCCTGGAGAATTGGGAAGGCTTCAACTCCTTTCTCCGGCAACAGAAAATCGCCTACATCCGGGCTGAAGCTCCAGAGGATGACCCGGCCTTTCTAGCCCTGCGCGAATATCTTGAGCGAAACCGCTGGAGCACGCGCCTGACGCCCGGGCGCTATTCCCCCATGATTGATTACTCGGGGCGCGGTGCGGAAAATAAGCCAAGAAGCGAGGAAGGGTTCTATGAATTGCTGAAAGACCTTAACAGCAAGGAATTCAGAAACCTGCGCTCATCCAGGGCCAAGCTTTATAAAGACCATGACATCACTATGGAATTTCTGAATGCCCCTCTTTCCAGCGAACTGGCTGACAGGCTGAGCGACGTGGAAAGCCGCAGCTGGAAAAAAGAGCTCGGAATTTTTTCTCCGGATCATAAAGCCGCCACCCTCAGCCTGTTTGACGGCACGCCCTTGCGTATAGGGCTGCTGCATATCGACGGCCAGCTGGCCGCCTGGGACATAGACGCGGAAGAAGACGGCACGGTTTACAGCTACAACCGCTCGTATGACGCCGCTTATTCGGCCTTGGCTCCAGGAAAAATCCTGCACTATGAAATGCTGAAAAACGCCTATGTCGAGGGGTTGGATAAAGCCCTTCTCATGGGCGCGGCGGATTCCCTGAAAATGCGCATGGCTATGGGCGGGGTGCAGCGCATGGATATGCTGGCTTGCAGCCCTGGCCTGTCCGGCCGGGCGCTCTCGGCCGCGCTGGCCTTGAAGCGGCGGTTCAAAAAAGCTCCGGAAAATGGAGAACAACAATGAACAAGCGTTTGGCCGCGGCCAATTTCCTTCTCGCCCTGGGCGGAGGGAAACTTGGAAAACGAGCCGGCAAATCAGCCGTATTTATAATTAACTACCACAGGATACGCAAAGCGGGGAACGCGCACCGGACGATGTTCGACGGCGGCGTATTCGGGCCGGATGAAAACGAATTCCGGAAGCAAATGGCCTTCTTGCGCAAGCACACGGCAATTCTCGGCGAAGAGGAACTCATATGCGCCCTGGCGGGGCGATTTCCGGATGAAGGACCTTACTCGATCATAACTTTTGACGACGCCTATCGGGATAATTACGACCTAGCCCTGCCGCCGCTGGCCGAATTTTCCATTCCCGCGTTCTTCTTTGTGCCTGTTCTCGCGATAGAAAACAGGCAGTTAGGCTGGTGGGATCAAATCGCCTTCATCGTGCGCAATTCGCCCAAGCGGGAGATAACCTTGCGCGGAGAATTATTCCCGCTGCGCGAGCAGCCCGGGCGATGCATCGCGCGCCTGCAATCCGCCATGAAACTCAGGCCGGAAACGGAAACAAGGGGAATGGTTGAAGAACTTGCTGAAGTCGCCTCTTCCCCCTTGCCGCCGCCGCAAATGATGGATAGCGAGCTGATGACTTGGGAACAGCTCAAAGAAGCTCATAACGCCGGAATAACTTTGGGTTCGCATACTTATTCGCACAAAGTTCTGGCCACATTGACAGAGGAAGAACAGGCCGGCGAAATTATCACTTCAAAAAACTGGCTGGAAAACAAGCTGGGCGTGCCCATTCGTTCGCTGGCCTACCCTGTGGGCGGACCAGCCCATTTCAATCAGGCCTCTCAACGCCTGGCCGAGAAAGCCGGGTACCAACTGGCCTTCTCTTTCAACACCGGCGTGGCGCGCTTCGGCGCGTTCAGTCGTTACGCCATTCCAAGGCTGGCCGCGCCGGACACTTGCGAGGAATTGCGCGCGGCGCTTTATTTTCCCGGCCTAATGGATTATGCGAATACTTCTTTACGCCGCCTGCTCGCGCCGTGGCGGGCTTAAATCTTCGACCACCACCTGACCTCAACGGAATGAAATGAACGATCAGAGAGTGCCTAAAACGGAACTGGACGCCAGGCTGGAAGGCTTCATGTCTCTCATGCGCGGGCGTGACTGGCGTTGCGCGTTTATTTTCAGCAAAATCAACCAGTACTATTTCACCGGCACCATGCAGGACGGAGTTCTGGCCATAACGAACGGCGGAGCGGCCGTTTATTTCGTGCGGCGCAGCCTTGAACGCGCGCTGCGCGAATCGCTTTTCGCGGACATTCGCCCCATGACCAACTTTAAAGACGTGGCGGACGTGATCGGAGTGAATTGCGCCCCCAGCTTCGCCGACACTGAAATACTCACCCTGGCCCAGCACGCCCGTTTCGCCAAATACCTTGACGCCGGAGCCCTTGAGCCTCTGGACAGAGTGCTGGCTGAACTGCGGGCCGTCAAAAGTCCTTATGAGCTCGCCCTTATGGAAGAAGCGGGCCGCCTGCATGACGAATTTCTTCTGCGGGTTATACCCGGCATGCTAAAGGAAGGCATGAGCGAAGCGGATATGGCGGCGGATATTTACTCCGCCATGGTCCGGCACGGGCACCACGGCGTTTCGCGCTTCAATATGCCGCAATGTGAAATTATCGGCGGGCAGGCCAGCTTTGGCGAAAGCTCTCTTTATCCTTCCAGTTTCGACGGCCCGGCCGGGCATACCGGCATTTCCCCGGCCGCTCCGGTGCTTGGCAGCCGCGACCGCTTCCTGAAAAAGGGCGATCTGGTCTTTGTTGACATGGCCTTCGGGCTTAACGGCTACCATACCGACAAAACCCAGGTTTACAGTTTCAGGCGCCCGCCGCCCCCAGAAGCCGCGCTGGCGCACGGGCGTTGCCTGGAAATTCAGCGCAAGGCCGCGGGCATGCTGCGCCCGGGAACGCTTCCGGCGGATATATACGCCACGATAATAGACGGGCTGGACGAGGATTTCGCGGAAAACTTCATGGGCTTCGGCAGCCGCACAGTCAAATTCATCGGCCACGGCGCCGGCCTGCAGGTAGATGAATATCCACCCCTGGCCAAAGGGTTCACCAAGCCCTTGGCCGACAACATGACCATCGCTCTTGAACCGAAAAAGGGTCTCGCGGGGCTAGGCATGGTCGGGGTGGAAGACACTTACGTGGTCAGTCCGGAAGGCGGGCGCTGCATCACCGGCGGCGGGCGTGAAATCATCATTCTATGAATGGCAAGGGCAAAGGCGTGAACGGACGCGGCTTTGACTGACCATGCATAGAACATCGCGTAATCATAAAAACAGATGCTGGAAAAGCGAAGGAAGTCCGCTTCAATATTCTCATGAAGCGCAACAGTCGCGGAGCAACCCGGAAAGTTGAACCAGGCCGGCTTGGGGGCTGCCCCCCCAAAAAATTTCACACTGAGAACAAAATAGATGACACTCCGGCGCAACTATGCCGGAGTGCCATCTGTTTATTCGGCGGCGGTTCCTGGAACGGACTGACCTTGGCTTTTTATCCATGCCTTTCGCGCGCTATGCCTGCCGGTTGCGAAAAGCATACCGCGCGCAAAGCTTCTTTTCAGATACGCAAAAGGGAGGCCCGTTTGCCGAAGGCGCGCCGCTCTATCCGCTTGCGCGCCGCCATGCCATTTTCAAGGTGAAAATGCCTAGCCCCAGGGCAGCAGCGGCTTCAGCCTTTCGATCAGGTCATAGCGCAGGTCTTCTTCCTGCAAGGCGAAGTAAATGTTCGCGGTGAGGTATTCAGCCCAGTCGCCTGCGTCAAAGCGCATGCCGCGTATTTTCACCGCCAGCAGCCCCCTGGTGTCGGCTAGGCCCTGCATGGCGTCGGTAAGCTGAATTTCTCCGCCGTGGCCCGGCTTGGCGTTTTCCAGATGATCGAAAATATCAGGGGTAAGAACATAGCGGCCGACAATAGCCAGGCGTGAAGGCGCTTCGCTCACTTTAGGCTTTTCCACCAGGCTGTTCACCCGGTAAATGCCTGGGGCCTGCTCTTCACCGGCAATTATGCCGTAGCGGCTGACATGCTCCTGCGGAACTTCCATAACGCCGATAACCGGCATACGTTCGGACTGCGCCACGGTAATAAGCTGCTGAATGCCCGGATTCATGCCGAACATGAGGTCGTCGCCCACCATAATGGCGAAGGCGTCGTCTTTCTGCACCACGTCTTTGGCGCAGAGCACGGCGTGGCCGAGCCCGAGCTGGCGCTTTTGACGTATGGAAATAATATTGGCCATTTCAGCCACTTCGCGCACTTGCTGGAGTTTCTCGAGCTTGCCCGCCCTTTCCAGAACGGCTTCCAACTGCAGATTATAGTCAAAATGGTCTTCAATGACGTTCTTATCGCGGTTGGTAATGAACACAACGTCGCTTATCCCGGAGCGTATGGCTTCTTCTACCACATACTGCACCACAGGCTTGTTATAAACCGGCAGCATTTCCTTCGGGATATTTTTAGTGGCTGGCAAAGACCGGGTTCCCCAACCGGCGACGGGTATTACAACTTTACGTACGTTCACAAGCAGTCCTCCTTAGGCGAAACGGCAAATAGAAGCCTATAAATATAGATGCGAAATCACGCCTTAAATTCACCATATAACGCTTCGCGCAAAAATAACAGTACCTCGCAGGGCTTTTAAGCGAAAAATACATAAAATCGTAAAATACATGTCAAACCGGTTATTCGCCGAAATTGCCGCTTTCACGGTCTTCATCCGCTTCGCCTTCCGTAGCGAGCGGGGTGAGCTTTCTTCCGGTCTTATCCAGCAGGTCTACAATAATGGCCTCGCCGGAGGAAGACACCTTCAGCAGGGCGTAGCGGGCCAGCGCGTATACATCGCCCGTGCCTTCCTGAAAAAAGAAACTTCCCCCGCCGACGGTCAGGCCTTTGCGATATTGGTAGCGCAGCAGGCGTTCGCCTGCCCGCAACTCCTGCCCCGCGTAAAGCTCAGGCGCGCCGTAAAGATTCGGAATATCCACCACCTGCGGCCCACGGATACGAGTCGCCCTTACTTCATTAACCGGGCGCACGACAACAACGCCGGGTTCGCGCGGTTCCTGGCCGAAAGATCCGGGATGCCGCGCGGAGCGTTTCTCACGCAGCAGGCCTTCGATTTCGTCACATACGGCGAACTCAAGAATCATGTAGTCGCCCTGCATCAGCGAACGCGGGTCCACCGGGGCCAGAGCCAGCACCATGTCGCCGCTGCCGGAAAGCAGACGTTCTTTCTGTAGAACGGACCAATTGAAGGACAGCATAAACAGCAAAAAAGAAATGATAAAAATGCCCGGAAAAACTTTGCGCTTAAGCATTTCCTTCCTCCCGTCCGTAAACGAAGCGTAAAAGCATGGGGGAAAACATGGCGAGGGCGAGAACCAGCGCTCCGCTGCCCATCAGGAAAAGCGACTTATGCAGCAGGCTTAAATGAAGCGAGTAGTAATACATGCTGATATACACGGAAAAATACGCGGCCGCGCAGCCTAGGCCAAGGCGGCTGCCCAGCTTGCGGGCCAGCAGCAGCAGCAAAAGCCCCATGGCGATGCCGGGCGCGAACCAGGCGCAAGGAGCCAGCGCCAGCCCGCCCATAGCGGCGGGAACGCATGCGCGCCACTGCGGCGGGTCTTCCGGCGGCAAGCCCTCGCCGTCCGCATTGCGCCCCATACGGACGGCGAGGGCTGAGAGCAGACAAAAAGTGGCTACCGCGAAAAAAGGCGCAAACTGGTACAAAAAGGCTATCGGGGATAAACCGTCCGTAAAAAGTCTGCTCAAACCGGCACAGGCCACGAGGGTAACGTCCAAAACCACGCCCTGCGCCAAAGGAACGGCCCATTCGGCCTGCCGCCTTTCAAGCGGCAAGCGGCGATGATAAAGCAGCCAGAAGCAAAAACCTCCCGCCAGGCCGAAAAGAATGTTCCTGAAAGTGAACGGGTTCAGGTCGAAAATCAATTCCTCCGCCCGCAGGGAAAAAATACCGCCCAATATGTCTTCAAGCCTGGCATTGAAAAAAGCGGCTGACAGCCGCAGGCTGGCTGAAAGGCCGAACGCAGCCAGAGCGCGCGGCCAGAACGAAGGCAACCCGGCGAACAAGGCCGTGAAGCACAAAGCCGCCATCCAGGGCCGCAGTTCCACCGAACGCGCCGCGCCCAACCCGCCGAAAAAGCAGATCAAACCCAACACCACAGCGCCGCCGCCCATCTGCCTCATAAAAAGGGATGGGGCGCGCAGGCCGGCGCAACCGCCCAGCATCAGGATGCCGCCCAGAACAGCGAAGCTTTCGCCGCTGTCGAATATGTTCAGCGCAAAGAAAATAGAAAGAAGGCTCAGGCAGAGCATGGCCCCGATAAAAGTGAACAGGCGCACATACCAGGGCGCTTCGCTTTCAAGCTTGCTCGCCAGAATTGCACGCAAGCCGGAGGTTTTTTCCGGGCCGAACAGGTCTTGCCCGTCCGCCCAGGCGAACACCCGCGTCAAAGGAGAGCATAATGCCTCTTTGGAGTGTTCATCCGCTTTTTCCTCTTCGTTCTCAGCCTTCCGGAACATTCGCCCGCGTAAAAACAACAGGGCCTTCACCAGCAGGAAGCAGGCGAAGCCTATCCACAGCCCGCTGAGCAAAAGACCTTCCAACCGAAATTCATCACACCAAGATTCTATCAAATTGGCGCTGACCAGAGAAATAAGGCTGACCAACGCCAAGGCTAGCATGAAAAGGTCAGGAACTATTAAAAAATAAAATACGGCGAAGCCGGCCAGCGACAGTACATAGACAAACCCGGCCACCGAACTGAAACCGGTAAAATATTCGTCCCCGTAAAAACTCCAGGCGCCCGACAACGTCAACCAGATAAGCGCAGCCGTCAAAAAGAACATAAAGGCCGTTCCGACAAGGCGCGGCAGCCAGCGCGAACGCAGCCAGAGGGCGTTGAAACGCGGCCCCAGTTTTGCCGCTCCCTCCCAGGCCAGCAAAAACGTGCCTTGAAGAAGAGCCGTGTTGAACATGCGCCCCCAGGTCGGGAAATCCGCGAACCCGCCGCTCTGGTTCTGATACAGAACGTAAGCGCAGCTTCCCACCAGCCACAGCAGGCAGCACAAGGCTGCCTGACGCCCGGCCGCGACCAGGGGAACGAGAAGCAGGCTCCAGGTGAAAAACAGTTCCCAGGCGTCAGCCCCGGTTTGATATATCTGCCCGTACAGGGCCATAAGCGCGCCTATTCCGACCGCCAGCGCCAGCAAGGCGGAACGGCCCGAAACCCTGTCCCAGCGCCACAGGGCAACCCCGAACAGAACGACGAGCAACCCTTCGCCCAAAGCCAGCTTGCCCAGACGCGGCATGGCGTTCCAGTTCCAGGCGATAAAAAATATTACCCCGGCCATAAAAAGCAAGCCGCCCAAAAGCAGCCCCAGCCAGTGGATGAAATGGCTCCAGCCTTGCCAGGCCGGGTGGATGGAAAAATAATTCAGCCCGGCCCGGTAAGACGGGGCTGTCAGTCTCCCGTCCCGCAAAAGGGAATCAAGCGCCCATTTTATCTCGCCGTCCGGCGGGAGCGCATGCGCCCCCGGATTAGCCTCAAGCCGATTTCCGGTGCATTGTTCCAGTTTCAAAGGAATTCCCCTATACTCTTATAAAATAAAAAATATGCCGCTTGCGGTCTTTCCGGCCGCAACGCTTTCTCGCGCCTGCGCATTGCTTCATAACACAACGAACTGGCAAGGGCTATAGGGCATTTAAGGCTAATATGGATTTTACGGAAAATGGCACTTCCCGGCATAGCGTGTTCCGGCGTGTTCGAGCGCTTGGGATTGAAAAAATAGCGCCGGAATCCAGAATCCCGGCGAAGGCGCGTCTGCCGGTTTCATCCGGAAATCAAGAATTTTCTGCGGAACTGGAGAAAGAACGGCGTGGCGGCATGCCGTGGGCGGCAGCGAACTTGCTGTTTATTCAATAAAAACCGTTGTTCCAGTGCAAAACTGTCATAACGTGCTGTTAGAGGGGGCTGTCTCCCGCCACTTCTTTTTCACCCGCAAGGCCACGTTCACCAGGCCTATCAGTACCGGAACTTCCACCAACGGCCCAATGACGGCCACAAAAGCCTCGCCGGAGTTCAGGCCGAAGACCGCGATCGCCACGGCAATCGCGAGTTCGAAATTGTTGGAAGCGGCGGTAAAGGACAAAGTTGCCGCCTGTTCGTAGTTCGCGCCCGCCCTTCGGGAGAGATAGAGTGAGAGCAGAAACATCACCAGGAAGTAAATCAGCAGTGGTATAGCCACCCTCACCACGTCCAGGGGAAGCTGTACGATGTATTCACCTTTGAGGGAAAACATCACCAAGATGGTGAACAGCAACGCCCGCAACGTCCAAGGGCTTACGCGGGGAATGAAAACATTCTCGTACCAGTCCAGGCCCTTGACCTTGAGGCCGTAAATCCGAGAGGCCACTCCAGCGATAAAGGGAACGCCCAGGTAAATAAACACGCTTTCGGCAATCTGTCCCATGCTGATATCCACAACAGCCCCGGACAGGCCGAGCCAGCCGGGCAGCACGGTAATGAACACATAGGCGTAGACCGGGAAGAAAAGCACCTGAAACACGGCGTTGAAGGCCACCAGCCCGGCGCAATACTCCCTGTCGCCCCCGGCAAGGTCGTTCCAGACAATGACCATTGCGATACAGCGGGCAAGCCCGATAAGGATAAGTCCCACCATGTAGCTGTTGTTGCCGGAAAGAAAGGCGATAGCCAGCAAAAACATGAGCACCGGGCCGATAATCCAGTTCTGGACCAGTGAGAGCAGCAGCACTTTTTTGTCGCGGAATACCCGGCCGAGTTGCTCGTATTTTACTCTAGCCAAAGGCGGGTACATCATCAGGATAAGCCCGATAGCGATAGGAATGTTGGTCGTGCCCGCCTGGAAAAAATTAATGACGTTTTTCACGCCCGGCGCGGCCCACCCAAGGCCCACACCGGTAAACATGGCAAGGAAAATCCACAAGGTCAGATAACGGTCAAGGAAAGAAAGCCGCTGTGATGTCGATTGGCCCATGGTCTTTTACCCCTCAAATTGCTTCTATGTTGTCAAAAACAGGCTGCAACAGAAACCCGAGCTAGACTGCCCGCGCTTTGCGCCGCCACGCCAGCCGGGGCTATAAACTTAAAAAGCGCCTCCGCAATAATGTTGCGGAGGGAATTACCCGCGCACAAGAAAAGGGCGTTCATACGCTCCTTTATTTGCGGGCTTCAATGGACAGGCTGACAACGTAATCCGCCATTTCCCCGCCCTTAGGCAATGCTTCAGCGAGTTGCTTATACAAAGGGTCGTTCCAGTCTTGCATGTTCCGCACGTAGCTTGCATTGGGCGTCAGGACTATGGAAGTGAAGCCGGTCTTTTCCAGCAAGGCCCTGGTTTCTTCCACCAGCGCCGCTCCAGCCACGCAACCCACCAGCGCCGCCGCCATTTCCCGGATGTTATCCGGCAGGGGCTTCAACAGGGCCAAATCGGAAACGGATATTTTTCCGCCCGGTTTCAGGGCGCGGAATACTTCACGCCAGACCTGGGGCTTGTTCGGGGAAAGGTTGATCACGCAGTTGGAGATCACTACGTCAACGCTGGAATCCGCCACGGGCAGATATTCTATCTCGCCAAGGCGAAACTCCACGTTGTCGAAGCCTGTGCGCTGCCGGTAGCGCCCGATGTTCCCGCGGGCCTTGGCGAGCATTTCCGGGGTCATGTCCACGCCGATAACCCGCCCGGAGGCTTTGACCTTCTCGCCAGCCTGGAACACGTCAAATCCGCCGCCGCTGCCAAGGTCAAGCACGGTCTGCCCTTCCAGCAAGGTCGCAATGGCGACCGGGTTGCCGCAGGAAAGCCCCATGTTCGCGCCGTCCGGCAACTTGGCGAGGCTTTCCGCATCGTAGCCTATGGCTTGCGCCAGCCTGACAGGGTCGGCGTGGCCGCTGCGCGGGCTTCCACAGCGGCAGGAACTCCGCCCCTCGGCAATGGCCGCGTAGCCCGCGCGGATGGTTTCCTTAACTTCCTGATCAGTTTGCAACTTATTTTTTCCGCTCATTGTTTTCCCTCGTTTATATTATGAGAATTCAAGAACTTTTGATTTATTTACGCAAAAAATTTTCCGCATTATTCCCCAGAGGAACAACATTTTGGCAATACTTCAGGCGATACCGCGCTTGCGGCGCGGTAGTTACGGCATTCTTCAGGATGACCGGAACAACATTCCGCCGTAAGGTAGGCTATCGTATCCAACATAACGGGAATATTCGCCCTGTAGCGCAGAAATCTGCCTTCTTTCTCCATTGTCACCAGCCCGGCATGCAAGAGCGCCTTAAGGTGGAAAGACAAATTTGTCTTCGTTACACTAAGATGTTTTGCAATTTCCCCGGCTACTAAGCCGCCAGGCGCGTATTTGACGAGAATCCGGAATAAATCCAGCCGCACGTCAGAAGAAAGCGCTTCAAAAATGCCCGTGGCTTGTTTGGTTTCCATGAGTGAATATTTCAGTACTCTTTGAAATATGTCAATGAAAAGCGGAAAATTTTCCGGGACGCCCGCTTCCCCATAAAAATAACCTCTCGTAAGTTCCTGTTGACTTGACAACTTTGCCCAGCCCGGCAAGGCGGGTGGGTTTCCAATTCCGCTTTACCGGAAAGCGGTTTGCGCGCCGGAACGTATTTTGCTATGCTTTTTCAAATATGGACGTCTTCGGCTTCAACGCGCTTGAGCTTATGGGCTTTCTGCTCACCCTGATCAGGGTGAGCCTTTTGGTGTTCATGCTGCCCTTTTATGGCGGAGACTACGCCCCCATTCAGGTAAAGGCCGCGCTTTGCCTGGTGCTTACCCTGTGCCTCTGGCCGGAAATCGGCTTCAGCGGCGAGGCCTTTCCGGCCCACCCGGCGAATATCGCCCTGATGATTTTCGGCGAACTGCTCCTGGGCATATTTTTCGGACTGATTCTGAACATAATATTCGCCGGAATACAGTTCGGCGGAGAAGTCATAGGCTTCCAGATGGGCTTTACCATGATAACCATGGCCGACCCTGCCGGAAGCGGAGGGCAGGTGGTTATCACCTCATACCTTATGTATATGGTTTCATTAATGATTTTTCTAGCCCTGGACGGGCATTTGCATCTTTTGTACGCCCTGACGGAAAGCTTCGGCATGGTTCCGCCCGGCAGGCTTATCGTAGACCCCCGCCTGACCTCCGACCTGCTGGCTTTTTCCGGCTCGCTTTTCGCCATGGCCTTCAAGATAGCCGGCCCGATCATCGCCATGCTTTTCCTGGTTGAGCTGGGGCTGGCGTTAATGGCCAAAGTGGCCCCGCAGCTCAACCTGCTGATGATCGGCATGCCTTTGAAAATAGGGCTGGGCTTCTTTTTCATGGGGATAGTGTTCACCTTGATGAGCCTGTATATGGAAGATATCATTATCGGGCTGAGGCCGCTGTTCAGAAACCTTTTGCGATTCATAAGCTGAGCCATGCCGCAAAAAGACCCGAGCCGCACGGAAGCGCCCACTCCAAAGCGCATCAACAAAGCCCGCAAGGAAGGCAACGTCGCCAAATCGCCTGACTTCACAACGGCGCTGGTGCTGCTGGCCGCCATCTGCATGCTCTACGGCTGGCTTTATTTTATAGCCGACGACCTTTCCAACCTTTTCAAATACTTCTTTTCCACCGCCATTCTTACCTTCAGGCCGACCCAGGACGACGTGCTGGCCCTTTTGCCCATGATAGCTTTCGAACTGGCCAAGATGCTCCTGCCCGTAATGCTGGGCATCGGCCTGACGGCCTTCATCGTGCTGCGCTATCAGGTCGGCAAGCTCTGGACGACCAAGGTGTTCAAGCCCAAGATGCAGCGTTTCAACGTGGCGGCGGGCATCAAACGCATGTTCATATCCATGAACACCTTGCTGCGCCTTGGCAAAAGCCTGCTGCAGGCCCTGGTCATAGGCGTGGCCCCCTGGGTGGTCATCAACCGGGAAATTCCGGACCTGCCTAACCTCTATTACACCGATGCGGCCGGGCTGGCCGCCTATATCCTGCAAACCGGGTTCACCATGGCCATTTACGCCATCATTCCCATGGTGCTTATCGGCGTGGTCTCATTCGTCTACACCAGGTGGGATTATAAAGAAAATCTGAAAATGACCAAAGACGAGGTCAAGGACGAAAGACGCCAGATGGAGGGCGACCCGCAGGTAAAATCGAAGCAGCGCCAGAAAATGTTTGAAATGTCCCAGCGCCGCATGATGCAGAACGTGCCCAAGGCCGACGTTATTCTGACCAACCCCACGCACCTGGCCGTGGCCCTGCGCTATAACGCCATGGAAGCCCCGGCCCCTGTGGTGGTGGCCAAAGGGGCGGACAAAGTGGCGGAGAGAATCAAGGAGCTGGCTCGCGAAAACCGTGTTCCCATAAGGGAAAACAAGCCGTTGGCACAGGCTTTGTATAAACAGGTTGAACTGGGAGAGATGATCCCCGAAGACCTGTATCAAGCGGTCGCCGCAATTTTGGCCCAAATCTGGAAAACACAAGGCCGGAAGAACAATTAGCGGTAAGAGGGCGCTCTCCATAACTCCATCAGCAAGGCCGCGCGGCAGTCGGTAAAATGACGCCCGCGACGAAGGATGCCGGGATTATGACAGCCAAAGCAAACGCCAACGCGGGCGTCTTACCGAAAATGAACCTCGAGCGCTTCTCCAAACAGGGCGACATCATGCTCGCCGTCGGGGTCGTGGTCATTCTTTTCGTAATGCTCATCCCGTTGCCGACTTTCATTCTGGACGCGATGTTCACCCTTTCCATATCGCTGTGCCTGATCGTGCTGATCACCTCAATGTTCATGCTTTCCCCGCTGGAATTTTCCATATTCCCGACTTTGCTGCTGGTAACCACCCTGCTGCGCCTGGCCCTGAACGTAGCCTCGACCAGACTCATCCTGCTTAACGGAGACAAAGGCACGGCGGCGGCCGGGCACCTTATCCAGTCTTTCGGAAACTTCGTGGTCGGCGGCAGTTACGTCGTCGGCGCGGTCGTTTTCATGATCCTGTTCATCCTGAACAAAACCGTCATCGCCGCGGGCACCACCCGCATAGCCGAAGTTGCCGCCCGCTTCACCCTTGACGCCATGCCCGGCAAACAGATGGCCATTGAAGCCGACCTGAACGCCGGGCTGATCGACGAGCCCACCGCCACCGAGCGCCGCAAGCTGCTGCGCAAGGAAGCCGATTTTTACGGCGCCATGGACGGCGCGGGCAAGTTCGTCCAGGGCGACGTGAACGCCGGGCTTTTCATCGCCATAATCAACATCGTGGGCGGCATCATCATCGGCATGGTCCAGAAAGACATGGACTGGCAAACAGCCCTGAACACATACACCCTGCTCACCATCGGCGACGGGCTTATTTCCACCATTCCGTCCATCATAACTTCAACCTCGGCCGGCATCATCGTTTCCAGAGCGGCCTCCGAAGCCAAGATGGGCGAAGAGTTCATCGGCCAGCTCACTTACAACGACAAGGCCCTGAAAATCGTTTCCGCCGTGCTGCTGGTGTTCGCCATGGCCCCGGGCATGCCCACCCTGCCCTTCCTGTTCTTCTCCGGGCTGATTTTCTCCATATCCCGCGTCATGGGCAAGGACAAAGGCGAGAGCGGAGAGAACGCGTCCGTTTCCGGCAGGTCCTCCGCCAGCGGAAAATCCGCCCCCGGCGCGAAGAGCCTCGGCGCAGGGTCATCAGCGGCGCAGGAAGGCGCCCCCGCCCTTGACACGCCGGAAGAGGTGCACGCGCTTCTGCCGCTTGACACCCTTGAGCTTGAAGTCGGCTACGGGCTTATCCCCCTGGTGGACGAAAGCCAGAGCGGCAACCTGCTGGCCCGCATCCGCTCCATACGCAGGCAGTTCGCTCTGGACATGGGCGTTATCCTTCCTTCACTGCACCTGCGCGACAACCTCCAGCTCAAGCCCGGCCAGTACAGCCTGCTTATCAAGGGTAACGAAGTAGCTTCAGCCGAGATACTGGTGGACCATTTCCTGGCCATGGACCCCGGCAACGCCAAGCACGCCATACGCGGCATAGAAACCCGCGAACCGGCCTTCAACCTGCCCGCGCTCTGGATACCGGAAACGCAGAAAGAAGAAGCCATGCTGGCCGGCTACACCGTGGTCGACCCGGCGACGGTTATCGCCACCCATCTGACCGAAGTGTTCCGCCGCCACCTCGGAGACTTCCTCGGCCGCCAGGAAGTGCAGGCCCTGCTTGACAACCTGCACAAAAGCGCCCCCAAGGCGGTTGAGGAACTTTCGCCCGGAACCCTCGGCCTCGGCTCGGTGCAGAAGGTTCTGCAGAACCTGGTGCGCGAGAACGTCTCAATCCGCGACCTGCTCACCGTTGTGGAAACTTTGTCCGACTACGGCCAGGCCGTCAAAAGCCCGGAAGTGCTCACTGAATACGTGCGCGAAAAACTTGCGCGGACTATCGTAAAACCGTATATGGACAGCCAGGGGGCATTGCCTATAATAACAGTTGACCCGAAGGCGGAACAGATTTTACAAGAGTCTTTACGCCAGACTGAAGGCGGGGCCTATCTGGCCCTTAACCCCGGCAGCGCGCAAAAACTGATAAAAAATATAAACCAGGCTGTGGAAAACGCTGTCAACACAGACGGCCAGCCCGTGCTTCTGGCCACCCCGATGGTCAGGCCGCACCTGGCCCAGCTGGTCACGCGTTTTCTGCCCAACGTTCCGGTGCTTTCACAGGCGGAAATACCGCCTGACATCCGCCTGAGCTCAGTGGGCATAGCGGGCATGGACTAGGCGCGGCTTCAGGCCGCGCCGGCCTGAACCAGGATATCGGCAATGCAGGTTAAAACTTACAGCGGGCCCAGCGCCAAAGCGGTGATGGACCAAATAAAGGCCGAACTCGGACCGGACGCCGTGATTCTTGAATCGCGCAACGGCAAAGAGAACGGCAAGCCGGTTGTGCGCATGACCGCCGCGCTGGAAAGGCCGGACTCAGCCACGGCAGCGAAAAGCCGGGCCGATGGCGGGGCGGACGGTTCCACCGGGCTTACAGCCGCGCGCGGGGCTAAAAACTACGCCGCCTGCTCGCAGGACGACCTCAGCCTGCTGGCCGCCAGGTTCAGCCAGCCGCAGGCCGAAAACGCCGTTGCGCCGCGCCAGGTTTTGCGCTGGCAGGAAGAATGGGGCAGCATCAAAAACCATATTTTCGCCCTGATGAAACCGGCCATGAAGCTGGAGGCGCTTACCCCGCAGCAGCGCGTGAGCTTTGAATACCTGCGGAATGAAGGCGTAAGCGACCCGGTGCTGCTGGACTTTTACCGCCACCTGGCCGCCTCGCCCGGCGCTTCCATTACAGAACCCCTAAGCCGCCTGGTCGAGGTGCGGCCCTGGGGCTATGAAAACTGGCGCCACCGCGTCCACCTGATTACCGGTCCGTACGGGGCGGGAAAAACCAGCGCGGCGGTGCGCATGGCGCTTTACCTGCAAAAAAGCCGCCCCGGTTCGCGCCTTTGCCTGGTGAACGCCGACGCCGACCGAGGAGGAGGCCGCCTGCTGCTCAAGCACTACGCTGGCCTTTCCGATTTTCCGTACCGCGAGGCGGCTTCGCCCCTGGACATGGCCGGCGTGATTTCGGAGATACGCAGCCAGGGTTTTGACAGGGTAATAGTGGACCTTCCGGCCCTGCCCAAAAACAAGACCCTGACCGCGCAGCTCGGCGCCCTGGGCCTGAACAGGAACGGGTATGACGCTATGGCGGCGCATGTCGTCGTTTCGCCGCATTATGACCATGAGGCGCTGGAAGGCATGCTCCCTAGGTATATGGCGGATATGGACTCCAGCCTGATCTGGAGCAAACTTGACGAGGCCGGAAAATACGCCGCCCTGCTGAACACGGCGGCCCAGGCCCGCTTGCCGGTTTCCTGCTTTTCTTTCGGGCCGGGTTTGCGCAACACCTTGCTTCCGGCCCAGAGCGCGACGCTCTGGCGTCTTGTTTTCAAGCACGAACTGCCCGCCCTGCCAGGCGGAGAACACTGAGTTTAACAGGTTTGACCTTACCGGGGCTGTAAATTTCAAGGACTGGACTCATGAGCAACTTACCTTTAGTGCTATCGGTTACTTCTGGCAAAGGCGGCGTCGGCAAAACGAACATCTCCGCCAACCTGGCCTATTGCCTGGCGGAGGCTGGGAAACGCGTGCTGCTGCTTGACGCCGACCTCGGGCTGGCCAACGTGGACGTCGTTCTCGGCCTTACCCCCCAGTATAACCTGTTCCATCTTTTTCACGACGCCCTGCCGATAGAACAGATCATCACCGAAACGCCATACGGCTTCAAGATCCTTCCGGCCGCCTCCGGAGTGGCCGACATGCTGGATCTGGGAACCGGAGAAAAACTTGAGCTGCTTGAGGCCATGGACACCCTGGAAGACCAGGTTGACTACATGATCGTCGACACAGGCGCGGGCATCAATGAAAACGTGCTTTATTTCAACCTTGCGGCGCAGGAAAGGATCGTCGTGCTCACCCCGGAACCGACCTCACTTACCGACGCCTACGCCCTTATCAAGGTTTTGAAGCAAAACCACGGGGTGGAACGTTTCAAGGTGCTGGTGAACATGGCGGCCGATCCGAAAAGCGCCAAGGAAATATTTAAAAGCCTTTACACGGTCTGCGACCATTTTCTGGACGGAGTGTCGCTTGACCTGATCGGCATACTTCCGCGCGACCCGGCCATGCGCAAGGCGGTCATCAGGCAGGTTCCGCTTTGCCGGGCGGAGCCCGGCAGCCTGGCCTGCGCGGCGCTGCACAGGCTGGCCGAAGCCGTGCAGAAATGGGAAGTGCCAGACAACCTGGACGGCAATATCAAATTTTTCTGGAAGAGGCTGCTCTATCGTGACTAAAAACTCCGCGCGGTCAGATGGGGCTTTGCCCCCGTGGGAAGCGCTCGACGCGGGTCTTACCGCGTGGGAGGACTTTTCGCACGCGGATAAAGAAAAAATAGTGCGCCATTTCGCGCCCAAGGTAAAATACCTGGCCGGGAGGCTGAAAACCCGCCTGCCCAAAAACATTGAAATAAACGAACTTGTAAGCTCCGGCACCCTGGGCCTTATGGAGGCTTTCAAGAAATTCAAGCCGCAGTTGGGCATAAAATTCGACACATACGCCGAAAGCCGCATAAAAGGCGCCATGCTTGACGATTTGCGCCGCCTGGACTGGTTCCCGCGCTCGCTGCGCCAGCGGGTGCGCCAGGTCAGCGAAGCCACGCAGGCGCTTGAGCACAGCCTGTGCCGCCAGCCTACCGAGGCGGAACTGGCCGCGCATATGAACATCTCGGAAAAAGAGGTGCGCGAAGGCATGGAAGCCTTGCAAAACCAGCTCTGCCTGTCTATTGACGCAATGGAGGAAGGCCTGGGCCAGACTGAAGAGCGGCATGAAAACGAACCCTTCTCCTACACCGCCTCGCAGGAGCTTATCGGGAAGGTGTCAGGCCTGATAGACCAATTGACACCTCGCGAAAAGTTGGTATTGTCGCTGTATTATACTGATGAGCTAAATATGCGGGAAACAGCCGAGGTAATGGGAATTACCGAAGGCCGTGTCTCTCAATTGCGCAGCCAGGCCCTGGAACGGCTGCGCAAAGACTTTGCCGCAGCCTACGGGGCTATAGGCTGATTATATCTTACACCATAACGCGTTTAAAATTCCCTTGCCGCCAAGGCGGCCGGAATGTGCGTAAATTTCAATTGACCGTAAGGAGCGAACATGCCTTTTAATCCTAATATGAGAGTACTTGTGGTGGATGATTTTTCCACCATGCGCCGCATCATTAAAAATATTCTGCGCCAGATCGGGTTTACCGACATCGTTGAAGCTGACGACGGCTCCACCGCCTGGGAAGTCCTGAACAAAGACAAAATCGAGTTCGTCATTTCCGACTGGAACATGCCTATCATGACCGGCATTGAATTGCTGCGCAAAGTGCGCGCCAGCGAAGAATTTTCCGACATGCCCTTCCTCATGGTCACGGCGGAGGCCCAGCAGGAAAACATTATAGAGGCCGTGCAGGCCAAGGTGTCGAACTACATAGTCAAACCCTTTACGGCTGAAACCCTGAAACAGAAAATCGACAAGATATTTCCCTAGCGCCTTTTGGCTTTGGCGTTTTACGCCGCGCAAACCGCCGTTAGTGACGAACGCGCGGCTTTTGCCGGATATTCCGCCGTTAAAGCTTAACCGGGGCAGATTTCGCCGCCGGCCCACAGCCGCCAGACCGGGAAAGGTATTTTAAGCCGTCGCGCTGGAAAAAGTTCGCCCCGTGAAAGTTCACCCGGAAAAAGTTCACCCGGAAAAATTCACCCGGACGGCGGCGCGGCGGACCAAACCAAGCGCCCCGAATTTTTCGCCGCTCGCGCTTTTCCGCGCAGGATAACGCTCCCCATGCCGTTGCGGATAATTTCGCCACAGGGCTTGGGGAGCATTTTAACATTCACCCCCTGGCGTTTGCCTGCAACCTGAAAAAAACTGAACGGCAACGGCATGACTACTGAAAACGACGCTTCCGCTGAGCAGCAGAAAAAAAAGACCGGCAAGGTGGAACTTGACCTTGACGACGCCCCTTTTCTTGAAGAAGAGCTGGAGGAAGAAAAGTCAAAAGCCGCCGAGCCGGAAGAAAAAACCGAAGAAAAAACTGAAGAGGCCAAACCTGAGCCGGCCGGCGGAAAAACCGGGCTGCTGGACAAACTGAAAGAGCGGAAAAAACTTGTCATGCTGGCCGGAGCCGGTTTGCTTGTCGTTATTGCCGCCGCAGTGGGCGTCGCGCTCATGCTGGGCGGGCGGACGCAGGACGCCCCGCCTCCTCCGCCGCAGGAAGAAAAGGCGCCGCCGCCCAAGCCGCCGGTTGTCGTTGTGGTCGACAACGCGCCCAAAGAAGCGCCCGCGCAAGCCCCGCTCTATACCATAAACTGGGAACCTTTCCTGGTTGAAGTGAAAGACAACGAAGGCGGCATTCACCTTCTGGACGTAAAATTCACCTTCACTACGGACGACAACCCGGTTTACGTTGAAATGGATAACAAAACCAGGATCATGCGCGACAGCGTGTTCTATTTCATGCGCAACCGGTCTTACGACCTCTTGATTGACAGCTCTAAATTGCAGGACTTTAAAGACGGGGTCGCCAAGGTGCTCAACGACAACATCAACAACGGCGAACTCAAAACCGTTCTTATCGACCATTACCGTGTGCGCTGAGCATCCGGGCCGGCTTACTCGCCCGCTCGCCGCCCGTTATGGCTAAGGCCTGGCGAATCAACATTTTCAAGGCGTAGTTATACTGCCTTTAAGGCGGAGAATTCCCAGCCTGAGCAAGATCAGGCAGCCCGCCAGATACAGCCCGCCAGCCGCCGGAATGAGCAGGGCAAGACGGAAAAAGAGCGAAAAAGACGCAAGGCGGGGCAAAGCCAGGTAAAGGCCCAGGCCCATAACCATGCTTAGCAGCGACGCGAACAGGAACGCGCGCGGAAACGCAAGAGGCGCGAACTTTCCACCGAACCGGCGAAGGGCCGAACTCATAAAAAATCCAAGCAGCAGCATATTGAGCCAGGTTCCGCAAACCACGCCCCACGCCACTCCCTCCACTCCATAAAGGCTGGACAGCCAGGCTCCAGCCACGACCGTGCAAAACAACCCGCCCAGCGTGGCGTACATCCCCAAGCGTTCCCCGTTCAAGGCCGAAAGGGCTGAAAGTAACGGACGGCATAGAGAAGCCGCCGGAAGGCCAAGCGCATACACGGTCAAAACCCGCCCGGTGATTTCAACCGCCTGCGGCCCGAAAGCTCCGTGACCGAACAGCAATTCAACAACGGGGGCGGCCAGCACGGCCAGCCCGACCGCTGCCGGAAGGCTGAAAACCCAGGCCAGGGCCAGCCCTTCTCCGAGCGTCCTATTAAAATCAGCCAGCAATTTCGCGCTTTCTTCAGGCGCCTCTTTCCGGCTGCCCGCCAGTTCGGCCCCCGATACTGAAAGATCGGGCAACGCCGCCAGCCCGACGGCTACGCCCACCAGCCCCAAAGGAAGTTCAAAAAGCCTTTCGGCGAAATAAAGCGCGGCAACGCTGCCTTCCGCCAGAAACGAAGCCAGCAGGGTGGCGGCCAGAACCGCCAGTTGCTGCCCGCCTGAACCCACAAAAATGGAAGGAGCGCGCCGCAAGAAATTCCGGCAGCCTTCGGAAAAAGGCGCCAGCCGTCCGAAAAAACGGAAACCTTTGCCGTACAGGCCGGGAATCTGGCTTATCAACTGTGACGCGCCGCCCAGAAGCACCCCCAGCGCCAGCCACCGGACCGTGAAAAGCTCGCTTCCAGGCCCTCCGCCGCTTACGCCCATGCAATACAATACAAAAATGACGCCAAGCATGCCTATGTTGAAACAGGCCGAGCTTACGGCAGGCCTGCGGTATTCGCCCAGCCCCAGCCATATTCCGCTCAGAACGGCGGCGGCGGCGGCCAGAGGCAGATACCAGAGGCAAAGCTTGAGCAGTTCAGCGCCAAGAGATAATGACTCCGGCTTGGAAACGAAGCCTGGGGCTAGCGCGATATAAAGAGGCTTGGCGAAAAAAAAGGCCGCCAGGGCGAGAGCGGTGAAGATGGCGGTAAGGCTGAACAGCGCGCAACGGCTGAAAGACATGCTCCGTGCGCCCTGCCGCGTGAAAACCGGAACAAAGGCCAAGGCGACCGCCCCTTCCGCAAAAAGGCGGCGGAAAAAATTGGGAACGCGAAATGCCGCCAGAAAACAGTCCGCAATCCAGGAATTGCCCAGCAGCCAGGCAAGGGCCGCATCACGCCCGAAAGCCAGTATTCTGGAAAACAGGGCCCCACCCGCCATGAGCAGGCCGCCTGCGGACATTTTGCTCTTGTTGCCGATAACCGCTCCGGTGAAGCCTCTTAACGCGGCTGTTGCAAAGTGGAAAATTCTCCGGCGGGCGCGTAACGCGAACCGCGCGGGCGCTATCTCACGCGCGGGGCGTCCTGCGGCTTGTCGTCAGGCCCCGCGTTTTCTTCAGGCGCGGTTTTTTCCCGTTGCGCCCTCTTCTTTCTCCGCTTCCGTCCGCACGGCCTGCATCCGGGCCGGAACGTCCACGCCGCCCGGCCGGGACCGGGCCTTTGCGGCCCTTTTCGTTTTCCGCCAGGGCGAATGTAATTTCCCGCCTTTCCACGTCAACTTCGTTCAAAACCACCCGCACCCGCGCCCCCAGGCGAAAAACGCGGCCTTCGCGCAATCCGTAAAGTTCGTTGCGCTCCAGGTCATGCGCATAACGGTCGTCAAGCAGGGAATCAAGGCGCACCATGCCTTCAACCGCCATGTTCTCCACCTCGACGAAAAAGCCGTAGTCCGACACGCCGGAAATGACGGCGTTGAATTTTTCCCCGATGCGTCCGCGCAAAAACAAAGCCGCGCAAACTCGTTCAATTTCGCGCTCCGCTTCCGTAGCTTTGCGTTCGCTGGCGTTCACGCTTTCGCCTGTTGCGGCCACACCTTCATAGCCCGGGCCGGAACGCCCCTCCAATTGCGCCTTAAGGGCGCGGTGGGTCAGCAGGTCGGCATAGCGCCTTATGGGCGAGGTAAAATGGCAGTAGCACTCCGAAGCCAGCCCGAAGTGCCCGGAAGGTTCCGGGCTGTAACGGGCCTGCATCATGGCGCGCAAAACGAGGCGGCTGACTATGAACGCTTCCGGCGTCAGGCTGGCCGCGCTGAGAATTCCGCGCAGGTGGCCTGCCGTGGGCACGGCGGGAAGTTCTTTAAGCCGCGCGGCGGCTTCCGCCCCGAAAGTCGTGTTCAAAAGGCTCTTTACCAGGCTTGACAGCTTGTCCGGATCCGGGGCGGGGTGAACGCGGTAAAGGTGATTGACGCCGCTGTCGCGCAGGCGGCGGGCCACCGCTTCGTTCGCCGCAACCATGAAAGCTTCTATCAGGCGGTGCGAAAAAAGGTGTTCGCGGTGCGCCATCCCTATAACCCTGCCGTCTACGTCAACCTCCACCCCGGCCTCCGGCAGTTCAAAGTCGAGGTTTCCTGCCTGGTTACGCCGCTCTATGCACAAACCGGCCAGCACGGCGGCCTGGCGCAGCATAGACTGATGCGCCGCCAGCCTTTCAGGCAACCCCGCCTCGCCGTCTATGACGGCCTGAGCCTCGTCATAGGTCAGGCGTCCTCGGCTGATGATAAGGGCTGGATAAAAGCGCGCGGCTCCCGGTTCCCCGGCCGGGGAAAAATCAAGTTCCGCAACCATGGCCAGACGCGGCCTTCCTTCATTCAGACTGCACAGGCCGTTGGAAAGACGGCGCGGCAGCATAGGCTCCACCGAAGCCGGGAAATAATAGGAATTGCCGCGCGCCAGGGCTTCGCGGTCCATGCCAGAACCGGGCCGCACGTAATGCGCCACGTCGGCAATGGCCACCAGCAGGGTGAAGCCGGAAGGAGAGGCGGAAACATGAATGGCGTCGTCAAAATCTCTGGCGTCCGCTCCGTCTATGGTGATGAAGGGAATATCGCGCGAATCGCGGCGCTTGCCGCCAAGTTCGGCGGCTATTTCCTCCGGAGAGGGATCCACCGGCAAAAGGGCGGCCTCGTCTTCCACTTCCGCGGGAAAAGCTGTGGGAATATCGTAAGAGGCCTTCACCAGCCTTTCTTGCAGCGCGAGGCTTTCTTCCGCGCCCAGGTTGGCCGTCGCCGCTCCGCGCAGCAGGCTGGAAACGGAACCGGCCTCCGGCGGCAAAGGCCGGGCCAACAGCACCTGGCCTGCCTGAACCTCTTCAGCCAGGCTGGAAACGTCCACCAGCATGACGAAGCCGAAGCGGGAATCAAGGGGGCGGGCTATCCAGGCTTTATTTTCCGAAGCGCCGGGATTGAAATCATTCTCATTGCCTCCGTAGTCGGTGCGGTTCGGACGGTGCAGCACCCGCACGGGCACCTCCTTGGCCGCGCGCTCCAGCACCTCTATGATCCGCCCTTCCGGATTTTTGCCGCGCCGGTCGGGGAAAACGACGGCCCGCACCCGGTCGCCCGGCCAGGCCCCGCCAAGATTTTCCGGGTGGACGTAAACGTCTGGCTCGTTCCCGCGCGGAGCGCGCGCGTTCTTCCCTCTTATTACTTCTTTCGAAGCCATCCGCTCGGGCAAAATAAATCCGGCCCCGGCCCTCTGGATAGAAAGCTTTCCGATAACTTGGCGCAAGCGCTCGGAAGAAGCGTAAAACCGGCCTTTAAGGCGTAAAATCTTTCCGGAGTCGCGCAGATTCTCCAGCACCGTCTCCACCCTTTTGCCATGCTTGCGGCCAAGCCCCAGCCCATGCAGCAGGTCGTCCAGGCGCAAGGGGCCGTTGCCGGCGTTCAGGGTTTGCAGCACGGCGGCGGACAGCTCTGATTCGCTGTAATCTCCGGCATAAGTGGCTCCGGACGGCCTGTTTTTCTTCATGTTCCGCTCCGCTGGCATCGGGAAGCCGCCGCACCCGCCATAAACAGGCTGGCGCTGCGTTCCGCCGCCTCTTCCAGCAACCGGGCGGCATTTTCAAGGCAATATTCAAGGGGCAGGGGTTCACAAACGGCGGCGGCCATGGCGCTTACGCCTTCCGCCAGCAGCGTTTCACAGCCTGGCCCCAGGGCGCCGGAAAGACAGAAGACCGGTTTGCCCAAAGCTTTGGCTGCCCGACCCACCCCACAGGGGGCCTTGCCCATGGCGCTTTGCGCGTCCGTGCGGCCCTCGCCGGTTATTATCAGGTCCGCCCTGGCGGCGCGGGCGGAGAAGTTAATGGACTCAAGCACCAGGCCGACCCCTGGCGCAAGCCGGGCCGGAGTGAAAAAAAGCAGCCCAGCGCCAAGTCCTCCGGCTGCTCCGCTTCCCGGCTCAGAAGCCGCGTTCTTGCCGGAAACGCTTTTGGCCACGGCAGCAAAACGCTCCAGAGCCGCATCCAGTTCGGCAAGCCCGGCGCGGTCTATACCTTGCCCGTCTTTTTGCGGGCCGAAAATGAACGTCGCGCCACGCGGGCCGCAAAGCGGGGCTTGCACGTCACAGGCCGCCAGAATCTCCGTTTCCGCCAGCAAAGGGTCAAGGCCTGAAAGATCGATGGAATCCAACCCGGCCAGCGCCGCCCCGCCCGGCGGCAGTTCACGCCCGTTCCCGTCAAGAAAGCGCGCGCCCAAAGCGGAAAACGCGCCGCTGCCCGCGTCATTGGTAGCGCTGCCCCCAAGCCCGATGATAAGCCTGGGCCGCGCCGCCTGGCCTCGGCTATTCCCGGAATGCAAATAACGCAGGGCGGCCCGCACAAGTTCGCCCGTGCCACGGCTGGAAGCCAGGCGCACGTCGCGTTCAACGCCAGCCAGCAAAGTCAGGCCTGAAGCGGCGGCGGCCTCTACAACGGCGCTTTTCGGCCCGTTGCCGTTTTCGCCCAGTTGGCCCCAGGCGGCCCGCACAGGGCGGCCCAAAGGGTCTGAAACTTCCTCAAAACGCAAAATTCCGCCGCTGGCTTCAACCATAGCTTCAGCCGTACCTTCTCCGCCGTCGGCCAAAGGGGCCAGGTCATATTCCGCCTCCGGAAAAACTTTTTCCCAGCCGCGCTGAATATGCTCCGCCGCCTGCCTGGCGCTCAGGCTGCCCTTGAAGGAATCCGGCGCTATCAGAACGCGCATCCGGCTCAGGCCCTGGCTTGCAGTTTCAGCCCTTCGGCAATGGCCGCCGTGGCCTTGCCGATAAAGTCGTCTTCGCCCAAAGCCGCCTTCTCTTCCGCTTTCATAATAAGGCTCGGCGCGTTAGTCAGGTCCGGCCGGGACTTGATTTCATATTCCGGGGCGAAAGCGTCGGCGTAATACGTTTCCTGAAAACCGGCAAATTTCAGCGCATGGGCGGTGGAATCAAGCACGGCGTATTCATCCGGCTTCACAAGACCGCGCGCCAGGGCGTTCTTCAGCCCGGCCAGGCATTCCCCGCCCTGAGTGCAGACAATATGCCCGTGGCGGTTCGCTTCGAGCATGCAATCCATAATTTCCTGCTCTTCAACCTTGACCACGCCGAAAATTCCGCCCGCCTGCCCGTAACGCTCCGCCAGGGCCTTCACGCGCGGGAAAGAGACCGGGTTGCCTATCATGGCGGCCTGGGCCGCGCTGGCCCGCACCGGAACCGGGCTGTAGGAACGCTTGCCTTCCGGCGCGCTGTAGTAACGGTAAACCGGATCGGCATGGCTGGATTGCACGCCGAAGAGCTTTGGCAGGGAATCTATGATGCCCAAGGCCAGCAATTTCATAAATCCGTTCATTACGGCCGTGATATTCCCGGCGTTGCCCACGGGCACGAAAACACAAAGTTTTCCCATGTCCCAATCGCGCCACTGGGCTATTTCGCAGGCATAGGATTCCTGACCGAGAATGCGCCAGGCATTTTTGGAATTCAAAAGCGCCACGCGGTAATTTTCCGCCAGTTTTTCAACCACTTTCATGCAGTCGTCAAACACGCCCGGCAGTTCGAGCACCGTAGCGCCGCTGCCCAGGGGCTGGCTGAGCTGCTGGGGCGTAACCTTGCCCTGGGGCAACAGCACGACGGACTTCAGCGGAGCGCCCACATAAGAGGCGTAAAGGGCGGCGGCGGCGGAAGTGTCGCCCGTCGAGGCGCACACGGCCAGAACCTCGTCCCAGCCGTTGCGCCGGGCCAACCCCTTCAGAAAGCTGAACGCGCAAGCCATGCCCCGGTCTTTGAACGAAGCGCTGGGGTTCTGCCCGTCGTTCTTGTAGGCGAAAGACATGCCCACCCTGGAGCAAAGGGCCGGTGAAGCCTCGATTACAGGGGTGTTGCCGTCGCCCAGGTAAATAACGTCTTCTTCTTCAAGCACCGGGGCCAACAGCTCGTAAAAACGGAAAATACCGCGCAGGGCGTTGTTTTTCGTAGCGGCCCGGCGGTCGAAAATTTCCCGCCACTCCGCGCCGCTCGTCCGCTTCAGGCCGGCGAAATTCGCGTCTTCAAGCAGCAGAACCTCGCCGCAGGCCGGGCAGGTGTATAAAAGTTCTTCAATGCCGTGGCGCTTTCCGCATGCCAGACAAACATATTCCAGACAGCCGCGATACGCGGGAAATTGGTCGTTCATGATATTTCCTCGTCACTGTTGTGCAAAAAAAAACGTCAAAATTCAGTTCAATAAAAAATATGAATTATCCCACCAGAATATTCTGGATTTGTCCAGCCCCATCCGGGCATAATCCTCAACAAGGCTGTTCTTGTGCCCGAAAAATTCGCCTTGCAGGCGGCGCGGGGCGTGCAGGGCCTCCGGCTTGCGGCCTAATTCCGCAAGCTTGGCGCGCAAAAAGCGAAACAAGGCCAGGCTGCGCGCCATTTGCCCAAACGCGGGATGTTGCGGACCGGCCAAAACGCGCGAGGCCAAAGCCGCTTCGGGCGCCAGGCCCATGCGGATAACCCTTGTGCCGGCCGCCCATACTTCAAGAAGAGCCTCCGCCATAAGCTCAAGGCAAAGCCCCAGGGGCCAGGGGGTAAACTCGCCCGCCCGCCAGAGCGCGGCCAGGGCCGTGCCTTCCAGCACCAGGCAGGGGTAGAGGCGCAGGGTGGCAGGAGCCAGGGCGCGCACCAGCCTGATGTCCTTCACAAAATCTTCCGGTTTCATGCCCGGCATGCCAGGCATAAGCTGAACGCCAAGCTCCATGCCGCTTTCCCGCACAACGGCGCAGCCTTCCAGCGCCTGCGCCGGGCTGTAGCCCCGGCGGCTGGCCGAAAGCGGGCCTTCGCAAAAACTTTGAACGCCAAGCTCGACGCAATCAAGTCCCAGGCCCTTGAGCCTGGAGAGGTGCGCGGCGGAAACGGCATCCGGCCGGGTTGAACAGCGCAGGCGGCTTATAAGCCCGCGCCCTTTCAGCCGCACCGCGAGTTCGAGGCAGGCCAGCTGCTCCGCAATGGGCAAGGCGGTAAACGTTCCGCCGTAGAAAGCCAGTTCCGGCGGCACACCGCCGGGCCGGGCCGCTGCGCGGACGGCGAGGTCTTTTTCCAGCGCGGCCAGAAGCGCGGGCATGTCGACAGGCCCCGCTCCAGGCTGCCCCGTCTGGGCGTCTTGCGAACAAAACACGCAACGTGAAGGGCAGCCGGCGAAAGGGATGAAAGCCGGGTAAACAGGCCGGGACCGGCCGGACGGCAAAGGCTCGGGACAGGCGAATCGCATGCCTTATCATGAGGCATGCGGCCTGGCTAGGCAAGCTGTTTTTAGAACCCGCCGGAAAGCCGCCGGCCGCCTTTTCCAAACAGCCCAGGCCGGCCGCTTCACGGCGTAAGCAAAGACCGGCCCGCTAAAGACGCTTGCGGTCAGCTCTGCCATAGCTGAAACAGGTAAGGATTAAACGTAGTTATGAGCCTGATTCAGGCTCATCCCCCAGTACGCGCCCCCCCGGGAGCCTGTTCGCATTTTTGCGAAACAGCTGTGGGAAAACACTATTCAACTGGCTATGCGTTCAATTCTTCCCTGAATTTGCGCGAAAGGCGGAAAACAACGACCTTGCGCGGCGAAAGCAGCAGCGGCGCCGAAGTTTGCGGATTGCGCCCCTTGCGGGCTTCCTTGGCATAGGCCTCAAACTTGCCGAAGCCGCTGATCATGAGCCCATGGTCTTTTTTGATGGCCTGCTTCATGAGCTTGAGCAAAGATTCGACGATAGCCTTTACTTCCGTGCGGCTTCTTGAGCTCTGTTCATGGAGCACGTCGACCAGATCGGCTTTGGTCAATGTTTTTTCGTTCATTTTTCCCCTCTCTTACGTGTTTTCATAAAAATAGAGATACGTTCAGCCAATACGGCTCAACGCATCCCTGAGTCCTTTCGCGAAATTTTCGGCCCCGCCCTCTCCGTAACCATACCGCTCAAGCGGGTCTGAAAACAATCCGTCGCCTTCGTGCCTGGGAATAAGATGCCAGTGAACGTGAAACACCACCTGCCCGGCGGCGGAAAAATTGTTTTGCAGGCAGTTCAGCCCCTGGGCCTGGGTGTGATTCAATATCCCCGTTCCGACTTTCTGCATTACATTGAACAGGGCCGACCCCATGTCGCCGGGAAAATCCAGCAAGGTGGCGTAATGCCCTTTGGGTATGACCAAGGTATGGCCGAGCCGGAACGGGTTGATATCCAGAAACGCCAGGAAAGCTTCATCTTCATACACCTTGGCGCAAGGTATGATTCCCTGCGCGATTTTGCAGAAGATACACCCGTCCGCGCCCGGCAGATTAGGCATCTGCGGGTTGTAATTAACCGTGTTCATCATTGGCCCCCCACAGGCGCGCCGCCGCGTGAAACGGCTTGAAAACCGGATCCGCAACGAACTTGAATATCTAAATACATATAAATATGCTGCCGGGCAAGTTTTTTTCCACACTCGCCAAATTTTTTTCCGAGAGTCTATTCCGCGCGTTTCTTCACCGCGCGGGCCCTGTTTTTTTTAACCGGCTCTTCCTGCACTTCGATCGGTTTTTCCCGCCAGGAAGTTTCTATCGACAGGCAAGCCAAACCGTCGCAAAGCGAAGCCTTCACTTCAAGGTCTATAACCTTTGGGACCTGCATTTCCAGGCTCTCTCCGCTTTTTTGCACATGCAAAACCCCTTCCTTCAGCCCGTCTGTCAGGGCTTCAAGAATACCGGAAACGTCGGCGCGGTTCAGGCGCGTGGAAAAAGTCAGGGTTTGCCCGCAATCACGTTTTTTCGCTACAGCCATGTCGACCCCTTTGCGGCAAGATAATAAGCCGCATAGACATTTCTACGCAATATTACATTATTTTTCCAAAAAAATCTTATTCAAAGCAGCCTTCGCCGATATAATAAGCGCCTCGGCATTTCAACATGGTCATGCCCCGCGCCTATGGCGCGCGCGAACCGGAACGGCCCGCGTCAGTGCCCGGTAATGCCGTATTTGCGCAGTTTATACTGAAGCAGGCTTTTGGATATGCCCAAAAGCTCAGCCGCCTTGACCTGCACGAAATCGGCCCGCACCAGGGAACGGCGGATAAGCGCCGCCTCAAGTTTGTCCAGGGTTTCCGCAAGGTCAAGCTCAACCGGCAGGAAGTCCAGCGCGCTTTTGAGCTGCGATTCTTCATCGCGCACTTCCGCCGGGAGGTCGTCAACGCCTATCTGTTCCGCCGCCACCATTACCATGCAACGCTCAACCACGTTTTCAAGCTGGCGAATATTGCCCGGCCATTCGTATCCGGCCAGGTATTCCATGGCTTCCGGCGTGAAGGAATGCGGGGCGAGCCCGTTTTCAACGGTGAATTTTTCCAGAAAGTGCGCTATCAGCAAGGGGATGTCCTCGCGCCGTTCCCGCAACGGCGGAAGGGGAATATGCACGACGTTCAGGCGGTAGTAGAGATCTTCGCGGAAACTGCCCTTTTCCACCTCTTTCAGCAGGTCTTTGTTGGTGGCGGTGACAATGCGTATGTCAATGGGAATTTCCTCGGTCCCGCCAACCCTTTCCAGCCTGCGTTCCTGAAGGACGCGCAAAAGTTTAACCTGCAAATCCTGCGAAAGTTCGCCTATTTCGTCCAGGAAAAGAGTGCCCCCGCTGGCCAGTTCGAAACGCCCCCGGCGCATGGCCACAGCCCCGGTGAAAGAGCCTTTCTCATGGCCGAAAAGTTCGCTTTCCAGCACGCCCGGGTTAAGGGCCATGCAGTTTACGCTGATAAAAGGGCCGTCTTTGCGCGGCGAGGCAAAATGTATGGCCCTGGCCACCAGCTCTTTGCCAGTTCCGCTTTCGCCGGTTATAAGCACGTTGCTGCGGCTTGGAGCGGCCCGGTCGATAAGCGCGAGCACGTTCTGCATCCCCTTGCTCTGCCCCACTATCTGGTGGCGCCCGTAACGCACCTGGAGGTTTTCGTGCAGAAGGCGGTAACGGCGGTGAACCTGGGCCAGTTCGGCCGCGTTTTTCACGGAAAGCAAAAGCTCGTCGTTGGCGAAAGGCTTGGTGATATAATCGAACGCCCCGACCTTCATAGCCTCGACCGCGCCTTCGATACTGCCGAAAGCGGTCATTATGAGCACAGGCACGCCCGGATAGTCCTTTTTGACGTGCTGCAGCACTTCGCGGCCGGATACCTTGGGCATTTTCATGTCTGTAAGCACCACGTCGACCTCTGACTCTTCAAGAAAAGCGAGGGCGGTTTCAGGGTCGCTCAACGTCGTGACGGCATAGCCGGCGTCAAGCAGCAAGGCTTCAAGAACCAGCAGGTAGTTCTTTTCGTCGTCTATAACCAGGATATGCGCATGGTTGTTATCGGGCAGCTGTTCGTTCATAGTTGACTTATAGCAGTCTTTGCGGCAAGTTCCAAGGCCTTTGTTCCAGCCGGGCGCGTTTTGAAAAGGATAGAGGCGGCTGACGAAACGCCCGTCAACCGCCTCTATCTGATGAAGCTGCTCGCAAAGGAAGGTATATCATACAAAGCAATTTACATGCCAACGAAAAAACCATGGCCCCTGGCAATAAAATATATATAAAACAATATGTTATAATCCAGAAATCAAAGAAGCGCTACAAAGTTCGGTTTAATTTTTTTCAGCACAGTCAAACCGCTCCGCCGGAGCGACTACGGGCACTTAGCATAAATACTGTTATTTCAATGTGTTAATCTGATTTTTTACCTTTATGAGGTTCGGTATAAAAATTTTTACCTTTTTGGTGGAACTTGGCAATTTACTTTTATAAAGAAATGGTTATAGAATCATCATGGCGATATTTCATTTTGATATCTTTATAGCCAATTGATATTTTAGATTGTGAATGAGTTCTTAAATTATGATTGAGCGAGTAACGTGCGACCAGCTGGAACCCGGAATGTTCACAGTGGACACCGGTGTGGACTGGCGGCAGGAACCTTACGCCTATTGCAGAAATCAGGTGTTGGATGAGGCCGCTATTCATGCCCTGCGCGAAGAAGGCTACCTTTACGCCTTTGTAGACACCGGGCGCTCCATTAAGCCTTCAGACGAAATGGTTATGAGCATCACGCCGCTGAAGGCGGACATCCCTCTTCAGGAAGAGCTTGTCGTTGCCCAAGCCAGTTATACGGCCAGCCTGGATGCTGCCCGAGGCTTTATGGACGCGGTGCGCAACGGGGACGAAGTTGATTGTTCCGTTGCGGAACCGGCCGTACATTCGATAATGGAAAGCCTCGGCCGTAATCCCGATGCGCTGTACGGAATTTCAAAGCTGCGCAATGCTGACGACTACACCTATTCCCATTGCGTCAACGTATCCGTTCTCTCCACCATGTTCGCGAAATATCTAGGGTTTTCCGAAAAGACGCAATACGACGTCGGCATGGCCGCCATGCTGCACGACCTGGGCAAATCGCTTATTCCCCTGTCTATTCTCAATGCGCCGCGCAAACTTACAGACGAGGAATTCGAAATCATGCGCAGCCATTCCTACCTGGGGTACGCCCAATTGCAGCGGGTGGAAAGCTTCAGTGAGGACATGCGCCTTGGCGTGTTGCAACACCATGAGCGCTACGACGGAACCGGCTACCCTGGCCGGCTGGCGGGCGACCAGATAAGCCCTATAGCCCGCATTCTGGCCGTCGTTGACGTGTATGACGCCCTGACCAGCAAGCGGGTTTATAAAAAGAAGCTTCCGTCCCACCAGGTGCTGGCCATGATGTTCCAGCGCAGGGGCCAGGATTTTTATCCCGGCCTTGCCGAGCATTACGCCAAAATGATCGGCATTTACCCCGTCGGCAGCGTTGTGGAGCTGAAAAACGGCCTGGTCGGGGTGGTTTCCGCCAGCAATCCGGAAAAACCGACCAAACCAGCGGTAACCCTGGTGCAGGACAACCAGGGCCGCGCCTTTGCGCCAAAGGAAATAAACCTGGCCGACTATAAAGACCTTGACGTAAAACGCTGCCTGCTTCCCGAAGAAACGCGGATCGACCCGCAAGAAGTTCTCGGCATTCAAGACAACGCGTAACAAACCCCAGCGAATAAATTTCCGCGCGGCGAACCTTCATGTTTTACGCGCCCAATCTTTTCTTTACTTTTAGCAGGGGAAAATGTAATGCCTTATATGAAACTCAAGAGCTTATGGTGACTCATGTGCGCGTTAGACATCAGTAATTTTGACGATAGGGCCGCCCCCCCGGATCCCGTTTATCTTGAAGCCCTGCAATCACGCTTCAACTCCATAGGGCTGGAACATCCGCTGCCCGCCATGCTTTTCAGGCGCGAAGCCGAATTCCTTCCGCGCGAAGGGTCAAACCCGCCGCCGCTTAAAGCCTGGAAACGCGCCAATCCCAACCAGGCCTTCATTTTGCTTGACCCCATAACCCTGGTGCAGATGGAGGTCAAACTCCCCCCACTGCCCATAGTTCTGGTCGAGCTGCAGGCGGCCACCAACAACCGCGATGTAACCGTCGACCAGATCGGCGAGCTTATAGCCAAAGACCCGGCCCTTACCGCCTGGATTCTCAAAATCGTAAACAGCCCCTTTTTCGGCTTCACCTCAAAAATCGACACAGTAACCCGCGCGGTCATGCTGTTGGGCATACAACACATCCAAACCCTGGCCATAGGCGGAATGCTGAATACCCTCATGGTGCGCATGCCGGAGGATATTCTCGACATCAACGCCTTCTGGCGGCACAGCGTGGCTGTTGGCATAATTGCGCGCGAAATCTGGAAAGGCATGCGCAAGCCGGAGCCGGAGCGTCTTTTCGTCGCCGGACTGCTGCACGACTGCGGCATTCTGGCCATGGCCTATGTCGCCCCAAAAACCTTCAGCGCGGTCGAGTCCCGCGCCTCCGCCCTGAATATGCCTCTTTATATGGTTGAGAAAGACTTGCTCAATTTCGACCATCCCCGCCTGGGCGGCATGCTGCTGCACCGCTGGAACATGCCTTTGCCGCTTATCATGGCGATTCTGCATCACCATGAGCCGGAAAATCCGCAGCGGCATCTTGAGGCGGCGGTCGTTCACGTGGCCGACATCATCGCTTTTGCGCTGGAAGGGGTGAAAACCCCGGTAGCCATACCTCCGCTGGACTTCCAGGCCTATGACGCCCTTGGCCTCGGCAACGGCCAAATGGAAGAAATTTTCGCCACCGCGGAAACCTGGCTGGACGCCCTCTTCGGCTCCGCCCCGAAACCGGCGGCAAAATCCTGAACAACTTGCTTTTTTTTGATTAAAGGTGCTATACTGGAATATCTCAGGCCGGCCGTTTGCTTGCCCTGAAATAAACACCATTTAACTGCTAGGAGTAGTTCCATGAAATCGCTTAAAGGCAGCCGCACCGAAAAAAATATTCTCACCGCTTTCGCCGGTGAATCACAGGCCCGCAACCGCTATACATACTTCGCCGGGCAGGCTCGCAAGGACGGGTATGTCCAGATAGCCGCCATGTTCCTCGAAACCGCGGAGCAGGAACGCGAACACGCCAAGCGCCTGTTCAAATTCCTTGAAGGCGGCGAAGTGGAAATTTCCGCATCTTTTCCCGCCGGGGTTATCGCATCTACCTATGACAACCTGATTGCCTCGGCCAACGGTGAAAACCATGAACATGTGTCCATGTATCCGGAATTCGCCAAGACGGCGCAGGAAGAAGGCTACCCGGAAATCGCGGCCGTAATGAAGTCCATTGCCGTGGCCGAAGCCTGGCATGAACGCCGTTTTCTCGGTTTCGCCAAAAACGTCAAAGAATGTTCCGTATTCAAACGCGATACGCCCCGTAGCTGGCGTTGCATGAATTGCGGTTTTGTGCATGAAAATTCAACGTCCGCGCCTGACGTCTGCCCGGCCTGCGCCCATCCGAAAGACCACTTCGAACTGTTGACCGAAACCTGGTAAAAAAAACTGGCGGCTTCAACTTCTTAGAAATTGAAGCCGCCAGTTTTTTTTATTCCTCTTTTTCCCCGGCGTCCCGGTCGGCGTTAAGCACCCCGCGTTTGCTTTCCCGTACAAAAGCCACAATTTCCATAACTTGAGGAATGTGCCCGTAATCGCCTTCCAACTGGGCCAGGGCGTCTTGCCTCGGCGTTCCGGAAAGCCAGATCAGCTTGAAGGCGAAGCGCACGGCTGAAATGCTTTCCCTGGGCAGGCCCAGGCGGCGCAAACCCACCAGGTTGGGGCCGTGAATGCCCGCCCGCTCGCCAACGGCCAGCATGTAAGGCGGCAAGTCTTGCGAAATGCCGGTCATTCCTCCCACAAAAGCTTTCGTTCCGATGCGCACGAACTGGTGCACCGCCGAAAGGCCGCCTATAATGGCCCCGTCGCCGATTTCCACATGCCCGGCCAGGGTTGCGGCGTTTGACATGACTATTCCGTTGCCGAGAACGCAGTCATGCGCCACATGGGTGTAAGCCATCAGCAAGTTATTGTCGCCAAGGCGGGTAACGCCGCTGCCGCCTTCAGTGCCCCGGTGGATGGTAGAAAATTCGCGTATCTGGTTGTTGTCGCCTATTTCCGTCCAGGAGACCTCGCCGCCGAATTTCAGGTCTTGCGGAATGTTTCCGACCATGGCGTATGAATGCACATGATTGTTGCGGCCCATGCGGGTGTAGGCCTTGATGCTGGCCGAAGCTTCTATTTTGCAGCCGGGCCCGATAAAAACGTTGTCTTCGATTACGGCGAAAGGGCCGACAGTGACGTCTTCCGCCAGCTCGGCCTTGGAAGAAACAACAGCGCCGGGATGTATCATGGCCATGTAAATCACCCCTCCATGCGCGGGCTTATGGCCGCCGTGAGTTCGGCCCCGGCCACCAGTTTGCCGTCAACATAGGCCTGCCCTTCCATTTTCCAGAGCGCGAGTTTGTGCCTGATCAGCTTGCAGTGCAAGTCAAGGCGGTCGCCAGGGCAAACCCGGTTTCTGAAACGCACCTTGTCAATACCGGTAAAAAGGAAAAGTTTGTCGCCGATCTCTGAAGGGTCGGCGCCGTTCAGGACCAGAATGCCGCCGGCCTGGGCCAGAGCTTCGACGATCAGCACCCCGGGCATTACCGGAAGGCCGGGAAAATGACCTTGGAAAAAAGGCTCGTTGAAGGTGACGTTTTTATACGCCTTGATGGAATCGTTGGGAATGCACTCCACTACCTTGTCAACAAGCAGGAACGGGTAACGGTGGGGCAAAAGCTCCATAATGCGTTTGATCTCAAAGCCGGTGATGTTTTTTTCCGCCTGGCTCATTTTTCCTCCTTGCTCCCTGCGACCAGTTTTTTAAGTTCTTCAAGCTCGCGTTCCAAATTTTTCACCCTTTTGCTGAGTTCCGGCAATTTGGGCGCAAGGGCCAGGTTACGCAGGTACAGGCCCTCTTCCATCAGCGGTATTCCCCCGCCCTTGAAGTCTTCCGGAACGTCGCGCGTAACGCCGCTTATCGGGCCTATCGTCGCCCTGTCTCCGACCTTGAGGTGGCCGGACAGGCCGGCCTTGGCGGCAAGGGTGACGTCGTCGCCCAGGCGGGTGCTTCCGGCCACGCCGGACTGCGCGACGATAATGGCGTTTTTCCCTATGCGCACGTTGTGGCCTATCTGCACCTGATTGTCCAGCTTGCTGTGGTCGCCGATAAGCGTGGGGCCGAGCACGCCCTTGTCCACAGTGCTGTTCGCGCCTATTTCAACATTGCCGCCCACTATAACCGAGCCGTTCTGCGGGATCTTGCGCACTATCCCGCCCGTGCGGGTAAAGCCGAAGCCGTCGGAACCGAGCACCGCGCCGGGCTGAAGTATGCAGCCGTCGCCCACGACGGTTCCGTCCATAAGCACGGAGTTCGGGTATAAAAGGCAGTTTTCGCCAACCCGGCAGCCGTCGCCCACATAGCTGCCGGGAAAAATTGTCGAAGCGCGCCCGATTACGCTGCCGGACCCGATATAGGCAAAGGGGTAAACCGTGCAGCCTTCGCCCAAAACGGCCTCCGGATGAATGAAAGCCAGCGGGCTGATTCCGTTAAGGCTGCCCTGCCTCTTTTCAAAAAGCGCCAGTATCCTGGCGAAATCCGCGTAGGGGTTGGGACTGAGCAAAACGGAAAACGAAGGCTTGGCGCCGGAAGCTTCAAACAGGGCCAAGGCTTCCGGCGAAAGGATGACGCTTCCGGCCCTGGTGGTGGCCAAAAAACGCGCATATTTCACGTTGGCCAGAAAGGTCATGTCGTCCGGCCCCGCGTCTTCCAGGGTGTTAAGCCCCTTTACCTGGCGGTCTTCACCGGAAAATTCCAGCCCGCAGGCAGAGGCGATCGCGTTCAAGGTCCATTGTGCGGTTCCGGATTGCCCGGGTTGCGCATTCGGCATAAGGCCTCCATCGGTTACGAAAACGGGGGGCTAAACGCCCCCCGAACCAGCAACGCCCGAAAACCGGGGTTTAAAGGTACATCAACCATTCCGCCTGCCTGGCGGAAACTTTAAAAGAGCGGTCTCCTGAAGCGTTAGCGCTTGAAATAGCCGCAGCCGACGAATAAAGGCCGCTTGCGGCCATTTCCCGGCAGGGTTTTACAACCGGGCCGGCGGTCCCGCTTATTTCACCCGCAAAAGGGTCTAGTCAAGCTTGTCGGGGCCTGGTTTGGCGGCGGGCTTGCTGGGGGGCGTGAGAACGGGGTTCTCCTTCCACAGCTTGTTGGTTTCTTTCAATATTTCTCCGGTAAGGTCCAGAGACGGATCAGCGTGGAACACGCCGGCGCTGGCCGCGTCCATGATAAGGCTGTAGTTGTTGCGCTGGCCGTAAGCCTGGGCCGCCTTGACTATAAGAGCGCCTATGCTCTGCTGGATGCGCCTTTCTTCCTGTTCCACGCGGCGCAGGAACAGGCCGGTTTTTTCGTCAAAGGCGCGCTTCTTGCGCATATAGTCAAGCTGTTTTTCCTCAAGCTGCTCGGGGGTCAGCTTTCCGCCGGGGGCGTTAAGGTCTTCGGCCATCTTTTTCAGGGCGGCCTGTTCTTTTTCTATTTCAGCCTTTTCCTTGGAAAAGGTGTTTTGCAGTTTTTTATCGCCTTCTTTAAAGGCCTCGCTTTTAGTCGCGACTTCCTGCATGCCGAAAATGCCGATTTTCAGTTCCGCGGCGGAAGCCATGCTTGCGACGCTCAAAGCCATGGTGATAACCAGGGCGGAAAAAATTGATTTGCGCATTTGAGTGTAATGCTCCTCTTGATGTTCAAAATGATTGCTTAAACAACGAAATAAAGCTTTTTTATCCATAGCCCCAAGGCTTGGGCGCGTCAAGTTAAAGATTGTCTAGACTTTTTCCGGCACGCAAATTGTCTCGGATTTACCAGAGCATTTTAACTTTGAAATCTCTCTGCAAGAATCGGTTTTGGATACAGAAGGCTATATTTTATCCGACATGTACAAGCCCAAAGCGTCTTGCACTAAAGGCACGCCGCGCTGTTCGCTTGCGGGCGCACGCTAACGCTACCGCCAGGGCATTTAAACTTTTTCAAAGTTAAAATGCCCTAATCGTCGTCGTCATCCTCCGCCAGTATTTTTATGGGCGGTTCACCCAAACGCAAGGTAAAGGCCCCGGGGGACCAGGTCATGCGCAGGCCGGAGCTTTCAGCCAGAAGCTGGCCCATATCCGCCCCTTCGACGCAGCAATTTTTCTGCGCGCCTTTTTCCAGGCTGTAAAGCTCGTCAAACAAGGGGTTGGGCAGAGCCGAATTTTTCGCGCAGAAGTTGCGCGTTTTGCAGTCGCAGTAGACGTGCAGTTCCGGAACGGCTATTTCCGCCCCGAAGCTTTCTCCAACGGCTTTTTGCACGAGGTGCGGCTTTTTCTCATAATTCAGCAGGGCCTTGGCCGCTGTTTCCGTATTATGATGCTTCAGTACCGGCCCGGTGCAGATGTCGTGGCCCTGGGCCAGGGCCAGCACGTTGTGAGCCAGGAACAGACGGTTCAGCAAACAGTCGGCGTCCGCGAAGACTATAAGCTCTCCGGCGGCCTTTTCCCGGCCTACATTAAGGCTGAAACAGTTTCCGAGTTTTTCGTCGTTGGTGAACAGGCGCACGGTAACAGGGTGGGAACGCGAGGAAAATTCCGCCACAAGGGATTTGGCCGTTTTACGCGCGGCGGCGATGGAACGGTCGGGCGATTTGTCGCCCACAAACACAACTTCGATCGGGCCGGGGTAAAACTGGCGGTAAACCGCCTCAAGAAAAATCGGAACCGCGTAAGCCTTGTTGTACAGCACCGCGACAATGCTCACCAGCGGGGCTCCGTCCGGGTAATATTCCTTAAGCTTCGCGGCCAGTTCCGCCTCTGTATGAAACCCTTCAGCCTGTTCGGGTTTTTTGCTGAAAAACCCGCTCAACTTAGCCAGGAATCCTTCCGCCATATAGCTGCCTGCCTGATAAGGTTAACGTTACTTATAAACCATATCTTAAAAACAACTTCACTTCAACTTTTAACCTGCGCTTTCCCCGCCTTGCCCTGACTGAGAAAAACCCCGGCCAGAATGACCGCGCAAGCCTGATACTGCGGCACGGTAAGGGTATCTCCCTGCAAGGTCATGCCCATGAACAAGGTCAGCACCGGAATAAGATTGGTATAGGCTGCGGCCCTGGCCGCCCCCAGGCGGCTGATGCCGAAATTATAGCACCCGTAGGCGCCGAGCGTTATGCAGGCCCCCAGGTAGAATACGGCCAGGGCGGGTTTCAGGGGAATGGTTTCCGGCAGGCCGACGAAAAACAGGGCCGGCGAAAAAAAGATCACGCCCACCCATGACTGCACGGCCGTTATGAAAAGCGGCGAATAATTCAGGCAAAGGCGGCGCACGCACATGGTGTAAGCCGTGGCGCAGAGCATGGCCAACATTTCCAGGGCGTTGCCCAGCAGCGGGTCAGGGGCGTTTTCCGTGGAAACGGCTTCAGAACTGAGCCAGACAACCCCGCCTATGGCCACGAAAAACCCGGCCCAGGCCCGGACCGTAAGCCGTTCTTTGAATAAAACCCAGGCGCAAACCGCGGCCAGCAGCGGCAAAACAGCCACAACCATTCCGGCCTGCGAGGCTGAAGTGTAGCGCAGGGCGTAAGATTCACATATAAAATAGAGGCATGGCTCGCACAGGGCCATTCCGACAAGCCATTTCCAGTCACCTTTCACATAGCGCAGCCCATTGCGCAGCCAGGGCAGCATAAGAAGGAAACAGGCCGCGCCCACGCACATGCGCAAGGCTATCATGGTCAACGGCTCAAAGCCTTTCAAGGCTTCTTTCATCGCCACAAAAGAGCTTGACCACAGCAACATCGCCGCGCCCAGGGCAAAAACCGCAACGGGGCCGCCCTGGTTCGCGTTTCCTTTTCCGTTCATCAGCCGTCCTTAAAAAATCCGCCGGATGCGGGAAACAGTAACGCCATGCTTGTACATTCAAGCCGGGCGCAAAGCCAGAACTATTTTGCGTTGTTTCCTCCCGCGCCGGAATTTCGGCGGCGCGGGGCGAGGCGGACGCTTTTTCCGATTTTCAATCCCGGCCTTGCCGTTCCGCTTATAACAACCCTTGTCTTTTCCGCAAAATAAAGGCAAAATGGGAAAAATTCGGGAGAAGGCTATCCAATGGGCTATCTGCTGCTTTTCGACATAGGCAACACCAACATAAAAATCGGCATAGCCGACGTTCAGGCCGTGCATCGCTCCTTCGCCCTTCCTTCTGGGCTGGACCACACCGGGGATTCGCTCGGGCTTCTCATCACCCAGGTTCTGGCCCAGGCCGAAATGGCCGGAGCGCCGGAGGCCGTGCTGGTTTCATCGGTGGTGCCCCGGCTTGACCCCCTGCTGCGCCGGGCCTGTTCCGACTACCTCGGGCGCGAGGCCCTTTTCGCGCCGCAAGACCTGCCCGTTCCCTTGCGCATAAACTATCACCGCCCGGAAGAAATAGGGGCGGACCGCCTGGTCGGAGCTTACGCGGCCAGAAGGCTTTTTCCGGAGCACAAATCCATAATCTGCGTGGACTACGGCACCGCCACCACTATCGAATATATTGAGGGCGACACTTACGCGGGCGGCCTGATTTGCCCCGGCGTGTTTTCCTCGGCCAACGCCCTGGCCACGCGCACGGCCAAACTGCCCGGAGTCAGCCTTGAAATAGAGGCGGACAAACCCCTGCCGGTAACCTCAACCAGCATGTGCATAAACCACGGATTCGTTTTCGGTTTCGCGGCCATGACCGAAGGCCTGTGCGCCCGGATAGCGGCCGACGTCGAAGGCCCGGTATTCGTGCTCGGCACCGGCGGTTTCGCCGCTTCCATCGCCAAAGTGAGCAAATGTTTCGACGCGGTGCGCCCGGACCTTATCCTGGACGGCCTGCGCCTTTTATACCAGCAAAAAGCATAACACTGTGAACTTACTTCCTTGAAAGGAGAAACGCATGAGCATTATAACCTCGGTCTGGGCAAGGGAAATTCTGGATTCGCGCGGAAACCCCACGGTTGAAGTGGAAGTCGGGCTGGAATCCGGCCATGTGGGGCGCGCCGCCGTGCCGTCCGGAGCTTCCACCGGCACGCGCGAGGCGCTCGAAATGCGCGACGGGGATAAAGCCCGCTACGGCGGCAAAGGCGTTCTCAAGGCCGTTACCAACATTAACGAAGAAATATCCTCCGAAATCACCGGCATGGACGCGCTGCGCCAGGTGCAACTGGATGAAACGCTGATAGACCTGGACGGAACCGACAACAAATCGCGCCTTGGGGCGAACGCCCTGCTGGGCATTTCCATGGCCGCCGCGAGGGCCGCCTCCAATTTTCTGGCCCTGCCGCTTTACCAGTACCTGGGCGGCATCAACGCCAAGGTTCTGCCCGTGCCCATGATGAACATCATAAACGGCGGAGCTCATGCCCCCAACAACCTGGATATCCAGGAATTCATGATCATGCCCATAGGCGCTTACAGCTTCCGCGACGGGCTGCGCATGGGCGCGGAGGTTTTCCACACGCTGCGCGCGCTGCTGGCGGCTGACGGGCACGTCACCAGCGTTGGCGACGAGGGCGGCTTCGCCCCCAACCTCAAAGACCACGACCAGGCCTTCAGCTACATCATGAAAGCCATCGAGCAGTCAGGCTACCGCCCCGGCGAGGAAATCGCCCTGGCCATAGACGCCGCCTCTTCCGAATTCTTCAAAAACGGTCAATATATCCTTGCGGGCGAGGGAAAAAACCTTGATTCCGGCCAGATGGTCAAATATCTCTCCGATTTCACCAGGCGCTACCCGCTGGTTTCCATTGAAGACGGCATGGCCGAAGGCGACTGGGAAGGCTGGCGCAACCTCACCATCGACCTGGGCGACCGCATCCAGCTTGTGGGCGACGACGTCTTCGTGACCAACCCGAGCATTCTGGCCGAAGGCATTGAAAAGGGCGTCGCCAACTCCATCCTGATCAAGCTGAACCAGATAGGCACGCTTACGGAAACCATGGACACCATTGAAATGGCCAAATCCGCCGCCTACAGCACGGTAATTTCCCACCGCTCCGGCGAAACCGAAGACAACTTCATCGCCGACCTGGCCGTGGGCGTGAATTCCGGGCAGATCAAGTCCGGCTCGCTCAGCCGCAGCGACCGTCTGGCCAAATACAACCAGCTGCTGCGCATCGAAGAAGAACTTGAAGATTCCGCTCTGTATTACGGCCCCACGCTGATCGACCTGTTCAGCCACTCCGGGGAAGACATCTAGCACGCCGGCGGGCGGGTAAACCCCGCCCGCCCCGTTGCCGCGTTTTATTTGAAAACGCTCCGTTTCCGCTACACGGCGAAGCCCGGCTTCGCCGTGGCGTTGTTTCTGAAAGAGCCGGAGCCGCTGCTTTCCAAGCTTAGCCCTAATGCTTTTAAGGAGTTCATCATTATGATTCTATTGGACGGCAAAGCCGTTTCCGCCGCGATACGCTCTGAAATCAGGGAAGAATGCGCCGGGCTGATCGAAAAAGCCGGGCGCAGGCCCGGACTGGCGGTTATTCTGGTCGGCGAGGACCCGGCTTCGCAGGTTTACGTGCGCAACAAGGAAAAAGACTGTGAAGAAGCGGGTTTTTATTCCGAAGGCTACCGCCTGCCCGCCTCAACCACCCAGGCGGAGCTTGAAAAACTGATTGACGACCTGAACGGGCGGGAAGACATAGACGGCATTCTGCTGCAGCTGCCCGTTCCGGAAGGGTTGGACAGCAACCGATGCCTTGAGCGCATTTCACCCCTCAAAGACGTTGACGGGTTCCACCCGGAAAACGTGGGCCGCACGGCGCTCGGCCTGCGTTCCTTCAAGCCCTGCACCCCGTTTGGGGTCATGGCCCTGCTGAAGCGCTACAGTCTCTCGCCAGCCGGTAAAAAGGCCGTGGTCATCGGCCGCAGCAACATAGTCGGCCGACCCCTGTCCATAATGCTTTCCGCCGCGCATGACTTCGGCGACGCAACCGTCACACTGTGCCACTCTAAAACTCCCGGCCTCAGGGAAATTTGCCTGGAAGCGGACTTCATCTTCCTGGCCATAGGACGCCCCGGCTTTTTAACGGCGGATATGGTCAAGCCGGGGGCGGTCGTGGTGGACGTAGGCATAACCCGCACCCCGGAAGGGCTGAAGGGCGATTGCGATTTTGCGGCCGTAAGCGGCAAAACCGCGGCCATAACCCCGGTTCCCGGCGGGGTCGGGCCAATGACCAGGGCCATGCTGCTCACCAACACCCTGCTGGCCTTCAAGCTGCACACAGGGCTGCTGCGGTAGAACCGGGTTAATCTCAAGTTTTTATCCATGTCTTTTGCGCGCTATGCCTGCCGGTTGCGGAAAGCATACAACACTCAAAGCTTCTCTTTGCAGAGACGCAAAATTGATGCCCTTAGGCAAAGCGCTGGAATAAGCGGCGATGCCCGGCGTTTTTTTCAAACGCCGGGCATCGCCGCTTCAAAATATATGAGCCGAACAGCCGGTTTACCGGTTACCCACGGCCTCACCCAGGCGGCTTAACCATTTGCGAAGCTGCTCCAGGTCTTCCTGGTGCACCTTTTCAGCTTCCTGCACCTGGCGGCGCAAAGCCTGAACCTCATTCAGCAAAGCTTCATCCCCTCCGCCAGTCAACCCGGCCCGCGTTTCCGGGCCGTTTTTTCCGCCGCGCCTGGTTCGCGGAGACAGGGCGCTCTGAGCCAGAATTTCCAGCGCGGAAGCGATTTGCGTAATGGCTTCGCACTGCCGCTCCATGAAAAGCATCAGTCGGGCCGAATTCGCGTCCGGCGCGAAATTCACCTCAGAAACCGGAGCGTGGCAACGAGCGCCGTCCGGCAAGAAGCCCGCGCCATGCGCCAGGGCGGAAGAAGGTTCCGCAAGGCCGCTGTCTTTCAGGAGCAGTTCCACGGTCATGGCGTTCTTGTGCCGTTGCATCGCGGATATTATGAACTCCAGAACAGCTTGGGCTTCAGGGGCGTAACGCCGCCTGCGCCCCTCGCCCTCTCCAGGCAAATAGGCCCCGAAGCGTTTGCAGTAATAGCGCATGGTGGACTCGGGCAAGTTAAGCCGCCCGGCCAGTTCAGACATTGCCAGATATCGTTCTGTTTTTTGCGTCATTGCGAACTCCGCCCGGACCCTGGCTTCAAACCATGCCGCAACGCTTAGAGCAAACTAGCTTTCAGTTTCATGCCTCGTAACGCCTGAAAAACGCGCCTTGCCGGCGCCATCAAGCCGAAGCGCCCTCAATTTAAGGTTAGCCGCGTCAACGCGAACAAAGCCTTTCCCTTGCAATTGATTTCGCGCAAAATATGCCCTTTTCCCCAAAAGAGCATATTTTTCCTTGCCAAGCAAGCGTTGTTTTGCTAGTAACAGCTCCTTACGGAGAGGTGTCCGAGCGGCCGAAGGAGCACGATTGGAAATCGTGTGTACCTTGACGGGTACCAAGAGTTCAAATCTCTTCCTCTCCGCCAGTATTTTTTGAGTCCCGGCAGACTGCGCAAGGCAGTCTGCCGGGGTTTTTGCATTTTGATACTATGCCGCAATTAGCCGCGCCAACAAGCGGAATTCTCTTCCTGTTCTTGGCGAGGTCTCGGCTGTGCTTATAGCTATGAAAGATCACGGGCGCCTGACCGAAGGCATTGTCTGGCTAAAAATTCTTTCAATGGGTTAAAAAGCATTCAGGAAGCCAATAGGGCATTCCGGCAAAGGAAGCGTTTGCCGGAACGCGAACCAGGATAAAATAGGCCAAGGCTTAACGTCATCCTGACGCATGAGACCATTGAAGATATCCCTGAAACATACAACGACATCCTTGAACGTTACGGTGAAGCGCAAGCTGAGAGCATCTTGAAACGTCTGGAAAAGAGGGCGTATAGCCTTGATAAACTGGCCCTGCGCGGCAAATTCCCCGATGAACTCGCCCCCTTTGGCAACCGGAAAATCCGCGAGATGCAGGAAATCCCCTGGCGGATTTTTTATCAGGTCGAGCAGAATGAGGTAGTTATACTGGCCGTTCTGGACGGCAGACGGGCAATGGAGGAACTGTTGCTGGAACGGTTAGCACGATAAGTTGGGCCTGGTAGACAGGATCCAGACGGCACTTGCTACGTCCGCATACTATGTAGACATCTTGTCTATTGTATCATAGAATTTTAGATTATTCTCAGTCAACTAGGCTACATTATGAAAGCAGATCACCCTACGCTTGAACATGCTGGTTACACTATCAAGGAAGCAGAGTCTCATCATATCCCCTTGTTAAATGATATTGAAATTGCAGCGGCTACAATTTTCCCCGCAAATTATCTTTCAGACCATATTTTGTCAGATAAACTCCCAATAGCCACGTTTCAATCCGCAAAAAATGAAAGTATGCTTTGGGTGGCGGTAGATGCAAATGACTTTCCTGTTGTCTATATCCTTTTGCGAATAGTAGATGCCATCGCCCTGCTTGCACAGCTTGACGTGCATCCAGACCGCGGGCAACAAGGCCTGGGGACAGCATTGATTACCCAAAGTATTCATAAACTCCATAATGGGGTATGCTGAATTATACTTGACCACGTTTTCTGATATAAAATGGAATGCGCTTTTTTATGAAAAGCTTGGGTTTCGCATCCTGAAAGATGATGAAATGCCAGATGTCATTATGAATATACTTCATGATGAGCATGAATGTGGATTAAGTAAGCACGTAGCAATGCGCTTAAAAATTGGCGGCAATGAATCTGTGCGGGACGACGCATAACACAGTAAAAGGGCAAAAAGGCCATTGTGCAACGGTCGCAATATATTTTAGCAGTTTGTCAGAACAGTGTGAAAAAGCGAGTAAGCCGCCATGAATGCAGACGGACAACAAAAAAACCACCTGTGGAACATTGCCAGAAAAGCCGCTCTGCTGCTTTCCAAAGCCGTGGCTGTTCTTTTTGGGGTGTTGTGCCTGGCTATTTTGGGCGTCTATTTTTATATTTCCTGGGACCTGCCTGCTGCGGATGTGCTTAAAAGCACGGAAGGCCTGCGTTCCTTGTTTTTGGATGATTACCAGCAGGCGCAACAGGTGGTTTTAATTCCGTTGCGTGAAATGCCGCCGTATGTGGTAAACGCCATTATAGCGGCGAATGATAGTGAACGGAATAATATTGGAGGGAAACACTTTTTTGCGGGCGGAAAATTCACCTATGGCCTGATCCACAAGTTGCTTTACCCAAGGTCGCAATCGCGTATGCACATTGAAAGCCCTGTTATGCTGCTGAATATAGAGCTTGGCCTGAACCGGGAAGAAATTATAAGCGCATGGCTGGCCATAACGTATTTTGGGCAAGGCACATACGGCATAAGCGCGGCCTCTCAAAAATATTTTAATAAGCCTTTGGGCGAGTTGACCATATGCGAAGCGGCCCTGCTGGCTTACATTCCCCAATTGCCCACGCACAACCCGGTGAACAAGCCGCAAGAAGCCCAAAAGCGGCAACAGCTCACACTGGAAAAAATGGTGGAGCTGGGCCTGGCAAGCGAGGCCGATGTGGCGGCCTGCGGGCCGGGGGTGTAAGCACAAGTCTGAACTACTACAATTTTGCGAGTCATCATACATACCACTGTACATACTTCCCCGCTGAAAATGAAGTTGCCCGGCTTCTGTCCAATCCCCCCGGATGCGGTGTTTTCAATGCCTTTTACGGCGCAGTTAACCAGCCCGTAACTCCCGGTTCCGATTGGAAATCGTGTGTACCTTGACGGGTACCAAGAGTTCAAATCTCTCCCTCTCCGCCAGATTTCAAACCAACCGGGTTCGGAACAATCTGAAAAGACTTTCCTGGCAAGGGAATAAGCAAAACAGGTTGTCCGAACCCGGCTGGAAAAATCCATAGACAGCCCCACTTTTCGGGGATATCTTCAGGGGTATCAAAGACTACTATTTGTATTTTAATTTTGCAATTACAGCATATTACATATCTAGTTGTCATCCCTCCCTCCGCCAGAATTTAGCTTTATTTCATCCGAGAAATACCGAAAATCCTTATACGAAAGGATTTCCGGTATTTCTTTTGTCCGCTGAAGGTGTACGGAAAACTATAAGAACCGGCCGCGCCGAACCGGACGTCTCGCCATGCCGGATTCGCGGAAATAAACCGGGGCGGGAAAGTGCCCGGAACCCAAGCCGGTCAGCAAGCGCAAGAAAGAAAATGCCGGATCAAATAAGCCCCGCGGGAAAAGCGCGTTCCGGGCAAATATTAACCCAACTCAACATTCTTTAACCCGCCGTTTATATTTTGCGAGGCCCGCCGTGTTAGGGTCGTTTCAGTTTTCACGCAACCATCAGGAACTTCAAAAAATAATTTTGCCTATGAAATTCAAGAAACCGCCCCATATCAGAAAAATTCTTTTCGCGCTCGTTGTCTTGGCTGTTTTTACCGCTTGCAGCTTCGCCTTTTCCAATAAGAATGAAATGACCTACCTTACGGAAAACGTAACCAGAGGCGATGTTATCCGCAAAGTCACAGCCGCCGGGGAAGTGACTTCGGCCCGCCTTGTGGCCGTGGGAGCGCAAGCTTCCGGCCAGATAAAAAACCTGTACGTTCAGCTCGGGCAAATGGTGAACGCGGGCGACCCGATCGCCGAAATAGATTCGACAACGCAACGCAATGAGCTGGAAACCCGCAAAGCCCGCCTCAAAACGTACAAGGCTCAACTCGCCTCCCGCGAAGTGGCCCTCAAGGTAGCCACGCATAAATACAAGCGCGAGGCCTCGTTAAAGCGGCAAGACGCCACCTCCATGGAAAACCTGGAAAATGCGGAAAACGCGCTGACCCAGGCCCAGGCGGCGCTGGAGGAAACCCTTTCGCTTATAGTGCAGGAACAAACGGCCGTAAGCACGGCTGAAGCCAACCTCAGCTACACCCGCATCACGGCCCCTGTGCGCGGAACGGTCGTTTCCATTCCGGTTGAAGCCGGGCAAACTGTGAACGCCAGCCAATCCACCCCCACAATCGTGCAGTTGGCCGACCTTGAGCATATGGAAATCAAAATACAGATATCCGAAGGCGACGTGACCAAGGTGAGCGCGGGGATGCCCGTAAGCTACAGCATCCTTTCCGAGCCTGGAACGGAATACTCCACCACACTGCGCTCCATAGACCCGGCCATGGCGTCCATCAGCAATGAAAAAAAAGACGGCGTATCCACCGACAGCGCCATCTACTATTACGGCAGGCTGCTGGTGGAAAACCAAAGCGGCAAGCTGCGCATAGGCATGACCACGCAAAATTCCATTTACATAGCCCGGGCCGAGAACGTGCTGCGGGTTCCCGGCCATGCCGTGCGCAAACGCGGCGGCAAAAGCTATGTGACCGTCCTGAAAGGCGAAAACACGCTGGAAGAGCGCCCCGTTAATGCCGGCCTTGCGGATTCCGTGCATATAGCCGTGCTTGAGGGCCTTGAAGAAGGCGAAAAGGTGGTTATCGCGCAGATGCCGCAACGTGAAATAGACACGCAGCTCAAAAGGCCGCGCCGCTGAAGCGGGGCTTAAGCCGGAGGCCAGCCATGCCGCTTATCACCATCACCGGGCTATGCAAGTTCGTCGGCGAGGAAGCCAGCCGCCGCCAGATACTCAAAGACGTCTCTCTCACTGTCGAACGCGGGGAATTCCTTGCCATTGTCGGTCCGTCCGGCTCCGGCAAGTCCACCTTGATGAACATGATCGGCTGCCTGGATACGCCGTCTTCAGGCAGTTACTCCATAAACGGAACGGAAGTGACCACCCTGGGCGCTGACGAACTGGCCGGGCTGCGCTGCCGCGTGTTCGGCTTCGTCTTTCAGCGCTACCACTTGCTGAACTGCCTGTCGGCCGGGGAAAACGTGACCCTGCCCGGGGTTTATGCGGGCCTTGACGGCGAAACCAGAACAGCCCGCGCCCAGGAGCTTCTTGCGTCCCTGAAGCTTGGTGAAAAATTTCGCAGCCGCCCCAACCGCCTTTCCGGCGGAGAGCAGCAACGCGTAAGCATAGCCCGCGCACTGATGAACGGCGGAGAAATCATTCTGGCGGACGAACCCACAGGCGCGCTGGACTCCGCCAGCGGAAAAATGGTCATGGCTGTTTTGCTGGAGCTTAACCGCAAGGGGCACACCGTTATACTGGTTACCCATGACAGGAATTTGGCCGGCTATGCCAACCGCGTCATAGAGCTGCATGACGGCGAAATCGCGGCGGACAGTTTTAAACGCGCCCCGGTGCCGCCAACGGCCTCTCCGGCCCCTTCCGCTTTTACCCGGGGACGCATTGCCCGTTACAAGAACAGCTTGGCGGAATGCCTGCGCATGTCGCTGCAAGCGATAGGCGCGCACAAGCTGCGCTCCATGCTAACCATGCTGGGCATTATTATCGGCATCGCATCGGTTGTTTTGGTCGTGGCCATGGGAAGGGGCTCGCAGGCCAAAATCATGCGCGATATAAGCTCGCTTGGGTCAAATACCATAGACGTGCTGCGCGGGCAGGGGCGCGGCGACAGAAACGCCTGGCGCATTAAGACCATGACGGAGGAAGATGCCGAGGTGCTCGCCGGCCAAAGCTATATCCTGGGCGCGACGCCGCAGGTGAACAGCTCGGGCGCGGCAACCTGCGGCAGCGTGACGGCTAAAGCCAGGGTGTACGGCGTGAACGAGCAATTTTTCGGTATAGACGGGCGCGTCCTGACAACCGGGCGTTTTTACACGGCTGAAGAAATAAAATCGGCGGCCTCGGTGGCGGTTATAGACGAAGACGCCCGCCGCATGCTTTTTCCCGGCGGAGAACCGCCTCTCGGCCGTTATGTGTTTTTTGAGAAGCGCCCTCTGGAAATTGTCGGGGTGATGAAAAATTCCCCCAGAAACGATGGCGGCGTGGATTCCATACGGCTCTGGGTTCCGCACACCACTGTCATGTATAAAATCTCCGGAGCGCGCTTTATAGACTACATAACCATGCAAGTGCGCGACGGGGTCAACGCTCAGGTGGCGGAAAAGAATATTGAAAGCATCCTTCTCGCCCGCCACGGGCAGAAAGATTTTTATATATTCAATGTCGACACCTATCAAAAAACGGTTGAAAGCACCATGAACACCACAGCCATGCTCATTGTCGGCATAGCCTCAGTCTCGCTCCTGGTCGGCGGCATCGGCATCATGAACATCATGCTGGTTTCCGTGACGGAACGCACAGCGGAAATAGGCTTGCGCATGGCCGTCGGCGCGAGCAAAGGCAACATTTTAAGCCAGTTCTTGCTGGAATCCGTAACGCTTTGCCTTATCGGGTGCCTGATCGGGCTGGCCCTGGCTTTCGGCCTTGGGGCTCTTATAGAGGCCGTTCAAAAAGACTTTCCGCTAAGCTATTCGGGCGGCAGCATTGTGCTGGTTCTGTGCTGCTCCAGCCTTATCGGCGTGCTGTTCGGGTTTATACCGGCCCGCAACGCCTCGCGCCTTAATCCCATAGAAGCCTTGGCCAGGAATTGATATGCACATAGCCCGATTCGCTTTCCTGATTGCACTGTTCGCCGCGTTTCTTGCCGGGTGCTCCGCCGGGCGGCCTCCGGTCACGCCGGTGGAGAAAAGCCTGGGCCTTACTCCGGAACTGGCCGCCCGATATTCCAGAGACGCGGAATGGTGGAAAATATACGGCGATGACCGCCTGAACGCCTTGGTGGACAAAGCCCTTGAGCGCAACGCCGATTACCGTAAAACCGCGCTGGCGGTGAACCGCGCCCTGTATCTGGCCAACCGCTCCGGCGCCGGGCTGCTGCCGGAAACCACCGGCGGAGCTACGGCCTCCGCTTCACGCGAAGTTGAAAGCTCGGCCTCGTCAACGCGCAATTTTCGTACGGAACTTCAGGTCAGGTATGAAGTCGACCTGTGGAACAAGCTTGAAGATGCAAGCGCCGCGCAGCGGTGGGAATACCAGGCCACGCGCGAAGACCGCGAAGCGGCCGGGCTGGCCTTGGCGGCCGCCGTGGCGGAAAATTTCTTCGCCCTTGCCAGGCTTGAAAGCGCCATAAACGCCGGCGCTGAAAGCGTGAACAATTACCGGATTATTTTAGAAAAACGCAAGGCCGCCCACCTAGCCGGGAAAATTGACGGCATAGAGCCCGAACAGGCGGCCCAATCTTTACTGGCCGCCCAAAATAGCCTGCTCGGGCTCGAAACGCAAAAAATACTCGCGGAGCAGGCTTTGCGGCTGCTTTTGCACATGGAGCCGGAAGAAAGTTTCAATTTCAACTTCAGCCAGGATTTTGCGCCGGACATCCCCGTCCCTGAACTTGACGTGCCGGTCGCGGCGCTGGCGAACCGGCCGGACCTGAAGGCGGCGGAATTCCGCCTGCAAAAGGCCTTTAAAGATATAAGCGCAACGCAAAAATCGCTTTATCCTTCCATCAGCGTCTCCGCCGCCCTTAGTTCCTCTTCGCAAAATTCGGCCGCGACGATGTTCGACTTGCCTTTTACCGCCGGAATGGTCTCCATAAACCTGCCGTTTTTGCAATGGAACGTCATCAAATGGGACATCAAAATCTCCCAGAACGAATATGACCGCCTCAAGCTGGATTTTGAACAGGGCGTGAACACCGCCCTGAACGAGCTGGACGCCGCCGTGCGCCAGTATGAAAAAAACCGTGCCGTTCTGGCGAATATGGAAAAGAAACTTGAATACGACCTGGCGGTGAGCAAGCGGCGTAAAGCCATGTATGAGAACGGGAAAAACGACCTGGCGGATTGGCTGGCGTCTATAAACAGCGTGGAGGAAACGCGGCAGGGCATTTTCCGCGAACGCGAAAACACCCTGAAAAGCCTGAACGCCATATACAGAAGCATGGCCGGGCGTTACCAGGCGAGGCTATAGGGCATTTTAACTTTGATAATCAGACAATCAATTTCAGATAGTCTCGTGTTGTTTAGTTTGCATGTAATTTCAATAAATTAACCGGAAATTAGTGCCGCTTTTAGTCCAACAAAAATCCCTTGAATCCGCAAAGTTCGTTGGTAGACTTGTTGGTAGGTTTTTGATATTCCCGTCTCGGTGATAGTCTTGTTTTTCCAAGCATGGCGCATTGTAAACCACCCTGAAAAAATAAGGAAGAATACACCGGGACGGGAATGTTTTTTTACGCAATCCCCCTTGTCCAGCAAAGAAAATGCGTAGGTTGTTGGTAGCGTCCCGGTCAAGCGTACCAAACCGTACCAACAGGGAGCAAGCCGGATGAAACTGACGGACACCTTTATAAGGCGCGTGAGCGGCAACGGCAAGGTGCAAAAACACTCGGACGGCGGCGGGCTGTTCCTGTACGTCACGCCCACCGGCAAGAAGTCATGGCGTATGGCGTACAGGTTCGCCGGGAAGCAGAAACTTCTGTCCATCGGCCCGTATCCGACTGTCGGACTGCGCGAGGCGAGGGACAAGCGGGAAGAGGCTAAAAAGCAGCTTCTCGCCAACATCGACCCTAGCGGCGCAAAGCGCGAGGCCAAGGCCACGGCGGCGGAAGCGGCCCGTAACTCCTTTGAAGTGGTCGCGCGTGAATGGTTCGGCAGATATTCGGCCTCATGGACACCGGCCTACAGGCGATACATAATGCAACGCCTTGAAAAAAACATTTTTCCGTACATGGGCAAGCGCCCCATAGGCAGCATCACCGCCAGGGAACTTTTGGGAGTGTTGCGCCGCGCCGAGGAACGGGACGCCCTTTCAGTCGTCCATCTGGCCTTGCGAGAGTGCGGGCGGATATTCCGCTACGCCATAATTACCGGCAGGGCCGAGCGGGACGTTGCCGCCGACTTGCGCGGCGCGTTCGCCCCGGCTCCCAGAGGTCACTGCGCGGCCATCACCGACCTCGCCGCCGTAGGCGAGTTGCTCCGCAAGATAGACGCCTATGAGGGTAACTTTTTCGTATCCTGCGCCTTGCGTATCGCGCCCTTGGTCTTTGTCCGGGCCGGGGAACTGGTCAAGGCCGAATGGGATGAGTTTGATTTCAAGGCCGCTGAATGGCGCATCCCGGCCTCAAAGATGAAAATGAAGCAGATGCATATCGTTCCGCTTTCCTGTCAATCTTTGGCGATTCTGGAGGAATTGAGGGCGGTATCCGGCGGCGAACGGTACGTCTTCCCCGCCGCAAGGAATGACGGAGACGCGCCCCATCTGCAAACCACCACGCCTCTGCGGGCCTTGCGACGTCTCGGCTACGCCAAGGGGGAATTGACTTTTCACGGCTTCCGCTCAATGGCCTCCACCCTGCTCAACGAGTTGGGATATAACCGTGACTGGATAGAGCGCCAACTTGCCCACTCGGAGAGCAACAGCGTCCGGGCGGCGTACAATTACGCCGAGTATCTGCCGGAACGCCGGAAGATGATGCAGGAGTGGAGTGACTATCTGGATGAACTCAGAGGTATCTAGCCATATCTCACGATAGCCATAAAATATAGTAATACCGGAAATTATTTCCGCTTTCTCGTCTCATAGAATCCAATAAAAAATGTTGACAAACAGCCTAAATGGGGGTTCATTTAGGGGTCTGCAATATTATTTTAGGGGTTCGATTCAACCGGAGGGAAAGCTATGGCACGTCTGGTAAAA
>JAVBMT010000036.1:0-9416 GCA_031552195.1 Desulfovibrionaceae bacterium
ATGTAAATACACCCGGGCGGTGCTAACATTTAAGACCCAAAACCCCCGGGGTGTTTTTTTCTGTGTCCGGGTACTTAATTGGCGTTTATTTGTTTCCGGGTTGGGTGGGCCGCGGCCCGGGGCCCGCCACTGGGTTTTTTAATATTCTATGCCGAAAGACCAGACCACGTTGAAGCCCGGTTCCGGCATGGGGGTGGATATGATGGGCGTGTAATATTTATCGAAAATATTGCGTACGCTCAGCACGGTATTGTATTTGAGGGCTGTTCCCGGCAGGTCGCCCTCCATTCCTACGCTGAAGTTGACTGTCGCCCAGCCCGGCCTGTCGTTGCTTACGCTTACCACGCCGGCCGCGTTGCGCGACTCTGTATACGCGCCGGTGGACATGACCAGGTTGGCGTCTGTAAAGAGAAGTGCGTTTTCATTAAACTGATGTTCCCACTTCACCCCGGCCTGCCCCCAGAAGGAAGGACGCCCGTTGTGAGTGGTCTTGAAACCGCCGTCTTCCGTTTCGTAGCGCAGCCATGTCACCGAGCCGTAGGGGGTGAGGTTGAGACTGTGTATCCTGTATTCAACGGACAATTCCGAACCCATGCTGTGAACTTTGTTGTAGTTGATGTATTGGTATTGGCTGGGTCCAACTTCTTGCATGCTCAGGCCGTCTTTCATGTCGCTGTAGAAAAAGGCCAGGTCGGCGTTCAACGCTCCGTCGTTATAGCGCGCGCCAAGTTCGTAGTTGTTTGATCTTTCCGGTTTCAGATCAGGGTTGGGCAGCATCATGGTGCCGGAACCCATAAAGAGCTGGAGCAGGTTGGGGTTGCGGTAGCCCTGAGAGAACAGGGCCCGGAAATCGAAATTTTCCACCCCGGAATAGACCAGGCCCACGCTGCCCACGAGGTTGTCGTCTTTAACCCCGTCTTCCATCGCGCGGTTGTTGGTATATTTGGTCAGTTCAGTGTTCACCCAGGTTTGGCGCAGGCCCAGGGTGGCGGTAAGGTCTTCCGCTATTTCCCATTCATCTTGCAGGAACAGGGCCGTGGTTTCCTGAAAACCCCCACGCGCGTCCGTTTTTCCCGTTTGCGCCCCGGCGGCGCTGTATGTGTAGCCATTTGAGTCAAAATCAGCCTTGTCGTAGTCCAGCCCGAAGATTACATAATGGCTTTCTCCGAGAACCCATTCCGTCTGGACGCTGCCGCCGTAAGAATCCTGTTCTTTGTCCGTCTGGGCGGTTTTCTGGCCGTTGGCGTAATAAGTGGGGTTGCGGAAGGTTGGAAGGGTTTTGCTGATGTTTTCAAGGCTCTGATAATATCCGCTGAAAGTCACCTTCTTAAAAATATCTGAAATATTGTCAAAAGCCAGAACGGAGCCGTAGCTGGTGCGCTCGTTTTCAGATTCGCTTACCGTTCTGAGCGCCGGGTTCTTGTAAGGATCCGTGGGAACGTAGATGCCGTCGCTGTTCAAAGCCGTCGGCACCCCGTCGCTTTCGCCCTGGTATTGGTCAACCGAAAAATTGATGCTGCCGTTGTCCCATTTGTAGCCTACCTGCCCGCTGTATTCGCGCTGGCTGAAAGTGCTGTGCCAGACTTTGCCTTTGGGGGTCTGGCGGTCATGGGCGTCAACTCCGCTGGCTGACAGGCGGTAATTCAAGCCGTTGTAGTTGCCGTAAACCGATCCGCTGGGTTCCAGGCTGGATGATGAGGTGTCGTAGATGACGCCGGCCTTGAGGCCGAAAGGCTTGTCGGCCCCGGCGCCGCTTTTGGTGATGATGTTCACCACGCCGCCGATGGCGTCGGAGCCGTACAGCACGGAAGCCGGGCCTTTAATGACTTCAATGCGCTCGATGTTGGCCGGGTCCACGTTGAAGGAAGAACCGTCAATGCCGCGCAGTTCAGGCTGTTTTACGCCGTCAATGAGAATAAGCGTGCGTTGCGCGCCCATGCCGCGTATCATAACCCTGCGCCCTCCGGCGGAAGTCTGGCCGAAAACCTGCACCCCGGGCACCTCGGCTATCTGGCTGGCCACGTCCAGCTCGGGTTTGCGCCTTATTTCCTCAGCGCCCACAACCGTCACGGAAATGGGCACTTCTTCAATATTCTGCTCAATGCGCTGGGCCGTCACTTTTATCGCCGGGAGCGCCATGTTGGCGGGCTGGGCCGCGCTTTGCCCCTCTTGAACGGTCTCTTCCTTTGCGGCCTTGCTTTTCGGCCGCGTATCTTCCGGCGTTCCTTTCTCAGCTTCGGCGTGGGCCGGAGTTATCATGCCCGTGCAAAAAATGCATAAGGCGGCAATAAGCAGACTGTTCTTCAATGTATTTTTCAGAGGCATTTTATCTCCAGAAAAGGTTGGGTTACGGACACAATGGAAGACATGAACCGGTGACGCCGTTGCCGCGAAACTGCCGAAAGCCCGGTTTTAGGGTGCTTCCATGAAAGATTTTACGGCGCCGGGCCGGGGTTTGATTTAAATATGGCGAAGCAAAACAGTAATGAGTGTGATAATCAACATCAAGAGCAAAAGACGAATATGATGTTTTGAATACTTTATCAAGCCCTTCGCGTGGTGCTTATAACGCCTCCGCAGGCGGCGAAATATTTTTTCACACTGAATATATCCTTAATTTCAGGAATGTTATGACATATTCAGTTTCGGAAAAAAACCAAAACCGGCGCATGATGAAATTTTGTTAAGAATTGTTATAAATTGTTAACGTGAAATCTTTATCTGTTGGAGCCTCGCCGGCGCGATTCCGGAATATTCAAAGCGACGGCCCGGGCGCGGCCCCGCGCGTCAGGCTGTGCCGTCACGGTTTGCGGGTATTGAGGGCGCGGTTTACGGTGAGGGCAAGAATTGCTTGAAATAGATTCTCAATTTCAGTAATCTTGCCGAAGCAGACCTGAACGGACCTTTAGGGGCTGTTTCTAAATAAATCTTTTGTCCAAATACTGCGTCAATCGTCCTTTTTTTCTCCGGCCGAGTACCGTAAGAGTACACTCTCTTCGCAAAAAAGGCCGTTTTCCTTGTCCTTGGCGCAAAATCTTTTATTTAGAAACAGCCCCTAGAGCATTTTAATTTTGAAATATCTCCGCAAGAATCGGTTTTGAATGCAGAAGGCTATATTTTATCTGACATGTACAAACCCGAAGCGGCTTGCACTAAAAACACGCCGCGCTGCTCGCTTGCGGGCGTACGCTAACGCGACCGCCAGGGCATTTTAACTTTTTCAAAGTTAAAATGCCCTGATATGCGGAGAGCCGGTTCAGGGGTGCGGCGCGGATAATTTACAACAGGAACGGCTGAACATGAACGATTTTCAGGCTGGCTGGCGTGACATTCTCTTGATTGAGGATGATCACCGGCAATTTGAGTGCGTCAGTGATTTTTTGCAGCCGAACGGCTTTAAGGTGCACGGCCTCGCTGAAGGGCAGAGCCCTTTGGAGGGCATATCCGCAATACGGCCGCATGCGGTGCTTCTTGACGTCATGCTGCCCGGCGAGAAAAACGGTTTTGATATCCTGCGGGAAATTCGCGCGGCTTCCAACGTTCCCGTCATCATGGTCACCGCCCGGGGCAGCGAGATAGACCGGGTTGTGGGGTTGGAGATGGGCGCGGACGATTATCTGCCAAAACCCTTCAACCCGCATGAATTATTGGCGCGCATCCGCGCCTTGCTGCGGCGGCACGGCGCGGGTTATGCCCCGGCCGGGAACGTGGAGAAAAAACCTGAGCGCAGGCTCCATTCCGGCGAATTCGAGCTTGACTTCGTGCTTGGCGAACTATGCCGGCGGGGGGAAAAAGCAAAGCTGACCAGCGCCGAAACCGCTATTTTAAAAGCGCTTATGGAACATCCCAACGAAGCCCTGGACCGCGACGTCCTGCTGCAGCTTGCTTTCGGCGACGGGTATAGCGCCATAGACCGCATCATTGACGTGCATGTCAGCCGCCTGAGAGCCGCCATACGCAAGCTGGGGGCCGGAAATGAGCCGATCAGGACCGTAAGGCGCGCGGGTTATTGCTGGGTGGCTGATGATGAATAGCGGGGTTTTGAACAAAATCGGGTCATCACTCCGCCAGCGTATCTTTATTGTCATTATGCTGGTGGTTCTGCTTTCGCAGGCCGCGTTCATCATTGAACTTTTTATTGAAAAGAGCAGCTTGGAAGAGAGGCGGGCCCGCATCGCCAAATCTGTGATTTCCAATATCCTGCCTGGAGTGAACGGGCGGGAGCTTAAGGTTTTTGACTATTTGCTGCCGCAATATAACAATACCGCTCCCCACCTGTGGGTGGAAAGGCCGGATGGCGGCATTGCGGCGGGCGCCCCCGCCAAAGGGCTGAGCCACGCCGAACGCCTGCTGCTGGAAGAGCCGCTCTCTCCCTTGCCGGATACGAGGGTCTGGCTGACTACCACCGATTGGGTGACCGGGCCCGATTCGAAAGTGGAGCTTCTGATGGTGCCCCTGTCTATGGCGGAAGGTGCCTTTAACCTTTGTTTCGTATATTCCGGCAATTCGCCGCGTTTTTTGAACCGCTATTTCCCTCTGGGGCTTGTGGTGGTTCTTTTGATCGGCGCAGGGCTAAGCTTCGCCCTGGCGCACCACCTGGTCAAGCCCCTGCGCCAGCTGCGATCAGGCGTGCTCGCCATCACCAGCGACAACCTCGACCAGCCTCTTCCGGTGCACAGCCCGAATGAAATCGCGGATGTGACCCGTTCCGTCAACGCGCTTAAATATTCATTGGCGCAGTATAACCGCAGCATGCACGAACTTATGGCCAATGTTTCGCACGAAATGCGCTCGCCCCTGATGCGCATGACTTTTGCGGCGGACTTTATAGACGCGGGGCTGCGTTCCGCCGCAAACCGGCTTGAAGAAGCGCAAAAGCGCGGGTTTGCGGCAGCCGTGCCGGAAAGCGCCGAATGCCCGGAGGGCGGCCTTGCGCAAGACAGCCAGGCCATGGCCGCGAAGTATCTGGGTTATCTTAAGGAAGACCTTGCGCATATGGAAAAAATCGTGGAGTCCAGCCTTCTTTCCAGCAGCCTGGATATTCAGAAGCATGGCGAATGGCCGTTGCTTGATTTTTCGCGCCTGTGCCGTGAGACTTTGGTGCTTCAGGCCCGGTTGGCGGAAAGCGGCGGGCGGATCTTCACGTCCGGCATAGAAGACGGCGTGGCCATCGCGGCAGACGGAACGCTTCTACGGCAGGTTGTGCTTAATTTGGTGGATAATGCGGTTAAATACAGCCGGGGTGAGGGAAATATAACAGTCGGGCTGCGCAAGTGCGCTTCGGGGCGGGTGGCGTTTTATGTTGAAAATCCTTGCCCGCCCTTTGCGGAAGAGGTGCTGCGGCGTATGTTCGAGCCTTTCTACCGTGCCGGGCAGGGAGGCGGAAAAGGTGTGGGGCTGGGGCTTTCCATCGTGGAAAAAATAGTGCGCTTGCATAGCGGGGAAGTCGGGGCCAGCCATAACGGGAGCGTTTTGCGGGTGGAGGCGCTTTTTCAGGCTTGATTTTTCGATGCCCGCGCCGGCGCAGGCGAAAAACATGCGCATGCGCTGACCTTGCGGCATTCTAGGGGGCTGTCTCTAAATAAATTTTTTGTCCAAATACCGCGTCAATCGTCCTTTTTTTCTCCGGTCGAGTACCGTAAGAGTACACTTTTTCCTTGTCCTTGGCGCAAAATTTTTTATTTAGAAACAGCCCCTAGCTGTAGAGCATTTTAACTTTGAAATATCTCTGCAAAAATCGGTTTTGGATACAGAAGGCTATATTTTATCCGACACGTACAAACCCAAAGCGGCTTGCACTAAAGGCACGCCGCGCTGCTCGCTTGCGGGCGTACGCTAACGCTACCGCCAGGGCATTTAAACTTTTCAATGTTAATTTGCTTTATATGTTTATTCTTTGAAATTACTATATAAAATATTTTTTTAATAATTTTATACCAGCAATAATACCAACGTTTTTTGCGGATGGGGCCGGACTTTTTGAGACGGCTTTGCCCAACATTTCTGCCTTACACTGTGAAAGAGGGAGAGTAAACCAGCCTCGATCTCGGGGTTCCACGGCGTTTGCAGCGCCGTCCCTTGGCTCGCTGCCCTCCGCCCGAGCCGCATACAACTACACTGAGTGTCTCCTTGAACGCCGCCGCATGAGGAAACGATGGGCCAACTATCTTCGCGGCTTACGGGCTGACACCAGCTTGTAGTTCCCGCAACACCAAGGGCGGCACTGGCCTTGCGAGCATTACACAAAATTGAGGTACATCAGGACCGGAATGTCGCCCTGTTCCCTTTTGCGTCTTGACCGGATATCATACCGCACATGCACAATAATGCTCGATCACTTATTCTGACTCCAAGCATAGGGTATCTGCTTGCCATACTGGTGTCAGTCCTCTTTTTCGGGAGCTTCTATTCTTTTTCCGCTCAGGCCGGTTGTTCCATCGCCCCTGAGGGGTTTCATGCTGTCGTAAGCCGCGATGTACGGGTTCACGGCAGCGATTTACAGACCACATTGCCGGAAGGAATGAAATACGCCGCCCTGTTCGGAGGGGAAAAAAGAAATTTCATATGTTATGTCCAGCTTGAAACGAGCATGGGGGACATCGTACTGGAATTATATTACAAACGAGCCCCCCAAACCGTTGATAACTTCCTTCGTTACGTGAACAGCGGCGCTTATGACGACGCCATTTTCCATAAGATTGATGGTGCCGTCATCCAGGGAGGCGGATTCACTCCGGGGCTGCGACCCATCGCCGCCGATCCGCCCATACCCAACGAGGCCGCGAACACCGGCCTGAAAAACGTCACATATGCCGTCGCCATGGCCCGCGCATCCGGACCGCATTCCGCCACAAACCAATTTTTTATCAACACCAAGGACAACCCCGAATTTGACTACGCTCAGCCGACGGAAACCGGCTGGGGGTACTGTGTTTTCGGCAGAGTCGTGTGGGGAGAGGAAGTTGTCGAGGCGATTAGGAAAGTCCCTGTCACACGCGAAGCTGGACATGATTTCGTGCCTGTGACGCCGGTGATCATCAAACGCGCCTACGAAGTAACCGCGCGCGTGCATGGAGTGTAATTCGCATGAAACTACTTCTTATGCTTGGTATGCTTTCGGCGGGGCTGTGCTGTTTTTCAACACCCGCTTTGGCCGAATTTCATAATACGCCTTTTGTGCAACAGGACATTCTGCGCGTCACGCCTGATGACACAGCGGCCTTTGTACCGCTGCTACTTTCTTCGGGAGGCAACCCCGAGCCACTAGTGGAAGTGCTGTCGCGCCAAGGGGAATGGGAGGAAGTGCGCTTGCATTACCGCTTCAAATATAATGGCTCCACTGACCCGAATATTTGTGCGATGTCTTTGTTTGAAGGAAGCTTTATCGGTTTTAGGAAGATATCTAAAAAATAAACTCCGTGAGTGAAGGAGACGGGATGGCAACGCGTTCATATCTTTTAATTCTGGTTACCGCTCTTTTTGCTTGCCTGTATTTCACACCACAATCTCATGCTCAGAATCAGGAAGCCTGGATGAAACAGTTTGAAGCCACCTTCACTGCTTCCAGCAAGGTCGGCAGAGTATTGTTCATGCATCCGAAACAATTTGAACTTGCGGAAACGACCATGGGGGTATTCCTTGAAGCAAAGGAAATATCCGGTCAAATCAGCCAAGGCTCTGTCGGGGTGCGCACTAAAGAAGACATAACTGAACTGCTGGTGAAAAAGCAGGGCGGAAAAGGTATCACCGAATCCTTCGCAAACGGGCATGCGGTTTTTGCGTCCACAAGCATACAAGGCGAACAAACATGCCGAGCCTATATTGTGGTTCTTAAGGATACGGAGGAAAAACCGCTCTATATCCAATTCCGCTGGAAATCCGAAAATCCCGTTGATTATACCCCCATGCTGGACCGCCTTGTCGCCACAATGAAATAGTGTGCGATTCAAGGTTTGCTAGAGCCATTTCCCGGACTTGTATTTCCGCCTTTGGCGGTCGAGCGGCACGCTCACACAGTCTTCACGAAGTGAAGTATACTGTGCTATGCTTTTGTCTTTCGCAAAGACTGGGAGCAGACACTCCAGCCATTTTCCACACCGCCAGCCGCTGACTTCCCGCGCCCAAAGCCTCGCGGAGCGCACCCGGTTTCCGAAGGAAACTGGTAAGTGCGCCCTCACCGTTGTGAGGGGCTGGAGTTGCCCTGTCCGCCAGAACGACTACTATATTTTTTCTTTTCCCCGCATCTACTCGCACACGGCAAAAAACACGAAGCTTACTTGCTTCCCTCCAGCTTTTTGACACGCGAATCTTCCGTAAGAAGCTTCATTTGCTGGATGGCTGCTCTGTTAAGCCTTTGCAGCCGTTCCGGCTGCGTTAGTCCTTCATGAATGAGCAACGCATTCATGCTTTCCAGGTTGGAAAGGCACACCAATTGCGCGACATTGGCATAATCGCGCATGTTCCCCTTTTTGTCATGGTTGGCAAGTCGCCACTCCTGGGCTGTCAGGCCGAACAACGCCATGTTGAGCATATCCGCTTCCGAGGCGTAGACGACATTGATCTGTTGCCGGGTCAGTTCTTGCGGTACAAGGCGTTCTTTGATGGCGTCCGTGTGGATACGGTAGTTGATCTTTGCCAGATCGCGCCGTAAATCCCAACCGAGTTGCCTTGTCTCTTCGTCTTTGAGCCGCTGAAATTCCTTGACGAGGTAGAGCTTGAACTCCGGCGAAATCCACGAGGCAAACTCGAAGGCAATATCCCGATGTGCGAAAGTGCCGCCATACCGGCCTGATTTGGCAATAATGCCGGCAGCGCTTGTGGCCTCAATCCAGCGCTGTGGCGAAAGGACAAAATAGTTACTGCCCGCTTCCGCTCTAAACCTCTCGAATTCGAGAGGTTTAAAATCCGGATTGCTCAGGCGCTCCCACAAGCCGAGAAACTCAATGGTGCTGCGGCTGCGCATCCAGTTGTTGATAACGGCGAACGGCTCCGCCGGATTACGATATTTGGCAATGCCGGTCAGCGATATATAATCTTCGCGCTCCCGCACCATCAGGGCGATTTCCGTACCCTGCACATCAATTTTTTGCCGCGCCATTGCAACCTCATGTATAGATAAATTTCATGCAAGTATGCCGGAAGTTTTCCGCAAAAGCAAAATATGTCGGGCGAGGTTCATACTTTTCCAGACCCTCATTCAATGTGGGGAGACAGGATTTTGGAAGCCATGCGTCCGCTTTACCCTTCCGCTTTTACCTGTTCCCGTACCCCGTCCAGATAGTCTGCTCATCAGCACCATAACACACTGACAGAACACACAATACAAAAAAGTTTCTTTTGAGCAACCCCCAAAAGAAACCCCTATTTTTTGTGGATGGGAAAAGCGCCGGTTGAACGGCAATAGACCATACGGTGAA
>JAVBMT010000013.1:0-87976 GCA_031552195.1 Desulfovibrionaceae bacterium
ATAATCAAAATATGAAATAAAAATGGCTTCTAACGCCGCCTGAATTTCAGACGGCGCGGCGGCGTAGCCGCCGTGAGCGAGCCAAAAACCACGTTTTTTGGCGAAGCGATCTTCATAATCAAATTGTAAATTTGATTATGAAGATACGTTCTAGTGTCTAATTGCAAAAATTCCACAAATAATTTTAAAGGGTATTTTTGCAAAGATCGTTGGCTGAAAAGCGTGGTTTACAGCCAACTCACGCCACCTGTGGTGGCGCAAAATCCTGACGGATTTTTTTAGTGTTTGTTTTGCAAACAAACACTAGAGATGCGCTGAAATCACTCCGACCCTCCTTGCGCCGCCGCCGTTTTGCCGCTAAGCAGTCTTTACAGGCAAAAGAAACCGGAGGCCACATGAACAAACCGGCGGACGCCCGCTCTCTCGAAGAGCTCCAACAGCGTTTTCCACTGTTAAAAGACATCAACGCCGGAAAGGAGGCTTTCTGGCTTAACCCGGCCCTGGCCTCCCTTAACGGGCGGCGCATTTCAGGGGAACTCGGCACGGAAGACATCGACGACGCGGAAAAAAGGCTGGAACGCTTCGCTCCTTACCTGGCCCTGGCCTTTCCGGAAACCGCTCCGCAGCGGGGCGTTATAGAGTCCGCCCTGGCCCCCGTGCCGCGCATGCGGGATAAACTGGCCCAACTGTATGGGACGCCTCCGCTTGAAGGCGGGCTTTACCTCAAGCTGGACGGTGAATTGCCCATTTCCGGCTCGGTAAAGGCCAGGGGAGGCATTTACGAAGTTCTGAAAACAGCGGAAAGCGTCGCCGAAGCCAACGGTTTGCTGCCGGATGCGGACAGCTACGCGCAATTCGCGTCCGAGCCTTTCCGCCGCCTGTTTTCAGGCTATAAAATAGTGGTCGGCTCAACCGGAAACCTCGGGTTGAGCATAGGTATAATGAGCGCCCGCCTCGGCTTTCAGGCAACCGTGCATATGTCGTCCGACGCCAAGCAATGGAAAAAAGACCTGCTGCGGGCCAAGGGCGCGACGGTAATCGAACATGCCGGAGATTACGGAGAGGCCGTGGCTACCGGCAGGCGCGAGGCCCTGGCCGACCCCAAAAGCCATTTCGTGGATGACGAAAATTCCAGAACCCTGTTCCTCGGTTACGCGGTGGCCGCCAAACGCCTGCAAAGGCAGTTGCGGGAAATGGACCTGGAGCCAGGACCAGGCCGCCCGCTTTTCGTCTACCTGCCCTGCGGGGTGGGCGGAGCGCCGGGCGGCATAACCTTCGGGCTGCGCAGCATCTTCAGCGACGCCGCGCACTGCTTTTTCGCGGAGCCGGTGCAGTCTCCGGCCATGCTGCTCGGCCTTATGACCGGAATGCACAATGAAATATGCGTCGAAGACGTCGGGCTGACCAACAGGACTGAGGCGGACGGACTGGCCGTGGGCCGCCCTTCCGGCTTTATCGGCAAGGTTCTGAAAAAGGACGTCAGCGGGGTTTTCACTGTAAACGACGACAGGCTGCACCAGCTTCTGGCCCTTTTGGCCGGCAGCGAAGGTTTTTTGCTTGAACCTTCCGCCATGGCCGGATTCCCCGGCCCAGTGAGGCTGCTGAACACTCCGCACGGGCGGGCCTGGCTTGAAGCCCACGGTTTGGCCCCGCACCTGGAAAACGCCGTGCACATAGTCTGGGGCACGGGCGGCGGCATGGTTCCGCCGGAGATAATGAGCGCCTTCCGCGCCAAAGGCGAGGCCCTGCTGCGGGCCAAGGGCGTGTAGACAGCGGGCGCAACGCTTGTTTTCAATTGCCTGTTTGCGCGTAAAACGTGAAATCCCGCCCGCCTTTCAGGTAATCAAATTTTGAAACAGTGCGTTCTATCTCTTTTTAAAGGCAAAAAAGAACAGCCTTGCCGGCTTTCTTGCATTTTGGCGGGAATGCCGCGCCGCCAGGGCGAGCAGGCTTTTCCAAAGCCGGTTCGCCCTAGGGGCTGTTTCTAAATAAATCTTTTGTCCAAATACTGCGTCAATCGTCCTTTTTTTCTCCGGTCGAGTACCGTAAGAGTACACTCTCTTCGCAAAAAAGGCCGTTTTCCTTGTCCTTGGCGCAAAATCTTTTATTTAGAAACAGCCCCTGGCAAGGCGGAACGTTTTTTAATATCTGTAATGGTCGGGCTTGAACGGGCCGTCCTCCGGCACGTTGATGTAACCGGCCTGTTCCGGGGTAAGCCTGGTCAGCTTGGCGCCAAGGCGGCCCAGGTGCAGGCGCGCCACTTCCTCGTCGAGTTTTTTGGGCAGGGTGTATACCTGCGGCTTGAGGTCCTTGTTGCCCGCGAGTTCAAGCTGGGCCAGAACCTGGTTGGTGAAGCTGGCGGACATTACGAAACTGGGGTGGCCGGTGGCGCAGCCCAGGTTCATGAGCCGCCCTTCCGCCAGCACCACTATGGAACGGCCGGAAGGCAGCAGCCATTTATCCACCTGGGGCTTGATGTTGGTGCGCTTGCAGCCGCTGTTCCCCTCAAGGAAAGTCATGTCTATTTCGCTGTCGAAGTGCCCGATGTTGCAGACGATGGCCTCGTCTTTCATGTTCATCATGTGGTCGCGGCTGATCACGTGATAGTTGCCGGTGGCGCTGACGAAAATGTCGCCCAGCGGGGCGGCGTCTTCCATGGTGGTGACTTCGTAGCCTTCCATGGCGGCCTGCAGCGCGCAAATAGGGTCAATTTCCGTGATCAGCACGCGCGCGCCGAAGCCGCGCATGCTCTGTGCGCAGCCCTTGCCCACGTCTCCGTAGCCGCAGACGACCACAACCTTGCCCGCAACCATTATGTCGGTCGCGCGCTTCAGGCCGTCCGCCAAAGATTCGCGGCAGCCGTAAAGGTTGTCGAACTTGGATTTGGTGACCGCGTCATTGACGTTGATGGCCGGGAAAAGCAGGCTGCCCTCTTTCTGCATGGCGTAAAGACGGTGCACGCCGGTGGTGGTTTCTTCAGAAACGCCCTTGACCTTGGCGGCCACGCGCTGCCAGCGCCCCTTGTCCTGGCTGTATGAAAGGGCCAAACGATCCATAATAACCTGCATTTCCTTGACTTCATAGGCTTTTTCCAGCAGGGCGGGGTTCTTTTCCACTTCAACGCCTTTGTGGATGAGCAGAGTGGCGTCGCCGCCGTCGTCAACGATCAGGTCCGGCCCGCTGCCGTCGGGCCAGGTAAGGGCCATTTCCGTGCACCACCAGTATTCCTCAAGGCTTTCACCCTTCCAGGCGAACACCTTGGCCATGCCGGAATCGGCAATGGCGGCGGCGGCGTGGTCCTGGGTGGAGAAAATATTGCAGGAAGCCCAGCGCAGGTCCGCGCCGAGGGCGTGCAGGGTTTTTATCAGCATGGCGGTCTGGATGGTCATGTGCAGGGAACCGGAAATCTTCAGGCCCTTCAGCGGTTTCTTGTCGCCGTAAAGGCGAATGAGCTCCATGAGGCCGGGGGTTTCCCGTTCGGAAAGCTGCATTTCCTTGCGGCCGAAATCGGCCTCGTTGATATCGGCGACCTTGTGGCTGAGGGAAAGGTCAAGCTTCTGGGCACGGTTTGCGTCAGTCATTTGATGCTCCTGAATGGGGTGATGAATTATTCCCGGCTTTCGGCCAGGAGAAGATGCAGCCGCAGGCCTTTTTCCACAGGCTCGGTACGGCTGGAAGACATTGCGAACCCGGCTTCGCGCAGGAAGCCGGACAGGGTTTCGGCGCTGAACCCGAGCCAGCAGTCGCCGTATTCGGCCCGCATGGCTTCGTGGTCGTGCCTGTCAAAATCGCTAAGGAAAAGCTTGCCGCCCGGTTTGATAACGCGGCGTATTTCTCGCAAGGCGGCCACGGGGTCTGAAAGGTGGTGCAGCACCATGTTCAGGCAGGCGAAGTCCGCCTCGCCGTCGCGCAGGGGCAGGTGTTCAAGGTCGCCTATGCGCAGCGACACCCGCTCCGGCTGGGCGGCGAAGCGCCGCCGGGCCAGTTCCAGCATGCGGGCCGAACCGTCAACCCCGATCACCAGCCCGGCTTTTTCCAGCAGCCGGGCGGAAAGGTTGCCCGTGCCGCAGCCGAGGTCCACCGCCGCCGCGCATTTCGGCATAACCCGCAAAACGGCTTCAGCCAGGTCAAAACCGCCCAAAACAGCTCCGGACATGCGGTCCCACTCTTCCGCCACGGTGTTAAAGAATTGCCGCGTTTTGGCGGCCCGCTCGTCAAGCACGCCGGCGGCCATGGCAAGATCGGCCTCAAGGGCGGAATCAAGGACCACAAAGGGAAGAATGGCGTTAATAAACTCACGCCTGGGCCCGGCCTTGGGGGTGGAATAAAACATCCACAACCCGTCGCGCCGGGCCTCCAGCAAACCGGCTTCCGCCAGAATTTTCAGGTGGCGCGAAACGCGCGACTGGCCCATGCCCAGCATGCTGACCAGTTCGTTCACGTTAAGCTCAAAACGGTTCAGCACATATAGGATGCGCAGGCGGGTCTCGTCCGCCAGGGCTTTGAAGGTATGTATGCTGCTTGACATGACGCCCCTATACATCAAGAAAACTTGATATGCAATATGATAGTAGCTAGATAAACTGGAAAGAAGTAAAAAAATATAACCCTGCCCCCCGGCGCGTTCCGGATTCGCGCCGCTTCCGCCTATATTTTACCCCGCCCGGCTATTGATAAAGTTCCGTCTTGTCTGTATCATGTTCCGAATGTCCGCCCGTCGCATCCTATTTTTAGCCCAGGCCCAGGCTGTAACCCGCATCTTTCCGGAATTGCGGGACTCCGGCTTTGAGGTCGGCATTGCGGAGAACATCAAGGGCGCGTCCGCCTTCATCCGCAAGTCGCCGCCCGGGCTTATCCTCTCGCGCCCGGCCCTGCCCGGCTACCGGGTTGAAGACCTTCTTCAGGTGGGCGAGGAAGACCCGGATTTTCCACCGGTCATCATTTTCACGGAGCACCCCGGCCCTGAAGAGGCCGAGCGCCTTATGCGGCTTGGAGCCAAAGACTACTGGCCGGACCCGCTCAGCCTTGAAAAAATAGAAGCCGTGCTGCCGCAGGCTAAAGCCTCGGCCCCCGCGCCGCGCTCCACCACCTTGGGCGGGCATAAACCGGAGGGCAGGCCGGACATAGTAGGATCGCACCCCGCCATCCAGCGGGTGCTGGCCCTGGCCCGGCAGGTTGCCCGGTCCAAGGCTACGGTGCTGATTTCCGGCGAATCCGGCACCGGCAAGGAAATGTTCTCGCGCTACCTGCACGCGCAAAGCGACCGGGCCGACAAACCCTTTATAGCCGTAAACTGCGCCGCCCTGCCCGAACACTTGCTGGAAAGCGAGCTTTTCGGCCATGAGAAAGGCTCTTTCACCGGGGCCATAGCCCGCAAGCTCGGCAAATTCGAAATGGCCAGCGGCGGCACGATACTGCTGGATGAAATTTCCGAAATGGAGCTTTCGCTCCAGGCCAAGCTGCTGCGCGTGCTGCAGGAAGGCGAGATAGACCGCGTGGGCGGCACGGAAACGGTGCCGGTCGACGTGCGCGTTCTGGCCACCACCAACCGCAACCTTGAAGACTGGGTTAAAGAGGGCAAATTCCGGCAAGACCTGTTCTTCCGCCTGAACGTGATCCCCCTGCGCCTGCCTTCGCTGCGCGAACGCGGCAACGACGTGATCGTTCTGGCGGAATTCTTCATCGCCATGTACGTCAAGGAATACAACCTTCCGCAAACGGTTCTTTCTCCCGAAGCGGTCAAATGGCTTACCGCCCACGATTGGCCCGGCAACGTGCGCGAACTGCAAAACCTTATGGAGCGCGCGGTTCTGCTTTGCGGCGGCAAACCCGTCATGCCCGAACATTTTCTGCTGGAGGCCGACAGCTGGCCCCTGTTCATTGAAGAGCAGGAAGAAGGCGCGCCCTCCGGGCTCGGTTTTTCCCCGGCTGAAACGCCTCAGGCCCCTTCCGCCTCCACTGCCGCGCCTTCCGCCCGGACGGCGGAGGACGTTTTCGCCGGAGGCGTCATTCCCTTGCATGAAATGGAGCGCATTCTCATCATGAAGGGGCTGGACCAAACCCAGGGCAACCGCACGCAGGCGGCCGACCTGCTCGGAATATCCGTGCGCACCCTGCGCAACAAACTGGCTGAATACAAAGAGCTCGGCGCGCCCGTAGAGGCGTAAGGGTTCATCTTAAATACGGGAGAGCACATGCTTGACATTATAAGACGCAATTCGCAGTCATGGATGGTTAAAGCCGTTTTCGGCATTATTATCATCGTTTTCGTCTTCTGGGGCATTCAATCATACAATTCCGCCCCCCAGACCGTCGTCGCCACCGTGGGCGACCAGGATATTTCCACAGTGGCCTATGAGAAGCTTCTGCAGGAAACCTACGACGAAATGCGCCGGAACGTGCCCAGCCTGACCGCTGACGATATGCGCCAAATGGGCATAGGCGTCCAGGTGCTGCAAGCCATGATTGTAGAAGCCCAGGCTATGGGCCAGGCCAAGGCCCTCGGCCTGTCGGCCTCGCCGCAGGAATTGCGCGACGTCATCGCGAAATTTCCGCAGTTTCAGGCCCCGGACGGCAAGTTCGACCAGAAAATTTACGACAAGCTCTACGCGCTCGACCCACGCCCGCTGGCCGAACTTGAAGATAGCAGTTCCCGCAAAATCGTGCTCGACAAACTTCAGAATTATATCGGCCTTTCCGTAAGCTATACGGAAAAAGAAACCCGCGATCTTTTCAACTTTGAATATGAAAAACGCCGGGTGAACTACATTCCTTTCGCTGTGGCCGATTTTGCCGCCCAGGTTGAAGTCGCCCCGGAGGAAGCCGTTGCCTACTACGAAAGCAATAAAGACAAATTCAAGGTTCCGGCCGGAGCCAGCCTCGAGTATGTGACGGTTGACGTTCCAAGCCTTGCCGCGGCGGCTGAAGCGGAAGTTCCGCAGGCTGACGTCGAAAATTATTATAAGGCCAACATGGCCCGCTTCACCCAGCCGGAACGCTGGCACGCCCGGCATATCCTGATTGCCGCTGACGGCGCCGACAAAATGGCGGAAAACCCTTCGCCCCAGCTGCAAGACGCGGAAAAACGCATCAAGGAAATTGAAAAAGAGATCAAAGCCGGAAAAGACTTTGCCGAACTGGCCAAAGAATATTCCAACGACCCGGGCAGCGCGCCTGACGGCGGAGACCTCGGCTTCCTGCCCAAAGGCGTTCTCGTTCCGCCCTTCGAAAAAGCCATGACCGCCCTTAAGCCGGGCGAAGTGAGCCAGATTGTGGCCACCCCCTTCGGCTTTCACCTGATCAAGCTGCTGGAGATAGCCCCGGCCGGAGCAATGCCCCTGGCCGACGTCGAGCCGGAAATCCGCCGCGCCCTGGTGCAGGACAAGGTTTACGCGCTTTACAGCCGCATTCAGCCGGAAATAGAGGACGGGCTCATCCAGAACAAGATTACGCTTGAAAATCTGGCCAAAGAATACAATCTTGAAATCAAGAAAACGGGCATGCAGAGCCTTGACGCCCTGGCCGCCGCCCTGCGCCTGACCTCGCCCCTGCCCGACCTCGGCAAGAAAACCCCCGGTTCAATGCTTTCCGACCCCTTGCCGGTTAAAGACGGTTTCATAGTGGCCAAGGTGAGCGAAGTTTCACCCGCCAGAACGCTTGAACAGAAAGAAGTGGCTGACCGCATCGAAGCGGCCCTGAAGCGCGAAAAAGCCGACGGCCTGGCCCTGAAGGCCGCCGAGGCCGCCCTGGAAGAAGCGCGCAAAAGCGGCAGCCTGGGCGCGGCTCAGGCCCGTCTGGTAAAAGACGTGCCGGTTAGGCGCGACGGAACCCTGACCTCCGACCTGGGCGCGGTTTCCGGCCTTGGCTCTGACGCTTACGCGGCCCAAAAAGGCGAATGGCTCCCCAAGGTTTATCTTTCTTCCAACCACGTCATTGTGGCCCAACTGGCCGACATATCCCCGGCAAGCGATGACGAATGGGCCGCCGTAAAAGACAAATACATGCAGGGCGTCGTCTCGCTCGGCAAAGACATAGCCATGCGCAGCTTTATCGAACGCGCCAACGCCGCCGTTGAAGTCAGGGTCAATGAAAGCAACCCCTATCTGCGCCAGGTGCTTTCAGGCCAGAACTAGGCGAACCGGCAAAAACGGCCGCCCGCCTGGCGTGCGGCCCCTTTAAGCGCGAACGTTTGCTGAAACATCCCCAGCCGGGCGGCTTTCCCAGCTGCCCGGCGCCCGAACCAAAGCCGCTGCAATAATAATGAACACCCGCCCCGATTTATATAAAAACACCTTCCCGGTTTCCTGGGAGCTTTTGCACCGCGATTTGCGCGCCCTGGCCCGCAGAATTGAAAAACGCGGTCCGTTTCAAGGCATCGTGGCCATTGTCCGGGGCGGGCTTATCCCCGCCGGAATCATGGCGCGCGAACTGAACCTGCGCATTGTGGAAACGGTTTGCGTCGCCAGCTACGACGGGCAGCGCATCGGCGAATGCATCGTGAACAAAAGCCTGTCTGAAGTCCTGCCCGACGGCGGGCGGGGCTGGCTGATCGTCGACGACCTGGTGGACACGGGCAACACCGCCAGAATGGTGCGCGCCCAGCTTCCCGAGGCCTGTTTCGTCACGGTGTACGCCAAACCGGCCGGCAAGCCGCTTGTTGACGAATTTATAACTGAAGTGGGGCAAGACACCTGGGTGCTTTTCCCCTGGGACGACGAAGGCGCGGACTAGGCGCATCGGCTTTGAAACGGACGGAAGAGCGGCGCGTTTTCAATCCTTACGCCCTGCGCCGCCTGAATTTAGCAGATCCGGTTCGCCGTTCGCAGCGCAAAGACCCTTTACTCCGGAAATTCCAGATAGATAACGCTTCAGCGCCTCCCGGCAGGCGCGCGTTAATATTTTTTTATAAATCAGGCGGGCGCTTGCCGCCCGCGCAAACAACAAACGCGGGAGCTTCCATGTTCAAGAAAAGCCTGCTTATGGCTGCGGCCGCCCTGTTCCTCTGCGCCCTTCCGGCCGTTGCGGCGGAAAAAGAGCTGAAAATCGGGTTCGTCTACGTTTCGCCGGTGGGCGACGCCGGCTGGTCATACGCGCACGACGCGGGCCGTAAGGCCCTGGATAAAATGCCCGGCATAACCACCTCTTTTGTGGAATCGGTTCCGGAAGGGGCCGACTCGGAACGGGTTATCCTGAACATGGCCCGCAAAGGCTATGACATAATCTTCACCACCAGTTTCGGTTATATGGACCCGACCATCAAGGTGGCGCAAAGCTACCCCAAAACGGTTTTCATGCACTGCTCCGGCTATAAAACCGCCCCCAACGTGGGCAACTATTTCGGTCGCATCTATCAGCCCCGCTATCTTTCCGGCCTTGTCGCCGGCTCCATGAGCAAAAGCGGAGTAATAGGCTATGTGGCCGCTTTCCCGATTCCGGAAGTCATTCGCGGCATCAACGCCTTTACCCTGGGCGTGCGCGAAGCCAACCCCAAGGCCGAGGTGCGCGTGGTCTGGACAAAAACCTGGTATGACCCGGCCACAGAAAAAGAAGCCGCCAAAAGCCTGCTCGACGTGGGCGCGGACGTAATCGCCCAGCATCAGGACTCTCCCGGACCGCAAGAAGCCGCCCAGGAACGAGGGGCTTATTCCATAGGCTACAACACCGACCTCTCCGTTTTCGCCCCCAAAGCCCACCTGGTGGCCCCGGTATGGAACTGGGCGCCCTTCTACGTCAAAACCGTGGAAGAAGTGCGCGCCGGAACATGGAAGCCCGCCTCGCTCTGGCCGGGACTGGAAAGCGGCATAGTGGACCTTTCCCCCTATGGCCCCATGGTTCCGCAAGACGTTAGAACCAGAGTTGACGCCCGTAAGCAGGAAATAATCGACGGCAAATTCACAGTGTTCAAAGGACCGGTGAAAGACCAGTCCGGGAAGGTGCGCATAGCGGAAGGCGCTGTTCCGCCTGACGGCGACCTCCTGGGAATGGACTGGTTCGTTGAAGGGGTGGCCGGAACCACGAAATAACCGCACGCCGCCGGGCCTCCGCCCGGCGGCCTCGTTTTTTCCACGCGCCGCCACCGCGGGCCTTTTCCCGCAAGCCGGAGCATTTCAGGCGCAACACTTTCTAAAGAGGCTCTTGCATAATGTTCAGAGTAGCCGTACGCGCTGACGCGCCGCCGACCTGGCGCTCCGCAATCATTTTCGCCGCCGCCCTGGCCCTGGCCCTGCTGCTCAGCGCCTTGCTGCTCTATGTGCAGGGCAAACCCGGCTTCACCGGCGTGGGCCTGCTTCTGGAAGGGGGTTTCGGCCACCTTTACAGTTGGGAAGATACCGTGCGCAAGGCTATTCCCATTTTTCTCTGCTCGCTGGGCGTGGCCTTCTGCTTCCGCCTGCAGATATGGAACATCGGGGCCGAAGGGCAATACGTTTTGGGCGCGATCGGCGGCACCGCCTTTATCATGGCTTTTCCCGGACTGCCCGCGCCCCTGATGCTGCCCGGCATGTTCTGCGCCTCCGCCCTGGCCGGAGCGCTTTGGGCGGGGCTTGTTGCCTTTTGCAGGCTGCGCTGGAAAATGAACGAAATCATCACCTCGCTGATGCTGAACTATATCGCCGTCTATCTGCTGGATTTCCTGGTCTTCGGCCCCTTTAAAGACCCGGGCAAAAGCAACCACCCGGTCGGCATTGACTTTCCCCCTGCGGCTATTGTGCCGAACCTTTTCGGCAACATTCACTGGGGTTTCGTTTTTTGCCTGCTGCTGGCTTTCAGCACCGCTTTTTTCATGAAAAAAACCCGCCCCGGCTTTGAATTCACGGCCGCCGGAAGCAACGAGAAGGCGGCGCGCTACGCCGGAATTCCCCATGCCTTTCTGGTGGCTTTGAGCCTTGTCATTTGCGGGGCCATGGCCGGAATGGCCGGAATTATGGAATGTTCGGTCACAGTGGGCCACCTTGAAGCCTCCATTTCGGCCGGTTACGGCTTTACCGCCGTTGTGGTGGCCTGGCTGGCCCGCCTGAAAACCAGCCGCATCGTCTTTTTTTCCATAATTCTGGCCGGAATACGGGTTGGGGTGGAAAACCTGCAAATAGATCTGCAGGTTTCCAAAAACTTCGCCCAGGTTATGGACGGCCTCATCCTGCTTGCGGTTCTGGCCGGGCAATTTTTCGACAACTATCGCCTTAAGCGCCTCCAGAAGGCCTGAAACCCGGAAAGCTGTACTATGGACATTGAACTCCTCATACCGGTTCTGGCCGCGGCGGTGCAATCCGCCACCCCCATACTTTACGCCACCCTCGGCGAAATGATCATGGAGAGGTCCGGCGTGCTGAACCTGGGCATAGAAGGCATCATGATGATAGGGGCCTTCGCCGCCTTCCTGGGGCTTTATCTCAGCGGCAACCCCTGGCTGGGCTTCATTTGCGGCGGGCTGGCCGGAATGTTGCTGGCCTCGCTGCACGGCTTGATCTGCCTAGCGCTGCGCGGCAATCAGGTCGTGGCCGGGCTGGCCCTGGCCACGTTCGGAACCGGGCTGGCCAACTACCTGGGCACTCCGTTCATAGGCAAAAGCACCGAAGGCTTCAGCCCGGTCAGCCTCCCTTTACTGAGCGACATACCGCTGCTCGGCCCGGTGCTTTTCAGGCAGGACCCTTTGGTTTACATCGCCTTCTGCCTGCCGGCGGTGTTCTGGTTCGTTCTCACGCGCACCACAGCCGGGCTGGCCGTAAGGGCCACCGGGGAAAACCCCGCCGCCGCCAAAAGTTCCGGCATCTCGCCCTTGCTGGTGCGCTGGCAAAGCACCTGGGCGGGCGGTTTCCTGGCCGGACTGGGCGGGGCCTATCTTTCCCTGGCCTACATGCACATCTGGACGGACAACCTTAGCGCCGGGCGCGGCTGGATAGCCGTGGCCCTGGTCATTTTCGCCTTCTGGCGTCCGGCCAGGGCGGTATTCGGGGCCTGCCTCTTCGGCGGGGTGGTGGCTTTCCAGCTAAGGCTTCAGGCCACCGGAACGGCCATTCCCAGCTCGTTTCTGCTCATGCTTCCCTATGCGCTTACCTTGCTGGTGCTTTTCGCCGCAAGCCGCCTGGGCCGGGGAAGGAACGCCCCGAAATCGCTTGGCGTGAACATTGAACCGGAGGCGTAACAGTGGACGCAGCGCACGAAACCGCCCGGACGCCTCTTGTTGAATTGCGCGGCGTCAGCAAGGCTTACGGAGAAAACCAGGCCAACAAGGACATTTCCCTGCGCATTTACCCGGGGCGCATCAAGGCCCTGCTGGGCGAAAACGGCGCGGGCAAAAGCACGCTGATGTCGATTCTGGCCGGGCATACCCAGCCGGATTCCGGGCGCATTCTGGTAAACGGAAAGCCCGTGGTCCTCCACAACCCCAAACAGGCCTTCGAGGCCGGCATCGGCATGGTTTACCAGCACTTTATGCTGGTGGACAACATGTCCGTGACCAACAACGTGCTGCTGGGCCAGAAAAGCGCCTGGCTGCTGCGCAAGAACGAGCGCCGCGAACGGGTGCGCGCGCTTTCCGAACTTTACGGCATTCCGGTGGATCCCAGGGCCAGAATTTCCGCCCTTTCCATGGGCGAAAAACAACGTGTGGAAATACTCAAACTCCTGTGCCGGGAAAGCCGGGTGCTTATTCTCGACGAACCCACGGCGGTGCTCACCCCTACGGAAACGGAGCAGCTTTTCACGGCGCTGCGCCGCATGGCCGCCGACGGCAAGGCCATAGTCTTCATCAGCCACAAGCTGCATGAGGTCCTGAGCCTGGTGGATGAAGTGGCTATTTTACGACGGGGCGAAATTGTCGACGAGTTCGCCCGGTCCAACGTGCCGGACGAAGAAGAGCTGGCCCGCCGCATGTTCGGGCGCAAGGCCGAACGGAATCTTGAAAAGTCTTTGCTCGGGTTCAGCGGCGTGGAACGGATAGACGGCGTTGACGCGCTCCGCGGCCCGAATCAGCCGGAAGACGGCCCGGCAACAGGCGTTCCGGGCGTTTCCGAAGCCGCCCGCAAAAAAACAACCCGGTCCCATGCCGGAGAAAAACGGGAAAATTCCGGGCAAGGGCGCGATTACGCCCTGCGGCTGGAAGAGGCCGGCTGCGAGAACGTCTCCGCCGTCAGCTTCAACCTTGAACGCGGCCAGACCCTCGCCATCCTTGGCGTGGCCGGGAACGGGCAGAAAGAGCTGGTGGAGATGATCTGCGGGCTGCGCCGCCCCCGTTCCGGGCAAGTGAACATTCTGGGGCGGGACTGGCAAAGCTTTTATTCCCGCTCCGGGAAACGCGGCGGGCAACGGGGCGGGCTGGTTTATATTCCGGAAGACCGGCGCGGCCTGGCCTCTTGCGAAATGCTCGACCTTGCCGACAACTTCCTGCTGACCACCCGGGCGCTGTTCACCCGGTTCGGGCTTTTGCGGCGCAAAGAAGCGGAGGAGGAAACCCGAAAGCTGATAGAAGCTTACGAGGTGCGCCCGGGCGTTATTGAAGCCAGCGCCCGCTCCCTCTCCGGCGGCAACCTGCAAAAACTGATCATCGCGCGCGAGCTTTACCGCGAACCTCAATGCATAGTGGCTGAAAACCCCACTCAGGGGCTGGACGTGTCCGCCACGGCCGACGTTTGGCAGCGCCTTGCCGACGCCAAGAAAAACGCGGGCGTTCTGCTGATAACCGGCGACCTGAACGAGGCCCTGCACCTGGCCGATTTTATAGGGGTTATGTTCCGAGGGCGCCTGGTTGGCCTTTTCCCCCTTTCAGACAAAGCCAAAGTGGAAAGAATCGGCCTGATGATGGCCGGCGGCTGAGATCCGGCGGAAGCGTACTTTTAAGGCGCGGCCAGAGCGGGCGGCCCGGCGGAGAACCGGGCTGGGAAGCCTGCCCGGAGCCGCCCCCTGCCGCCGCGCCGAAGCCTATGGAAATTCCAGCGTCAATTTGCCCGTGGCGCTCAGTCCGGCAACCCGCCCAGTTCCAGCACCAACAGCCTTTTTCTGACGTTTCCGGTGTTCGCGTAAGCCTTGAGAAAGGCCTGACGCCCGGCCGGGGTGCTTATCTCCTGCCGGTAAGACATGCCGCGCCCCGGCGTGGCGTGATAAAGCCAGACCGTACCTTTCGCGTCGCGGTAAAGCAGGCCCACGTGGTAATGCTCCAGCTTGTAGCCGGCGCGCTTGACGTCGCGGCTGAAATCCACAAGGCAGACCGCGCCGGGAGCGAGGCGGGAGCAAATTTCCTCAAGGCTGCCGGGAGCGTGCAGGTCATAGCCGCGAAAACCGGCCATTTCACTCCGCCCCGGCATGTCCTCAACCGCCAGAACGCGGCCGTCCGGCATAAGCCAGCGCCGCCGCGTCCCTTCACTTACGTTGAGGATCAGGTCAACCCCGAAATCCCAGTCTTCGCCGAGTTCCGCGCCGGGTCCGCTGTCTCCCAGACGGTCGCGCTTGGCCTGCTCCAGGCTGATCGCCTTGCCGGAAAGGCCCCGCATGGCCTGAAGCACAAAACCGCTGCAATTGAAGCCGGGAGAAGCGAACGTGACGTCCGGAGCGGCAAAGGTGGCGTAAGCCCCGGAATCGTTCACCGCTCCGTCCGCCCGATAGGCCAGGCCCAGAATAGGGGCGAGCCTTTCCTCAACGGAGGCGGCGAAGGCCACGGGCTGAAGAAAGAGCCCCAGCAGCGCGCTAATAATAAAAACGGAACGGCAATTCATTGCGCGCCCTCCCCAGGCCTTGTTCGATATGCAAATTCAGAGCGGACTTTAAAACCGAACCGAACAGCTCTTCCCACCAGGGAAGGGCTGTTTCCGGCCCGTCCCATATCTCCCCAGGCATTTCAGCCAGGCCGCAACGCGCCATAAGCTCGCGCATGGCGAAATCCTGGTCTCCCAGCGCGTCAACCAGCTTGAGCTCAAGGGCCTGCGTTCCGGTATAGACACGCCCGTCGGCCAGCTGGCGGACGTATTCCTCCGGAAGCCGGCGGGCCTCAGCCATGTCGCGCACGAAAATCGCATGCAACTCGGACATCAGCCCGTTAAAATAGGCTTTTTCCTCTTCCGTCAGGGCGTGGTAAGGGGAACCGGCGTCTTTCATGGCGCCGCTGGTCATGACCGGAGCGCCGACGCCCAGCCGGGAAAGCAGCCCGGAGACGTCCGCCAGCTGCATCTTAACGCCGATGCTCCCGGTAAGCGTCGCCGTGTTGGCCACGATGTAAGGCGCGCCCGCCGCCGCATAATAGCCGCCTGAAGCCGCCGCCCCGCCCATGGAGGCCACAACGGGCTTGGCCTCGGCCAGCCTTTTCACGGCCAGAAAAATTTCTTGCGAGGGAACAACCGCCCCGCCGCCGGAATCAATACGCAGCAGCACTCCCTTGACGCTGGCGTTGCCGCGCAACTCTTCAATCCATTCCACAATCGGCCCGGAATTTTCTATCACCCCTTCCACCCGTACGATGCCCAGCCTCGGCCCGCTGAAGGCTTCAGACGCCTTCATGCGCTCATACAGGAAAAACAGGAGCAGCAGCACAAAAAACGCCAGAAGAACCGCCAGCAGCCTGAACAGGCATGAACCGCGTTTGTTTTTTTCCATTTCGCACCGCGTTGTTATGCCCGCGCCAACGCGAGCTTTTCATATTCTGTCAATATACACGCCGTCCAGGAAGCTTTCCAGGGCGGCATCCATTTTAGCCAGGTAATCCTCAAGAGGGTATTCTTTCTTGCACGAAGGGCAAACAAGGCTGACCCGCAAACAGGAACGCTTCGCGCTCACCGGGCGGCCGCAGGCCTTGCAGGGCATGGTGGTCTCCGCCTGGCGGGGGTGGGAAAAAAAGGACGCCATACAATCTCCTTGGAAGGTAATTTCCATTTGCGCACGCCCGCCGGGAAAGGTTTGCCCTCGCGTATCGGCGCTATATCCTGACCTTTGGGCGGAACAGGGCTCCGGCTTCGCGCATCCGCACAGCCTCTCAAGGGCTTAAAACAAAGCGCCGCCCAAGGCAATACGGAAAAATCGCGTTTGCATAGTTTGTTGAATTAGTGTATGCTGCGCCATATTTTTTTTAGATTATTCTATTTTTTTCTCATAGGCCGCACTCCTGCCAGCCATATTAAGGGGCAGGCGGCGGAAAAGGCAAAGGCCGTCCGGACATGAAAGATTTTCGCCACGATATGACCAAAGAAGAGGTTAATGAATACCCCCTGTTTCGCTATGACGGTGAAATTGTGGTCGTGCGCGATAATGACGGACTTTCCAGAGCCGTATCCCGCATGAAGGAAGAACGCGTTCTTGGTTTTGACACTGAAAGCAAACCCACCTTTGCCAAAGGCAAAATCAATCTTCCCTCGCTTGTGCAGATCGCTTGCAGCGACGTGGTTTTCCTGATCCAGCTGCGCTGGGTTCCCCTTGGCGAGCCGCTGATCGGCGTGCTGGAAAACCCGCGGCTGATCAAAACCGGCGTGGCCATACGCGACGACATGCGCATGCTGCAACACCTGCAGCCTTTCAAGGAAGACGGCATCATAGACCTGGGCGAAGCGGCCCGGCAAAGCGAGGTCCGCTTGCAGGGCCTGCGCGGATTGGCCGCGAATTTTCTCGGCGTGCGCATTTCCAAGGGGGCGCAATGCTCCAACTGGAGCGTACGCGACCTGAGCGAGCAGCAAATAGCCTACGCCGCCACAGACGCCTGGGTTAGCCGCAAGGTGTTCCTGCGCATGCATGAACTTGAACTGATCGCATTTTAAACCGGCCTTGAGCCTGAAGACGGCATGGAAATATTTCAGAGCGTTTTAGATTTCTGCATGCAGATTGTGGATTTCGCGATGCATGTGGACAAACACATGCTTGAACTGGTGCGCGACTACGGCGCCATGGTCTACCTTTTCCTTTTCGCCATAATTTTCTGCGAAACCGGGCTTGTCGTAACGCCCTTCCTGCCCGGAGACTCTCTGCTCTTCGCCTGCGGAGCCCTGGCCGGAGCCGGTTCTCTTGACTACATGACCCTTTGGACGGTTATCGCCGCAGCGGCCGTCCTGGGCGACTTCGTCAACTACCGCATAGGTAATTACCTCGGCCCGCCGGTGTTCTCCAAAGATTACCGCCTCCTGAAGCGCAAGCACCTCATGCAGGCGCACGAATTCTACGAAAAGCACGGCGGCAAGGCCATTATTCTGGCCCGCTTCATTCCCATCGTGCGAACGTTCGCGCCCTTTGTGGCCGGCGTGGCCAGCATGAACCCCAAGCGCTTCCTGCTCTTCAACGTAACCGGCGCCCTTGCCTGGGTCACCATTTTTCTGACGGTCGGCTTCTTTTTCGGCAACTTGCCGGTGGTGCAGGAAAATTTCGCCCTTATCGCCATCGGCATCATCATCGTGTCCGTCATGCCGGTGGCGGTAGAGGCCGTCCGGGCCTGGCTGCGCTCCCGCAAAAACGAAGACGCCGGCCCGGGCTGAAAGCCATATTCCCGCAAACCTGAGCCATGGGCAAAACGGCCCTGCCGGAACGCGGCGGGGCCGCATTTTTCGCCCCCAAACCCCTGTACAACGAAGCGCCTTGCGTGTATGCTGCGCAGATTAAGATGCCGCGCCTGTCACCTTTGTTTACGGTCCGAAACAGCGGCAAGATGCATGGAGAATATCGTGAGCGACCAGTCTGCTTCGCAAAATGACGCGCAAAGCGCGCAAAAAGGGCGCCGCAAGCCGATCAAGCTGGCGACCAAGTCCGCACAGGCGGCCTATTTCATGCCCATGCTGGAAAGCTTTGAAGACAGGGCGGAACTGAATGAAGTTGTAAAAAACCGGATAGTCAAGTCTTGCGAGCTGCTGGACGAAGGCCTGAACCTGTTTGACAACGGCTTTATCAAGACCGACTCCGCCGCGGCCGTCACTTCCGCTTACGAATCCGCAAACGGAGAAGAGCTGGCCGCCGCCGGAAAGACGTTTACCCTGGCCGGGCGCATCATGGCCCTGCGCTCTTTCGGCAAGGTGACTTTTTTCAGCCTGGCGGACGTGAGCGGAAGCATACAATGTTACGCGGCCAAAGAAAAACTCGGGGACGAACCTTACCGCCTGTTCAAAAAATTCGACGTCGGCGATATTGTCGGGGTCAGCGGCACGCTTTTCCGCACCAAAACCGACGAGCTCACCCTTGAATGTTCCGATGTGCGCCTGCTTACCAAATCCATACGCCCCCTGCCGGAAAAATACCACGGCCTGAAGGACATGGAAACGCGCTACCGCCAACGCTATGTCGATCTTATAGTAACCCCGCGCACCAAGGAAATTTTCCACAAACGCGTGCAGATAGTGCGCGAATTCCGCCGTTTTATGGAAGACCACGGCTTCCTTGAAGTTGAAACGCCCATGCTCCAGCCCATACCGGGGGGGGCTACGGCGCGGCCTTTCATCACCCACCACAACGCCCTGGACATGCAGCTCTTTATGCGCATAGCGCCGGAGCTTTACCTGAAACGCCTGCTGGTGGGCGGATTTGAAAAGGTTTTTGAAATCAACCGCAGCTTCCGCAACGAAGGCATTTCCACCCGCCATAACCCTGAATTCACCATGTGCGAATTCTATTGGGCCTACGCTACCTTTGAAGACCTCATGGACTTCACGGAACAGCTTATCGGCGGCATCGCCCTGAAGGTTTGCGGCAGTTGCAAGGTGACCTATCAGGAACAGGAAATAGACCTCACCCCGGGCACATGGAAGCGCATGACCTTCCACGGCTCTTTGCGGGAAATAGGCGGGCACGGCCCGGAACTTTACGAGGACTACGACAAACTGGCGGCCTATATCCGCGAAAGAGGCGAAAAGGTCGTGGCCGGAGAAAAAATGGCAAAGCTCCAGGCCAAGCTTTTCGACCTTGACGTTGAGCCTAAGCTGGTGCAGCCGCACTTCATTTACCACTACCCCACCGAAATATCCCCGCTTTCGCGCCGCAACGCGCAAAATCCGGACATTACGGACCGTTTCGAGCTTTTCGTGGTCGGGCGCGAACTGGCCAACGCCTTTTCCGAGCTGAACGACCCGGTCGACCAGCGCCTGCGCTTCCTTGACCAGGTTGCGGAAAAAGAAGCCGGCGACGACGAAGCCCACCTTATGGACGAAGACTACCTGCGCGCCCTGGAATACGGCATGCCGCCGGCCGCCGGGCAGGGCGTGGGCATTGACCGGCTGGTCATGCTGCTTACCGATTCGCCCTCCATCCGCGAGGTTATCCTCTTCCCCCTGCTGAAAGCTGAAAGCTGACCTTATGCGCTTTGAACTGTTCATCGCCTCGCGCTATTTGCGCGCAAAGCGCAAACAGGCCTTCATTTCCGTCATTTCCATATTTTCCATTTTGGGCGTGGCGGTGGGCGTGTGCAGCCTTATCGTGAGCATGAGCATCATGAACGGCTTCAGCCTTGACCTGCGCGACAAAATTCTCGGAGCGAACGCCCACATAGTGGTGCACAGCACGCGGGGCGGCATGACGGACTACGCCGCCGACATGGACGTCATCCGCAATACCCCGGGCGTAAAGGGCGTGACTCCATTTTTATACACCGAGTGCATGGCCTCGAACCGCAACGGGGCCAAAGGGCTTATGGTGCGCGGCATAGACCCGGCCAGCGCGCCCAGCGTCCTGGGGGTTCTTGACAAGCTGGTTGACGGCGACGCGCAAAGCCTGGCCGGAGACTTCAATCCGGCGAGCGAAGGGCAAGACGCGGCCAGGGCCCCTGGCATCATTATCGGCAAAGAGCTAGCCAGCCAGCTCGGGCTGGAAATAGGCAGCCGCCTGTATCTGCTTTCTCCCTCCGGCCAGCGCAGCAGCGCCGGGTTCAACCCCAGCACCAAAACGTTCAGGGTGTCAGGAATTTTCGACACCGGCATGCATGCCTACGACACAACCCTGGCCTTTATCAGCCTGGCCGCCGGGGCGGACCTCACCGGCATGCCGCCCGGCTGGATAAGCGGGCTGGAGGTCGCGGTTACAGACGTATACAAGGCCGACCGCATCGCCTCCGAGCTGGAAAACAAGCTCGGCGGAAACTATGTGGCGAAAAACTGGATGCAGAACAACGCCAATCTGTTCGCTGCCCTGAAGCTGGAAAAGATCGCCATGGGCATAGTGCTCACGCTCATCGTGCTGGTCGGGTCGTTCTCCATAGTCGCCACCCTGGTGATGCTGGTCATGGAAAAAACCAAAGATATCGCCGTGATGATGGCCATGGGGGCCACGCCAAAAACGATAGGCCGCATTTTCACCCTGCAAGGCTGCATTATCGGCGTTCTGGGAACCGCCCTGGGCGCGATTCTCGGGCTTGGAATCAATTTCCTGATCACCAAATTCCCCATCGACCTGCCGCCCGGAGTTTACTCCACCAACCATGTGCCCGTCATCCTGCAGCTTTCAGATTTTTTCCTGATTTGCGGCGGCGCCATATTCATCTGCTGCCTGGCCACGCTTTACCCGGCCTCCAAGGCTTCCGGCCTCAACCCTGTGGAGGCTTTGCATTATGAATGATTTGACGTTGCCCGAAAAAAACTCTAAAGAAAATCTTAAAAGTTTTGCAAATATATCCGAAGCCGTCCCCGCGCATAAAAAAGCTGACACGCTGTACCGACTTGAAGAGGTAAGCAAAATCTATCAGGGCCCGGCGGAAGAACTGGTTATTCTTAGAAATATAAACATGGTGCTGGAACAGGGCGAAAGCGCGGCCGTTGTCGGGGCCTCCGGCGCGGGAAAATCCACGCTGCTGCACATGCTCGGCACTCTGGACGCGCCGACGGAAGGCAAAATATTTTTTAACGGCCGCGATATCGGGGCGCTTCGCCAAGAAGAAAAAGCCGCCCTGCGCAACAGCGAGCTGGGTTTTATTTTTCAGTTTCATCATCTTTTGCCGGAATTCACCGCCAGGGAAAACGTGGCCATGCAGGCCATAATCGGCGGCATGCCGAAAAAACGGGCCCTGGCGATGGCGGACGAAGCCCTGGCGATGGTAGGCTTGGCGGAACGCCGCGAACACGCCGTGGGAACGATGTCCGGCGGCGAACGGCAAAGGGCCGCTATCGCGCGGGCCATGCTTAAAAACCCGAAAGTGCTGCTGGCTGACGAGCCGACCGGCAACCTTGATGAAGCCACCGGCGCCAAAGTCGCCGAACTTTTGCTTGACCTGAACGCGAAATTCAACACGACCCTGATCGTTGTGACGCATAACCCCGAACTGGCGGCCTTGATGGGCCGACGCCTTGAACTAAGAGCTGGAGACATTTATGACCGCAGAAACTGAATTTTATGCCGCCGGTCCGGCGCGCTCCCTAGCCTTGAAAACTTTTGCGGGCTTATGCGCCGTTTTTGCAATCTGCGCATTGCTGCTCAGCCCAGCCTGCCCTGTGGCCGAAGCCGCGGCGAGGCAAGGCGCGCAAGCTCCCGCCAAGGCCGCCCCCAAACGCGCCAGCGGCCCGGTCATGATAATGCCTTTCCAGATAAACGGCGGCCCGGAAGTCGAAAACTTGCAGCAGGACCTTCCGGCCATGTTGGGCCAGCGCCTTGCCTCGCGCGGAATTCCGGTCATTCCCGCCGAGCAGGTCATAAATTTTCTGCGGGCCAACAAAATTACCGGGCTGGATCTCGCAACCGTGCGCAAACTGGTTCGTTCGGCGAACGCGGCCGGGGCGATTTACGGCTCTTTCAGCAAGGTGGGCGACGCTTACAGCCTTGACGCCCGAGTGGTCACCAGCGACGGCAGCAAGCCGGTCAAACCGGTTTTTATCGAACAAACCGGCAAGCTCAACCTGGTTTCCATCGTCGATGAGCTTTCTTCCCGCGCCGTCAGCGAATTCATGAACGCTGAAACCATAAACTCCGTTGAAGTGCGCGGAACCAGGGTTCTTGACCCTGAAGTGGTGCTTATGCGCATCAACGCCAAGAAAGGCGACCCCATAGACCCGGCCATGATTGACCGCGAAGTCAAGAGAATCTGGGATCTCGGCTATTTCAGCGACGTTTCGGCCAGCATCGAACAGCGCCCCGACGGCCCCTGCCTGGTATACTCCGTAACGGAAAAACCCCGCATCGAAGCCATAACCGTCGAGGGCGCCAAAGAGATAGACGAAGACGACATCAGGGCCGCCATGAGCACCAAGCCCGGCTCCATTCTCAACGAAAAGCTGCTCGCCCAGGATTTGCAGAAAATCGAGGAACTTTACCGCAAGGACGGATATTATCTGGCCAAGGTGGAATACCGCATAGACCAGCGCAAAGACGGCGAGGCCGCGGCCCTGGTGCTGAACATTAGCGAAGGCAACAAGCTTTACGTGAAGGAAGTGCGCCTGGAAGGCGTGCAGCAGCTTGACGTTGACGACGTGGAAGACGAAATGGCCATTAAAACCAGAGGGATCCTCTCCTGGTTCACCGGAACCGGCATACTGAAAGAAGACCTGCTGGAGCGCGACGCGGCGGCCATTACCGCGTATTACATGAACCACGGCTTCATGGACGTGCATGTCAGCGAGGCCAAGGTGACTTATGAGGAAGACGGCATCATCGTCGGCTACACCATAACCGAAGGGCAGCGCTACCGCCTTGGCGGGGTCAAATTCGTCGGAGACCTGATAGACACCGATGAAAAACTCGCCTCGGTCACAAAACTGGACGACATGGCGCAGAAAAAAGAATTCTTCAGCCTCAAAGTGATGCAGGACGACACCGCCAGCCTCACAGACTATTATGCCGACTACGGCTACGCTTTCGCCAACGTCATGCCCAAGCCGGAAAAAAATCCGGAAGACGAAGGCAGCGTCAACATTACCTATAGCATCGACAAACGGCAGAAAGTTTACATCCACCGCGTCGTGCTGGAAGGCAACAACCGCACCCGCGACAACGTGGTGCTGCGTGAAATGCGCCTGGTTGACGGCGACCTTTTCAGCGGCAGCAAGTTGCGCCGCAGCATGGAACGCCTGAACAAGCTGGGCTACTTTGAAGTGGCGGAAGCGGAGCTTGTGCCCACTTCAAACGAGGAAGAAGTCGACCTTAAAGTCACCCTCAAAGAAAAACCCACCGGAGCCCTGATCGGCGGCATAGGCTACTCCACTTACTCCAACTTCGGGGTCAGCGGAACCATCATGGAACAAAACCTCTGGGGCAAAGGTTATTCGCTCGCCCTGCAGGCCCAGCTTTCCGGCCGCCGCAACGCCTACACCCTGTCTTTTACCAACCCGCGCGTTTATGACACCGATCTGGCCGCCGGGTTCGACATTTACAACTGGCGTGACGATTTTTACGACTACGACAAGAAAACAACCGGCGGAACCGTGCGCATGGGTTACCCCATCGGCGAATATACCTCGGTCGGGCTCGGCTACAAGCTCGAATTTTACGAACTGTATGACTTTGACGACAACGCGTCCCACTATATCCGCGACTACGCCGGAAACCGCGTGACAAGCTCCGTGCTGGGCCGCATCGGGCGCGACACCACTGACAGGCAAAGGCCCACCACCGGCAACATCGACCGCATTGACGTGGAATACGCCGGCGGCCTGCTGGGCGGAGACGACAAGTTCATTATCGTGAACCTCGAACACCAGACCTATTACCAGCTGGAGGAAAACCATATCCTGCACCTGAGGGCCAAGGCCTCCGGCCTGTTCAAGAACGGAGACGACGAAGTTCCCGTTTTCGAACGTTTCTGGATGGGCGGCATGGGGTCAGTCCGCGGTTACAAGAGCAAGGATATCGTTCCGCAAGATCCGCTCACCGGCGACCACCTGGGCGGCGACCGCATGGCTTTCGCCAACTTCGAATACATCTGGACGGCCTTCCCGGAACTCGGCATCAACCTTGTGCCCTTCTTCGACATAGGCGCGCTTATAGACACCAACCAGGATGAGGGATGGAACGACGCCGTCAAAAAATCCGTCGGCCTCGAACTGCGCTGGCGTTCGCCCATGGGCGACCTCCGCTTCAGTTACGGCTACCCGCTTGACAAATCATGGGACGGCGACAAGCTCGGCGGCCGCTTTGAATTCTCAATGGGCCAGTTCTTCTAGAAGGTTTTCAGGCGCTCCGCGCGGCATCTGCAAAGTTCAGCCATTACAGCCGCCGCCGGTTGTAATGGCTGAACCGCTTACAGGGCGGCGCTGCAACCGGTCTCATTTTAACGCCACAACCGGAAAGCTATGACCATGCAGCAAAACAAGGCTTTATCCGCAAATGAATGGATAGAACGCGGCCGTGAGGTTCTGAATATAGAAATTGAAGGTCTGGAAACGGTGCGCGCAAACCTCGGGCCTTCGTTCGTCGAGGCCCTGGCCCTGCTGGCCGCCTGCTCCGGCCGGGTGGTGGTGAGCGGAGTCGGCAAGTCAGGCCTGGTAGGCCGCAAACTGGCCGCAACCTTTTCCTCTACCGGAACGCCTTCGTTTTTCATGCACCCGGTGGAAGGGCAGCACGGAGACCTGGGCTCACTGCGGGCGGAAGACGTTTGCATAGCCATTTCCAATTCCGGGCGCACCGATGAGCTTCTGGCCATTCTGCCCAGCCTGCGCAGCCTTGGGGTAAAAATCATATCCATGACCGGCAAGCCCGATTCGCCCCTGGCGCAAATGGCCGACGTCAGCATAAATACCGGGGTTCCGCGCGAAGCCTGCCCCCTGAACCTGGCCCCGACCAGCAGCACCACGGCCGTTCTTGCCGCCGGAGACGCCCTGGCCGCCTGCCTGATCGACTGGAAAAACTTTACGGAAAACGACTTCAAAATTTTTCACCCCGGCGGCAGCCTGGGGCAGCGCCTCCGCCACAAAACCGGCGAGCTGATGCACGGCGCGCCACCGCTTTGCCCGGAAGACCAGCCTTTGGCCGCGGCGCTGGAAATTTTGAACCAGGCCGGATTCGGTGTGGTTTTTCTTACGGACGCAAACGGAAAAATGTCCGGCCTTTTTACGGACGGCGACCTGCGCCGCATCATCTGCAAAGGCCTTTTCCAGGCGGAGTTGCCTGCCAAAACGGTAATGACGTCCGTTTTCAGCGGGGTGACCCCGGAAACGCCTGTGGCCGAAGCCCTTGACCTCATGGAGAACAAAGGCATTACGGTTTTGCCGGTGCTTACGGAAACGGGCGGCGTGGCCGGGGTTCTTCACCTGCACGACGTTCTGGGCAAAGGGCGCATCAAGTTCAGGCCGTAAAGAACAACGCGCACGGCCAGGCTCGAGCGAAGCGCCTTCATCCGCCGTTCCTGAATTAGGGCATTTTAACTTTGAAAAAGTTTAAACGCCCTGGCGGTAGCTTTAACATACGCCCGCAAGCGAGCTGCGCACCGATTCTTGCAGAGATATTTCAAAGCTAAAATGCTCTAAATGCGATAACTCCGCTTACCTTCCTGAACGCCTCCCCGCTCCGCCGGGGCGAGGGCATTCCATTTTCCGTTTTTTCATGCCATAATGGATAACGTCCATCATCCTCATTCATATAAGGAGCGCCTATGCTGATACGCGAATGGATGACCACCGATGTTGTCGCCATAACTGAAGACCAATCCATGATGAAGGCTTCGCGGCTGATGAAAGAGCATTCCGTGCACCGCTTGCCGGTCGTTGACGGGCAAGGCGTGGTCAAGGGCATCATTTCCGACCGCGACATAAAGGAAGCCTCTCCTTCCAAAGCCACGACCCTCGACATGCACGAACTTTACTACCTGCTTTCAGAGCTCAAGGTCAGGGACATCATGACCAAAAACCCGGTTTGCGTTAAACCGGACGATTCGGTCGAACAGGCCGCGCTGGAAATGATCGAACGCCACATCGGCGGCATGCCGGTAGTCGACGACGCCGGAAAGCTGGTCGGAATCATCTGCGACAGCGACATTTTCAAGGTGCTGATAAACATAAGCGGAGCGAACGCTCCCGGCTTGCAGCTGGCTTTTGACCTGCCCTCGGCTCCCGGCGGGCTGCGCCCCGTTCTTGGCTCGCTTAAAGAGCATAATGCCGATATCGTTTCCGTGCTGAACCTGCAAAACGAAACCGGGCAAGACCTGCGCCGGGTTTACGTGCGCGTGAGAAAACTCGGACCGGACGCTGAAAACGCGCTGATAAAAGACATGCGCGAACGCTTCGGCCTGCTGCATGTTACCAGAAGCGGTCGCTAGAAACCAGTCTCTAAAGCATTTTACACTTGAATAGGCGCTTAACGGCGAGCCAAACTCGCCTGCGACTATTTTCAAACGCCGGTCAAGCGTATCTTTTTTTCCGCCCGTGTGCCGTACGGGACGCTTCTTTCGCAAAAAAGCCGCTTTTCTCGCCTTCGGCGCAAAGCCTTTTATAAAACAGCCCCAAGCCGGAGTGCCCTGGGGCTGTTTTGCCTTGGAGCGTTGTTCGTGGTCTGCGGTTATACCGCCTGCCCCCTTGTTATTTTTCCCGTATAGGGCATAATTATGGGCGATTATGGCTCAAGGCGCGGCGGAAATTGCCGCGAAACTAACTCAACGGGGACTGCGCGGACCATATGGCGATAGAGCTGCCTTCACCTCTCATTAATGAAATCATGTCGCTGGCCGGCATTTTCGTGTTCGCCATAAGCGGCGCGGTGGCCGGCATACGCCGCCAGTGCGACATCTTCGGCGTTCTGGTGCTTGCCGTCACAGCCTCCTTGTTCGGCGGAATCGCGCGCGACGTTCTGCTGGGCGCCCTCCCGCCGGCCAATCTCCAATCCTGGGAATACCTGGCGGCGGCCGGCGCGGCGGCCGTGGTCAGCTTTTATTTCTACCCCCTGGTCAGCCGCCTGGACAACCCGGTGGAAATATTCGACGCCATCGGCCTTGGGGTTTTTACCGTCATCGGCACGGAAAAAGCCCTGTTTTACGGGCTCAATGCTCCCTGGGCCATCGTTCTCGGCGTTATTACGGCCATAGGCGGCGGCATAGCGCGCGACGTCCTGCTCGGGCAAATGCCCATAGTCTTGCGCGCCGAAATATATGCGACCGCGGCGTTGTTAGGGTCGGCCATTGTGGCCGTCTGCTATAGAATGCTGCCGCAAATTCCGTCAGATTACGCCCTGGCCGCCGGAGCGGCGGTTTGCACCACCCTGCGGCTGCTGGCCCTGCATTATCGCTGGCACATAAACATAAGCCCGCCTTCATGAAGGATGAAAGCGGGGTTTTGCGCGCCCGGCAGTCTTGACAAACAGTGGGGCGGAAGAACATAATAACGAATAAAGCCAGCCTGGGAACAAATGGCTTCGGGTTGCCGGCGGGCTGATTCCGGCGCGATTTACGCGGCCGGCCTCAACAAACTAAAGGATCTAAAATGGGCAAAAGGCTTTTTGGAACAGACGGCATGCGCGGTCAGGTCAACGTCTATCCCATGGTGCCTGACATGGCTTTGCGCCTCGGCCTGGCCGCCGGGACATATTTCAGAAGCGGCGATAAAACCCACCGTGTCGTTATCGGCAAAGACACCCGCCTTTCCGGCTATATTTTTGAAGACGCCCTTACGGCCGGGCTGTGCGCCGCCGGCATGAACGTAATGCTGGTCGGCCCGATGCCTACCCCGGCCATAGCCTTTCTCACGCGCAGCATGCGGGCCGATTTCGGCGTGGTCATTTCCGCCTCGCACAACCCGTATCACGACAACGGCATAAAATTTTTCGACGCGAACGGCTACAAGCTTCCGGACAAGGTCGAAGACATCATCACAGACATGGTGCTCGACCCCACCTGGGAATGGGATTACCCGCCCGCGAACAAGGTGGGCAAGGCCAAAAAAATTGAAGACTCCTCGGGCCGCTACATCGTTTCAATCAAGAACAGCTTTCCCTCGCACCTTACGCTGGACGGCCTGCGCGTGGTCATAGACTGCGCCAACGGCGCCAACTACAAAGTCGCCCCCATGGCCCTGGAAGAACTGGGGGCCGAGGTCGTTAAAATAGGCGCCGAACCGGACGGCTTGAACATCAACTACCGTTGCGGATCTCTGCACCCTGACGTAGCCGCGGCCAAGGTTGTCGAAACCCGCGCCGACATCGGCATAGCCCTTGACGGCGACGCCGACCGCGTGATCCTGGTCGATGAAAAAGGCACCATACTGGACGGGGACCAGATCATGGCCATGTGCGCCCAGGACATGATGCAGCGCGGCTGCCTGCCGCAAAACAAACTGGTGGCCACGGTAATGAGCAACATGGCCCTCGAGGTCTTCATGAAAGACAACGGCGGATCGCTCCTGCGCACCGCCGTGGGCGACCGCTACGTGGTTGAAGCCATGTGCGAACACGGCCTTAACCTTGGCGGCGAACAGTCCGGCCACCTCATTTTCCGCGAATACAGCACAACGGGCGACGGCCTGCTGGCCGCCCTTCAGGTTTTGCGCATCATGTGCGAACGCGGCAAGCCGCTTTCAGCGCTGGCCGGGCAGCTCGACCTTTTCCCGCAAACCCTGATCAACGTGCCGGTGAAAGAAAAACGGCCCTTTGAGGAATGCGAAGACATCATGACCGCCAAAGACAAGGCGGAAAAAAACCTGGGCGAACGCGGGCGCGTGCTGCTGCGCTATTCCGGCACAGAACCGCTGGTGCGCGTAATGGTGGAAGGCGAAGACGAAGAGCAGGTGGCCCGCCTGGCGGAAGACATGGCTGAAGCCGTGCGTTGCGCCCTGCGCTAGGGGGACGTTTTTCTAAATAAGCGCCTTTGCGCCATAGACAAGGAAAACGGCCTTGTTGCGAATGGGAATATATTCTTGCGGTGCCCGAGCGGAGAAAAAAATACGCTGACGCGGCATTCAGGCAAAAGATTTGGTTAGAGGCAAGCTCAGGAACGGCCCGGCATTTTCAGTGCCGGGCCGCTACGCGGCGCATAGGGCTGACGCCGCATCCGCCGGAAGCTGCTCTATTGATTTTAAAAAGTGATAAAATATATCGCCTTAAAGTTCTGAGCGGACGCGTGCCGGACATTAGACGCGCATCCGCCAGCTGAACTCCCTATCGGGGAAACCGGGTTTTCACTGGTCCATTCCGGGCGCAAGGCGGCGTATATTCGAATGAACTACGCCTCCTTGCCTTGCCGCGCGTTGTTGCCATATCCCATTCAGGAGGCCTTATGTCCATGTCTTTCGCCGAGATGCAGGAATGCCTGATGCGCGAACTGCGCCTTTATCACTACCCCATTGCGGTGCAATATCTTTTTGACGAAGCCGAGGTTGAAGATTTCAAAAAAGAATTCTCACCCCTGGTTCCGGCAAAATCGCTGAGTTACTGCCAATGGGAAATAGCGGCCCGCATGCGCGGCGACGTGGTGCTGGGCATGCCGGAAAACCTGAGTTGCTCCAGCGCGGCCTACTGTTTCGGCTGGAAAGAACTTGACGAAACGATTCTTAAAAGCCACCTGCACCTCGTGCGCGATATGGAACAGGGGGAATCCTTTTTCCGCAGCAAGGTCCGCCTGCCCATGGGCCAGCTCAAGGCCGTGGCGGTCATGCCTCTGGGCAAGGCCCGGCGAACGCCCACGCTGGCGCATTTTTACTGCGACAACATACAGGCCCTGTTTCTCTGCATAGACTATATGTCCGCAACAAACGCCCACCCCCTGCGTTCCTGCATGAGCATTAATTCCGCCGCTTGCGGCGGAGGGGTGTTTTCGCATATTGAGCAGACCTTCAACACCCTTCCCCCTTGTTTCGGCGGGCACACTTCCGGAAAAACGGAGCGCGGCGAAACCAATGTGTTCATTCCGGGCAAAGATATTGAAAAAACCGTGCTGCGCATGCTTGAACGCATCAAAAAACCCGAGGCGCTTCAGGGCGCGCCCGCCCCTTTCCCCGGCGCGCACATCTGTAAAAACTGTTCGCGCATCGCTTTCAAACAGCCTGACCCGGACGGAACCACTAAACTCTAAGAGCATTTTTACTTTAAAAAAGTTTAAATGCCTTCAGGGTATTTTTTAAAAATGCTCGCCGATGCGTAAGGCGCTGGATAAAAATTCAGCTTCTTGCGCATTTTACTTATTTCGCGCTCTGCGCTATCGTTAAAAAATGCATGAATATAATTTACTGGAAATTCTGGCTGTAGGTTTTGTTCTGGCCCTTGCTTTCGGTTATGCCGCGCACCGCTTGAAACTTTCCCCCATAGTCGGCTATCTGCTGGCGGGTTTTCTGGTCGGCCCGCACTCGCCCGGTTTTGTGGCCGATGCGGGCCTGGCGGGGCAGCTTTCCGAAGCCGGAGTCATACTCCTCATGTTCGGGGTCGGGCTGCATTTCAACATGCAAGACCTCCTGGCCGTGAAAGGCGTGTCTTTGCCCGGAGCGATAGCGCAAAGCACCGTGGCTACCGCGCTCGGGGCCGCTGTGGCCGTTGCGCTGGGTTACCCGCTGTCTGTGGGGCTGTTCATGGGCATGGGCCTGGCCGTAGCCAGCACTGTGGTGCTTTTACGGGTGCTTACAGACAGCAATATGTTGAACACCGTTCACGGGCATGTCGCCGTGGGCTGGCTGGTTGTTGAAGACCTCTTCACCGTGCTCATTTTGGTCTTGCTGCCCAGCCTGGCCATGATCACGGGCGCCGGCGGCCTTCCGCCCGAAGGCGCGGGCGTGTTGCCCCTGCTTAAAGCCTTCGGCGGGGCGGCCTTGCGCCTCGGCGCTTTGTGGGTTGTCGTGCTTGTGGTGGGGGGAAAGGTCGTACCCTGGCTTATCACCAGGGTTGCCCGCACCCGCTCGCAGGAGCTTTTCACCCTTACCGTGCTGGCCGCCGCTTTCGCGACCGCCGTGGCCGCTGCGGTGTTCTTTCAGGCCTCTATGGCGCTTGGCGCTTTTCTCGGAGGCATGGTCATAGGCAAAACCAAAGTCAGCCACAAGGCCGGAACGGACATACTGCCCATGCGCGACGCCTTCGCCGTGCTGTTCTTCATTTCCGTGGGCATGCTGTTCGACCCGTCTTTTTTGCTGGCCCAGCCCCTGCTTATAGCGCTTTGCCTGCTGATCGTGCTTGTGGCCAAGCCTGTTACCGCCTTCGTCGTGGTCTGCCTTCTCGGCTATTCCGCCAATACCGCGCTTATTGTGGCCGTAAGCCTGGCCCAGATAGGGGAGTTTTCCTTCATTCTGGCGCAGCAGGCGCAACACCTGGGCTTGGTGCCGGACATGGTGTATAACGTCATGGTGGTGTGCGCCCTGGTTTCCATAACCCTGAACCCCTGGCTTTTCGGAGCTGTGCCCGCCATCAGGAAATTTTTGCGACGCAAACCCGGAATCTGGAAATTCCTGAACGCCAGGGCCGAGAAGAAATCCGCCAGAGGGTTTCAGCCAAGCCCGGTGGAACAGCCTGACGGAGAGGTTATCTGCGCCATTGTAGTGGGGTACGGCCCCACAGGGAAAAACGTGGTGGCCTCGATGCAGGAAGAACAGATCAGGCCTGTCGTCATCGACCTGAATATGGACACGGTCAACCAGCTGAACGCGGATAATATCGCCGCTATTTACGGTGATTCGTCAAAACGCGATATTTTGCAGGCCGCCGGCATCGGAATGGCCCGTTACCTTGTCATAACCCTGCCGCACCTTGAACAGACCGCGGTTACAGCGGCGGTCGCCAAAAATATCAACCCGGAAATACGCATTCTGGCCAGGGCGCGTTTTTTGAATGATGAAGAGTTCTTGCGCAAGATGGGGGTTGCGGACATAACTTTTGAGGAAAATGAAGTGGCGCGCGCGCTCACGCAAATGGTGAAAGAAGACATACGCCGCTGCAACGAAAACATGAGCCTTTGCCTGGCGGAAAACCTGGCGGCCGGATCGGAAGAATTTTAACAAAGTTAAAATTCTTCCGGCGGGCGCGCAGCGGACGCACGCAAGCGAGCAGCGCGGTGTTCTGAAAAGCTACGCCGTTTCCATTTCCAGCCCGGAAAGGAAAAAGTCGCGTTCGGCTGCGAATTTGGCGTCAATGGTTTGCCGCAGCAAGCGGGAAATCTGGCGGCTGGTGTCAAAGGAGCCTATCTGCCGCAGCAATTCGCGAAATTCCTCAGAATTGGAATTGCGTATGATATGTTTAATGGCGGGAATTGCCTGCGGGGTGATGGAAAGCTCGTCAACCCCCATAGCAAGGAGCACCGGCAGGCAATAAGGATCCGAAGCCATTTCGCCGCAGATGCAGACTGGAATGCCGGCCCGGTGGGCCATATCGACGGTATATTTGATGGCCCTGATAACCGCCGGGTGCAAGGGCTGGTAAAGATAGGCCACATGCTTGTTGCCCCGGTCTATGCCCAGTGAATACTGAATAAGGTCGTTTGTCCCTATACTGAAAAAATCGGCCTCTCTGGCCAGGGCGTCGGCGATGAACACGGCTGACGGCAGTTCTATCATCACGCCCACCGGAATTTCTCGGTCAAAGGGCAGGCCTTCCGCTTTCAGCTCCTGCCTTACTTCATTCAGCACGGACTTGGCCTGTTGCAGTTCCTGAAATGAAGAAATGAGAGGGAACATGATCGCGGCGTTGCCGTGCGCGCTGGCCCGCAAAATAGCCCGTAACTGGCTTCGGAAGATATCCTGATGGCGCAGGCAATAGCGTATGGAGCGCAAACCCAGGGCCGGGTTGGCTTCTTCAAGGTTTTCCGCCTGCTGCAGCAACTTGTCCGCCCCCACGTCAAGGGTTCGGAAAACGACCCGCTGCCCGGCCATGGCTTCCAGCAGGCATTTGTAATCCGCATAGAGCTCTTGCTCGTCAGGCAGCTTTTCACGGTACATGAAGCCGAATTCCGTCCTGTACAGGCCTATGCCCTGGCTGCCGTGGCGTTCAAGATCCGCGGCCGCGGCGGGAAGCTCGATATTGGCGGAAACGACGAAACGGACCCCGTCTTCCGTAACGGCCGGAAACTGCGCGTCCTGGCGGATGCCTTCCCCAAAGGATGTAAAGCGGGCCTGGAGGTCGTAATAGCTGGCCAGCACGGCTTCGTCCGGATTGACGAGAACGCGCCCCTGCAACCCGTCGACCACAAGCAGGTCGCCGTCTTTGACGGTTTCTTCAAGGCCGGTGACCCCGACAACGCAAGGGGTTCGCAAACTGCGCGCCAGAATGCCGGTGTGCGAGGTTTTGCCGCCCATTTCAGTTGCGATGGCGATAATATTGTCGTGGAAATGTCCTAGGGCGTCAGCCGGGCTGAGATCATGCGATAAAAGAATACCGGGACCGGCAGGGGGCTGCCCGGTGCCGCTTCCGGCCAGGCGGGCGATAATGCGGTCTGAAACCACGCTTATGTCGCGAACCCGCTCGCGCAGGTAATCGGAGCCGATGCTGTTGAAACCGGCGCATATTTTGGCCGTGCTTTCTTCCAGCGCCCATTCCGCGCTGTAGTGCTCGCTTTCTATAAACCTGACCGCCTGCGAGGCCAGTTTGGGATCGCGGCAAATCATAATGTGTGCGTCGACAATAGCGGCCTGTTCGCCAAGCTCAGGCGGAATTTTGTGCCTGACTTCGTTGAAGTCGGACGCAACCTGGTCTATGGCCCGGTAAAGGCGCTTTATTTCAGAAGGAACCAAGGCGGGCGGAACGCGCCGCCGCATGTGCTTCTTCTGGGGTTTGCGGTGCAGAAAATGAGCCCGGCCTATGCCTATTCCGGCGGCAACAGCCAAACCGCGCAAAACAGCCCGCCCCGCAAAGCCTTCGCTATGCGCGGAAAGGCGCGCGCCGTAGGAAAATATCGCTTCCGCCAATTCATCGCTCCAACTTTTTGCTTCGCCTGATTTTTACCCGCATTCCGCTTAACCCTGTGGGTTGCAAGATCTGGCGAGTTCTTTCAGAATTTCGGTCATGGCCGCTCCGGCCGCCGCCGCGTCCTCACCTTGGCAGCGCAGCACCAGTTCCGCCTGGTGCGGCGCCGCGAGCGAGAGCAGATCAAGAATGCTTTTAACATCAACGGTGCGCCCTTCCCAAGACAGGGTCACGTCCGAGGCAAAGCCTTGCGCGGCTTGAGCCAGAACCGCCGCCGGGCGCGCGTGAATGCCGTAGGCGTCTTGCACGCGTATCTTGTTTTCGAAAAAATCCGTCTTTTTCTGATCCATATCTTCAACAATGCTTGATGTTAGTTTCGTATAAAACTTCAATTCAGCCACATAAAAGCGGTAATAACGCACAAGGCCGGCACAATCGCCAGGACGCGCGGAACGTGCAGGCGTTCGGAAGCAAAAGCCGCCGCAACGGAAAAACCGAGCGGCAAAAACCATAACAGCCGTGCCCGCAGCGTTTCATTTTCGCCCAGATACTCTGAAAAAGCCAAAGATTCCCCGCGCCCGGCGAAAAAAACACCGGCCAGAAGGGCCAAAAGCAGCAAGGCGTTCAAAAGCTTTATCCAGTCTCCCTTATTGATCAGCCTCAACCTGGTAAGCCAGCCCAATACCTTAAGCCCGTAGGCGTAACCGGCCCAAAAGCAGCAAACCCGCCACGCCTGGCCGGCCAAAAGGCAGACCCCCAACACGGCCAGGGCTGTCCGGGGCAAACCCAACACCGCAAGCAGGCACAAGAGCAACGAAACGCAAACGGCCAGGCTGCCGGAGAATAGCGAATCTCCAAGGCCGGAAAGGCTGTTCAGGGTGGTGTCTTTAAGGCCGGTAAGCAGATTGTCGGGAAACAGCCCCTGCGCGATGGCCGTTTCAATATTCAGAAAGGCTCCGACCAGCAGCGGAGTCCAGAGGTAATGGCAATTATGGTGAGGGGAATAACGGCGGCAGGCGTCGGAAAAACCTCCGCCCGCGGCGTGGATATAGTCCAGCCCGGGGGCCATGGCGTGCACAAAGCCGATGTTTTGCAGGCCGCGCGTGTTCTGGCCCGCCCCTATCATATAACTGCGCAAAAAACATTTGAGCAGTATCTTAAAAGGTAACTTCCGCATTTGTACTCTGCCGCTCAGGAATATTACTTCTGTTGCCCTGGGAACTGTTTCTAAATAAATCTTTTGTCCAAATACCGCGTCAATCGTCCTTTTTTCTCCGGTCGAGTACCGTAAGAGTACACTCTCTTCGCAAAAAAGGCCGTTTTTCTTGTCTTTGGCGCAAAATCTTTTATTTAGAAACAGCCCCTAGTAAAATATTGTACAGCGTGCTTTTCAATTCGTCCAGATCAATGGGCTTGGCCACATGCCCGACCATGCCGGCCTCCTTGCTGGCTTCACGGTCTTCGTTCATGGCGTTGGCCGTCATGGCCACTATGGGCACGGTTGAGGCGTCGTGCTTGGAACTGGCCTTGATGTTGCGGGCGGCTTCAAGTCCGTCCATTATCGGCATGCGCACGTCCATGAAAATAAGTGAATAGTCTTTGTTCAGGAAGGCCTTGACGCCTTCTTCGCCGTTGTCGGCCACATCGACCGTTGCGCCCAGGTCTTCAAGCAGGGCTTTGGCTATTTCCTGGTTAATCAGGTTGTCTTCAACCACCAGGAAGTTATAGCCGTCATAACGGGCGTTGAGCCACAAGGCTTCGGACGTTTCGGCCTCTTCGGCGCTTTCCGAGGAATATTCAAGCTCCACATAAAAACTGAAGAGACTGCCTTTTCCCGGTTCGCTTTCAACCCTTACCTCGCCGTTCATATATTCAACCAGCGCCTTGCTTATGGAAAGGCCCAGGCCGGTTCCGCCGAATTTCCGTGAGGTTGAGGCGTCCGCCTGCGAAAACGGCGTAAACAGGCTGCCGATTTGCTCGGCGGTCATGCCTATGCCGGAATCACGCACAGAGCAATACAGCCGGAACCTTGAGTCTGACACCGGCTTGGCGCTTACGGAAAGGGTGACGTAACCTTCAAGGGTGAACTTGGAGGCGTTGCCCAAAAGGTTAAGCAGCACCTGAGAAATGCGCAGGTCGTCGCCAAGCGCGAATACCGGAACTTCCGGATCGACATTGATCGTGAAGTTGAGCTTTTTGCCGTGAATGTTGGGAGAAACGAGTTCCACTATGTTTTCAATCATCTTGCGCAGATTGAAGTGATGCCTGTCAATGGTCAGCTTTCCGGCTTCAATGCGCGAAAAGTCGAGAATATCATTGATTATTCCCAACAGCAGCGCGGCGGAAGACTGTATCTTTTCCAGATATTCAAGCTGGGCCGGAGGAGGAGAAGCCTGCATGGCCAGCCGCGTCATGCCAAGCACTCCGTTCATGGGGGTGCGCAACTCATGGCTCATGCGGGCCAAAAAATCGCGTTGAGCCAGGTTGGCGGCTTCAGCCACGGCAAGCGCCTTGCGTTCGGTGACATCGGTGCCTACTTCCATATGCAGCAATCTGCCGTCATGCCAGGTTATCAGGCGGTCGGTAACAAGAAAGTCGCGTTTGATAACCGGATTGTGCGTTTCCCAGCGCACCGGCACGTTTATCTTCGGGTTTCCCTGTTCATCGAAAAGTTGTTTCTGCGGGCAGAACGGACAGGGATCGGAGCGGCCCTGAAGCACTTCATAGCATAATTTTCCGGCAACGTTTCCCGCTTGCAGCATTTTACACAGATAATCATTGGCGTAGACCAGCTGTTTTGTTGCCGGGTCGCAAACGTAAACCGTCGCGTCAACGTTGTCGAGCACGCTTTGCAGCACCGCCATGGCTCTTTTGATTTCAGCGTTGGCGTTTCCTATGTCTTCCGCCATGGCGTTGATGCTGTTCGCTATTTCTCCAATTTCGCCCTTGGCGCCTTTGATGCGCGCGCCAAGGTCTTCGCGCATGGCGCGCAACCCGCCCAGAATGCGGTCGACGTCGCGGAAAGTCCTGCGTGATAACAGCACCATCAAGGTAAAAGTCAAAATGAAGCAAAACAGCATTATCAGCGCTATATTGCGGCTCATGTCCCTTATACGGGCGTTAACGTCCGTTGAAAGCTCATTGGCCCAGATGTATCCGATCACCTCCCCGCCACGTTCAATCGGGTGCATGGCGTTCATGATGTCCCCTCTCACCATGGTTCCCGTCCGCACCAGGTTCTGGTTCAGCCGCATGGCGATGCGGCCCGGATGCTCCGGCGGAATGGAAACGCCGACCATTGAAGCGAATGATGATGAGGGGCCGTAAGTGATTATGGCGTCGAGGGCGAGCGAATAATAGCCGATGCCCAGTCCGGGAATGGCTTCGCCTATTTCGTCTGTTCTGTCGCTGAGAGCTGCGTTCAGGACGGCTATTTGTTCCTCGCGCGAAGAGTTCTTTTTTCCTGATTTTTCAAGAATGGCCGCAAAGCCGCCTTCGCCCAGCCTGGCGTCAAGAACGCCGGCTAAAGACAGAAGTTTGTCTTCCTTTTCCTGTATGACCATGGTTCTCATCTGCGCGGTGACTATGTACCCGCCGATGATAAAGGGAATATTTATAAGCAAAAAAAAGACGAAAAGCATCTTGTTGTGAAAAGACAAGAAAAATAAACGCTTCATTATTGCACCGGACTGTTTTGTTAAGGCAGCGGTTTGACATAAAAAATCATGACGAAAACAAAAATCAAGTCTCAGATGTGTAACGGCCTTACTCTAAAGACTGAAATCTATCATTAAGCATAACCTATTTTACCGCATAAAAAAATATAAAAATAGTCAGAATTTGCGATTTATGGCCGAACGCGCGGGAAAAGACCTCGCGCTCCAGCCCGGCGGCAGCAACTATTCCCGGTAATTGGCTGCCGCCTAGATTTCATTGATGAAAGCGCAGATTTCCGCCGGATGCCGCAACGTTCCGTTTTCCCTGAGTTGAACGATGTCAAGGGCGGAAATGCCGCGCTGCGATATCTGCTCGACCAGAAGCAGACTGAAATCGCGGGCCGGACGTTCTTCCGCCTGTTCGGGAGAAAGGTGAGCCTGCTCAATATGCAGCAGCCAGCCCTGGCGGCTTTCCTGCCAGCGCATGCGATAATCATTGGGAGGCGGGAAGGCTTGCGAGAGAATGGCTTTAAGATCGTTGACGGAAAGTTTTCCCCTAGAGCCGCCCGCGCTCATATAGGAACCGTCTTTCGAGCGCACCACCAGCGGAAGATTGCTCAACTGCCGCGGCGGGTTAACCGAGGAATTGTCTGCCGGGGCCGCCGCTTGGTAAAAAGAGTTTTCCGCCTTGCGGAACTCGTCCATATACACCACATTCCCGGCGGCTGGCGCGTTTGGCGCGAACTCAGGCTCTCTTTCCGCCAGGTTTTCCTTCTGCTCAAGCCTACGCTCAAAACTCTGTTCCATGGCGATGGCCCCGGCGGCCCAGTTGCGCTGCATGGCGCCGGTTTCTTCCAGGGCCAGGCAAAGCTTTCCGCCTATGCCTCCAAGCTGCCCGGATATCTCCTCGATACGTTTCAGGGCCTCCTCAATCTTCGCGCCCTCAGCCGCCCGTTCTTCGGTTGCCCTTGACGCGGGAAATCCTTCCTGCCCATTCAGGTCAAGCCTGGCGTTAATGGCGGCAAGATTCTTTAAAATGGCGTTCTGCTGCTGGTTCAAAGACACCATATTCTTGGCCAGCCCGCTGAGGATGGAAACTATGCGGCCGGATTCCGCCTCATTGGCGGCAGTTTGTTTTTCACTTTTAATCTTGCGCGGCTTTTCATCTTTTTTGATCCAGGCGAACTCGTCGGACAAGCGGGCCCTTATTTCAGGAACCGACATGCCGGTGCCGAAAAGATCGCGTATGCGCAGGCACACCGCCGCCGCTTCAGAGGTGAAGCGTATGGGTTTTCCGTTGTTGGCCACCGGAATGCAATCCGGAAACTTGCGGCGGTAACTTTTTACCGTTGTTTCGGAAACCCCGAGAAGGTTTGAAAGGTCTTTATGCGTCATTGTCTCGCTTTTCATGCCTGTTTCAGCCTTATTTTGAAATTTCCGCCCGCGCGGACTTTTAAACAAACCCGGAAATTTTACCGGACGCGCATTGCCACATTTATTGCCCTAACCTTGAAAACAGGTATTTTTTCAGGTTAACTCTGCAACATAACTATAATATAAAAATTATACAGTCAACTATCGAATAGTTACCGTTAATTTTCTTTTTTAAAATACTTTATTGTTAAAAACATGTTAATATGCTAAAAAAAACCACGTTTGAATTTCAGCAATATAAAGTTGATTCCAGGTGAACACGCTAAAATTACAATTGCGCGAAAGGCTTGCCCGAAGCAACGCCGAACATGAGTTGAATAAATGGTTTGATCCGCTTGGCATAGCCGAAAGCGGAGGCAACATCCATATATCTTTTCCTCATGCCTTTTTCGCTTCATGGTTTATGCAAAACTACCAGGACGCCTTGAAACGGGCCGCGTCCGAACTGAAGCCGAACGGGTTCGAACTGGTATACGAAAAAGAAACGGGAACGGAAACCATAAAGGATTTAACACCACTCCTCTCCGGTGAAACCAAAACCGGAAACAGCGGCTTTTCTTTTTCCGATTTCATACATAACAAAAAAAACTCTTTCCCGGTTGAAACGTCCGTAAATTTCGCCAGAAACAAGTGCTCCGCGCAGTGCCTTATCATATACGCCCCGACCGGGTGCGGAAAAACCCACATTCTGCACGCCATAAAACAGGAAGCTAAAGACTTTGTCGATAATAAACATATTTATTTCGCAAACATATCTGACTTAGCAACATTTGCACATAATGAAGGCGAAATAAAAAAAGAACGGGGCAAACTGGCCGCAAGCCGCCTCGCCTTGCTCGACAACGCGCAGAACATGAAAAACATCCCATGGTTTCAAAATGTTCTGGCCAATTTGCTTGATGTCTTGCCGGAAAAAAATATGAAACTGGTTCTGGCTTTCGACCGCCATCCGGCTTCTTGTTCATTTTTGAATGATAAATTAAGATCGCACCTCGAAAGCGGCCTTATTATCGAAATCAAACCGCCAGACCTTGACGTCAGGCGGCAGTTCGTCAGGCAGCAGTGCAAACTGCGCGGCCTTGAACTGGGCAACGGCGAAATTCTCGAATTGGCCGGGGCTTATTCCGAATTCCGACAACTTAACGGGGCCATAGCAAAAATAGCCGAATTCAAGGCGTACAGCGGCTCGAACGAAGGCGGTCCGGATTCCGCCGGGCTGCAAAAAATCCTGAACCCGTCATATAAAGACGGAAAACACCTTGACCCTGACTTTATCATCGGGTGCGCCGCCAGGTATTTCAAGCTTGAAGCCAGGGAAATAACTGGTAAAAGCCGTTTGCAGCATATAGTTTTCGCAAGGCAGTCCGCCATGTTTGTCTGCCGCGAGCTTTTAAACCTGCCCCTTGAAGCCATAGGAAAGGCTTTTGGCGGAAAAGACCACTCTTCCGTTCTCTATTCCATTAATAAAATTATTAAAATGATGGATAAGAACAAAGATATGCACATTTTGCTCGAAGATTTGAAAAATTTGTGCATCAATACGCTGACTACTAAAAACGCTGTTCGTAAATATTAATAAAATGGAATAAAGCAACAGATGATGTTTCTTAAACATCAAATAAAACCAACATGTTAATTCAGTTAAGAACAAAGAGACAACCCCTGCTTAAACAACTAAGGAGATATATATGTTTTTGAAGGTGTATAAAGAAGACATCATTGAAGGCGTTCAAAGAGCCGCGAATATAATTCCGAGCAAGAGCGGGGCCACTTATTTGCGCTCTATCTGGCTCAGGGCTTCCGAAAACAAGCTGGAAATAATGGCTACGGATTCCAGCATAGAATTTCGCGGCACCTACACGGCTGAAGTGTTGCAGGAAGGGCTGGCCGGAGTTCAGGGGCGCCATTTCGTCGAGTTGCTCCGCAAGTGGCCGTCCGGGCAGTCTTCCCTGAAAACAGACGCCGAAAACGGAAATCTCCTTATAGAGCAGGGCGAACGCCGCAAATATAATTTGCCGACCAATGAAACCATGTGGTTTCAGAATTTTTCCGAGTTCCCGGAGAACGGATCTTCCGGGCCCGTGGTCTGGGCCGGAGATTTCTTGCAGGAAATAATCGAAAACATCAGTTTCTGCATCAGCGATGACGACGCGATGGACGCTATCGCCTGCCTGTATATGAAGCCGGTTGAATCCGGTCATATAGAAGTATGCGGTCTGAACGGGCACCAGTTCGCCATGGTGCGTTTTCTGAATGACGATTTGCGCGCCATGCTTCCGGCCGACGGCATCCTCATTCAGAAAAAATATCTGGGTGAGCTGAAAAAGTGGCTCGGATCAGGAGAAATAGAGCTTAACATGCTGGAAAAGCGCCTTTTCTTCCGCACGGGAGATCACAAGGAAATGCTCAGCCTGCCGCTTTCCGCCTACCAATATCCTGACTACATGAACTTCATGTCCAAAATAGCCGAACCGGACGTGGCGAAGCTTACCGTCAATCGCAAAGACATTTTTGAAGCCCTTGAACGTTTGCTGGTGTTCAATAACGAACATAACCGCTGCACCTACTTCGATATGAGCAGCAACGAGCTCTTGCTCTCTTCAACCGCCAACGACGTGGGGTCGGCCAGGGAAAGCCTGGACGTGGAATATTCAGGCGGCATCCAGAAAATAGCGTTCCCCACGCGCAACGTCATTGAAATACTTTCGCACTACAAGTCGGAGAAAATAACCTTCACCCTTACCGGAAGCGAAGGCCCCTGCGGCATATCCGGCCCGGACGACGCGGACTACATGGTTATCATCATGCCCATGAAGATCGTGGACAGCAACTACTATAACAGCGAGGAACAGGTTTGATGTCTGATAAAGATGCCATAAAATCTCCCGGCGAATACAACGCCGGAAGCATAACGGTTCTGGAGGGCCTGGCCGCTGTTCGCAAACGCCCGGCCATGTATATAGGCAGCACTGATTCCCGCGGCTTGCACCACCTTGTTTATGAAGTTATCGATAACTCGATTGACGAAGCCATGGCGGGTTACTGCACCAAAATAACTGTGCGCATACACCTGGACGGAAGCTGCTCCGTTTCCGATAACGGCCGGGGAATTCCCACTGACATACACCCTAAAGAAGGCCGTCCGGCCCTTGAAGTTGTAATGACCAAGCTGCACGCCGGCGGCAAGTTCGACAGCAACAGCTATAAGGTGTCCGGCGGTTTGCACGGGGTCGGCGTTTCCTGCGTGAACGCCCTTTCGGAATGGCTTGAGGTTTTTGTGCGGCGGGGCGGGAAAAAATACCGCCAGCTTTACGCCAGGGGCTTCCCGCAAACCGAGCTTGAGGTTCAGGGCGAAACGGAAAATCACGGCACAACGGTACGTTTCATGCCTGATGAGGAAATTTTCGAAACTGTCGAATTTTCCTATGAAATTCTGCGCAAGCGCATTGAAGAACTGGCTTATCTGAACAAAGGCCTGGAAATTGAATTCAGCGACGAACGCTCCGGCGACAGCGAATTTTTCCGTTTTGACGGCGGCATAAAGCAGTTCGTGCAAAACCTGAATTCCGGCGAAGCTTCCATTCACAGCATTGTTTACGCCGACGGCGAAGCCCAGAACGTCCAGGTTGAATTCGCCCTGCAATATAACGCCGGTTATAAGGAAAACGTTCTTACCTTCGCCAACAACATTCGCACCAAGGAAGGCGGAACCCACCTCGTAGGATTTAAAACGGCCCTTACCCGCGCCATCAACGGGTATATGAAAAATTCCGACCTTGGGAAAAAATATAAAATGGTCCTTTCCGGAGATGACATCCGCGAAGGCCTTACTTCCGTGGTGTCTGTAAAGCTGCCTGATCCGCAGTTTGAAGGCCAGACAAAGACGAAACTGGGCAACAGCGAAGTTTCAGGCATAGTGGCCGGAATAGTTTATGAAAAACTGAACACCTTTTTTGAAGAAAACCCCAAAGACATCAAGCTTATTATCGAAAAAGCCGTTGACGCGGCCAGGGCCAGGGAAGCGGCCAGAAAAGCCAAAGACCTGGTGCGGCGCAAAGGGGCCTTGTCAGACAACTCTTTGCCGGGAAAACTGGCGGACTGCCAGAGCAAAGACCCCTCCGAGTCCGAACTTTTCATCGTGGAAGGAGATTCGGCCGGCGGTTCGGCCAAGCAGGGCCGAGATCCTTCCAAGCAGGCCATTCTGCCCCTGCGCGGAAAAATTCTGAACGTGGAAAAAACCCGTTTCGACAAAATGCTGGCCAACGAGGAAATCAAGTCTCTTATTACGGCCATGGGCGCCGGGGTCGGGCTTATAGGCGGAGAGTCGGACATAGACCTGAGCAAACTGCGCTATCACACCATAGCGATTATGACCGACGCCGACGTTGACGGGGCGCACATCCGCACCCTGCTGCTCACTTTCTTTTTCCGCCAATACCGCGACCTTATCGACGCCGGCCACCTTTATATAGCCCAGCCGCCGCTTTATCGCGTGCATTACGGCAAATTTGAAAGATTCATCAAGGACGACGAAGAGCTGAATGAATTTCTTCTCGACCGGGTAAGCGGGGAAATAGGCGTAAAGGCCAGCAACGGCATGATGTTCGACAAACAGGGAGTAATCAGGCTTTACACCGGCATCAACTCCATTCTGAAACGCCTGCGCGACGCCGAACACGCCGGAATATCCGAAGATCTGTTCCTGGCTTTTCTGGAATATGAAACCATGATCACGGCGGACTGGTTTTCCGGATCTTCGGAAAGCAACCTTGACGAACTCCGCTCCTGGCTCAGGGCCAAGGGATTTTCCCTTCGCGTGGAAACGCAGGAAACGGAGCTTGAGCAAAGGGTCTGGATGCGCCTTGAAGACAGAAAGGGAACACGCACCCGCCTGAGCATGGAATTTTTCAACTCGCGCATGTACCGCATGGCCCGCAAGGCCAGGGAGGAAATATTCTCGCGTTGCGGCGGGTTCGATTTCACCGTGCTGCACAAGGAACGGGAAATTGAAACCAGCGGGCTTTTCCAGCTTGCCAACCTTATAATGGAAACCGCCCGCCAGGGAATTAACATCCAGCGGTACAAGGGCCTGGGCGAAATGAACCCGGAACAGCTTTGGGAAACCACCATGAACCCGGAAAACCGCATCATGCTGCAGGTAAGCATTGAAGACGCGGAAGAAGCCTCGGAAGCTTTCGAGCAGTTGATGGGCGACAGGGTGGAGCCGCGCCGCGAATTTATCGAGCGCAATGCCCTTAACGTGCAGGAGCTGGATATCTAGAATGTTTCAGGCGTGAAATATTCTGAATTTCCGGAACCTTGTCCTAAAAACTGAAAATTCCGCCGCACGGGATTTTTAACCAGCAAGAGGCTGTTGTGTCTGAAGAAAAAAATAAAGTAAGCATAGAAGCTGAGCTTAAAAAAAGCTATCTTGAATATTCCCTTTCCGTAATAATAGGTCGCGCCATTCCCGACGTGCGCGACGGCCTGAAGCCTGTTCACCGGCGCATCATGTTCGCCCAGCACGAACTTTCCAACACCTACCGCCAGGCGCCGAAGAAATCGGCCCGCGTGGTCGGTGACGTGATCGGCAAATATCACCCGCACGGCGACTCGGCCGTGTACGACGCCCTGGTGCGCATGGCGCAGGATTTTTCCATGCGCGACACCCTGATCGACGGGCAGGGCAACTTCGGCTCGATAGACGGCGACTCTCCGGCGGCCATGCGTTACACCGAAGTGCGCATGTCGCGCCTGGCCAGCGAATTTTTGTCGGACATAGACAAGGAAACCGTCGATTTCCGCCCCAACTATGACAACACGCTTGAAGAGCCGAGCGTTCTGCCCACCAAGGTGCCGAACCTTCTGCTGAACGGTTCTTCGGGCATTGCAGTGGGCATGGCCACCAACATACCGCCGCACAACCTGGGCGAACTTTGCGACGCGCTGACGCTGTTGGTGGACGACCCGGACTGCGCGGTCGAAGACTTGATGGAGCATGTGAAGGGCCCGGATTTCCCGACGGGCGGCTTTGTCTACGCCGGAAAGGGCATGGAAGACGCTTACAACACCGGGCGCGGCTCGGTGAAAACGCGCGGAAAGGTGGAAGTTGAAAGCCGGAAAAAGGGCGAAAGCGTCATAATAAGGGAAATACCCTATGGCCTGAACAAATCTTCCCTGGTCAAGAAAATAGCCTTCCTGATCAACGAGCGGAAAATAGAAGGCGTTTCCGACCTGCGCGACGAATCCGACCGCAAGGGCATCAGGATAGTGCTTGACCTCAAACGCGGCACCATTCCTGACATTGTAATCAACGCCCTGTACAAATTCACGCCGCTGGAAAGCTCTTTCGGCTTCAACATGCTGGCCGTTGTGGGCAACCGGCCCCAGCTTCTCAACCTCAAAAGCGCCCTCAGCTACTTTCTTGACCACCGGCGCGAGGTCGTCATCCGCCGCACCCGCTTTGACCTGAAAAAATCCGAAGCCAGGGCCCATATTCTGGAAGGCTTGCGCATAGCCCTTGACAACATTGACGAAGTGGTGGCCCTGATCCGTTCTTCGAAAACTCCGCCCGAAGCCAAGGAAAGGCTGATGGGGCGCTTCGGGCTCAGCGACGTTCAGGCCCAGGCCATCCTTGACATGCGCCTGCAACGCCTGACCAACCTTGAGCATGAAAAAATTCTTGAAGAATACCGCGAGCTTTTGAAACTTATCGAATACCTGCGCTCAATCCTGGAAAATGAGGAAGTGCTGCGCGGGGTAATCCGTGACGAAATCGTCGAGCTCAAGGAAAATTTCGCCACCCCCCGGCGCACCGAAGTCATTGAAGAGCCGCTGGCCGGAATCGACATTGAAGACCTTATTCCCGACGACGATGTGGTCATCACCCTTTCCCGCCGGGGCTACGTCAAGCGCACCAGCCTTGACAGTTACCAGCAGCAGAAGCGCGGCGGAAAAGGCATAGCCGGGCTGCACACGGGCGAAGACGATTTCGTGCAGGAGTTCCTTACCACCAGCAACCACCAATACCTGCTGCTCTTCACCAATATGGGACGCATGCATCAGTTGAAGGTGCACCGGGTTCCCGAAGGCAGCCGCACGGCCAAGGGCGTGCATATAGCCAACCTGCTGCCCCTGGATAAAGAGGAATGGATAGCCACGGCCCTGACCATACGCGAGTTTACTGACGACAAATATTTCCTGTTCGTAACGCGCAACGGCATGGTGAAACGCTCCAGCGCCTCGCTTTACGCCCGTTGCCGCAAAAACGGCCTGAACGCGGTGAACCTGCGCGATGATGACGAGCTTATCACCGTGCGCGAGGTTGAAGAAAGCACCCATGTGGTGCTGACCACGGAAAACGGCATGGCCATAAGGTTCAGCTGCCGCGAAGCCAGGGCCATAGGCCGGGGCGGAACCGGGGTGAAAGGCGTCGCCCTGCGCGGCAACGACAAAGTGGTGGCTTGCGTTACGGTTGCGGAAAGCGATGAAACGTCCACCATCATGACCGTTTCGCGCAACGGCTACGGCAAGCGCACCAGGCTTGACCTTTACCGCACCCAGTCCCGCGGCGGCATAGGCATAATAAACTTCAAGGTTACGCCGAAAACCGGGCCGGTCATAGGGGCCATGCCGGTAAGCGACGCTGACGCGCTTATTCTGCTTACGTCCACCAACAAGATAATCCGCATAGGCCTTGCGGACGTTAACAGCATAGGCCGGGCTACCCAGGGCGTGCGTCTGGTGTCCATGAACGAAGGCGGCTATGTGGTCGGGTTTGACCGCGTGAGCGAAGCGGAAAGCGAAAACGGCGAATTCGACGGAGACTTGCCTGAAAAGGTTGCGGAAACAGAGAACAAAAGCGAATAAAGCCGGAATGAGAAGAATCTTAAGCCTGACCCTGTTTTGTTTTCTTTTTGCCTTCGCAGCGGGCGGGTGCTCGGATTATCCGGGGCCCGGCCGCAAGGGGCAGGATGATTTGCAGGACGCCCGCGAATTCATGCGGCAGCGTGATTTCATCGAAGCGGAAAAGTCTTTCGAGCGTTACCTGCGGCATAACCCGGAGGGCGAATCACGCTGGGAGGTCTGGGCCAAACTGGTGGATATAGCGCAAGATATAAGGCACGACACGCGCTCCGCCCAGGAACTTCTGGAGGCCATGCTTCTGGAATATGAAAACGACGCGTACCGGCTGCGGGCGATACGCGAACGCCTGGGCGGAGAATACGAAAGGTCCAGAAATTACGCCAGGGCCATGACCCTTTACGGTGAACTGGCCGCGGATGAAGGGGCCACAGCCCTGCAGCGGTCGGCCGGTTACCGCGGGCTCAGCCGCATCTATCTGCGCCGCCTGGAGTTCTCGCTGGCGGAGGAATCGCTCAAGGCCTGCCTCCAGCTTAATCTTGCCCCCGGCCTTGCGGCCAGGTGCCGCTATGAGCTGGCCGGGGTGTACATGGTTATGGAAAAAACGGACGAAAGCATCGCGGAATTGCGCGCCGTGCTTGACCAGGGCGGGGCGGACGAAGCGCTCAGGGTTGAAACCGTTTTCAACCTGGCGGACGCGTTGGAACAGAAGGGCGACGTCAAACAGGCCCAGGCCATGTTTGAAAGCATTCTGGAAACTTACCCGAACAGAAAGGTGATTGAGGCCAGGCTGGAATATTTCCGCAAAAACGGCAAATAAAGGCCGCGCACGGCAGAGACTTTGAACGGACCTGAAAGACGCGGCCCGTAATCTTTCTGGAACGCGGCCTTTGTCTCGCCCTTTACAAAAAGCTTTACGGCGGGTAAAAGATTTCCAGCATATCAAATTTTTTCAGAAGGAGAAAGACATGGCCCACAAGAAAATTGAACGCAAAAAAGAATTGGACAGACGCCGCAAACGCCGCGAAGAACGTCTTAAAGCCCGCGTTAAAGATGCGAAAGCCGGCAAGAAAGCGTAAATTTCCCCGCTTTTTTTATAGTTCCGGAAGATATTGACAGACAGGTCAGGCTGCTTAGAAATATGGGGTAATCAGCCGGGCGGAGAAAATCCCGGGCCATTCGCGGCTTTGGGGCTTTCTCCGGTTTGGTTGATGCCGAGCTGGCGCGGAAAGCGCTTGAATCGCTTTCCGGCGCGTTAAGCTCTTTAACCTTTGGCTAGTCCGGGAGAAAACCATGCCTATTTATGAATATAGATGCAAGTCCTGCCACCAGGTATTCGAGAAGTGGCGTAAAAGTTTTGAAGAGTCGGACAATATCGATTGCCCGATCTGCAGCGGAGCGTCTGAGCGCATTATGTCGCATTCCGCCTTCGTTCTGAAGGGCGGAGGCTGGTATGCCACGGAATACGGCAAAAACAAAAGCGCGTCCGTAACGGAAGCCGGCTGTGAATCCAGCGCTTCCGGCAAGGCCGAAGTCGGAGAAAGCGCGGGGGTTGCCGCGCCCGTTCCCGCCAGCGAGGCTGGCGCGAGCTGTTCAGCGCAAGGCGCATAAAGAGAAAACGCAGGCGGAGCGGCATGATTGAACGCTACACTCGCCCGGAAATGGGCGAGCTCTGGACAACAAAGCAACGTTTTCAGGCCTGGCTTGAAGTCGAGCTTGCCGTGTGCGAAGCCTGGGCGAGGCTGGGCGTCATTCCCGCCGAAAGCATGCGCGTCATCCGCGAAAAGGCGGGTTTTGACGTCTGCCGGGTGCTGGAAATCGAAGAAACCACCCGGCATGACCTTATCGCCTTTCTTACCGCTCTGGAAGAGAACGTCGGGCCGGAGGCCCGTTTCATCCATCTGGGCTGCACTTCCTCCGATATCGTGGACACCGCCGGGGCCTTGCAGATGGTCCGGGCCGGAGAGCTTATCCTTAAAGGCTTCGACCGTTTGCTCGGCGAGCTGAAAAAGCTGGCTTTCGAGCATAAAGGCCGCCTTTGCATGGGACGCACCCACGGCATTCACGCCGAACCGACCAGCTTCGGCCTGAAAATGGCCGGGTTTTATGCGGAATTCGCCCGCCACAAAGAGCGTTTCAGCCAGGCGCTGGAGGGCATGCGCGTGGGCAAGATATCCGGAGCTGTAGGCACCTACGCCATGCTCAGCCCGGAGCTTGAAACCATTGCCTGCGAAATTCTGGGCCTTAAGGCGGACCCTGTTTCAACGCAAATCATCCAGCGCGACAGGCACGCCCACTATTTCACCGCCCTGGCCCTGGCCGGGGGCGGCATAGAGCGCCTGTGCGTCGAACTGCGCCATCTGCAACGCACCGAAGTGCTGGAAGTTGAAGAAGGTTTCGGTCAGGGGCAGAAAGGCTCTTCGGCCATGCCGCACAAGAAGAACCCTATTTCCGCCGAAAACATGTCCGGCCTGTCGCGCCTCTTGCGCGCCAACGCCCTGGCCTCAATGGAGAATATGGCCCTCTGGCATGAGCGCGACATAAGCCATTCTTCGGTCGAGCGGGTTATCATGCCTGACTCCACCATACTCATGGACTACATACTGCACCGCCTTTCCCGCCTTTTGTCCGGCTTGCGGATTTTGCCGGAAAATATGGAACGCAACCTCATGGGGTCTTACGGTCTGTTCTTTTCGCAGCGCGTGCTCACCGCCCTGGTGGAAAAAGCGGATATGCCCCGGCAGGAGGCTTACGAAGCGGTGCAGCGCCTGGCCATGCAAAGCTGGAACGAGCGCAGGCCTTTTCCCGCCCTTGTGCTGGGCGACGCGGGCATGGTTTCGCGCCTCGGACGCGAGGGGTTAGAGAGGCTGTTTGATGCCGGCTATTATTTGCGCCATGAAAACACTATATACGAAAGGGTCTTCGGGGCTTGCAAGGGCTAGCGGGGGCGAGTGGGAACATGAAAGAGAATTTCAAGAATCTGGCTGAAAGCAAAAAAGAGCTGGCCCGCCTGCTGATGGCGAAATCCTACCTTGAAGGCGATTTCACCTTAAGTTCCGGCATCAAGAGCGATTACTACTTCGATTGCCGCCAGACCTCCCTGCACCCGGCCGGAGCCCGCCTTATCGGCATGCTGCTGGCCGAACTGGTGGCCAACATTCCCGGAGGCCCGGTGCACGGCGTCGGCGGCATGACCATGGGGGCCGACCCGCTGATAACCGCCACAAGCATCATGGGCGGCGTGGCGGGTTTTTCATGGCCGGGGCTGATCGTGCGCAAGGAAGCCAAAGGGCACGGCACGGCCAGGGCGATTGAAGGAATGGGCAATTTCAAGGAAGGCGACTGCGTGGTGCTGCTGGAAGACGTGGTCAGCACCGGCGGTTCCGTGCTCAAGGCGTGCGCTGCCCTTCGCGCCGCAGGGCTTGTCGTGAACGACGTTTGCTGCGTGCTCGACCGTGAAATGGGCGGCGGTGAAATCTTACAAGAAGAAGGGTGCAGGCTGCACTCCGTCTTCACACGGCCTGAATTGCTGAGGCTGGCGGCCCTGTAACAGGGCTTTTACGCGAAACGTAACCTTCATGGCCTCGGGGCGGAACGCGCATTCAACATAGCTATGATAACAAATTTACGCCGCATCAAGCTTATCGCCGCAATCGCCCTTCTGCCGCTTCTGGCCTGCGTTTTCGCTCCGCTGGAAATGCGTCGCGCGCTGGCGGCGGAAAGCCTGGCGGCCTTCAGGGTTGAGAACCTGCCAAAGCATAACGGCTGGAGGGCCGCCCTGGGTGAATATAATTCCGCCCCGCCCCGCCTTGTGGCCGTCGCCAAGAACCGGCAGCAGCTTTTTATGTTTGAAAAAAACAGCCCGCTGAGGGTAGCGGCGGAATATCAGTGCACAACCGGGCAGGTTGTGGGGGACAAACAACAGCAGAACGACCTGAAAACCCCGGAAGGGGTATATTTTGTCACCGGAAAAATAGACTCCGGGCTGGATTTTGAAAAATACGGCTATGAGGCCTACCCCCTTAACTACCCGAACCCCGTGGACCGTTTGCGCCGGAAAACCGGATACGGCATCTGGATTCACGGCCGGGGCACCGAACTTACCCCCTTGCAAACCCAGGGCTGCGTTTCCCTGAACAACACCGATATCGCCGTGTTGGGCAATAATCTGACCAAAGGCACCCCGGTGGCCCTGGCCTCTGACGTAAGCCCGGCGGAACTCAGCCCGGCTGACAAGATGACCATCGCCCTCCTGGAGCAGAAGGTGCAGGGCTGGGCCAAAGCCTGGGGCAGCCGCTCGCGCGCCATGTTCGATTACTACGACCCTCAGGCTTACAGCGTGGCGCAGGAAGATTTTTCCGCCTTTCGCAGCCAGAAAGAGCGGATTTTTTCAGCCATGCCCTGGATAGAGACCAAAATCAGCGACGTTCAGGTCCTTCCCGGCCCCGGTTACTGGGTGACCTGGTTTTTTCAGGAGTACAAGGCCCCCAACCTTGCCACGAAAGGCGTGCGCCGCCTTTACTGGCAAGAAGACGCCAAAGGCGAGCTGCGCATTGTCGGCATGGAGTGGGAGCCGGGGCTGGCCCCTCAATCCGTTTTGCTGGCGGAAAGCTCTCAGAACGCCTCAATGACGGCGGGAAAAACTGTTTCAGACAGCCCGGCGGGGCTTGTGGCAGGGCTTGACGGAGCCGCTTCGCCCGAAACGGGCAGGGAGGAAAAGCCGGTTTTGGTTGCCGTGAACACGGCGGACAGTCTGCGCGTGGCGGCTCCGGCCGTGCTTGAGCTGCCTGAAGGGCAAGTGGTGGCGCAGCCGGGCGAACAGGTTGAAAGCACTAGCGTACCTTCTTCCGCTGATGAAGGGGCGCTCGCCGAGAAAGAAACGCCCCCCGCCCATATTCCCCTGGGTGAAGAATTCACGGAAGTTTACGCCGCGCGCAAGCGGGAGCCGGCAGCGGACGCAACGGCGGTTCCCGCCGGAGGCAAGAAAACGGACGACAGCGCCGATTCTTCCGCCAAACAGGGCAGGGATTTTGTGGAAAACTGGCGCAAGGCCTGGGAAAAAGGCGACCTTGACGCCTATATGGCCTGTTACGCCCCGAATGCGGAACAGGGCGACAAAAAGGGCGCCAAGGCCATTGCCGCCCATAAGCGCCAGCTGTGGAAAACACGGGCTCCGGGTTCGGTCAGGTTCGCCAATATGAAGATAACGCCTGCCGGTTCTGAAGGCGGCGGGCTGCGGGTGGAGATGGCGCAGAACTATAAAGACAAGTCAGGCTATAAAGACCGCGGCCGCAAAGTGCTGCAGCTGCGCAAGGTCAAGGGGGCCTGGAAAATCATATCTGAAGATTGGGATCCGTTAACGCCATGAAACCGGTCAGCAAAAAAAGCAATTTCTACAGCGTGCTTGTCATGCGCGATGACGACGACGTCAAGCGTTTCAGAATGAGCGCGTTCTGGCTCAAGCTTCTTCTTTATTTTTTCCTGCTGCTTCTGCTGGTGGCGGCGGGCGCGTCTTACGGCCTGCATTATTATTACAACCGCTATCAGGCGGCCGCCGGCGAGCGCAACAGGCTTACGCAGGAAATAGCCGGCTACAAGATACAGGCGGAACGCCTGGTCAACCTTGAGGAATGGCTGCGCCAGACCGACCCCAGCCGCTTGAGCGCGGTCAGCGAGACGGTTGGAGAAGTTGCCGCGCCCGCCAGCGCTCCGGCCGCTCCGGCGGAAGATCCGGTTCCGGAGCCAGCGCCGCTTCCCCAGCCCGGTCTGAAGCTTATAGAGCCGAAAATCACCCTGACCGGCAACAACAGAATTCGCCTTCAGCTCGAACTTACCAATACGGACAGCAACGGCGGGCTGACCGGAAAGATCAACCTCCAGGTGGCTACAGCTGACGGCATTTTTCCCGTGACCAACGTCGCGCAGGGCGACTTGCGCTTCCAGATTTCCCGGATGAAGAGGGTGCGCACGGTTTTCGGCCTGCCTGAGGGCGTTTCCGGCCCGAGCGTGACCGAGGTGCGCGTTGAGGTGCTGTGCGACGGGTATGCGCCGTATCAGGAAAATTTTCCGGTTGAGGCGCAAGGCGAATAAATGAGCGGCTCGCGGGAAACTCCCGCGAGCCGCTTTGTTTTAGAGCCTTTTAACTGTGAAAATGCCCTGGCGGCCCGAGCGTGGCGCGCCTTTGCGCAAGGGCCTTCCTTTTGCGTATCCCGGAACTCGTCCGGTTCCGCCTCAAGGCGGCGTTCTGCCGCGCTATTCAATTTTCAGCGGGCCGTTCGCGAGGGCCGCGCGTCAGGCAAATCAGTCCGGCCTACAGTTCCTTCGCCTCATATGTTTTGATCACAAGTTCTTTGGCCAGATATGGAGCGCTCTCTTTGATGAATTTCAGGAAGTGGGGCGTCTTCGCGTGCGCGTCAAGGGCGTTCAGGTCGGCCCATTTTTCGATAAAGGTAGCTGAGCCGGGTTCCTCGGTGGAGGCCAGCAGCTCATAGCTGATGCACCCCGGTTCTTTGCGGGTGGCGGATATGCAATCCCTGACAAGGGGGGAAAGGGCTTCTTTGGCCCCTTCCTTGGAGACGATGGTGGCCATTACGATAATCACGGTGGTCCTCCTTTTTTTTTCACCTTGCCAGATCAGGTTTGTTTGCGCAACTGAGCCGGAACTGGCGGCGTCCGGTTTAAGCAGCAGCCCGCCGGAGAAGCGTTTTTTCCGGATCAATCCGCCTTATCGGGAAATAAATCCGGGTGCAGGAAGCGGGCCAGCTCTTCAACGGCCTGAATGTTGCGCGGTCCGGGCCGGGCGAAGCGCTCTTCGTCCACCGCCAGAATCCGGCCCTTGCGCAAGGCCTCAAGCCCGGCGAAATTCGGTCTTTTTTCCAGAGGCACGGGGTTTTTGTTCATGGGGCCGCGCTGTATGACGTAAACGTCAGGGTTGCGCAGCAGCAGGCGCTCTTCGCTTACCCGCAAAATTTTGTCATTGCCTGCTTCGTCTTCCGGGCTGAAATAGTTTTCGCCCCCCGCGGCCCTGATAATCGCGTCGCTTATGGAACCGGGCCCGGCGGCCAGCAGGTTCGGGTAGCGCACTTCATAGAATACTTTGGGCCGGGCGCCCTGCGGCAAGCGCTCCAAGGCGGAATTTACCGCCGCAAGTCTTTGTTCAAGGGCGTTTTCAAGCCTGGCGGCATCTTCCTCCCGCCCGCTTATGACCCCCAGGGTTTTGACAAGCCTGAACAGGTCGGAAAAATCAGACACGCGGAACACCGCCACCGGCACTCCAAGGCGGCGCAGGGCCAGAACGGAGTCTTCCGCCTCGGCCCGGCCCTGCATCTGCAACACGAGGTCGGGGCGCAAGCCTACGACCTGCTCAAGGTTGGGCCGCATATGCGTTCCGATGACCGGCAGGGAGTTCAGGGCAGGCGAGTTTTCCGCAGCCGTGCGGGCGATGATCAGGCCTTCGCAGCCCATTTCCGCCAGAATTTCATTAAAGGCGCTGTAAAGGGGCACAATGCGCCTGGCCGGTTCCGGCAGGGTAACGGCCGCGCCGCTGTCGTCGACAAAGCTGACGGGGGCGGCGAAAGGTCCAGGCGGCACGGAAAGGTGGAATAACGCCAAGAGCGTGATGATTATGATGCGGGGGGTGGCAAGTTGTCTCATGACTGCGCTAAGGGGAGAGCGTGGGCGGTAACGGGCAGGCCTGCCGGGCTGTCGCTGGGGCAGGCCCGCCCGGCCGTTTTATTTCACTTCAATGACTTCGATTTCAAAATTCAGGGTTTCGCCAGCCAGGGGGTGGTTGGCGTCAAGAATGACGTCTCCCTCTTCCACCGCTATGACGATGAGGTCCATGGGGCCTTCGTCCGTATCGAACGACAGCTCCATGCCGGGCTCGACTTCCAGTTCCTCCGGCAGTTCCGCCAGGGGCACACTGATTATCAGTTCTTCATCCGGCTGCCCGTAGGCCTGTTCCGGAGCTATTTTGACTTTAACCGTGTCGCCGGCTTTGCGCCCGACCAGGGCCTTTTCAAAGCCTTCAATAAGCATTCCCTCGCCCATGGTGAATTCAAGCGGCTCGTTTTCGCGCGAGCTGTCGAATTCAGTGCCGTCTTCCAAGGTGCCGGTGTAATGCACGCGCACGGTGTCGCCGTTTTTGATGCCCATAATGTTATCCTTCTGTGTTCATAGGTGGTTTGTGTTCCGTAAAGTCAAACAGACCAGTCTTCCGGCCAGTCCGGCGGGCAGCTGAAGACGCGTCCGTCCGGCAGGCGCAGGGAAAAGGCGTGCAGCAGGATGCTTCCGTCCGTCAGGGCGAGCGTTCGCGCATCGTTTTGAGCGCTATAGCGCCTGTCGCCTACAATGGGGTGCCCTCTTCCGGCGCACTGGGCGCGAATTTGGTGCTTACGCCCAGTAATCAGCGAAACGCGCAGCAAGGTGGCCTGAAACTGCACCGGGGCGTTTCCTTCCCGGCAGACCGCCCGCTCGATAACGCGCAACGGCTCGGCCAGGCACAGCGCCCTTCGCCCTTCCGCCGCTTTCCGCTCCAGGTCCGGGCCAAGGCGCATTCTTTGGCGCCCGTCCGGTCCGGTTTCCGGAAAAATTTCGTCTTCCAGCCTGCGCTCATTTTCCGGCCAGCGGCCCTCAACCCAGGCGTAATAGTTTTTTTCCAGTCCGTTTCCAGCCGCGTCCGCGCTTTTTCCCGCAAAAAGGGAATGAAGCCATTGCTGGGCTTTGTGGCTGCGGCCGGCCAGGATAAGGCCGGAGCTTTGCTTGTCCAGCCGGTGGGCCGGGGCCGGTATAAAGCTGTTCCGGGCGAAAAAATCAGCCAGCCTGGCGCTGACGCTGTCTTTCTCATGGCCGCTGCCTGGTTGCGCCGACAGGCCGGGCTTTTTGCAAAGCACCAGAAGATCAGGTTCAATGCCCGCAAGGCGCAGCCGGTCGTCTTTGATCGGGCCGAGAACCGGATCGACAGGGTCAAGCCCGTTTTTCGGGGCCGTGCCGGAGATTTTTCCGGCGAAAGGGGGAACCCGGACGAGGTCGCCCGCTCGTAGCGCGTCAAAAGGCGAAGAGCGTTTGCCGTTGATGCGGCACTGCCCGCCGCGTATCCAGCGGTGAAGCATGGCTTGAGGCAGGTTAAGGCGTTTTTCAAGAAAACGCAGCAGCTTCAGGCCTTCTTCCGCCGGTGACACGGCCAGCTCTTTTTGCGTCATGGAGCTTCAAATGTTGAGAGGTTATCGCCGGAGACGCGCCGGCCGGATCAATATTTCCATCTCAATCCGCCCTGGCGGCAGTGTGGCAAGATCCGCAAACAGGCATCCCTTAGAGTGGTTTTTCAGCCCGGTCCGGCATGATCAGGGCGTGGGCTGAAACCTCCGGAAATGCGGCCGCTCCGCTCCGATGTTTGTGACTTATGGCAAAAGCGCCATACGGTCAAGGGGAAAATAGCAGAGCCCGGCCAGGCCGGGCTCTGCTGATGCGGGTTTTATTTTTCCCTTTACTTGCCGTCATCCTGCGGCAGCGGCACCGCCGAGGTTTGCGAGAGATCCAGCGGATAGATGAAGAGCATGGTTTTCACGTCTTTTACGCCCAGCGCGCCGGGGTGCGTGTTTACGCAGACCACGAGGTCTGTAATGCCGTCGTCGTTGGCGTCCGTAAGCATGTAGTCGGACACGGAGCCTTTGATGCGGCGGGTTTTCCATTGCAGGTTGAGGCCTGAGCCGTCCCAGTAGAGCGATTCTATTTCCGACTGCGGGAAAGAGCGATAGCGCGAGAAGATTTCCGATGCGGTGGAAATGGGGTGGTTGGCGAGAACCTCGTAGTTGCCGTCGCCGTCAAGGTCGCAGGGGATGAGGCGGAGCGGGATGTAATAGTAATCTTCCAGCACCTGCCCGTTGCCCAGGCCGGGCATGGCCGAGCTTACCTCAACCCCGCGCGAGGAACCGGAATATTTTTCTTCGCTTTCCGACAGGCGGCTGTTCTTGCTGGTGTAAACTCGCAGTTTTTCATACATGGAATACATGATCAGCTTGCTGCTGTCCCCGGGGGCGGCTCCGCCCGGCATGTAGGCGAAGTTGAAGACGTTTCCGCCGTCCGGCAGGGCAAGGCGCAGGCCTTGGGAATAAGCGTTTCCGTTCTTCACCATTTCGTACACGCCCGGAATGAGGAAGCGGGCTGAATCGGAAGCCTGGCCGATAAGCACGGAGCGGTAGTCCGGCGGCAGTTTGGCCACGTTCATGTAATAGCCGAATTGCTTGGTTTCCTCCCGGAAATTCTTTCCGTCAAAGCTGTAAATGTAAACGGTGCCGTTATTGTCGCGGGTGTCGGCGGAAACGGTGTTCACGATCAGCCTGGCGCGTCCGGTGTGGTCAGCGTCGATGGCGCGCAGGGAAAGGGGCTTGTCAACATTGGGGATTGACTGGGTTCCAATCTGGACAAGGCGGTTCTGCTCCAGGGTGTAAGCGTATAGATCGTGCTCGGAGAGGATGAATATTTCTTTTTTCCCGTCTCCGTTGGCGTCGAATACTTCAATGCCCACAGAGGTATAGGGCAGCTGCTGGGTGCGAATGACCGTTTCGTCGCCTTCATGCCCGCCGGAATAACGGAAGTTGGGGTTGAGGTAGGTTTGTTTCGCGCCGTCTTCGTTATAGATGAATTCCGGGTTCATCTGGTTCACCTTGGCGGCTTGCCTGGGCTGAACCGTGGCGGTGGGGCCTTTGTCCTGCGGGCGGGCGAACACCTCGGCGTTTATGTTGTCGCAAATGCCCTTGAGGGCCGGAATAAGCTGGGAAACTTTGGTTTCTCTGGATTTGGGCCAGTTTTTGCCCTGGCGGTCGCGCACGCGCACGTCAAGGCTGGCTTCTTCCCCGATAACGGTGACGCTGCCCCAGACTACGTAGTCCGCGTTCAGGGCGGCCCGGGCCTTTTCCGCCTCAGCGTCAGTGGTGGCGGCTTTTTTGGCGGCCGCGCTGTCCATGCCTGTTTCAATGAAATGTCCGTCCCAGTGCAGACGCGACACGAACATGGAAGGAATCGACTGCTCCAGGTATTTATAACCGGCCGGCCCGTTTACGGCAAAGGGCAGCACCACGAACGTCTTGGGCGCGGCGAAGGCCGTCGCGCAGGACAGCAACAGGGCGGCAAGCGCGCAAAGAACCGTTTTCATATGCAATTTCATAATGACTCCGTGTAAATAGGACTATTCTTTAACCCATTCGCTTTATATAAACTTTATGCCCGAACTAGACAACATGAGATTTCGCTTTGCGCCGTTTCCCGCTGAAAGCCCCGGCGGCTTTAGCTCACCTTGGCCCCCGGCGGGACTTCGCAGCCGCCGGTGAGCAGGCAAAGCCCATCCGTTTTATGGGCCGTAAGTATCATGCCCTGCGATTCCACGCCGCGCAGCTTGCGCGGCGGAAGGTTGGCCACAACCACAACCTGTTTCCCGGCCATTTCCTCTGGCTTGAAATGCTCCGCGATGCCGCTGACTATGCTGCGCGGGGCCGCTTCCCCCAGGTCAACGGTGAGGCAGAGCAATTTGTCGGCGTTCGGATGGGGGGAACAGGCCAGCACTTTGCCCACGCGCAGGTCAAGCTTTTGAAAATCCGCAAACTCGACAGGGGGGGCCGCCGCTTCCGGGGCGGCCTCCGTTTTGTTTTTCGCTGGTTTTTCCTGCGCGGGTTTGCCGCCCTTCTTTCCGCCTTCCTCTTCAAGCTCGATGCGCGGGAAAAGGTTGGAAGAGGCAGCCAGGGGCGCGCCGGGAACAAGGGCGCCGAAACTTTGAATCTCTTCTTGCAGTTTCACGCTTTCCAGAACGAATGGACTGCCCAGCTGCTCCAGCAGCGCAGCCGACGTTTCCGGCATGATGGGCCAGAGGTGCAGGGACACCTTGCGCAGATATTCCAGTATAGTATAGAGAACCGCTCCCAGTTTATCCGTTTCTCCGGCTTTGAACAGGGCCCAGGGCGCGCTGCTGTCCACATATTTGTTCAGGGCGCGCACAAGTTCCCACAGGCTTTCCAGCGCGTTGGAAAAACGCAGGTCAAGCGAGAGGCTCTGATAATTGGCCAGGGCGTTTTGCGCCAGTTCGCGCAGGCTTTTTTCCGGCTCATGGGCGAAGTGTTCCGCCCCTGGCCTGGCCGGAGTTTTGCCGTTCAGGTACTTGGCGGCCATGGAAAGCACGCGCGAGGCCAGGTTGCCCAGGTCGTTCGCCAAATCGGCGTTCAGGCGGCCGATCAGGGCTTCTTCGGAAAAACCGGCGTCGCTGCCCAGGTGCATTTCGCGCAACAGAAAATAGCGGAAGGGGTCCAGCCCGTATTTCGCCTTTATTTGCAGCGGGTCTACCACGTTGCCGAGAGATTTGGACATTTTGGTGTCGCGCACCAGCCAGTAGCCATGCACGTGCAGATGGCGGTAAGGCTCTATTCCGGCCGCTTTCAGCATGATGGGCCAGAAAACGGCATGGGGCTTGAGTATGTCTTTGGCGATAAGGTGTTCCGCCCCGGCCCAATATTTGGCCCGGTCGCCTTTCAGAGGGGACATGTAGCCGATGAGGGCGTCAAACCACACGTAACAGACGTAATTGTCGTCAAAAGGCAGGTCGACGCCCCAGGTAAGGCGGCTTTTGGGGCGCGAGATGCAGAGGTCTTCCAGCACCCCGCCTTCCAGCAGGGCCAGGGCCTCGTTGCGGTAGCGCTCCGGCCGGATGAAGCCGGGGTTGTCGAGAATATGCTGCTTCAGCCAGCCCTGATACTTGGACATGCGGAAAAAGTAGTTTTTTTCGCTTACGTACTCCGGTTTGGACTGGTGCTGGGGGCAAAGGCCGTTTTCCAGCTCTTTTTCCGTATAAAAGCGCTCGCAGCCGTAACAGTAGTGGCCGCCGTACTCGCCGAAATAAATGTCGCCGTTGTTGTACACCTTCTGCAGGAAAGCCCGCACCGCGGCCGTATGCTCCGCGTCCGTCGTGCGCACGAAATAATCGTTGGAAACGTCAAGCTGCGGCAAGAGGGCGCGAAAGTCCGCGCTGATGGAGTCGGTGAAGGCCTCAATGCCCATGCCGGCCTTTTCCGCGGCCTTGACGATCTTGTCGCCGTGCTCGTCCGTTCCGGTAAGCATGCGGGCGTCCTGCCCGAGCAGGCGGCGGAAGCGCACGACCGCGTCGGCCATAATGCTGGTGTAAGCGTGCCCGAGGTGCGGGCGGGCGTTAACGTAATATATGGGGGTGGTCAGAAAGAAACTGCTCATTGTTCGGTCCGCCCTTTGTTGTGGTCTTTAAAGCGGCGTTTGTCGTTTCCCGCCTGGTTGTCCTTGCCCGGCCCGCTTTTGGGGTTAAGCCCGAAGATGTTGCTCCGCCCTCCGCCCGGCGCGCCTTGCTGACGCTGCCGGCCTTCCGCCTGCTCGTGTTTCGGCTTGTGGCGCTTGTCCGGCCTGGGCCTTTCATTATGTTGGGCCTGATGCTGGGGTTTGGGTTGTTTGCCGCGCCCGGAAGGCAGCCCGTCAGAATCGTCTTCGGTAAGCAGTTCTTCCGGCAGTATGTTCTCGATTCCTTCTCCGTTTTCCCAGCCCAGGCTTTCGCTGTCTTGCCCGGACAGGGGTTTTACGGAATCGCGCCTGCGTTCTCCGCCCGCTTTCCTGTCTTCTCCCCTGATTTCCCTGCCCTCGGAGTTATCCATGCGCACCGGGTTCAGGGCCTGCCACTCTTCAAGCGAAAGCTCGATTTCTTCGCCGCTTTCCGAGGCGGCGGTGATGCTCTGTTTGAACAGGTTGGCCCGCATGATTTTCAGGGGGCCTCTGGCCGTATTGTATTTTTTGCCGGACTTGGGGCAGCGCTGATGAAATTCCTCATAGTTTTCCTGCTCGTAAGAAAGGCAGCAGAGCAAGCGGCCGCAAATGCCGGAAAGTTTGGTGGGGTTAAGAAAGAGGTTTTGTTCTTTGGCCATTTTAATGGTCACGGGAGCGAAGCGCCGCAAATAGCGGCGGCAGCAGCAGACCATGCCGCAGTTGCCCAGGGATCCGAGCATCTGGGTTTCATGGCGCACGCCGATTTGGCGAAGTTCTATGCGGGTTCTGTAAGTGCGCACCAGGTCTTTGACCAGTTCGCGGAAATCTATGCGCGAAGGCGCGGTGAAATAGAACACTATTTTGCTGCGGTCATGCAGGACTTCAACGTCAACCAGCTTCATTTCAAGTTCGCGCTCACGTATGCATTCCTTGCAGTGCAAAAGAGCGCTTGAGCCGAGAATCTGGTTGTCGGCCGCGGCCGCGATGTCTTCCGGCCCGGCCATTCCGGCGATGGGGCGGATGGGAACCTTGACCCCGTCCGCCACGCGCAGGGGCGGCAAAGGACGGCGCAACCTGCGTTTGGCGATTACTTCGGCCAGCCCGACGCCCTGTTCCGTTTCGACCAGAATCTTTGAGCCGTTCGCCACCGGGTAATCTCCGGCGCTGAAGAAGCAAACCGGGCCATAGCGGCGGAACTTTACCCCGACCACAATCTCGCTTTCGTCGTCCGGAGCCGCGCCGGCATCCGGTTCGTCAAGGAATTGTTTGAGAAAGGCGGGGTCTTCCGATTCCAGCACCTCGTCTCCGTGCAGCACGCCAAGCCGCGCGCCTTCGCCGGAGGGGAGGGAAGAGTTCTGGGCGCGCCAGGAAATGGCCGGGTCAAGTTCTTCCTCGGCGGAGTTCAGGTCGGCGGCTTCTTCCAGGTCGCTGAAGTCAAGGCCATAGGCGGCGGAAGAAAAGGAAGGCACGCGGATGGCGTCCATTTCCTGGGTATATTCATAAGACGAAGGGCCGCTCTCTTCCGGCGGGGTTTCGTCCGGCGGCGGGGTTCCGGCGAGGATTTCAACCTCGTCAGGCTCATCCGGCAGGTAGTTGCTTATTGTGTCCATGTACGCCTTTATTCCGTTTTGGCCGCGATTTTGCCCCAACTGTCCTTAAGGCCCACCGTACGGTTGAATACGGGGTTTTCCGGCGTTCCGTCCGGGTCGGCGCAGAAGTAGCCCAGGCGCTCGAACTGCAAACGGCTTCCCGGCCCGTATCCGGCGACGGCCGGCTCGCCGAAGGCCTTCACAACGCGCAGCGAATTCGGGTTTATGCTGTCCAGGAAGGTTTGCCCGGCGGGCACGTCTTCCGGGTCGTCCTTGTCAAAAAGATGTTCGTACAGGCGGGCTTCAAGCGCAACGGCCTCGTTCGCGGCCACCCAGTGCAGGGTGCCCTTGACCTTACGCCCGTCCGGCGTGCCGCCTCCCCGGCTTTCCGGGTCGTACGCGCAGATTATTTCCGTTATGTTCCCTGCTTCGTCGTGTTTGACGTCTTTGCAGGTGATGTAATAGGCGTAGCGCAGGCGCACTTCCCGGCCGGGGGCCAGGCGGAAGAATTTCGCGGGCGGGTTTTCCATGAAGTCGTCGCGCTCTATCCATATTTCGCGGCTGAAAGGCGTCTTGCGGCAGCCCTGGCTTTCGTCTTCCGGGTTCAGGGGCATTTCAAACCATTCAGTCTGCCCGGCCGGGTAGTTTTCAATGACCACCTTGACGGGGTCCAGAACCGCCATAAGCCGGGGGGCCACCCGATTCAGGTGTTCGCGCACGCAAAAGTCCAGCATGCCGTATTCCACTGTGCTGTCAGCCCTGGCGATGCCTATGCGCGCGCAAAATTCGCGTATGGCCTCCGGCGTGTAGCCCCGGCGGCGCATGCCGCTGAGGGTGGGCAGGCGCGGGTCGTCCCAGCCGTTCACATGTTTTTCCATGACCAGTTGGATAAGCTTGCGCTTGGAGAGCACGGTGCGGGTGATGTTCAGGCGGGCGAACTCCGTCTGCTGCGGGCGGTAGAGGTTCAGGGTTTCCAGAACCCAGTCGTAAAGCTCGCGGTTGTTTTCAAATTCCAGCGTGCACAGGGAATGGGTGATGCCTTCAAGGGAATCTGAAATGCAGTGCGTGAAATCATACATCGGATAGATGCGCCACTTGCCGCCGCTGCGGTGGTGCTCGGCGTGGCGTATGCGGTAAAGGGTCGGGTCGCGCATAACCACGTTGGGCGCGGCCATATCTATTTTGGCGCGCAGAACGTGCGCGCCTTCGGCGAATTCCCCGGCCTTCATGCGCCGGAAAAGGTCGAGGTTTTCCTCAACGCTCCGTTCGCGGTATGGGCTGTTTTTCCCCGGCGCGGTCAAAGTGCCGCGATATTCGCGTATTTCATCGGCGGAAAGGCTGTCGACATAGGCTTTGCCCATTTTTATCAGCTCTTCGGCCAGAAGGTAAAGCTTCTCGAAATAATCTGAAGAGAAAAATTCGCGGTCTTCCCAGTCAAAGCCCAGCCAGCGCACGTCCGTTTTGATCGAGTCCACGTATTCGGTGCTTTCTTTCAGGGGGTTGGTGTCGTCAAAGCGCAGGTTGCACTTCCCGTTGTATTCCCTGGCGAGGCCGAAGTTGAGGCAGATGGATTTGGCGTGGCCGATGTGCAGGTAACCGTTCGGTTCCGGCGGAAAGCGGGTGTGGACGCGTTTGTTGAAGCGCCCGCTGGCGTTGTCCGCGTCAATGATGTTGCGGATAAAGTCTTTGCCCGCGCCTTCAGGCCTGGCTTCACGGTTGCCGGTTTCCATAAAAAATCACCTCAAAAAATAAAGAGTTGCTGGAATATAGGCTAATAAAGCGGCACGGTCAATTGCCGAAAACCGGGGCAAAGCAAGACCGCCGAACAGCGTTCCGGGCCGCCCGGAGCTGAACGGGCTGGAGGAAAAACGAGACGTTCAGCCTTGGGAGCATGCGCGGGGAAGCGCGTTTTGGCGTCTTCAAAAACGATAAAATGCCGCTTACAAAGCAATTATCTCAGGCCGGGAAAAAGAATTCCGGCTTTTTGCGGGCGTTGTTCTTTTTCAAAAAGCCTCTTCCGGCAAGGCAATACAGCAGTCCGCGAAAGGCGCGCGCTTTTTGGGGGCAGGCCGTTATGCAGGCCGTGCAGCGGATACAGCGCTCCTTGTCCGTTTTTTTCAGGCGTTCCGGGCTGATGGCCCCGGCCGGGCAAATTCTGGCGCAGGCCCCGCATCCGTTACAGCTTTTGCCGGTTTTCGGCGTGATAGGCACGGGCTTGAACGCACGGTAAGGAAAGTTGCCCGGCACAGTAAGGCTTGCCCTTGAAGCTTGGCCGCCGTTCAAAAACTCCGAGGCGAGCGCGGCGCTTTTCCGGGCGAAATCTTCCAGCTCGCGCAGGTCTTCGCTGTCCGGCCGCCCTTCTCCCGCTTTGGGGAAAATCGAATGGCGCGTTACGCAGGCCGCCGCGCTGATAACCTTGAAGCCGTTGCCTTCCATGACGTTTTTAAGTTCCAGCAAGGCGTCGTCATAATGGCGGTTCCCGTAAGCCGCGGCAATAACCGCCGGGCCGCCCCGCCCCTTGAGTTTGCCGAGGCTCTCAATGCAGAGCGCGGGAATTCTTCCTGAGTATACCGGCAGGACGACAACGGCCGTATCCTCCTTTTCCAGAGGCAGTTCCCGTTTCAACGGATCGGCAAGCAGGTTGACTTCCGTTTTTTCAGGGCCGAAAGCGGCTCCGATCTTGCGCGCTACGGCGGCGGAGCCGCCTGCGGGGCTGAAATGTATGATGTAAGCCGTTCCGGTCATGCCGGCCTCCAGAGTGGGTTGAGATTGCCGCATTAATGTGGAAAACGCTCCATGCCGCTTTTTTGCGCCATGCGAGAGTTTCATATTAACGCCAGAGTTGAAGGTGGAGCAAGGAAAAAGCGGATGTCTTTCAGGCTTCGAGGATCAGGTTCATCTTCCTGAATGCCGCGAACAGGTTCACTACGTCGCGTTCGATCCTGGCGCGCGGGATTTCCGGGAAAACGGACGCGATCAGCGCGGCCGCTTCCGTTTCGCTGAGCGGTTCGGCAAGCAATTCCCATACCGCCCGCCCGAGGTCGTTCAGGGAAAAAATTTCATCGCCCGTTTCATGGAGCAGAAAGAAACTTCCCTGCCCCTGCCGGAGCAGCGCGTCAGGGCGGCGTATGAAGTTTTTGGCGGAGGCGCGGCGCGTCTTCTCCGTTCTGGGCATGCCCCGCGCGGGCGTGATCAGTTCCGTGGAGCGTTGGTTGGCGGTTTCCGTTTTCCATTCCGGCCGTGAAAAACCTTCGCCCGTTTCAGCGAAAGCCCCGCGCAGCAGGGCCACGGCGTCGTCAAGGCGGGCGTAACGCAGATACCAGCAAGGTTTTTCTTCCGTCAGCCGTTCCGACCGGTCAAGGACTTCCAGCGCGCCGCCGCGCCGCATCAGGTTCTGGTAAACGATATTTTGCAGGCTGTCAGAGGCGTCGGCGGGAACGAGTTCCGCCGGGCCTTCTTCTTTGCGGGCCAGCATAACGAAAGCTCCGATGGGGCGAGCCTGCCCGAACGGCGCGAGGCAAGGGGCGTTTGGCGCGAGATACAGGCTTCTGGAATCAGCCTTCCCGCCGTGCGCCCCGGCAAAATCCGCCACAGTTTTTTCCGTTGCCGGAATGGGCAGGCGCAAACGGGGGGGAACGCCGAAGCACATGCCTTCTCCTTCCGGCGTAAGCGCCATCAGGTCATCTCCGTAACAGGCGTGATTCTCCGCCATCAGGCGGGCGGCGAGCAGGCTTTTGCCCGCCTTGTTCGTGTTGGGAAAAACGACCAGCCGCCCGCCGAATTCCGCCGCCGCGCAATGCAGGCAAAGCGCGGCGGGGTTGGCTTCAAGCCAGGCGTAAACAACATCGGCTACAATGCTGGAAAAAGCGCATACGGGCGTATCCGCGAAGATGGACCCGTCCAGCCAGGGGGCGTCAACTTTATAGCCGCCTTTCACGCGGCGCACGGTAATGACCGGTTCGGCCTCCTGGGCGCTGTCGCTTATGCGGAAGGGCCAGGTCGGGAAAACGTCCTTGGTCATGGCCGTAAGGGGCGCGCAACGCGTAAGCCTTACAGGCCGTGGAACCCCGCTGAACCAGATATCCGTTCCGGAAGCGTTGGCCGTTTCATTCATTGGTTTGCGTATCCGTAAAAATTGCTCCCATGCCGCAACGGCTTGCGCAGGCCGGCGCGGCATGGGATGTGAGGGGGAAGGCCGGAACGCTTTCAGCGGCCTGTTCCCATGTGTTGTGGTCAGCGTCCGGCAGGCGTCAGGATTTTCCGCCGGGAATGGTGACGCCTATATCCGTGCCGGGAATGGTGATATTCGTATCGCGTCCCTCCCGCCTGCCGTCGGGGGAATATCTCCTGCCGCCGCGCGAATAGCGCCCGCCGTTGCGTGAATAGCGCCAGCCGTCGTTGTCGTAACGCCTGCCTCCGCGCGAGTAGCGTTCGCCGCCGCGCGAATAGCGCCAACCGTCGCGCGATGAACGCCTGCCGTCGCTGGAATACCTGCGCCCTCCGCGCGAGTAGCGTTTGCCGTCACGCGAATAGCGCCAGCCATCGCGCGAATTCCTGCCGTCGTCTTTGGAGTAGCGCTTGCCTCCGCGCGAGTTCCTGCCGTTATCCTTGGAATAGCGCTTGCCCCCGCGCGATCCTTTATTGTTGCCGTTATTCTTTTTGCCGTTGTTGGAAGCGGCCTGCGCTTCGTTCAACGGTATCAGCACAGGCGCGGCGTATGCCGCCCCTACCGCCAAAAGGCCAAGAAGAAATTTGCGCCGCCCGGCGGCTATAGTTTCCCCCGCCTGAATGCCTGATGCGTCGTCTTTCATGAAAATATTCTCCTTAAAATTTACCGGCGAAGAAGCATGAGAAAAAAGGCCTATACCCCGTGGAAAAGTATAATTTAAAAGCCATGCGATAGCAATAAGCCTTTACCGTTGAACGACGGCGTGTAATGCCCATGAATTTTGGAGAAAGTGAAGATCGGACTGGGAACCGGGAAGAAAAAATAACCGCGGGCTGTTTTGCGAACGCCCGCGGTTGTAAAAAGGCGGCGTTCAGGCGTCAGACGCCTGTCCAGCCTCCGTCGGCGTAAACGGTGATGCCGGTGATGTAAGTGGATTCGTCCGCTGTTAAGAACAGGATGGTGGAGTCCATTTCATTTGTCTGCCCGATGCGGTTCATCGGGCAATGCGATTTGACCATTGCCTTGAAATAGTCGGTTGTCAGAACGGCTTCCGTCATTTCCGACGGAAAGAAGCCGGGTCCTATGGCATTGACGGTAATGCCGTATTTTGCCCATTCCGCGGCCAGGGCGCGGGTCATATTGACCACGGCGCCCTTGGTGGCGCAATAGCTTAAATTGCCCACGTTTCCTATAAGGCCGTAAATGGAGGCTATGTTGACGATGCGGCCATAGTTGTTTTTGATCATTTCCTTGCCGAATTCGCGGCAGCATTTGAAAGTGGCGGTCAGGTTCAGGTCAATGGCTTTCTGCCACGCTTCATCTTCCAGCTCTTCCGTTTTTCCGCCCTTCAATACGCCGGCGCAGTTGACCAGGATATCCGCCCGGCCAAACTTGCTGACTACCTTCGCCACGGCGCTTTGAATTTCTTTGGTGCTGGTAACGTCGCAAGGAACGGGCAACGCTTCGCCGCCCTTCGCCTCAATTTCTTTCGCCAGCGCTTTCAGCCGGTCTTCGCGGCGGGCAAGCAAGGCCACTTTGGCCCCGTGTTCCGCAAGAACTTTGGAAAATTGCGCGCCAAGGCCGGAAGAGGCTCCGGTAACAACGGCGACACGCTTGGAGAGATCAAACATAGGTCCACTCCTACGGTAAAATTGTTAATGCGGGCAACACTCATCAAGCTCGCCTATTAATCACATGGTGAATTAAGAAAAGCAACTTTAAGAAAAAAAATACTAGAGGCGGTTTCTAAATAAAAGGCCTTACGGCACAGGCAAGGAAACGGCTTTTTTGTTGGGTGAGCGTATTTTTACGGCGCTTGACCGGAGAAAAAACGGAGACGTTACGCGGTATTCGGACAAAAGATTTTTTGGAGACGGATCTCCGGCTTTTGGGTTTCACAGCGTCCTGCCTGCAAAAAAAAACGGCAAGGTACACTGTTTCGGTGGGGTTTTTGTTTGCGTTCCTACGGGCTGCCATATGGCGCGTTTCGCTCAAAAAAGCTGTGGGCGCGTTCGCCCCGCAGTCAGCCAGGCAGTTCGGCCAGGCTGAGAAATTTTGGCTTGCGAATGCCGGCATAGGGCTGGCTGCCGGATGCGGCAAGAGGCGGAAAAACAAAGCCCCGCAAGGCTTTTAAGACCTTGCGGGGCTTTTGGGAAATCTTCATTGGTGCCGTGGGAGGGACTCGAACCCTCATGCCCGTAGGGCACTACCCCCTCAAGATAGCGTGTCTACCAGTTCCACCACCACGGCCTGTTTGAGGAAAGGTTTCTATATACTTCCCAAGTTATGAAATCAAGCATTTTTTTTGCGGCAACACGGTGATTTTTTTTTTGGTTTTTCAGAATAAAAACGCCTTACCGTTTTATACGGATATACGCGAGGAGCAAGGAAAATCAACGCTTGTGAATATTTGACTTTTGCTCTTTTTTGTATATGCTATAAATTACGCGGGGTGGATCGCCCTGCCTCTTGTGGCTCCGGGCGGGAATATTTTCCGGGCTTTTGCGCCGCCGCCGCGCTCTTTCAGTAATGAAAAAATCAGGATAGGAAGCGATGCCCTGCGTTATAAATGGAAGCTGTTCATATTCCGGCCTGTCTGTGCGGCAGGCTCTGGGTTCTGAAGAACCCCGCCAGGAAGTCCTTGCGTGCGGCTGGGTTAGAACCCGCCGCGACTCCAAGGGCTTCTTTTTTTTGGAAATAAATGACGGTTCCTGCCTGGGGAATTTGCAAATCCTGGTCGACGGCAATTGTGAAAATACGCACATTTTGCGGGGGTCTGAAGGTTCTCCGCTGCTTCCGTTGGATGACGCCCAGACCGGGGCGTCTGTCGCCGTGCTCGGCGACCTGGTGCCTTCTTTGGGCAAGGGCCAGAAGTGGGAGCTTAAAGCCAGGCGGATGCAGGTGGCCGGCGGGGCGGACCAGCAGGAATATCCCTTGCAGAAAAAGCGCCACTCCGACGAGTTTTTGCGTGGAATAGCCCATTTGCGCCCACGCACCAACAAGTATGGCGCGACCTTCCGGATACGCTCTGAAACCGCTTTCGCGGTGCATGAATATTTCCGGCAACAGGGTTTTTATTATGTGCATACTCCGATTTTGACCGGGTCTGACTGCGAAGGCGCGGGCGAAATGTTCCGGGTCACCACCCTGCCCCCGGCTTCCGGGCCAAAAGCGGGCGCACAGGGAACTCCTGACCTGCATGCCTATTATGAAGAGGATTTTTTCGGGCGGGAATGCAATCTTACGGTTTCCGGGCAACTTGAGGCAGAAGCCATGGCTATGGCTTTGGGCAAGGTTTATACTTTCGGCCCGACTTTCCGGGCGGAAAATTCCAATACCCCGCGGCACGCGGCCGAATTCTGGATGATAGAGCCGGAAATGGCTTTTGCGGACCTGACAGACCTTATGGACCTTGGCGAAGGCCTCACCCGCCATGTGGTGAGGGCCGTGCTGGAACGCTGCCCGGACGACCTCGGCCTTTTCAACAATTTTGTGGATAATACGCTGCTGGAACGCCTGGACCGCATCGCCGGAAAAGAATTCGCACGCATAAGCTATGGCGAGGCCATTGAAATTTTGCAGCGCTCCAAGCATAAATTTGAATATCCCGCGGCTTTCGGGCTGGATTTGCAAACCGAGCATGAACGTTACCTGTCTGAGGAATATGTCGGCGGACCGGTGGCAGTTTATAATTATCCTAAAGAAATCAAAGCGTTCTATATGCGGCAGAATCCAGACGGGCGCACTGTAGCCGCGATGGACATACTTGTGCCGCGCGTTGGCGAACTGGTTGGCGGAAGCCAGCGTGAAGAACGGCGCGAGCTGCTTGAAGCCCGGCTGGCCGAATTGGGCCAGCCTCTGGAAAATTACTGGTGGTACCTTGATTTGCGGCGTTTCGGCTCCGTTCCGCACGCCGGCTTCGGGCTAGGGTTTGAGCGTTTGCTCATGCTGCTTACCGGAATAAGCAATATTCGCGACGTCATACCTTTCCCACGCACGCCGAAAAGCCTTGAATTCTAACAACGCGCGAACGGCGCGTTTCGGCGAAAGCGCGGGACGGAACCGGCAAGGGGCGGCTGAGGCCGTTTGGAACAACCCCTTCCGCGGAAGGCGAGTGATGCGGGCATGAACGCTGCAAGATAAAACGGCACTGATTTCCCTCGCGGTGGTCAGGCCAGTTCGGGAGGCATTTATGGGACTGTTGGACTTGTTTAACCGCAAGGGTTCCGCCGGCAAGGGCGCGATGGAAAAACGCGAGTTGAAGGCGGAAGAAGTAATGCGGAAGAAGGCGCAGGAAAAGCAGAAGCCGCGCGTTTGCGAGCCTGGCGACGAAGGCTGTTGCGAATTGCCGCAGCCCAAAAGGCATTTCTGACGATCGGCCTTCCCGCCCGCGATATAACTGTTGCGTTAAGCCGGGCGGTAATTACCAAGTTTTAATTCTGGCGCGAAAGAGCGGCTCATTTGTTGCAGCCCTCTTTCGCCTTTTTTTTCGCTCTTGCCGGGAAAATCCCCGGTCTGCTCCGGCACGTCCGCCCGGATGGATTACCCTTGTTGATTCATATGGCTTCAGTGTTGGCGCAAGTTCCTTCGTTTGCGTTGAAGGCGCGCCGCCCGGCTTGCGGGCTGCCTGAGCAAATTGGCAAGGTTCATATTTCTTCTTTAATATATAAGCATGGCGTCGCCGTAAGAAAAAAAGCGGAATTTTTCCTGCACGGCCCGCCTGTAAGCAGCAAGGATATTTTCGCGTCCGGCCATGGCGGAAACCAGCATTAACAGCGTTGACTCCGGCAGGTGAAAGTTGGTGATCATTTTGTCCACAATGCGGAAGCTTTTTCCCGGGTACAAAAAGGTGTTGATCCAGCCGGCATAGGGGGCGAGTTCCTCATGTCCATGTTTTTCTATACCCTGAAATTCTCCCGTTCCTTCAAGAACCCTTGTTGCTGTTGTGCCTACTGCAATTATTTTATGCTTATTTTTGCGCGCTTCATTAATGGCCATTGCTGTTTCCGGTGGCAGTTCCACATATTCCGGGTGCATTTCATGTTCGCGGATGTCGTTGCAGCGCACCGGGCTGAATGTGCCGTAGCCGACATACAGGGTAAGTTCCGCCCATTTGTGCCCTTTGTCCAGCAGGCGTGAAAGCAGTTCGGGCGTGAAGTGCAGCCCGGCGGTCGGAGCGGCCACGGAGCCGCTCTTTTCCGCTTTGGCGTAAACGGTTTGATAGTTTGCCTGGTCAGCCGCGCAAGCCGGGCGCCGGATATATGGGGGAAGAGGCATTGCCCCGGCGGCGTGGAAACGTTCCACCAGGTCGCCGTTCCAAGCCAGGAGGGCGCGGCATTTCCCGAATTCTCCGTGTTCAAGCACTTGCAGGGCTAAATTCGCGTCAAAGCTGATTATGTCGCCCGGCTTCAGTTTCTTTGCCGGTTTGAGCAAACCTTCCACTTCGCGGGCTTGCTCCTTGCCCAGTGCGGGTTCACCGTGGGCGGCGCGCAATAGCGGCAACGGCGTCAGCAACAGAAATTCAGCCTTGCCGCCATTGGGCCGCTGCCCGTGCAGGCGGGCCGGAATTACCCTGGAGTTGTTCGCTACAAACAGGCAGGGCGAATCCAGAAAAGATTCCAGCTGCGAGAAGTCCGCTATAGTTATGCGCCCGCTGGCCCTTTCCAGGGCCATAAGCCGTGAAGAGCCGCGCGCCCTCGGTTCCTGGGCTATTAATTCCTCAGGCAGGTCGTAATAGTATGAAGAGAGTGAAAAATCGTCAGCCATGCAGTTTTCCGATAGAGGGCAGAGGAAGGTTTTGCAGGGCCTCGCGCATTTGTTCCGGAGAGGCGCAGGCCGCTCCGACCTCCGCCACAACGATGCCCGCCGCGTAATTGGCCAGCACGCAAGCTTCCAGCAAGCCAAGGCCGGCGGCCAGCCCGAGGGCGACGGTGGCGATAACCGTGTCGCCCGCTCCGGTTACATCGTAGACCTTTCTGGCCACGGTCGGGATATGCAGGACTTCGTCCGGGGAAAGGAACAAGGCCATGCCCTGCGGGCCGAGCGTGGTGAGAAGGCGCTCGCAGCCAAGCCTGTCGAAAAAGGCCCGCCCGGCGGCGAGCAGGTCGGAGAGGCCGTCTATGGGCATTTTAGCCCCTTCGCTCGTTTCTTTGGTGTTCGGAGTGAGCATGGTCACCCCGGAGTAAAGTTCGAAATTCGGCAGCTTGGGGTCCACCAGCACGGGTATGTCCGGGTACCGGGCGTGAATGGAACGTATGCCGTCCATGAAATGTTGTGTAATCAGCCCCTTGCCATAGTCTGAAATGACCAGGGCCTTATAATGCGGCAGGCGTTCGCGAATGGCGCGCAGCAGCAAATCCGTCTGGTCGTCCGTCAGGGGGCGGCTTTCTTCCTGGTCGATGCGCAGCATTTGCTGCTGGCGGGCCAGCACTCTGGTTTTGCTGGTCGTCCGGCGTTGCGGGGGCGTGCTCAGCGCGGCGTCAATGCCGTCCGCCGCCAGCAGGGCGCGGACAATGTCGCCGGATTGGTCAGCTCCGCAAACCCCGAGGAGGCAAACCCTGCCGCCCAGGCTTCTGATGTTTTTAGCCACATTGCCAGCTCCGCCCACCATATGCCGGGTTTGTTCCACCAGCACGACTGGAATGGGGGCTTCCGGAGAAATGCGCTTGGCGTCTCCTATCAGGTATGAATCCAGCATAACGTCGCCAATGACCAGAACTGGGGCGTTGGCGTAACGCGCCAGGTCGGCCTCAAGCGCGGCAAGGCTCAGTGGCGGGTTCGTCATGCTTGTTCCCCGGAACTTTCCGCTTGAACGCCCAGCAGGTTCAGAACGGCCTGAAGCTCTTCGCGGCTGGAATAGCTTATGCTAAGCCGCCCCTTGTTTTCTTTGCCTGTAATTTTTACCGGCAGCCTGACGGCGCCGCTGATTTTTTCCTGCAGGGCGAACAGGGCCGCGCTGCGCGGAACGGCCTTGGGCGATATCGCCGGCAGGCCTTTTTTAGGCTGCTGGTCTTCCTGGCCGGCGGCAGGGCCGCGCGCGTCTTTCCATTGAGCGGCCAAGCCTTCGGCTTCACGCACGGAGAGGTTTTCCGCGATAATTTTTTTGCGCAGCGCTTCCTGCGCGTCAGGCTCGCTTACGGTAAGCAACGCGCGGCCATGCCCGGCGGAAAGCCGCCCGTCGGCCAAGTCCTGCCTTATGGCTGGGCCGAGGTTGAGCAGGCGCAAGGTGTTCGCCACGGCGGAGCGGCTTTTGCCAAGCTTTTGCGCAAGGTCGTCCTGACTGAAAGAAAATTGTTCTTTAAGCTGAAGCATGCCTTGCGCTTCTTCAAGCGGGTTCAGGTCTTCCCGTTGCAGGTTTTCCACCAGGGCGATGATAAGGGCGTCCTGGTCCGAAAGTTCCCGCACGATAACGGGCACTTCCGCCAGGCCAGCCAGTTTGCTTGCCCGATAGCGCCTTTCCCCGGCCACAATTTCATACCGTGCCGGGGCCGCGCCCGGAACCGGGCGCACTATAATAGGCTGCAAGAGTCCTTGGGTGCGTATGGAGGCGGCCAATTCTTCCAGGCTGTGTTCCGAAAAGTTCCTGCGCGGCTGCTCCGGGTTGGGCATAAGCGCGTTTAGAGGCAGGCGTTTGACGCTATCGCCGGGCTGCGGGGTCCTGCCGCTGTCAAACAAGGCGTCCAGTCCGCGTCCCAGCCCTTTCATTTGAGTGGACATCCGCATTCTCCCTATTTCTGCGCGGGGCGGGGCCGCCGCAGCACAACTTCTTTGGCCAGGGCCAGATACGCTTCCGCGCCTTTTGATTTGACGTCATAATGGATAATCGACTTGCCGTGGCTGGGCGCTTCAGACACCCTGACGTTGCGCGGCACGACAGTTTCCATCAGGTAATCCGGCAGGCATTTGCGCACTTCGTTTTTAACCTGGCGGGCCAGCTTGTTGCGCACGTCATACATGGTAAGAACCACGCCCAGAAGGGTAAGTTCGGTGTTCAGGCGTTTTTTCACCAACTCATAAGTTTGCAGCAGCTTGACAATGCCTTCCAGAGCGAAAAATTCGCATTGCAGAGGAATGAGCAGCTCACGAGCGGCGCAAAGGGCGTTCAGGGTGAGCAGGCCAAGCGAGGGCGGGCAGTCCAGGATAATATAGTCAAAATTTCCGGACACGTTTTTTAATACTTCGTCCAGGTAGTATTCTCGCCCGATTTTATCCACCAGTTCCAGTTCCACCGCCACCAGATCCGTAGTGGACGGCATAACGTAAAGGTAAGAACTGGCGGTTTTGCATAAAGCTTCCGCCGCCCTTTCCGGGTGAAAAAATACGGAATAGAGATTGCTGGCGGCATCGCGCGGCTCAACCCCCAGCCCGCTGGTGGCGTTGGCCTGGGGGTCGCAGTCCACCAGCAGGACCTTTTTTTCCATAATAGCCAGAGATGCGGCGAGATTAATGGCGGTGGTGGTTTTGCCCACCCCGCCCTTCTGGTTGGCGATGGCGATAATTCTGGACACGGTATTCCCTTTTGGAAACGCGTTGAGTTGTTGAATTTCCCCGAAAAACATCGGCGGGCAAGCATGCGCGCTATTGTTTCACGGGAAACAAATTCTTTTTATTGCATTGTTTGCACCCTGTCAAATTATTTGGGGAATCGGAGTATTTTGGCGGAAAAAACAAGTATCAAAAAAAGCAAATAAATTGCATGGTTGTCTTTTATTTTGAAGGTTCCGATGACTACATAGCGAAATTCACAAGCGCAAGGTATGCCTTCGGCTTTGGCGTTCAGGTCTGAATGATGGCAGGCCGTGCGCTTGGTGCGGTGGAAGGTAGGCATGCTGCATCAAAAACGGGTTGTATCCAGGTAAAATAAATTGGGGCAAGGGGAGTGCTTGGGGCAAGGTTCAGGCGCTCTTCCCCGCCTTTCTCGGCTGTAGCCGGACGATGGGGGCGATCAGGCCGCCGTGGCGCAGTTTCTCGCGTAATGGCCGACTGGAATGTTAATGTTTCATGTGAAACATTAACATTAAATATCTTCAGCCGCCGGAGGGGCAATTTGGAGTTTGCCGCCATTCAGGGCATAGCGGGTATAGCGTATTTTTTCTGCCAGCTCAGGAAAGAAACTCAAACCCGCTCGCAAGGGGGCTGCTGTATGGCTGCTTAACAACACTGCCGCTCCTTCAGCGGCGGCGGCGAGTATGTACCCGGTTATGTTTTTTTGCCAGCTTTCATCCAGAAAGGCAAAGGGTTCATCAAAAAGCATCAGCTTGCGCCCGGAGGCGAAGGCTCTTGCCAGGTTAAGGCGACGGCGCATTCCTCCGCTCATTTCCAAGGGCAACTTGTCCGGTTCAAGCCCGAAATTATGCAGCCAGGTTGCGGCGGTTTGGTGGAAAATTTCCTTTGTTACGCCTTCCGGGCGGATATAAAGAATGTTTTCCAGCGCGCTCAACCAGGGCAACAGGGCGTCATCTTGAAAAACCAAAGAAGGGTCTTTAGCGCGGAAAACTTCGCCTGAATCCGGCTTGATAATGCCGGCGGCAATTTCCAGCAGGGTGCTTTTACCCACGCCGGAAGGCCCGGTCAGGCAGGCCAAGCCGTAAGCTGGAAGATTTAAATTCACCGCATCCAGAATTTTGTTTCCGGCAAAGCTCTTGCTGGTTGCGCGCAGTTCAAGCATCAGTCTTCTCCGTATACGCAGGCTTCGGCGCCCTGGCGTTGGCCATATCGCGCAAGGGGGTTATCAGGCCGCATTCAAGCGTGACCCCCAAAATAACCAAAGCCAAGGCCCAGGCGAAAAGTTCCGGCATGGCAAGGTTGCGGTAGCTCCAGTATATTTTGGCGCCAACGCCCCGGTGGCTTCCGAAAAATTCGGCCACAGCCGCCGTTTTCCATGCGGTAGCCAGTGAAATTGAAAAGCCGGACAGCCAGTAAGGGCGTACGGAAGGAATGAAAAGGCGGCGCACGCGGCGTGGAAGGGGCACGGAGTAAAGCGCGCTCATGGCGCGCAGGCGCGTATCTGCGGCCATTACGCCGTGTGCGGTATTGCTGAAAATAACGGGAGCGGTTGTGGCGAATACAACCGCGACGGGAACGGTAGACCCAGTGCCAACCCAGACCATTAAAAGGGATATCCAGACCACCGGAGGGCAGGTTTGCACCGCGGCCGTCAGGGGGGTGACAAGGCGCATAAGCGCTGGGGAAAGACCGGCCGCGAATCCTAGGCCCGAACCGGCCAGCGCGGCCAGAGCCAACCCGGCCAACGAGCGTAAAACCGTAAGGCCGAGTTCGCGCGAAAGTTCGCCGCCGCGAAGCAGGGCGCCTAACGTCTTTAAGACTTCTTCCGGCGGCGGCGCCAGCACCGGCCCGAGAAGCCATGTGGCGAAGTATCCGGCTCCAAGCAGAAGCGCGGCGGAAATAATAAAAGGAAGGCTCTTTTTCAACATGCGGCCTTTATTCGTCTGATCTGGATCATTCAATCTTTGAAGCGCTATTATTTTGTCGCTTTTTTAATTTTATGGTTGCGCATCTATGTCCAAGCTGAACCCCAGGGCTGAAAGCGCTCCGCTCCGCTCATGCTGGCGTTCGCCCATGCCGGTCGATAGTTTCAAGCTCTATTTGCCTTATCGCTGACCTGGGCGTTAAATTCCAGCGCGATCAGTCCCCGGCCGGCATCCGCATCGCCGCGCACGGCGCGGGAAATTTACGATGTGCAGGTTGCCACAGGCCAGGCGCGCCGCGCGGCGGATTTTTTATTCCGCCGCAGGATGGAAAATAAATTTTTTGGGCAACCGCCCGTTCATAAGCAGCTGGGGAGCAATCAGCTTCCAAAAGCTGCTTATTTCGTCTGTTATCATCCAGGCTGGTTCCGCCAGTATCATGTCGCGGCTGAAAGATTCTTTCAGGGTTTCTTCGCCCATGTCTTTGCGCAATTCTTCCGGCAACAGCTTCAACGCTTCTTCCGGATTACGGCTCAACTCTTCCGCGCTTTTTTTCAGGTCAAGGGCCAATTGCTGCACAAAAAGCGGATTCGCTTCGGCCAGGCCACGGTTTACGGCTATGCCGACCAAAGGCAGGCGGGCCGGGCCGCCAAATGCCGCGCTATATTCATCTTCCAGCCCGGCCACGACATGCAGTTTGGGATTTTTCCGCAGCAGAACGGAAACCAGCGGTTCAGGCAGCATTCCGCAGGAAACGTCGCCGCGCATAAGTTCAAGGCTGAGCTGCTGTGAAGCTTTGCCCGCCAGTTCCGGTTGTTTTACGGAAGGGAACTGCCCCGCCCGGCGTTCCATAATCGCCCGCAATACGGCAAGGCCTGGGCCATCCACCGGGGCTACGGAAAGAGGCAGTTTTTGCTCGGCCAGATTTCTCAGCAGGGCGTCCAGGCTATTTATTTCCGGGTCGGCGCTGAGGAGATAGAATTTTTTCCAGCCGGTAACAGCAACAAGTGTTAATGACTGATTCTGCTGAAAGGCTTGAAGAAATCCTTCAATATGACCTACCCAGATATCTCCTTTTTCAGCCAATATAAGGCCGCGAAGGTCATCTATATTTTTCCAGAATTCTTTTTCCAGTGTATATCCGGCTTTTTTGAAATAGCCTTCTTCTTCCAGTTTAAGCAACGGAAGTTGCGGTGTGGTCACGCCGCTGGAGGTATAAAGGCGCAGGGCATGCAGGGGTTTATCTTGTGGGCGCTCAGACGCGTTCCGTTCGTTTTCCGCAAGTTCTTTTTTCGCATCAACTGTTGCGTCATCGCCGTCAACGTTCCATAAGGCGTAGCCGCCGAGGGCTATCAGGCAGAGCAGAACCGCAAAAACAGGAAAACGCTTGGAGTTCATGATACAGCTCCCGTACGGTTAAAACTTCAACATATAATTCAAAGGCTGCGGAAAAAGAACGGCGGCTGAAAAGGCCGCCGTTCTTTTTCCGCAAGGGGCAAACATATAACGCAGAGCCATAGATGAAAGGTCAATGCGAAAATGCCCCAAGGGGCAGTCCGTTTTCAGGAAGCCGGGTCCGCGTTGCCCTCATTGTTCTCATGTTCCTTGACTGGCGCGTTTTCCGCCTGATCCGCCGTGCTTTCCGGCGCGGCCTCAGCCGTTGCCTGAACGGGCTGTTCCGTCTGCGCCGCGTTTTCCGCCCTTGGTTCCGGTTTGGAGTCTTTCTTGTCGGCCGCGCTCTTTTTCACCCTCGGCTTGCATTGATATTCCTGCGTCTGCCGTTCCGACATGGGCTGGGTGTAGGCGTTTTCCATGTGAATGCATTTGACTGGGCACACTTCGACGCAAACGCCGCAGTAAACGCAAGCCATGATGTCGCGTTTCCACAAACCGCTGGACGGGTCCACGCTGATGCAGCCGGTGGGGCATTTGGTGGCGCAGGCCTTGCACATAATACATTTTTCCGGTTCTATGGTCAGAATGCCCCGATAGATGGCCGGAATCGCGCGTTTAATGAACGGATGCGGCTGAGTAGCCGGTTTGTTGACCAGGTTTTTCAGAATAGTGGGGATCATGCGCATGATTGCTATCCTACCTTTCAGTGCAGCTGATGCAGGGGTCTATGGTCAGGGCCATGATCGGCACGTCCGCGAGTTCCACCCCCGGCAGCATGGCCAGAAGAGGCGGAATATTGGCGAATGTTGGCGTGCGTATCCGCACCCGGGCCGGGTTTTTGCTGCCGTCGCAAAGCACATAGTAGAAAAGTTCGCCTCTGGGCTGCTCAACGCGCGTGCAGATTTCGCCTTCCGGGTTGCCTTTGACGGGCACGGCGATTTCGCCGCCGGGAATGGCGCGTATTGCCTGGCGCACCAAATCTATGGACTGGAAAACCTCAAGGAAACGCACGTTGGTTCTGGCGTAACAGTCGCCGTCTGTCGCGGTGACCGGGCTGAATTGCAATTCCGAGAAGGCTTCGTAGCCGAGCATGCGCATGTCTTCGGCCCAGCCGCTGGCGCGCAGGGTCGGCCCGGCCGCGCCGAGCTGATGGGCCTGCTCTTTGGTGAGAACGCCTTTGCCCACTGTGCGCGACTGCACGGTGTAATCGTTCAGCATAACCTTGTAGAGGGGGCGCAGTTCCTGCTCCACTATATCCAGTTCGTCAAGAATATGTTTGAGCATGTCCGGGCCGATGTCGGTTCTGGTTCCGCCCACTACGTTGACGGAAATGACCACCCGGTTTCCGGCTGTGGCTTCATTCAGGTTCATGATGCGTTCGCGCACCTTCCAGAAAGACATGAAAAGGCTTTCAAAGCCGAACCCGTCGGCAAAAAGGCCCAGCCAGAGCAGATGGCTGTGAATGCGGTGCAGTTCCGACCAGATGACGCGCAGGTATTTCGCCCTGCGCGGCACTTGCAGGCCCATAAGCCCTTCAATCGCGTGGCAGTAGCACATGGCGTGGATGCAGGAACAGATGCCGCAGACGCGCTCGACAACGTATACCATCTGGTTGAAGTCGCGTTTGGTCGCCAGGCCCTCCAGGCCCCGGTGCACGTAGCCGAGAGCCGGAATGGCCTCAACCACTTTCTCGTCTTCCAGCACCAGCTTGAGGTGCAGCGGCTCCGGCAGAACAGGGTGCTGCGGGCCGAAAGGTATTATCGTGCGGGTCATATTCATCCCTTCCCAGCATAGGCGGTTATTTTACAGAACGGGGCCGTGGAGGAACTTATTTCGTCAAGATACAGCGTGCGGTTGAAGTCGAGCACCAGCCCGTCGAACGCCAGCCCGAACAGGTCACGGCATTCGTTTTCCACCAGCAAAGCGGCGAAGTAAACGCCGGAAATGCTTGGAATGGGCTGGCCTTTGGCCGCTTTAAGGCGGAAATGCTTGATTTCCATAGCCTTATCGTAGTGATAGAGCAGCTCCAGGCCCTCTTCGCCTTTGTCTACGGCGCTAAGGGTTACAAAACGCCAGCCGGCGTCAAACATGCCCTGGGCGGAGCTGACGACTTCATCAATATTTATTGAGGTAGCTTCAAGCATGGCCTGTCCTTTTTAGACTTAATGTTCTGGCCGCCAGCGCGGCTAAACGTGGCAGGGAAAAGTTCTTTTTTTCATCTGTTCAAGGGCCAGCACCACGCCGTCTATGATAGCCTCGGGCTTTGGGGGGCAGCCGGAAACATAAACGTCGACCGGAATGATTTTGTCCACCCCGCCGACAACGTTGTAACAGTCGTGAAAAATGCCTCCGCTCAGGGCGCAGGCCCCGATGGCCACGACCGCCCTGGGGGACGGCATCTGTTCGTAAATGTTGCGCAGAACGTGCTGGTTGCGGTAGTTTACCGTGCCGCTAACCAGAAGAACGTCGGCATGCTTCGGGTCGCCTATGTTGATGATGCCGAAGCGTTCAACGTCGTGCACCGGGGTAAGGCAGGCCAGAATCTCTATGTCGCAGCCGTTGCAGGAGCCGCAATCATAATGCACCACCCAGGGCGACTTCAGGCGCCCGTTGTTGATCAGGTCCTGGGCCTTGTTCACACAGTTTTTTATGAATTTCATCAGCTTTCTCCCGCAAAATCAGGCGTAAAGCCAGACCAGGTTGATAAGGGAAAATACGAGGCAGGGCACGAGCACCTTGCGGAGCATCCATTTCCAGGTCATGCGGGCCGTGACGTTGTCCATCACTATTTCCGTGAAATAGGTCAGAACAAGCAGTATGACCATGCCTATGAAGCTGGTGCTCCAGAAGAGCGAGCAAAGGCCCATAAGCAGCACTATGTCCATCCAGTGGGCGACTTCCAGCATGGCGAGCTGCTGGCCGGAATATTCGGTCAGGACGCCGCGCACCAGTTCCTGGTGCGCATGGGTGCTGGCGCTTATGTCAAAGGGAGACTTGCGCAGCTTGATGGTCAGGGCGGTGCCCAACGCCAGGAAGAAGAAAGGCATTGAGGGCAGAAGTGGTTCAGGCTGGGCGTAAATTTCCATGATGCTGAAGCTGTTGGTCTTCACGGCGATGCCGACGAAGGCCAGAATGATCAGCGGCTCGTACACCAGCATCTGCAAGAATTCGCGCTGCGCCCCCACCTGGCTGAAAGGCGAATTGACCGATAACGCGCCGACAACCTGAAAGACCGCGCCGACCGTCATGATGAAGAAAATGAGCAGCAGGTCGGACTGGTAAAAGAACAGGAAAACCGCCATGCCCGATGAAACCAGATAAAGATAGGAGCAGAAAACCAGCCACGGGTTCACGGCCGAGGGTTCCTTGCCCATGAGCTTCAGCACGTCGTAAAAGGGCTGGAGCAGCGGCGGGCCTATGCGCGACTGCATGCGGGCCGTAATTTTGCGGTCAACCCCGGCCAGCAGCCCGCCAGCGAACGGCGCCAGAAGGAAGCAGACAAGAGCGGTGAAATAGGTGCTCATTACAGTATCCCTCCGAGCAGAAGAATTAACAGAACCGTGGCCACGACGTTGACGCCGCGCGAGAGTTTCTCTTCTCCGAACAGGTCAGCCAGATAATAGTTGCTGGCGGTAGCTTCCACAAATGTGTTCAACGGGCCGGTAAAACCGGGCTTTCCGTCACGCTCGGCGTAAATGCCGCTCATGTAGGGCGTTTTGTTTTCCGAGGGGTTGTGGCGGGCCATGCGGAAGGCCACCCAGAAACCCAGCAGCAGCAGAATGAGAATCGGGTACATGGAGAACAGGCTCATGGTGTCTGAAAAAACGCCGTGATAGATCTCTATGCTGTTCACGCTCATCATGGCAAGCGCTATCGGCTGCGCCACGAAGGCGTAAAGCAGCGGGGAAAGCAGCGACAGGATCAGGGCCAGGGCCATTAAAACGCGCATGGGCGTGCTGATGCGCTTGTCGCGCCCTTCGCGCGGCAATTCCATTTTGGCGGAAGACGAGCCCAGCAGAAGCCCGGCCCAGCGGCCCCAGAAGAGCATGGTCAGGCCGCTGCCCAAAGCCAGCATGAACACCACCAAGGGCATGGCCTTGCTCAGGCTGACGGCGGATTCAAGGGCCATCCACTTGGCGATGAGCATGCCGAAAGGCGGCATCATCATGGTTACAATGCCGATAACCGTGGTCAGGGCTGTGTGCGGCATAATGGAGAACAGGCCGCGCATGTCTTCAATGTCGCGCGAACCTATGCGCTGCTCGATGGAGCCCACGCAGAGGAAGAGCAGGCCTTTGGAAACGGCGTGGAAGATCATAAGGAAAATGGCCGCCGAATACGCGTCTACCGTGTTGATGCCGGCGCAGGCGATAATCAGGCCCAGGTTGGAGATGGTGGAATAGGCCAGAATTTTTTTGCTGTTGCTCTGCCCGGCGGCCAGGGCCGCGCAGGAGATGAAGGAAAACCCGCCTATAAGGGCCACAATGGTGGAAAGGGAGGTTCCGGCATAAGCCGGAGCCATGCGCAACACGAGGTAAACGCCGGCCTTGACCATGGTGGAGGAGTGCAGCAAGGCGGAAACCGGGGTGGGGGCCACCATGGCCCCGGTAAGCCAGCTCTGGAACGGGGCCTGGGCAGACTTGGTAAGCCCGGCGAAGCAAAGCAGGGCCAAGGGAATCAGGCTGAGCCTGGCGACGCCGCCTTCCGGGCTGCCCAGGGCCAGAAGATATTGCAGGTCAAGCGAGCCCACGTTCTTTTGCAGGAACATGAGGGCGAAAATAAAAGCCGCTCCGCCCAGCATATTCATAAGCAGGGCGTGCTGGGCGTTTTTTTCAGCCACTTCGGAGCCGTCGTGCCTGATCAGCAGATAGGAGCAAAGAGTGGTTACTTCCCAGAAAAAATACACCCAGCCGAGGTCGTTGGAAATGACCAGGCCGTTCATCGCGCCCAGGAAAACGAAAATGATGGCGAAAAAGCGCGCCTGGCGGCTTTCTTTGACCTCATGCTGCTCTTCGTGCGTTTTCATGTAAGGCAGGGCGTATACGGCAATAAGCGACCCGACGACGGAAACCATAAGCACCATGATTATGGAGAGGCCGTCCGCCGCGAAAGAGAAAGCTATTCCGGGCGTTTCCGGGCTTGTGAAGAACGGCATGACCGCAAGGCCGGCAAGCTGCAACAGGGCCAGCCAGCGTATGAATTTGTGTTTTTTTACCCAGCCTATCCAGAAAATCACGCCCAAAAGGACGAAATCAAGCAGGCCTATGAACAGGCCGATGATTTTGGAAAAGAAAGACGAGGCAGGCAGGCTGAAAGAGCCGTATGCGGCCATAAGCAGGGCCGCGGCGCAAATACAGCCCGCACCCAGGGGCACCAGTTTTCTGCGCAACAGGCGGCTTCCGTCCGGCTTGCCGCCGGATAGATACGCCGCCACGCCGAACAGGACGGGAAGAACGACACAGGCGAAGATTAAAAATTCCAGCATATCGACCTCTGGTGTTACGCTTGCTCTTTGCGCGGGCGCGTGGTTACGCGGGGTTTTCAGCCAGACCGGGCCGGTACGATTTGAGGCGCAAACATAACAGGCCCGGAGTAAAAACGTTAACCCCTAAAAAAATATATTGCAAGGGGCTTTCTTTTTTGATTTCATTTGTGAAAATAGCCTCAAGCGGTTTGCGTTTTTTACGGGCTGAAATTTCGTCCGGGGGGTAGATTCCGGTTTGTTTTTTTAAATAAATTTCTTGCGTGGTCGGTCAGTCCGATTATATACTGCATTGCGGTAAATTTAAGCTTGGATATAACCTACTTACGGAAGCACAAGGCCAAATGGCTAATCCAGAAACTCTTCACGCGGCCCACATTGTGGAATCGTTCGGCGGCGGAACGCTGACCGCCGTGTCCTATCTTTGCAAAGCCCTTGGCGACGGTTTTTCGCACACCGTCATACATTCGCTGCGGGCGGAAACCCCGGAAAACTTCATGGATATGTTTCCGGCTTCCGTAAGGTTCATTAAGGTGGACATGAACCGGAAAATAGACGCCTGGCGCGATTTTTCCGCCTATTGCGAGCTGGCGCGGGTTCTGCCCCCGCTTCGCCCCGATCTGGTTCACTGCCATTCGGCCAAGGCCGGTTTTCTCGGCCGGGCCGCCGCCTGGAGCTGCGGCATTCCGTCAATATATACGCCGCACAGCTACAGCTTTTTGCAGAACAACCTGCCCAGGCCCGTGCGCTGGTTTTACTGGTGCGCGGAATGGGCGGCCACACGTTTAGGAACGGCCATAGCAGCCTGCGGAGAAGAGGAATATCGCCTCGCGCGCAAGCTCGGCGGGGCCGGTTACCCTGTGGCGGAAATAAAAAACGCCGTTGTGCTTGACGACATCAAAGAGCCGTCTTTCGCCGTCCGCCCGGGTGAAAGGCTTAAGGTCGGCATGTGCGGGCGCTTTGCTCCGCAGCGCGACCCCGATCACTTTTTCCACGTGGCGCGCAGCCTTGGGCAAGAGGCCGACTTCGTCTGGGTAGGGGCGGAAAAGGGCCTGCCCGGCTTTCCCGCTTCAGTTGAAGCCACAGGCTGGCTGCGCCGGACGGAATCCCTGGCGCGGGCCGAGGCGCTTGACGTTTATATCCAGACCTCCTTATGGGAGGGCCTGTCTTACGGCATCCTCGAAGCCATGGCCATGGGCAAGCCGGTGGTTGCCACCCGCATTCCGGCCAACGAAAGCGTGATAAAGCACGGGGAAACCGGCTTTTTGAGCAACGGCCCTGAAGACACCGTGCGCCACGTGCGCGAACTTTTGCGCGACGCCGCCCTGCGCGAGAAGATAGGGCGGGCCGCGCGGGCCGTCATTCTTGAGAAGCACGACGCGAATGTGGCCTATAAGGCCTACGGAGATTTTTACCGGCGCGTCGCCGCCCTGAAAAACCAGCCTGACGGTTCCGGCCGGGTGACATGACTGAAACCCCGCTCATCAGCGTAATCATTCCTATATACAACAGCGCCGAATGGCTGGGGCGCTGCCTTGATTCCGTTCTGGAGCAGGGCGTTCCGCGCCTGGAAGCCATTCTGGCGGATGACGCGTCTTCCGACTTCTCCCCTGAAATCTGCCGTGATTATTGTTCCCGTTTTCCGGATGTTTTCCGGTATCTGCGCCTGCCGGGCCGGGTGAGCACCGGCGAAACGCGCAACGCCGGCCTGGAAGAGGCGCGGGGTAGCTTCGTAAGCTTTCTGGACAGCGACGACGCCCTCGCCCCTGGCATGCTCAGCACAATGCTGGCGGAAGCCGAACGCTCCGGGGCCGGGCTGGCGCTTTGCGGGTTGCGCGTAATAAGCGAAAACGGAGAGGAAGACCTTTTGCCGCCGCCCGGCCTGACCGCGGAAACCCTGCTTGAAAACCGCCGTTTCCAGCCTTCCGCCTGCAACAAGCTGTTCCGGCGTTCCATAGTTGAAAAATACGGAATACGCTTCGCCCCTTCCCTTTGCGCGGAAGACATGGCCTTTTCCGCCAAATTTCTCTGCACCGGGCCGAAACTGGCCGTTGTTCCCCGGCCCCTTTACCTTTATTACCGGCGCGGCGGCAGCGTGACGTTTAACCTGGAACACCGGGCGGGCAGCCTCACGGCGTTGAAAGACCTGAAAGAATTTTTACGCGCCAACGGGCTGTGGGAAGCGAAACGCGGCCTGTTCCGGCGCCTGTTCTGGCTGCACGCCGTTTATCACCCCTTGGCCGGCCTTCTTATAGACAGCCTTTGGAAGGGTTACAACCGCTCTGGCAATCTGCGCCGGGTTCCCGGCTATATACGGGCTTTGGGCCGGTATTTCGCGCGATGAGAACCTGTCTTTTCATCATGCACAGCTTCGGGGGCGGGGCGGAGTTCATGGCCCTGAACCTGCTCGAAAACCTGAGCCGGGCCGAATTTTCTCCGGCGGTGGCCTGCCTGAACCACGTTCCGGCCCTGGCGGCGGCCTTGCCGCAAGGGTTTGAACCGCTGATGCCGTCCGGCCCCGGCCTTGCCGCCCGCCTGGCCAATTTCGCCGCCGTATGCGGGCGGGCCAGGCGCAGCGATATCGTGCTGGGAACGCTTGAACTGCAAAGCATAATGGCGGCAGGTCTTTGCGGCAAGGGCAAGGCCGTGGGGTGGCTGCATAAAGACCTGTCCATGTATTTCAGTAAAAAATCCGGGTATTACAAACGGTTGTATTCAACTCTTCTGGGTTTCGCCCTGGGCCGGAGCAAAGCTTTGGCCTGCGTGAGCGAGGGCGTGCGCGCGGCGGCGGAAGGCCTGTTTCCGGAGCAAGCCGGAAAATTGCGCGTTATTCCCAACCCGATTGATTTCGAGCGCATTCGCCGTGAAGGGGAAGCGCCTTTGCCGCCGCTTCTGGAGGAATGTTTCCGCAAGCCGGTCATTCTGGCGGTCGGGCGTTTGGCGCCGGAAAAAGCTTTTCATCTTTTGCTTGAGGCCCATGCCGCCTTGCGCGGGCGCGGGTTTGATCACAACCTTTGCATTCTTGGTGAAGGGCCGGAGCGGCCTTTTCTTGAAGCGGAAGCCGCGCGGCTCGGGCTTGGGGCCTCCTTTTTCCTGCCCGGTTTTCTGCCGCCCTACCCGGCCATGCGCCGGGCCGCCGTGCTTGCGGTAAGTTCCGTGTTCGAGGGCTGGCCCACGGTCATGCTGGAGGCGATGGCGCTCGGCTTGCCGGTGGTTTCGGTCAATTGCCCGTCCGGTCCGGCGGAAATTCTGGAAAACGGCGAATACGGAATTTTGACCGCGCCCGGAGATTCCCTTGCTTTGGCATCAGGGCTGGAGCGCATGCTTGAAGAGGGCGAGGCCGCTCGCTTCCGGGCCGGAGCGCTGACGCGTGTTGAAGATTTTTCCCTGGCGAACAGCCTGGCGGCCTGGGAGAAGCTTTTGCTTGAGCCGGGCCGCGCGCGTGCAGGCGGGTGAAGGAGCTGAAAATGACTCAAGGCATAAACAAGGACTTGCTGCAGTATATTTTTTCCGGTTCTTACATGAAGCGCTGGAACGACAAGCTGCGCCCGGTGGAATTCATCGAAGTGGACAAGCAGGCCCACAAAATGATTGTGGCCTGGCTGCTGTGCGAACTGAACAGTTCCGACCTTAGCCGGGAAGAGGCCCTTGACCTGCGCCTGGCCGTGATAGAGCGCGGCCTGGCGGATTATTTCCTGCGCCTGGTCATAACCGACATCAAGCCGCCGGTTTATTATAAAATCAAGGCCAATCCCAAAGATTACGAGCAGCTGGCGGACTGGGCGCTGGCCGCTCTTGAGCCTTGCCTCAAGGGGGCCGGGGAATCTTTCTGGAACAAACTGTCGGATTATGTCCGCCACCCGGTGGAAAACGACCGGGCGGCGGATATTTTGCATGCGGCCCACAGCTACGCCAGCTACTGGGAATTTAAAATTCTCAGGCCCCTGAACGGCTTTGACGAGGAAATGGAAGAAATAGACCGTGATTTCAATGAAAAGCTGGCCAGGCATTACGGCAAGCTTCAGGGAACGCGCGAACTGATGCGCCAGGGCGGTTCGCCGCTGGGCAGCTTCGCCCGCCTGTGCGGGCAATTGCGCTTTCAGAAGCGCTGGTCGCAAACCTCGCGCATTCCGGAAACCTCCGTCATGGGGCATATGTTCATAGTCGCCTGTTATTCCTATTTTTTCAGTATGCACATCGGGGCCTGCAAGGCCCGCACGGTGAATAACTTTTTTTGCGCCCTCTTCCACGACCTGCCGGAACTTCTGACGCGCGACATTATTTCTCCGGTCAAAAATTCGGTCGATACCCTGGGCGACCTGATCAGAAGCTACGAGAACAGTGAACTTGAAAGCCGGGTGTTCGCGCCTTTAAGCGGCGAATATGCGAACCTTGTGGAGCGCTTGCGCTATTACCTCGGGCTTGAGGCCGGTTCGGAATTCAAGGAAACGGTCATGCAAGACGGCAAGGTTGTGGTAACGAACTTTGACGGCTTGCAGGAGAAGTACAATTACGACGGTTTTGACCCCAAAGACGGCAGCCTGCTCAAAACCTGCGATTCCCTGGCCGCTTTCGTCGAGGCCTATTCGTCCATAGAATGCGGGGTGGATTCCAGGCAGCTGCGCGAAGGCATCAAGCGCATCCGTTCGGAGTATGCGGGAAGGGAATTCAAGGGGCTGAAACTTTCGTACATTCTGGCGGATTTTGAATAGGGCATTTAAACTTTGAAAAAGTTTAAATGCCCTGGCGGCCGCGTTAGCGTCCGCCCGCAAGCGAGCAGCGCGGCGTGTCTTTAGTGCAAGGCGCTTTGGGCTTGTACATGCCGGATAAAATATAGCCTTATCGCATTAAAAACTGAACGGAAGGTGAACAACGTGTTGACACTCTACATCTAGCCAACTAGTGTTACGTCCTGAAAATAAGTACGCATTTATGCGGTAAGCGGTTCACCTGTGTACGTCCAGCGAAAAGGCTTTGCCCAAAGTTGGTTGTAGTTCTTGATATAGTTCATAATCTGGCTCACCAGTGCTTGCTTGCTG
>JAVBMT010000030.1:0-53577 GCA_031552195.1 Desulfovibrionaceae bacterium
TTACAACCGGGAGCGTCCGCACAGTTCCCTGAATTGGATGACCCCTGAAGAATACAGAAAAATGTATCAACCCTGTAACCAGACGGGAAATACTAACTTATCCTTGGGATACCTTATGGGGTAGGGTCACACTGAAGGAAAATACCGTATTGACTTTATTGGATTCGAAAATCTTGCTCGTGAACATCACTGTAAGCTTTTCTTACTTTGCAATCCACACAACCCAACAGGTAATGTCTGGTCACAAGAAGATATAATGCACTTAGCGTCTATTTGTGAACGACATAATATAGTTATTATTTCAGATGAAGTCTATGCGGATTTAGTCATTGATACTAAAATATTCACCTCAATACTAGCCTTAGATATTAATAAACTTAAAGTTGTACTTTGTACTTCTCCCAATAAAGCTTTCAACATTGCTGGTGCTTCATTAGGAATAGGTATAGTGCCTAATGAAGCAATGCGTGAAAAAATTCTATATATATTGCAAGATGTAAACTGCCAATACTGTGAAAATCCTCTTTCGCTCGCCGCTACAATCTCCGCTTACAGCGAAGGATACGACTGTCTTAAGCTTACGACTAAGCATATCCAGCACAATCACAATTTATTAGAAAATATAATAAAGCAAACTCTACCATGGGTGCATATTGTTGAACCAGACTTTTCTTATTTCGCTTGGTTAGATTTTAGCAGGCATGTAAAGGATAGCAGGAGTATAGGATATGACCTAGCAGAGAAAGCAGGACTGGCATTATGGCCTGGGTCTGATTTTGGAAAAATGGGCGAAGGTTTTTTCAGAATGAACCTAGCCTGTCCTCAAAGTATGCTGGAAGAAGGTCTGAATAGGTTGTCAACTTATTTTAATCACTACGTTGAGCAATAGAGAGCGCTGTGAAATTCTTCAGTGCAAAAGAAATTGACGCCTTAAAGTTTTCTATCCCGATCAGCATAGAAACGGCATTTTACATGCTTTTTATCGTCATAGATCAATATTTTATAACTTTTATCAGTGAATCAGCCGTAGCTGGAGTTGGCCTTAACACTCAGATATTTTTCACCTGTGAAATGATTTTCGGAGCCTTGGGCATAGGTATGGCTTCCGCGCTGACCAGAAGTTACGGACGATCAGACCTCAAAAATTTTACAGATACAAGCCTCCAGTTTTTTTTCATTGGAACCGTCTTAAGCATTATGTTGCTCGTCATTTTCTTCTGTTGTAGTGAACAAATTTTTTCATTGATGAACGCAAAAGATGAGGTAGCTGCCATGGCAGCTACCTTCTTGCGTATTACCGCTTTTAGCCTGCCATTTATGTTGCTTTTGGAAATTATCAATAAGGTGCTGCGCGCCATGGGAAACTCGGTTTTACCAATGATAACTACAACAGCAACCTTGCTTATTAACACTACCTTAAACTATATAGTTGTGTTTGGCCTTAAAGGAATCGGACCTTACGGAGTAGAAGGCGTGGGAGCGGCGACGATTCTCGCCCGGTTACTCGGATTTGTTTTGTCTGTTATTTTCCTATTCTCTCATGCCCCATTTTTTAAAAATTATTGTACAATCAAAGCAATAACAACCGCCAGAATGCTCAAAAAGTGGCTTACCTTTTCAGTACCGGTAGTCAGCGGAGAGATTCTGCGCAATATCGGTTTATTGCTTTTAATGGTTATCGCCGCTCAAGATGGCAAAACATCCACTTTGATTTCCTACCAAATTGTATTCAATTTACAAACATTTTTCATCGTGTTTTCATATGGGATAAGCGTTGCGGCCTTGGTATTCGTGGGGCATGAAATAGGGAAAAAGAATTACGCGGGCGCAGGAGCTATTTCCAAAACAATGATCGTCTTGTCTCTGAAGATATCCATCGTTACCGCCATTATAACCTTATGCTTTTCAGCCGCTGTAAAATTTATCTACGTTGAACTTGACGCTATGACTGTCGGCCTGATTGCCGGCGGGGTTCTATTTAGCGCTGTATTTGAGCCTGTTTGCGCTGTCAATTCTGTATTTCGAAGCGGAATCTTACGCAGTGGCGGCGACAATATCTTTTTATTAGCCACTGAAGTTGTCAGCACCGCCGGAGCGCTAGCAACAGCCTATTATGCATGTTTTACGCTAAACTACGGGCTTTGGGGCGTTTTAGGCGGCTGGAGCGCTGGCGAACTCATCCGCCTGGCTTTATATGCGGGTAGATTTAATCTCAGTGAGAATTGGATAAAGACACATTTATTACAGGAGAACAGTTAAAAATGCAGGAAGCTATTTTACAGCAATATGGCGATTCCTTGCCGGAAGTTTCGCCTCTAGAGCTTGAAGCAATACTTAAAGCCTTTCCAAGGACTAAGGTTCTCCTCAACCATACAGAAACCCAACTTGAATATTATTCAACAATTCCCGTACATAATATTCATCCTAAAGACTCGCGGCGAGAACTCTTTTATAAGGCCATAAAGGATCTGGCAGCGCCTTTTTTCGAGAGAGAGGTCATAGAAGAAGGCATCCGCCAGTTACGACAGGATTTTACCGTATCAAGCACTGAACATTTAAACAGCCTGTCTGAATTTTTTTCTTTAAATTCCGCATTCGGCCAAGCCATATACCGTGAAGGCAAGCAACAGAATGCGCTCATTACCTTTGCTTGCGCGACAGTAAAGAATGATAACATTTTGGAATCAAGATCATTGTTCGTGAACATGGAAAAAGTCAGAATGCTTTCAAAAAAATATCAAGAGCATATGGTGCTGGCAGCCCCACAAATGGACAACTCCTTATTTATCAAAAACTTACAACAATCCCTGCAAAAAGAAAATATTTCCGCCGATTCCAGCCAGTTAATTCAGACATGGTGTAATAATTTTATATCTGAATGTAAACATTGCACGCAATTATGGGAAAATATTGTTATATTCAACAAGTTATTTTGGAATAGCCTCCTGCAGCGAAACAAGTTAATATTGGCGGAAAACTATATAATGCTGCCGCAAGAGATTCTTGTACGTAACGCCTTGCTTGCAATGCTTGAAGCGCGAGAAGAAAATTGGCTATACTCCATGCTGCTTGATGAGGAACAATTGCGTCTGCTCGAAGAATTATTTGATGGAATTCGTACTTGTTGGGAACGGGGTACATATAAAGGAACATTTCTTTTTTGGGGTAACAAAAACGGACAACCAGTTTCATTAATGCTAAATCAAAATCGTTTTATTTCAGAAGATGGCTCAATTAACATCCCTGTTTCACGCGAAGATCTCCAATTTGCTCTATTGCAAGAAAAAATTATTCCCGCAGGCAACCTCTGCTTTCTGTATTTATATTTCTATTTGGGATTACGGATGTTTGGGGGCATATTGCAGATTCAATATTTACCAGAAATGAAAGAACGTTTTCTTGCTAAAAACATTTTCGGGCTTCCCGCGTCTGAGCTTGAAATAGTTAAAAATACGGATGCGGAATTATACCTAAATCTTGAACAACGGTTAATTTCACGAGGCGGATTGACAAGATTGACGGAACAAATACCGGAGCATTACTTTGAATTATATAAAGATTATACGATTGATTATGAAATACGCGGCTGCTTGGGATACCTGGGAGAATTGCTTTCAACCTAGCGCCAGCTAAATAAAAACCGCCGCCTTGCCCAAGTATGCATATGCTTGGCCAAGGCGGCATAATAAATTCAATTATATTCCAGAAGTTCCAGCAAATACTGCCCGTAGCCGGTTTTGCTCAAAGGCAGGGCCAAAGCGCGCAATTGGTCTGAATCAATCAGGTTCTGCCTCCAGGCTATCTCTTCCGGGCAGCAGATTTTCAACCCTTGCCGCGACTCCACGGTCTGCACGAAAGAAGAAGCCGCCAGCAAGGCGTCGTGTGTGCCGGTATCAAGCCAGGCCACGCCGCGTCCCAGTTTTTTCACCCGCAGTTTTTTCTGACGCAGGTATTGGTTGTTAACGTCGGTTATTTCCAGTTCCCCGCGCGCCGAAGGCTTTATTCCGGCGGCGATTTCCATAATCCGCTCGTCATAAAAATAAAGGCCGGTCACCGCGTAGTTTGACTTGGGGCATTCCGGCTTCTCTTCTATGCTGGCCGCATTTCCGGCGGCGTCAAAATTAACCACGCCGTAACGTTCCGGGTCGCGCACATGGTAACCGAACACAGTGGCTCCGTCGTCTTCCTGTTTGGCTTCGTGCAGGGCCTCCTGAAAACCTTGCCCGAAAAAGATGTTGTCGCCCAGCACAAGGCAGACCGGGTGCCCGGCTATATGTTTTTCAGCTAGCAGAAAGGCCTGGGCGATGCCTTCGGGCCGCGCCTGTTCAACATAATTGAATTTGCAGCCCCAGTTTTTTCCGTTGCCCAAAAGGCGCTCGAAAAGCGGCAGGTCGGACGGGGTGGAAATTATGGTTATATCCGTTATGCCGGCCATCATGAGCGTGGAAACCGGATAATAAACCATCGGCTTGTCATAAACCGGCATAAGCTGCTTGCTGATGCTGAGCGTCAGCGGGTGCAGCCTGGTGCCGGAGCCTCCGGCCAGCACGATGCCCTTCCAGTTTTTTTTGCCGCCCATGCGTTTTACCTCTCTAAGGGGTTTTATTTTTGCGCCGGATATAATCGCGGGCATTGCCGCGCCCGGCTTTTCAGCTTGCGGCAGGTTCAAGTCGGTGCTATTGTGCCGCAGTGGGAAACATAGCAATAAAAACCCATAATCACAACATACGACTGGAGTAAACATGTCTTTCCTGAAAGCCGGCACAACTTTCACCCGCTTCAAGATCATAGACGAAATTCCGCCGGCGCTCTGGGGGGAAATTCCCGACAAATTGCGCAAGCACGCCTTTAAAGATATTGACGATATTCCGGAAGAGCGTTCCTGGGGCTGGGTGAACTTTGAAGACATGCTTGACGTTGAATGGAAAAGCTCGCCCCCGCAGAAGGGCGAATACCTGACCTTCAGCCTGCGCCTTGATACGCGCCGGGTTCCTCCAGCCGTGATCAAGAAGCACCTGGCCGTGGAAATGAAAAAAGAAGAGGCCCAGAACAAGGAACGCGGCAAAAATTACATCTCGCGCGAACGCAAAAAAGAACTGAAAGAGCTGGTCATTCTGCGCCTAAAGCAACGCTTTCTGCCTATTCCGGCGGAATTTCAGGCGGTGTGGAACACCGGTTCCAACATCGTTTATTTCGCTTCAACCCAGAGCAAAATGCTGGATCTGTTTCAGGAGCAGTTCACACTTTCTTTCAACCTGCATATCGAGCCGCTCAGCCCTTACAACCTCGCGGCCTCAATTCTCAGCGAGGCGGAGCTGGACAGGCTTGACCTGCTTGAAGCCGCCGACTTCCGCATCTGACCTGTAACGCCGCCCGCACGGGCTTCAAGGATATAAAATGGCTGATTCACCCTACCTCGGGCAAAGCACCGACCTGATTCTGGGGCAGGAATTTCTCACCTGGCTCTGGTTTCGCAGCGAGTCGCAAAACACCTTCAAACTGCCGGACGGAAAACTTTTCGCCATTCATATGGAACAGCGCATCGTTGTGCAGGGCGGCGAAGGCGAAGCCCTTGAAACCGCCAGCGTTTCCGGGGCTTATTCCGAGCTGCGCGAAGCCCGCCTGGGGCTTTCCACCGGCAAAAAAGTCACCAGGGCGCTTTTGCGCATAGAGCAAGACCCGGAAATGTGGCAACTTACCCTTAAAGCCGCCGATTTTTCGCTGAATTCGCTGAAAACTCCGAAAATTGAAAAAAGCGGCGACGGCGAAGACGATCCGGACGCCCTCTTCTTCGAAAAAATTTACCTGATCGAACATGCCCTGGATTTTCTGGACACATTGTACGCGGAATTTCTAAAGCTGCGCCTCAGCGCCTCCAGCTGGAAAGAAGAAACCGCCGCCCTGCGCGTCTGGCTTCAGAAAACCGGGATTAACGCCAACAACGCCGCCTGACGCCACACCGAACCATGCCGGAAAGCACATTGCGAACATGCGGGCCGGGCGAAGCGCACGAGCCTGAGCAAAGCGGAGAAACCGCGAACAAGTTCGGGCGTTCCGCCTTTATGGCGCGCGCCATGAAAAAACTGTTTTGGCTGCTCACCGTGCTTTTCGGCATAACCGTCATAAGTTTCGGGGTGATACACCTTGCCCCAGGCTCACCGACGGATATGGAAACCACCATGAACCCCATGGCGGATTCCGATGCGCGCGAAAAGCTGGAAAAACTCTACGGGCTTGATCAGCCCCTGCACATACAGTATTGGAACTGGCTGAAACGCCTTTCCCGCCTCGATTTCGGCAATTCCATGAGCAACGACCCCAGGCCGGTGCTGGAAAAAATCGGCGAACGCCTGCCGCTGACAATAGGCATAAACGCGGCTTCCATGCTGCTTACCCTTCTGGTGGCAGTGCCTATCGGAGTTATCGCCGCACGCAAGAAAGGCGGCTGGTTTGACCGCATCACCACCATTATCGTTTATATAGGCTTCGCCATGCCTTCATTTTGGCTGGCCCTGCTTCTCATCGTCACCTTTTCCATAAAATTGCAGTGGCTTCCGATTTCCGGCATCACCTCGCTTGATTACGCTTCGCTCTCCTGGTGGGGGCAATGCAAAGACCTGACCCTGCATCTGGCCATGCCTATTTTTGTTTACACCTTCGGCAGCCTTGCGGCTATGTCGCGTTTCATGCGTTCGTCAATGATAGAGGTGCTGCGGCAGGATTATATTTTGACGGCAAGGGCCAAAGGGGCCTCCGAACGCCGCGTGACCTTTTATCATGCCCTGCGCAACGCCTTGCTGCCCCTTATCACCATGCTCGGCCTTTCCATTCCGGGGCTTATCGGCGGAAGCGTGATCATAGAATCAATCTTCGCCCTGCCCGGCCTGGGCCAGCTTTTCTACAGCGCGGTCATGTCGCGCGATTACCCCATGATCATGGGCAATCTGGTGCTGGGCGCCGTTTTGACCATGGCCGGAAATCTGCTGGCAGATATAAGCTACAGCCTGGCCGACCCGCGCATACGCGCAACGGAAGCGCGATGATGAAGCGCGTTCTCTTCCAGCTTAAAGAGCACACCTTTTTTTACCTGGGCCTGGCCATAGTCCTGGCCGTGTTTTCCCTCGCCCTTCTCGCGCCTTTTCTGTCGTCCTACGACCCTACCGCGCTTGATCTCGACAATATGCTGGCGGCCCCGTCAGCCATCCACCTGATGGGCACGGACGCGCTGGGGCGCGACGTTTTTACGCGCATAGCCCACGGCGGCATGGTGTCTTTATGGGTAGGTTTTGTGGCGGTGGGAATTTCCTTGCTTATAGGAACGGCTGTCGGCCTTGCGGCCGGATATTTCGGCGGCATTATTGATGAAATCGCCATGCGCGTTGGTGACGTGGTGCTATGTTTCCCCTCGTTTTTCCTTATCCTGGCCGTCATCGCCTTTCTTGAACCCAGCATGGTCAATATTATGGCCGTAATAGGGCTGACTTCGTGGGTTGGAGTGGCCCGCCTGGTGCGCGCTGAAACCATGAGCCTGAAGCAGCGCGATTTTGTCGCCGCCGCGCGCCTTTCCGGGGCCGGGCCCTTGCGCATTCTGCTGCGCCACATTCTGCCGAACGCCATGGCCCCGGCCCTGGTGTCGGCCACCTTGGGCGTGGCCGGAGCTATATTGCTGGAATCTTCGCTCTCTTTTCTGGGGCTTGGGGTGCAGCCCCCCATGCCCAGCTGGGGCAATATTCTCATTGAAGGCAAACAAAACCTGGAATTCGCCTGGTGGCTGTCTTTCTTCCCCGGCCTGTGCATATTCGTAACGGTGTTAGGTTACAATCTCTTGGGCGACGGCTTGCGCGACATGCTTGACCCAAAAAAACAACGCTGACATGCGCGTAATCTGCATAAACTGCCCCGGCCTGGCGCAAAGTCTCCGTGCGTACGGGAACGAAGTAAATACCCTTACCCTGGGCTCAGGCGTATTTTCTCTGCCCGGATTGCTCGAACGCTCCGGTTTTCCGCCTCCGGACCTGCTCGTTCACAGTGAAACCCTCGGCAAGCGCGTGCTGCTGAAAGACGCCGGCCGGCTGGATTGCCTAACCGTATTCATTGCGGTTGACGCCCACCTGAACCTTTACTGGCAGCGCCATTACGCGCGCCAGTTCGATATTCTAGCCACCCCGCACCTAAGCCTGTTCAAAAACCTCCCTCCGGGACTGCGCCACCCAGGCTTGAAACACTTCCCCCATAGCGGGCAGGCCCGCCCGTTCAAAAGCCATCAGAACCGCGCCAACTTACTGGGGCTTTGCGCCCGCGTGAATTCAGACCGGCCCTTGCGCGCCGCGCTGGTGGAATTCCTCTGGCGCGAAACAGGTCTCGTGCTGCACGATGCCCTGCCGTTCGGTGAAATGATGGCGTTTTATGACGATTGCCGCCTCATTCCCAACGAACTTATCGCGGCGGAAGTCAACTTCCGCTTGTTCGAAGGGGCCTCTTGCGGAGCGTTGGTTTTCAGCCCGGACATAGGCGAAGACCAAAACCTGTGCTTTGAACCGGGGCGGGAATTCATTCCATACAGCCACGGGCTGGAACTGCTCGATCAGATAAAATTTTACGGAGCGCGCCCCGGATTGGCGGAAACAAAAGCCCGTGCGGCCTGGAAAAGGGTAAACGGCGAACACCTGCCCGCTCACCGCGCGAAAGCCATGCTGAGTTGGGCGCCGGCGGCGCGGCTGCGGGCCTCCGGCCCCGCATCCGCCGCCCAATTCTGGCTGGCCCTGGTAAACGTGGCCCGTTCAGGCCTGTACGCCGATAACCCCGGACCATTGCTGCCCGAAGGTGTGCGCCTGGCCGCGAATCCGGCTCTGGACGAAGACGCGGCGGCCGATGTCGCCGCGGCCTGCCTGGTAATAATGGCGGAAAGCCTCAACCCGGCCTCTTTTTTTTACACCCGCGATTTGGAGGATAAAAACCGGGAAAACCTGCTGGCGGACTGCCGGGCCTCCATTGCGGAAAACAGGTACGCTTTCTCGCTGGCCTATAACTTCGCCGCCTCCGCTGCGGCCTTACGCCTGCAAGATTTAACCCTGGCCAGGCTTTTCTGGCTGCGTCACTGCCGGGCTTCAGGCGTCGCCAACCCCGTAACTCCGCAAACCCCGGCCCGGCTTTGGCTGCATTGGGCCAAAGAGTTGCGGCAATGCGGCCTTACGCATCAGGCCGGGTTTCCCTTCAAGCCCGGGCTGCATATACCGGCCTGCGCCATGGAATGCCTGCTGGAAGCAAAACAACAGCCCCGCAGCGAGGAAAGCGCTACGCTGGACGCGGCTTTGCTGGAGTTGTACGCCGGCTTGCCAGCTTTCGCTTTTCAATATTACGAGCTAGCCCGGCAATTGCATCTGGCCGAACCTGAAAACTGGCGGCGGGAAGCGGAATACGCCATGGCCTCGGCCAGAGCATTTCAAATGGAACACGCTGCGAAGGCCCTGAGATCTTCAGGATTGAACGCGGAAAAAGCCGGAAAATACGGCCTGTTCAGGCGTATGCTTGCGCTCAACCCGGCCCTGGAGTATATACAAAAAATCGAGCAATAACGCCGCGTAAAGGCTGTACCCAAATAATCCGTTCTTATGCTGGAATATCTGCGCATTCAAAATCTCGCCCTTATTGAAGACATGTCTCTGGAATTTTCCGGCGGCATTAACGTGCTGAGCGGCGAAACCGGGGCCGGGAAGAGTTTTATCCTGAAAGCCCTGAATTTTTTGCTGGGCGAGCGTTTAACCTCCGATTTGGTGCGTCCGGGAAAAGAAAAGGCGGTTGTTGAAGCCCTGTTTTCCACCCCGGCTGAAGATTTGGCCATACGCCGCGAGTTTGTCGCTGAAAACGGGCGCAGCCGTCTTTTTATCAACGACCGCCTGAGTTCGCAGGAAAGCGTGCGCGAACTGCGTTCCGCCTTGCTTCTGCACACCAGTCAGCACGGGCAGCAAAAACTCCTGCAACCCGCCTTTCAGGCGCAGATACTGGACGATTTCCTGAAACGGCCGGAACTTCTGGCGGAACGGGATAATATCCTGAAGCAGCTTCTGGCCCTGGCTGAGCAAGCCGCGCGGCTGCGGGAAAAAGCTGAAGACCTTGAAAGCAAACGTGAACTTCTGGAATTTCAGCGGCAGGAAATAGACAAGGTGAACCCCAGGGAAGGCGAAGAAGAAGAACTTGAAACCGCGCGGGCAGCCTTGCGGGCAAAAGAAAACGCCACCGCCGCCGTGGATCAGGCCCTGGAAATACTGCACGGCCCGGAGGGGCGCTACGGCCTGATCGAATCCGTAGGCGCGCTGGAAAAGGCGCTGCGGCAGCTTAACGCCCTGAACGACGGCTTCAGCGACGAACTGCGTTCTGTGGAAGAATTTTACCCGGCCCTGCGCGATCTTTCCTCCCGTTTGCGCCGCAACGGCAACGGGGCGAATGAAGAGGAAGACGTTGAAGCCATTGAGCGTCGCCTTTTCGCCTTGGCCCAGCTTAAACGCAAACTGCGCCGCCCCCTGGAGGAAATTCTCACCCTGAAGCGGGAAATTGAGGAAAATCTTTCTTTTCTCGATTCCTGCCGGCTCGACCTCATGCAACTTAAAAGACGGGAAAAGGAACTTTGCCTGGCCCTTGACGCGGTTCTGGCCCGGTTGAACCCGGCCCGAAAAGAAGCGGCCAAAGACCTGTCGGCCCTGCTGGAGGCGGAGCTGCGCGAACTTGGATTTTCCGAACATGTGTCGGTTGAATTTGTCTTCACGCCACGCCGGATATATGTTGCGGAAGAAAGCTTCGGCGAAAACGGAAAACCGGAAAATGCTGAAAATGAAACCGTCAATGGCCCGCTTTGCCTGGAAGAAAAGCCGCAGCTGTTCTGGAGGCCCAACCCGGGGCAGACCGCCCAGCCACTGGAACGCATCGCTTCCGGCGGGGAGCTTTCACGCTTTTTACTGGCTGTTGTAAGCTTGATGAGCAGCCGCGAAGATGACGCGCCCACGCTGATTTTTGACGAGGTTGACGCCGGAGTTGGCGGAATGACCTTGAACAAGGTTGCGGAAAAACTCCTGCGCCTTGGAGAAACGCGCCAGATACTTCTCATAACGCATTGGCCGAAACTGGCCGGAACGGCCCGGAATCACTTTTTTGTTGAAAAAGTCGTGCGCAACGGCGAAACTTTTACCCTCTGCACCAGGCTTGATACGGAAGGCAAGGCCAAAGAACTGTTGCGCATGTCCGGGGAAAGCGGCGGATGAACAGGTCCGGGAGCAAACGATCAACACTGAAAGTTAAGCCGCTCCAGCCGTGCAATGTGTAACCAGCCTAAACTTCCTCCACTCTACGCTCATCGCAATAAACCAGCAGGCAGCGCACCGGTTTTTGCGTCGCGCCCCACAACGCTTTACGGTAACGGCGCATCTTCGCGGCATAATCCGGGGCGGGCAAGCCGCTTTTATAATCAAGCAGCGTAAACCCGTCTTCAGCAAGGTCCACCAGTAAGTCAACCCGTAAAACCTTACCGTCTTCATCAAGCAGGCTTTGCTCCGCCTGTCCGCGTTCAAGCCAAAGCGCGGCTTCAGGCAAACGCAGGAACCAGGTTACGGCTTCAAGGGCCTCATTCGCCATTTTGCGGCTTACGTCCCTGTTTTGCGGAAAAAAAGCCTCCGCCAGGCTGTTTATTCTTTTGTCGGCCAACCCTGGCAGGGCCTCCGGCCGCAACGCTTCCGAAGGTAAAAACGCAAGGGCTTCGAAGCACCGATGCAAAAAAATCCCACGCTCCGCCTTGCGTTCCGGGTTATCTTCCGGCTCTGCCTCAAAAACTTCCAGAGCCGCGCTTTTGATGCGCAGGCGGGGAAGCCAATTCATCGGCCTCCAATCTGTAGAAGACGGCGGAAGAAATACGCCTGTGGCGCGTTCCACTCTTTTCGCGCGCTGTGGAGCCTGCCGCTCCGGCCCGGCCGACGCGCCCAGGCTGTAAACGTCTCCGTCCTCCTCAAGGTTATAGCCGTCAAGCATCAGCAGCATGGCCTTGCTGAAAGAGTCCATGCGGCTTTCCCGCGTGCTGACGAAGGCATGCAGTTCTTTGGACGGCCTCGTCCAGGCCACGTACAGCAAGTTGATCTGTTCAAGGGCCTGGTCAAGCTTGCGCCGGTAATATTCATCGCCCAGGTGCCGCCCTTGGGCCGTCAGAATGGAAACGCCGTCAATTTCCGTTATGGTTACGCCTTTGTCCGATGTTCCCGAAAAATTATGAAAAGGCAAAACAACAACTGGAAATTCAAGCCCTTTTGCCTTGTGGATGGTCATAACCCGCACCGCATCGACCTTTTCCGGCATAGGCGCTTTTTCTTCACCGCCGAATTCCCGCCAGAAATTCAGAAAACCGGCCAGCGAAGAATAGCCCCGGCATTCCGCCAGGTGAGCCACTTCCAACAGGCGGCGCAAAAATACGGCTTGCTCCGGCTTGCGTTCCAAAAGCCGATAGCGGCGGTAAATTTCACTTAGCGTGTCATAGGCGCTCATCAGGCCGGCCTGTGAATAGAAAGGCTCCAGCCAAACTCGCCATTCCCGGGGAAAATACTCCTGAAACAACATAAAAAGCGGTTTTCCCGCATGCGATTGTTTTTCGCCCGCCTGAAAACGCACGGAAGCCAGCCAGTCATCAAGGGCTTCAGTTTCCAGGCCGCTCACCCCGGAAATTTCAGAAGACCCCGCGAAGCATTCAGGCCCGGAAACGAATTCCCAAAAAGCCAGATCGTCAAGCGGGTAGTCCAGGAACGTCAATAAGGCCACCAGGCGTTTTATCAAGGGGTGTTCCGCCAGATGAAAGCTGTTTTCAGTAAGCACCGGCCAGCCCCATTCCAGAAGACAGGAAGAAATTTCGGCGGCCTCGTCGTTGCTGCGCACTAGAACGGCTATGTCGCCCGGATTGTAGGCATGGAATCCGGAAAAAAGATCTTGCAGGCGTTCGCGAACCGCCTGCTCCAGCTCGTTTCCATCCGGCTGGCTGATGCGGTAAAGACGCACAAGCCCCTCTGCGGGATTCTTTCCTTCCGGAATTTTCTGAGCCGACTTCGCGAAGGTGCCGGCCAGACGTTCCGATCCTTCAACCAAAAGATGCTCCGGCGTCCTCTCCGGCATAATGGTTTCCAACACCTCCGCCGCAAGGCCACCCGGGCCGCCGTCGCTGAAACGTCCGAAAAATTCGTTATTATGGCTTATAACCGCGCCCGCGCTGCGCCTGTTATATTCCAGCTCATCGCGCGATGCCTCCCCGGCGATCGCCGTTAAATCCGGGTCGGCCGCCAGCTCGTCGAACAGGGCCGAATCGCCGCCGCGCCAGTTATAAATGGCCTGTTTAACATCGCCCACATAGCGAAGGCTTCCGCCTCTGGCCAGGCATTCAACAGCCAATGGCTTTACAGCTTCCCACTGTATCCGGCTGGTATCCTGGAATTCATCGATCAGCAGGTGGGTCAGGCGCGAGCCCATGCGGCAATAGGCCTCGGACACTCCGCCCTGGCCGCGCAAGGCCTTTACGGCAAGCAGCGGGATTTGCCCGCCGGGAATTTTGCGCAAGGTTCTTTGCAGATTTTCCGCTTTTTCCAACAGGTCGACAGCCACAAGCCCCAAAGGAGCCAGGCGCATGGCTTTATGCAAAGCCTGCCCTTCATGCCGCCAGGCCAGCAGGCTGTTCTGAAACTCCTGAAAAGCCGACAGCGCCCTGGCGCTTATATTGCCATGGCATGCCGCCAGAAGGCATTTTTTCATAGAGCTGTCAAATATGGACTTAGGCGTCTCGCTTTTAAAAATTTCCCGCGGATTTTCACGGCACTTCAATAAAAAACCGGAAAAGAATTTTTGCGGCGCAAGTTTTTCTTCCGAAAGCACCGCGCCAAGATGTTCCGAGTCTTTTTTCAGGGCTGCGGCGCGTTTTTCGAACATTGAGCGGATAAGCCCCTCATCCAGGCAGGGCAAGGGCCCTCCGTGCGCATCATGTTCCAGGAAAAAATCAAGAATTCCGATGATTTCTTCGCGCAAAGGCTGCCCGGCGCTGAACCCCTTGCGGTCTCCGGCGATCACGGCCAGGCAGACTTTTCGCAAGTTCGTCCGGGCCGGGCTGCCCTCCCGCAACGCTTCCTGCAAATAAGCGTCATAAAGCGGGGCAAGAAAAGCCTGATGGGCGAAATCAGGCTCGAAGTCTGGCGCAAGGCCCAACTCCATGGCCGAAAGCCTGACCAGCATGGTAAGCAGGCTGTCTATAGTGCGGATATTAAAGGAATCATAATGCCTGATGATGGAATCAACCCAGCTTGCGGCTTCCGGGCCGCTTAAAAGCTCATCCGCCGCTGAAGTATTATCTTGCAGGGCTATGCGCTTCAACTCCTGCATGACCCTGGTTTTCATTTCCGCGGCGGCCCGGTTGGTAAAAGTGGCCGCTATTATTTCCGCGAAGGCGCTTCCGGAAGGCGGCCGTTTTTTTTGATCCGCACAAGGAAAAGGAGAAACCTCAAGGGAACCTTTAAGCAGTGAGATGAACCCGCGAGTAAGTGTGTAGGTTTTGCCGGAACCGGCGGAAGCCTTGATTTGCAGCAGTGTCGGGCCAGAAGGGGATTTCCGCATAGAAGTTAAAGCGCAGGTTTAAGTTTCTCCGGATTTGCCCCGGCGCAAACAGCGCCACGCCGGGGCAACGATTTTACATGCCCGGAGGCACCATGCCGTAAAGGTCGCTCTGGCCGGTTGATTCCAGCACGGCGCGCCAGTAGCCGGAGCGTATGTTCATCTTTCTCCTCTGGCTTATGATAAGGCGCAGGGGCAGGTGAACGTAACGGTCCATCACCTTTGCCACAACCATGTCGGTTTTTCCGGCCATGGCGGCGTGCACCGCGCTTTGCCCGAGCATGCCGCAGTAGACGCTGTCGTTCGCGTTAGCCGGAACGGCGCGTATCATGTAGCTTGGGTCGATATACTTTATGGTGAAAGGCATGCCGCGCTCTTCAAGGTAATGGTGTATCTCTTCGCGCAGAAGGGCCGCGATGTCGCCCAGTATCGGGTTGCCGGAGGCGTCGGTCAGCCCGCTCTTCTCCAGCAGGTGCTGCCCGGCCCCTTCCGCCACGACGATAACCGCGTGCCTGCGCCTTTTCAGGCGGTCATAAAGGGCCGGAAGAAGCCCCCCCTCGCCGTCAAGGCGAAATTCAACCTCAGGAATAAGCACAAAGTTGACGTCTTTCATCGCCAGGGTGGCCTGGGCCGCGATAAAGCCGGATTCACGCCCCATAAGTTTGACTATGCCTATGCAGTTTTTATAGCCCTTGGCTTCGATATGGGCGCATTGGATGGCTTCCGCCGCCTTAAAGGCAGCCGTTTCAAAACCGAAGCTCTGGGTAATGAAATTGATGTCGTTGTCAATGGTCTTTGGAATTCCGATAACGGAAATGCGCAAGCCGCGCTTTTCTATTTCCCGCACAATGCTGTTCATGGCCTTCATGGTGCCGTCGCCGCCGATCATGAACAGCACGCTGATATTCAGGCGCTCTATGGCGTCGACAATTTCCGCCGGGTCTTGCGGCCCGCGCGAAGAACCGAGAACGGTTCCACCGAACTGCTGTATCGAGGAAACGGAATCGGGTGTGAGTTCAATGACTTCATGCCCATATTTGGGAATAAAGCCTTCCAGGCCGAACTGGATTCCCAGCACCGCCGCCACATTGTAATTATGAAAGGCTTCCATAACTATGGCGCGGATAACGTCATTTATGCCGGGGCAAAGCCCGCCGCAGGTTACTATGGCGCATTTGGTCTTGGTTGTGTCGAAATAAAGCTTGTCTCTGGGGCCAGTCACCTCAAAACGCACAGGAACGGGCGGGTGCCCGCGCAATTCGTCCCAGCGTTCCGCATCAAGAAAAACGTGGGCATATGAGCTTTCATCAGTGTCAGCCCTGGTGTAGCGCGGCAACGGAGACGGTATTTTTGCCTGCCCGAGCGATTTTATGGTTGGGTCGATAAGGCAGCCCGACCGCGTGCAATTTTCTCCGATTTCCGGTTTGCCGTTCTTGTTCGCTTCAGACATTTCAGCCTCCTTGAGCTTCAGTTAGAAACCTGCATCCTACCTGAACATCGGAGATAACGCCAGTTATTCCGCGGTATTTTTTCCTTGTTCCGCGTCTTGCCCGTCGCCGGACGGTTCCGGCACGCCGGCATTGCCTTCAGGCCCGCGCCCTTGTTCGAAAGCCGGGGGAACAGGCGCAAGAACGCCAGGATGCGAGCCGCGCGCATCTTGCCACTCCGCCGCAATCATGGCGCTGCCTGAGAGCAGCGCCAGCGCTGCCGCCATAACCAGAGACACCTTGTGGCGCATGGGCATGGCGCTGCGGCTTACCGCCAGCCAAGTTCCGGCAGCCAGCGCCATGCAAAAAACGGACAAGGCCACAAAGACGAAACTCACCGTTCCACCGGAGAGGGGAACAGACAAGCCTGGTATCTCCGCCTTGCCGAGATAAACGGCGAAAAAACCGCCAATGTTGAGCAACAGCCCTAAAATGGCGAAACCGGAGGCCCAAAGGCTGGCGCGTGAAATGGCGAAACGGTAATAGTCGCGCCCGTAATCTTCCTTGTTCCGGCGCAGCAGCAGCCACAACACGCTGAACAGCCCCCCGGAGCAGAGAAAAACAGCCAGGAGGCGGAGCAAAAGATAAAAATTCCGGTCTGTTCCAATAAATGGCGCGCCGAGCATGGCTTCCGGAGTATCTATATTGATATCGCCGCACAGCACCCGGATAATGGTCAGCCCGATCGGCAGCATGGCGAACGCGGCGGCGGCGTTGATAAAACCAAGCATGATATGCGCCGTTTTAAGGCCGCTCATGGAACGCCAGCTGAAAAGGTAAATAAGGCTCAAAAGCCCTGACCCCAAGGCGATATACGGCAGCCAGGCCACCCAGAACAACTGCGGAATTCGGCCTGCGACAACGCCAAAATAGTCCATTACCGGCATGCCGTAAAATCCGTAGCCGTAAACGCAAAGAAAGACTATATGCAAATATGCGTTGAGCAGCGCCGTCTGCCTGGCGCATTTGTCGTAAAAAGAGCGCCCGCTGATACGCCCGCGCAGTTCAGACCAGGCCATGAATAAAGGCCCGGCAAGCCAGAACGATAAAAACATGGTGAAAACCGCAAGTCCGGCGGCCCTGAACAGAACAAAAACGAAGCTTTCCGGCATGCTCTCTCCTTGAACGAAAACATTCTACAACGCATTAGACGATTGATGTTCTTCTGCCCCAAAAACAGAGTGTTTGCAAGGCATTTTGAGACTAGGCCAAATTCTCGCTGAAAATGTTGATTTGCCCTCGCGAACCCCGTAAACGAAGTATATAATAGGGCGGCGTCAAGTCAAAGCGCGCGGCTTTGGGCATATGCGGCAATGCCTGTGCTTTTTATAAAGGCGCGGCGTGCCGCAACCACGCCGAAGCCCTTCCAGGCCGCGTATACCGGCGGCGCAATAAAGTTTTATTTGCTTGTCTTTAAGGGCTGCTTGACATATTATTACGAAAAATATGCATATAAGGCTGTAATATTATCAGAAAAATGATGACCTATAACGTCACGCGAAATAATAACCCCATGCTCCTTGCCGAACAAGTTCACTTGCGCGCATTTTTTTTCGCGGCCTGCCTTGCGCTTTTTTCCGTACTGGCCTCTGGCTGCGCCACGCAAAGCGAAGTGGACCAGCGTTTCACAACCCTTGAATACGAAATTGAGCAACAGAAGAACCAAGGCACGCGCCTGGCCGTGGTTGAAGACCGCGTAAACACCATGCAGATTCAGCTTGACCAGCTTATGGACGGGCTGATCGCCATGAACGCCCCGAAGGACAAAAAAAACAGACCCAGGCAGGAGACGGAACCGGCAAAGGTTTCCCTCCCGCAGCCGGAAACTGTTGCCCATGAAACCCCTCCCGCCCGGCCTGAACATACAGTTCCAGGCCCGGAATTCAAGCGTCTGGCCGGAACGCCAGGATATGAAATCTTGCCCGGAGGCAGAATCGTGCCGGCCCCCGGTGAAGGAGCATCCGTTCCAGCCCAGTCTTCAGCCTCTTCCGCAACCGGCGTCCAGGGCAGCCAGCAAGCCCATTCCGGCGAACCAGATACGCCGGAAAATATCCTTGATAACCTTGACCGCGCCCTGACCGGCGGGCCGGAACTGAAAACCGAAGTTCCGAAAAGCCTGCCCACGGCCTTGAACCCGGAACCGTGGCCGGACGCCTGGGGCGGAGAAAATACGGGCCTTGCACCTTCATCCGCCGCAGCCGCAACGAAACCGGCCCCCAAGGAAAAACCCTCTTACCCGGCCGGCCCGGCCGACCAGGCCTATGCATCCGCCCTGGCCGCCTTTGAGCGCGGGCATTCAAACCAGGCGGCGGAACTTTTTTCCGCCTTCATCGCCGGAAACCCCGGCCATAAGCTGATGCCGAACGCCATGTACTGGCTTGGCGAATGCTATTACGACAAAAAGCAATACGGCAACGCCATCCTCGCGTTCAAAGACGTGACGGCCCAGTTTCCCCGGCACCCCAAAGCAGCGGCCGCCATGCTTAAGACCGGGTTCTCATATGAACGCATGGGGGATAAAGATAACGCCCGTTTTTATCTGCAGGCCCTGCTGAAAACCTATCCGGATTCCGAACCAGCCAAACTGGCCAGAAAAAAACTGGCGGCGCTGCGATAGGTGGCCGCCATTGCGTGATTTTAACAGCCTTGACGAGGCCGGGCGGGCGGAACTGTGGGCGAGCCTGTCTTTCCGCCATCTGCCCGGCGTTGGCCCGGTGAAGGCTAAAAAACTGGTTGAAACTTTCGGCAGCGCCCTTGCGGCGGTTGAGGCGCGCGCTGAATGGCGACACGCCTGCGGTTTGCCGGAAGGGCTGGCCGCCGGTTTCAATTCGGGGGCGTGGCGGGAAAAGGCCAAAGCCGACTGGGATAATGTCCGGCGCGTTCCCTGCGGGTTGCTGTTTATTTCCGATCCGGATTATCCAGACTACCTTAAGGAAATTCCGGACGCCCCTCTGGCGCTCTTTTATCTTGGCGACAAAAATCTTTTGTCCTCACCCGGCCTGGCCATTGTGGGGGCGCGCAAATGCACCAACGAAGGCATGGCCGTTACCGCGCATGTCGCCAGGGGCGTGGCGGAGGCTGGAATAAGCATCATTTCCGGCATGGCGCTGGGCATAGACCGCGTGGCGCATTTATGCGGGCTGGAGGGAGCAGGCTCTTCGATCGCCGTTCTCGGCTGCGGGGTTGACGTGCTTTACCCGCATAAAAACGAAGACCTGTACCGCCTTATGACGCAAAAAGGCCTGGTCATATCAGAATTTCCGCCGGGAACACGCCCGCAGCCCTCGTATTTTCCGATACGCAACCGCATCATCAGCGGCTTGTCTTACGGGGTGCTGGTGGTTGAGGCGGCCTTGCGCAGCGGAACCCTCATCACGGCCAGGCTGGCTAACGAGCAGAACAGGCAAGTTTTCGCGATTCCCGGCAGCCCGTTGGCCAGAACCTCGCAAGGATGCCAGGAACTGATCAGGCGCGGCGCAAGGCCTGTTTTTAGCGCGCATGACATTATTGAAGATCTGGCTCCGCTTTTAAACGCTTCCCTGCAGGCCGGGCTGAACACTTTCATGGAACGCCGGAACCTGGAAAACGCGAGGGAAGAAAGCGAACAATTCAGGCAATTGTGGCAGCTTCCTCCGGCGCCTTTGCCCTGGACGGCAGGCCCGCAGGAAGAAAACAGCCTTCACCTGAAGGAAACGCGGCAAAGAAAAAAACGTGAAAACGCTTTCGTTCCGGAACATGAACCGCCCTCCCGTTCGCTAAAACTTAAACGAAAGCAATGCAAGAACAGGGAAAACCCGGAAAATGGGCTTAAGCCGGAACTTGCCGCTTCGCCTGAACATTCCGGCTTCACGCCGGATGAAAAATCTGAGCTGGTGCTCAGGCTGCTTGGCTCCGCCCCCAGGCATATAGACGACCTGGCGCGCGACTCCGGCCTGGCGGCAAGCGTATTGAGCGGAATATTGCTGCAATTGGAAGTTTACGGCCTGGCCGGACGCAAACCGGGCATGTTTTATGTGAAAACGTAAAAGAGGCTGAAAATGGCGCAAAAAATACCTGTTACAATGGCTGAAGCCGGCATGACGCTGCACGCCCCCGCGGCTCGCCCTGACGGAATGGTGCTGGTGGGAGCGGACGCCGTTCTGACCGAGTCCAGCATAGACCGCCTGAAGGCGGCCGGCATTACCATGCTGCACGTCAAAGGCAACCCCCTGCCGCACCTGGGCGGAGGAGAAACCCTGGCCAAAGTGCAAAACAGGCTTGACCACATTTTCCGCCGCTTTAAAAACGACCGGTTCATGTGGGCGTTGCGCAACGCCATTGACAGCTACGTAAATATAAAAAAAGCGGAAGAACTGGCGGCTCAGGCGGCTGAAAGAGCCATTCAGGAACAGGCTTAAGCGAAATCTCCACTTAAGGCGCGATTATGGGCAGCACTCTCGTCACACAGTACAAAGGCGGCATTCTTACCGAACAGAATCTTCCTTCTTTGCCTAACGCGTTGCACGAACTCGAGCGCCTGGCGGAAGATCCTAACGCCTCCACGGAGCAAATGGCCAAAATCATCTCGCGCGACCAGGCCCTGGCCGCCAAGGTGCTGAAAATGGTCAATTCTCCGGTGTACGGCTTTCCCGGACGCATCGTAAACGTACAGCACGCCATCGTCCTTTTAGGCATAAACGTCATACGCAGCCTGATCATATCCACTGTTGTCTTCGATGAAATGAACAAGGCAATGGTCGGCCTTTGGGAACACAGCGTGGGCTGTTCCATCGCCTGCACTTCCATCGTGAACGTGCTCGGCCTGAAAAATCCGGAAGAATATGCGGTTCTTGGGCTTCTGCATGATATCGGCAAAATGGTATTCTCGCTGCAGCTGCCGGCGGCCAAAGAAGAAGTTCTCAATATGGTGAAAACAAGCGACATGACTTTCCGCGAAGCGGAAAAAAAGATCCTTGGCTTCACGCACGACCATATAAACGGATGGCTTTGCGAGCAATGGAACCTGCCGCTTATGGTGCGCGACGCGATAGTCAACCACCACAACCCCCTTTCCGCCCAATTTTACCCTGAAGCGGCCTGCGTGGTGCATCTGGGCGATTTTTTCACCCGCCTTTTTGAAATAGGCAACGGGGGTGACGACAACGTTCCGACGATCGACCCCCATGCCCTGCGCAAACTGGGCGTGAATAACAGCACAATCAACCTGTTCATGGACGACCTTAAAGACAAGCTCGTCCCGGGGCTTGATTTACTTGCCGTTTAGAGCGATGAAAGGTCAAACGGAGCGTTACCTTGGCATACATAGCAAATGGAAAATTTGAGTTCTTCACCGGCGCGCTGGTGGCTCAAAACAACGAGCTGATAGAAACCGTGCGGTCTCTATGGCCGGAAGACGTCGTCAAATGGAATGTATATGAAAAAGGCGGCAACGCCTTGGAAGAGGTGATGATCAATCCGCCGGACGTGCTTCTGACCGGGCTGAAGCTGCCTGACATGCTTGGCACCGAGCTTGTAGCCTGCCTCAAGGGCGAAAACGTTTACAGCACCATCCCTACGGTGCTTTGCCTTGAATCTTCAGAATTTCCATATAATTTTGAACCTTCCTTTGTGCCGGACGACTTTGTGGTTTTTCCGCAGGATCTTCCCACGCTGAAAGCCCGCATTGAAATGGCGCTTATGCGCGCGCAACGCAACGCGGACTGCAACCCGCTTACGCACCTTCCGGGCAACACCAGCATTATCAATTACTTCCAATACCATATCAAAAATAAAACCGATTTCGCCATGGGTTATTGCGATCTTGATTACTTCAAGTCGTTTAACGACGCCTATGGTTTTTCACGCGGAGACGAAGTTCTGCTTATGACCGCGCGCATAATATTGAACACGGCGCGCCGGATCTCGCCTGACAATTTCTTTGTCGGCCACATAGGGGGAGACGACTTCCTTTTCGCGCTGCGCCCGGAGTTGGCTGAAGAAGCGTGTAAAAACATCATAAGTTCTTTTGATACTATAGTTCCGCAGTTTTACGACGCAAAAGACCGCGAAAAAGGTTGTTTGAAAAGCATCGACCGCCGGGGCAACGAATGCGTATTCCCCATTATGGCTATTTCGATCGGCGTGGTGTTTAACGTGAACGGAAACCTCACGCACTACAACCAGGCCTCGGAAATCGCCATGGAATTAAAAAAGAAAGCCAAGGCGACTGAGCACAGCCATTACATTCTGGACAGACGCCGCCCCTCCGATGCTACCTGAACGATTCGTCAAACTGCCTGACCCGGCGGAAATGTTTCTGACCAACCTGGAACTGGGCAAGGGCTATTCGCCTCTGACAATCTCCGCCTACCGCAACGATCTTGAAGGATTCGAGGCTGTTCTGTCCTTGAGCGGCCTGAGTTTAGTAAACCCTGAACATATTGAAAAAAAACATATCCAGCAGTTTATGGCGGACTTGCACAGGCAGGGAATAAGCAAAAATTCCGTTGCGCGCAAACTCTCCAGCCTGCGCGCTTTTTTTCGTTTTTGCGGAAAAATGCGCCTTGTCGAAAAACTGCCCACTGAAGGAATCAGAAACCCCAAGCAGGAAAAAAGGCACCCCAAAGTGCTGAATGTCGACCAGGCCTTTATGATTCTTGACGGCCCGCAAGCCGGCGGCAACGAAGACGGGCAGGTTCAGGCTCATGCCTGGAAAAAAGACGCTATAAGGCTGCGCGACGTAGCCCTGGCGGAACTTCTTTACGGCTCAGGCCTGCGTATTTCCGAAGCCGTATCCCTGAACGTCGAAGATATATACTTGCCCGCGCAGGGCGGCGGAACGGCCAAGGTTATGGGTAAAGGCGGCAAGGAACGCCTGGCTCCGCTTTCCGATACGTCCATAACGGCGCTAGAAAGATGGCTTCAGGCCAGAAAAGGCCTGGATATTCCCAAAGGACGGAGAACGGAACATGCCCTTTTTACCGGAGAAAGGGGCGGGCGCCTCAACCGCAGGCAAGGCGCGAGGATAATCGAAAAACTTTGCCGCCTGGCCGGACTGCCGCAAGTTGTTTCACCACATGGCTTGCGCCACTCTTTCGCCACCCACCTGCTGGAGGCCGGGGCGGACATGCGGGCGGTGCAGGAACTTTTAGGCCATTCGCGCCTTGCCACCACTCAGCGTTATACCCATCTTAACCTGGCCCGCCTGATGGAAGTTTATGACAAGGCCCACCCGAAAGCCAAAGACGGCTGAATGAACGCCAACGCCCTATGAAAACGCAGGAAAGCGAATCCGCCGCCAGCCTCAGGCAACCTTTTATACTGATTCCGTGGGAGCAGGATTTCATGCGCGCCCTGGTGGACTTGGCGCTGGAAAACTCCGGCCCGCGCGGTTTATCCGAAACCCTGTTTATTTTTCCCCATTCCCGCCCGGCCCTTTACCTGGAAAACATCATCCGGCTCTCCCCCTCTCTGCCCAAACCGTGCATTTTGCCGCGCAGCCTCTCTGTGCACGACCTCTTCGCCGGGCTCTGCCTTGGCATGGAAAACCACGGAACAATGGAAGCCGGGCTGCTTGACCGGGTGGCCCTGCTGCTCGCTTGCGCCCGCAAGCTGCGCGACGGGCAAAAAAACGCGGAACCGCGCCCGCAGGGATATCACGGCCTGGAAAAATTGCCGCTGGATGACGCGGGGGCTTTTTTCCCCTGGGGCCTTCGCTTGGCCGATTTGTTCGAGGACTGCCTATATCAGGCCAAAACCCCGGCGGACATCACCTATACCGAAGACTATGTAGAGCCGTTCGCCGCCGCCCTGCTGGCCAATTTGGGCGGGCTTCACGCCGAATACGTCCGCATGCTGGAAGAAAACAGCCTGACGACTCCGGGGCTTAACGCCATGAAGGCCGCCGGCGTCATCAGCGGAAAAAGCGTCGGCTTTTTGTCCGGACACAAGCTGCTGCGTGGGAAAAATATTATCATCGCCGGTTTTCACTCGCTTTCCGGCGCGGAAGACTTGCTCTTTCACGCCTTGTGGGCCGGGTTTGGCGCGAAAATCTGCCTGCACGGAGATCAGGCCCTGCTTGAAGGCAAGGGGCACTGGTCTTGCGCGCCGCTTTTTCATTGGATACGCGACTGGAAAACCGAAGCCGCCACATTCGGAAAAGGCCGTGAAAGCGGGACAAAAAAACCGGCCCTGCATTATTACGCCGGGTATGACCTGCACAGGCAACTGGCGGCGGCCTCCACCCTGCTTGAAGACCTGGCGGAAAAAAACAAAAACGCGCCGGACGCCGGAATGCTTGGAGAGACCGTGGTCATTCTGCCGGATACCTCTCTTCTGGCTCCAACCCTGCACCACCTTCCGGAGGAGGACTTCAACGTCTCCATGGGTTATCCGCTTGGCCGCTCAACTCTTTTCCGCCTGCTGGAAGACATCATGAACCTGCAGGAAAACCGCCAGGACTCAGGCTATTACTGGCGCGACCGCATCAACCTTATACGCCACCCCTACATAAAAATGCTGCGCCCTGGAATAGAGGCCCAGACTGGCATACCCGGAAAAACGCGCGACGCGGATGAACAGGACAACACGAACAAAGAGCGCGCGGGTTTTGCGCGCAAAGCGCTGCGCCTTCTGGAACGTGAATGGCGCAACGGAAAGCGTTTTCTGGGCATGGAAAACCTGCTTGAAGACCTGGAGCGCGGGCGCTTCCTGTCTGAACCGGCAAGCCCGGAAAACGCGGCCCTGCTGAAAAAAATAATCCTCCGCTGCTTCAGCGCCTGGGAGGAATGCTCAACTCTGGCTCAATGCGCGGACGCGATGACCGGACTGTATAATTTGCTTGTCGAACACGGCGGGGATATGTGGGAGCGTTTCCGCATTGACGCCGAATGCCTGCGCCGCATGACCGCCTCGATAATACCTGAATTGCGCGCCTGCCGCCTGCGCGACGAGGTGATGCCCCGCGCCGCGCTGTTCGAAGCGCTGCGGCAAATGCTGAACGCCGAACGCGTGCCGTTCGAAGGGTACCCCCTCACCGCCCTGCAAGTAATGGGACTTCTGGAATCGCGCCTTCTGCTTTTTAAAAACGTGTTAGTCATTAACGCCACCGACAACCTTTTACCCGGTTCACCCCCGCATGACCCGCTGCTTCCGGATAACCTGCGCCGCCAGATCGGCCTGCCGGACGCCCTGCGGAAGCAGCGCCTGAGCGCGTATCATTTTTTCCGCCTGCTGGCCGGGGCGGAAAACGTTCACCTTTTCTGGCAGGAAGGGGTAGAAAGCGGCGGGCTGCAAGAAAACAAAAAACTTAAAAGCCGTTTTATTGAAGAGCTGCTCTGGGCTGAAGAGCAAAAAAGCGAATTAAGGCGCATGCTGAACCCGCAAGCCGGCCAGGGGGATCAAACGCGCCGCGGCAATATTTCGGGCGATCGCGACGGCCCCCTGATAACGTTGGACTGCCCCACCCTGCCCGTGAACACCACGGTAAAACATCTTAAAAAAAGCCCGCTCATACGCGAAAAGCTGGCCGGCCTGCTGCGCAAGCCCCTGTCGCCGTCTTTTCTGGACGCTTACCTGAGTTGTCCCCTGCGCTTCTATTACGAAAAAGCGCTTCGCCTCACCCCGCCAGACGAGGTGAACGAAGGAGACGACCCTTTAAGCGTTGGCATACTGTTGCACGAGGTCCTGAAAGAATTTTACTCCACCCGCGCCGGACGGGTTTTGCGATATTGCGGAAGCGAGCTTGAACAGGCCGAACGTGAGCTGACTTCACTTTTTTTACGGCGCCTTGAAGAGAACACGGAATTGCAAAAACTCCCGGCGGATTCCATGGTCATGCTCACAACGGCCGGGCCGGAACGCCTGAAATATTTTTTACGCAATCAGCCGGAAACGGAAGTTCTGTTGCTTGAAGAAAGCTTTGACGCCGATCTCTCCTTGCCTGCCTGGCTTACGGAACAGGACGGCGCCGGCTTTTCCGGGCCGGTCCGCCTGCTGGGGGTAATGGACAGGGTGGACAGGCGCAGGCTTGGAGACGGCAGCGAATATATCACCATTCTCGATTACAAAACCGGGCGTCTGCACGAGGTGAAATCGAAGCTTTGGGAAGACGAGGCGTTATGGGAAAGAATTCATCTGGCCCTGGAAAGCCCGGCTGATCAGGGCGAGCTGGATGAAATTTTCCGCCTCCTGCGCGAAAATATGGGCAGTCTGCAGCTGCCGGCTTACATATACCTGGCTCGCAAGGGAAAAACACGCGGCAATTCTTCCATGGCGAACGCGCTGGTCAAAAACGCCGCGCTGGTGGAACTGGCCGCAAAAGGCCAGGAGAAAAACCTGCTGCCGCCGGAGCTTCTTGAAGGAAGGCTTGTGGCGGACGCGGACGCCGAGGAACCGGGCGTGGATGAAAATGACGCCCTGCTTGAACGGATACTTGAAGAGCGCATTCCAGCCCTGCTCGCGTTTATTGTCGTTCACCTGCTGACCGCAAACGAATTCAGCGGAATACCGGACAGAAGGTGCGCAAGTTGCCCTTGTTCCGGGCTGTGCCGCACCCAGCGTGAAGGATGATTTTCACGTTTTAAAAGTGCTTTACCGGCACTGGAATTTTAGATATTCTCTTGCAAAGCTTTAACCACAACATCCCAAAGAAGGAACTTCAATGAACATTCCCAGCCTTCGTATCGGCGACCTGACAGCAACCATGCCCATCGTACAGGGCGGCATGGGAGTCGGCGTTTCCCTGCATCGCCTTGCGGCCGCCGTGGCTGAACAGGGCGGCATAGGCGTTATTGCCGGGGCGATGATAGGCATGAAAGAACCCGATGTGGGCCGTGACCCGCGCGGGGCCAATATACGCGCCCTGGCCCGCGAAATAGAGCAAGCCAGGGCCATGACCAAAGGCATACTCGGCGTGAACATCATGGTGGCCTTGACCGATTTTTCCCAACTGGTGCGCAGCGCCATTCAGGAAAAGATAGATATCGTTTTCGCCGGGGCCGGGCTTCCGCTTGATATGCCCAAGCAGCTTCTGGATCTGCAAGAAGAAAAAAAAGAAGAGTTCAACACCAAACTCGTGCCCATAATTTCTTCAGCCAGGGCCGCCAACGTGCTTTGCAAAAAATGGCTTTCCCGTTTCGGCCGCCTGCCCGACGCCTTTGTGGTTGAAGGCCCGAAAGCTGGCGGACACCTCGGCTTCAAGCCGGAAGAACTGACCGACAACGCTTATTGCCTTGAAACGCTTGTTCCGCAGGTGGTTGACGCGGCCAAGGAATTCGAGGACAAGGCCGGGCGCGCCATTCCCGTCATTGCGGCCGGCGGCATCTACACCGGGGCCGACATCCATAACATAATGGCCCTTGGAGCCTCCGGGGTGCAGATGGGCACGCGCTTCGTCGCCACCCACGAATGCGACGCCGACATCCGTTTCAAAAACAGCTACATCACCGCCCAGCCGGAAGACATCACCATTATAAAAAGTCCGGTCGGCATGCCTGGCCGGGCCATACGCAACAGCTTCACCGAAGCCGTGGAAAAAGGCCGCCAGAAATTCCGCTGCATGTTCCAGTGCGTGCATACCTGCGACCCTGAAACTTCGCCCTACTGCATAGCCTCTGCCCTGCTCAACGCCATGCGCGGCAACCTTGAACGCGGTTTCGCCTTCGCCGGGGCGAACGCCGCAAGGGTTACGAGCATCACGTCCGTGGCCGAGCTGATGCAAGGCCTGAAAAAGGAATTTGAAGAAACCATGGACAGGCTGCGCGGAACGAACCAATAACAAATCCGGGCGGTCCGGCTTCAAAAACGCCTGGCCGCCCGGTTGAACTCTCATGGCCCTTGAACTGCTCATTTTTGACTGTGACGGAACCCTTCTGCGCACCGCTGACGTAAAGGTGCGCGCCTTTGCGCATATCGGCTCTTTATACAGCCGGGAAGCTTCGGAAACCATGGCGGAATGGCAAAGAAAGCAAGGCGGCGTAAACCGCTCTGAAAAATTCGCCAGAATGTTCCGCGAGGTTCTGGGCCGGGAAATAACGCCGGAAGAATCAAAAAACCTCAGCAAGGAATTTTACGGTTTTTGCATTGACGAACTGCGCAAGGCCCCGTTAATGCCGGGCGTTACGGATGTTCTTGAGGCCTGGAAAGGAAAAATTCCCATTTATGTGGCCTCAGGCGCTCCGCAGGCGGAGCTAGAAGAACTTTTGGAAAACAACGGCCTGACCGGATATTTTACCGGAATTTACGGATCCCCTCCCGCCAAAGCCGAACTGTTGCGGCGCATTATCAAAGAAAGCGGGGCCTCGTCTTTTTACACCGTAATGGTAGGCGACAGCCAGGCCGACCTGGACGCGGCCCAAACAGTTGACGCCAGGTTTTACGGCGTAGGAGAAAACTTTGAAGGAACCGGCCTTCCCCGGCATGAAGACTTGACCCGCCTGAACGCCTGGCTTCAGGAAATGGTGGCTGAGTAGCGCTTCTGGAGATAGTAACATATGTTTAAAATAAAAAAGGCTCTCGTGCCGGCAATTTGCTTCGCGCTGTTTCTCTTGGCCGCCTGCGGAGAAGAAGCGGCGACGCCGACCGGAAAATGGATTTTTTCGCAGGAAGAAACAGAAAAAAGGGCGGCCTTCAGCGCCATGCCTGCTGAAAGCGCCAAGGCGATCTTTGACCTTCTCTCCGGCATGACGCTTGATCTGGATATGAACGCCAGGCTGATAACCATAACCATACGCGACAAAAGCGACAGCGGAAACTTTGAGATAGTTTCCCGTGAAGACAATATCTACACGCTGGCCTATAAAACAGAAACAGCCCGCGTGGCGCTTCGCGGCGACGATTTGCTCGAATTCAAATCAGACAACGAATCTTTGATGTTCAAACGCGCAAAATAGAGGGGTTTTCCGGAGATGACGGCGGAATGCCCCCTCTGAAAACGGAGCTTATTATGTTCTCACTGAAAAAAACTGTTTTGCTTGCACTCTGTCTCGCGCTTTTTTCCCTGACAGCCTGCGGAGAAGAAGCGGCGACGCCGAGCGGAAAATGGGTCATTTCCAAAGAAGAAACCAAAAAAACGCCGACGTTCAGCGCTATGCCGGATGACGCCGTTGAGGCGACGTTCAATCTTCTAACCGACATGACGCTTGATATAGACATGGACGCCAAGTTCATGACCATAACCGTACGCGACAAAAGCGAAAGCGGTAACTTCGACATAATTTCCCAGGAAAAGAACACTTATACGCTGAGCGACAAAACAGGCACAGCCAGCGTGACCCTTCTCGGAAACGATTTGCTTGAGTTCAAATCAGAAGGCGAAGCTTTAATATTCAAGCGCGTGAAATAGAACGAATTTGCCGGAACGGAAGAATCCGGCGCATAAATTCAAACGCGGCAGAACAGGCTGCTGGCGGCCAGGCCGCTTGCAGTCCTTGACCTTTGCGCCAATTAAGCATAGGAAATCTTCACAATTCCGGCTGGCAGCGGCCGCAACGGATATATTTTATGAACCTGAAAGACGCCCTTTCCGCGAAAAAAGACAAAATAGCCGCACTTTGGGTGGAAATGGCGCATGGAACTTACCCATTCGCCACTATCGGATTTCTGCGCACCAGGGAAAACCCTTTTGTGAACCCTGTTGGTCACAGAACGCGGGAGGCCATAGACGCCATAATGCCCGTTCTGCTCGCCTCGGAAAAAGAGCTTGAGGAGCTGCTGCCGCGTCTTGACGAAGCCCTTGAGGAATTTATGCGCGTCCGTTCCATACAGGATTTTCGCCCGGAAGAATCAGTCGGCATCATAAACGGCCTGAAAAACATCATCCGGGCTGAACTGGCCCGGGAACTAGACAAACATAACCTTTACAGGGAGCTGCTTGACCTTGAGCAGCGCATAGACGCCATTGAAATTATGTGTTTCGGCATTTACAGCCGTTGCCGGGAAAAGGTTTACATTATGCGGGCGGAAGAAAACAGCCGCCGCAATTCCCAAATGCTGCGCAGGGCGGAGCGCATTATCGCCCGTTCGGAAGAAAAAGACGGAACGGACGGCGGCTGACGCTGGCCCAGGCTGCAAAAAATCACCAGGCGGCGCAACCGCCGCGGATATATTTGTTTTAGTTCACAGCGAGTTCCCGGCCCGTGGCCGGGAGGCCTCAATTTTCGGCGGCGCTTTTCAACGGCAAGTGAAACGCGCTGCCGAAGGCATTAATCTCTTAAGCGAGGTACGGCATGATTATTTCGTTACTGGCGGTTGCCGCGATTGCCCTGGCGGGCTGGTTCGGCGCCACTATGGGCCTCCAGTATCTGTTGGGCGTGGTGCTCCCGCTCGCAGCTCTGGCGGTTTTTGTGATCGGATTTGTCTGGCGCATCATAAACTGGGGCAGAACTCCGGTTCCCTTCAAAATTCCAACGGTTGGGGGACAACAGCGCTCTCTGGACTGGATCAAGCCTTCACGCCTTGATTCGCCTTATACCAAAGCCGGAGTTATCGGGCGCATGGCGCTTGAGGTGCTGTGTTTCCGGTCCCTCTTCCGCAATACGTCCGCGGAAATAAAAGTGGACGCCAAGGGCGAGCCGAAACTTGTCTACTGGTCGTCCAAATGGCTGTGGCTTTTCGCCCTGGCTTTCCACTACTGTTTTCTCGTAATAATCATCCGGCATTTTCGCTTTTTCCTTGATCCGATGCCTGTTTGCCTTCAGGTTGTGGAATGGCTTGACGGCTTCCTGCAAATAGGCGCTCCGCGGTTTTACCTGACCGACGCCATCATTCTCGGTGCCCTGCTTTTCCTGCTGGGCCGCCGCCTGTTCAGCGCCAAGGTCAACTATATTTCCCTGCCGGCCGACTACTTCCCGCTTTTCCTGTTGCTGGCCGTTGTGGGCAGCGGCATTTGCATGCGCTATATTGAAAAAACCGACATAGCCCAGGTAAAGGCGTTCACCATGGGTCTGGTCACGCTCAGCCCGATAAGCCCGGAAGGCATAGCCCCCATATTCATAATGCACCTGGTGCTTGTAAGCGCGCTGCTGATCTATTTCCCGTTCAGCAAGCTAATGCACATGGGCGGCGTTTTCCTTTCGCCCACGCGCAACATGCCTAACAACTCCCGCGCAGTGCGCCATGTGAACCCCTGGAACCCGCCCAAGAAGTACCGCACCTATATGGAATACGAAGACGACTTCCGTGACCTCATGGCAGAAGCGGGCCTTCCCCTGGAAAAAGAACCTGAAGAAGCCGCGAGTTAAGGAGCAGCCATGTCCAAAATGCCTAAAGCAGCCGATTTGGCAAGAAGCATAAACTACAAGTTTCCATCCGCCGGCTGGATGAATTACAAGCCGGAATTCAAGCCGGGCAGCTACTGTTACCCGGCCAAAGTAGATACCATGACGTCTTTGCATATGCCCAACCCCCACACCTGGGCTCCGGAAGATGAAGACTGGAATTTGCCGGAAAACTGGGAAGAAATTATCTATAACGCCCTGAAAGACCGCCTGGGCAAATACCGCTCGCTGAAGGTGTTCATGGATACCTGCGTGCGCTGCGGGGCCTGCGCCGACAAGTGCCATTTCTTCATCGGCACCGGCGACCCTAAAAACATGCCGGTTCTGCGCGCGGAACTTCTGCGCTCCGTTTACCGCAAAGATTTCACCACGGCCGGCAAATTGCTCGGCAAGGTGGCTGGGGCGCGCAAGCTCGACAAAGACGTGATCAAGGAATGGTTCTACTATTTCTACCAGTGCACGGAATGCCGCCGCTGTTCCCTCTTCTGCCCCTACGGCATAGACACGGCGGAAATCACAATGATCGCCCGCGAGCTTTTGCACGAACTCGGCCTCGGGCTGCACTGGATCATGGACCCGGTCAACAACTGCAACCGCACCGGCAACCACCTCGGCATCCAGCCGCACGCCTTCAAGGAAATAGTCGAATTCCTCTGCGACGACATAGAAACTATCACGGGTATCCGCATAAACCCGCCCTTTAACGAAAAGGGGCATGAAGTTCTCTTCATCACCCCTTCGGGCGACGTTTTCGCCGACCCCGGCATCTATACCTTCATGGGCTATCTCATGCTCTTCCATGAAATAGGCCTTGACTACACCCTCTCCACCTACGCCTCTGAAGGCGGCAACTTCGGGTCGTTCACCTCCGCGGAAATGATGAAGAAGCTGAACGCCAAAATGTACGCGGAAGCGGAACGCCTCGGCTCAAAGTGGATATTGGGCGGCGAATGCGGCCACATGTGGCGCGTGGTGCACCAGTATATGGAAACCATGAACGGACCCACCCCCCCGAAAATGGAAGTTCCGAAAAACCCCATCACCGGCACCGTCTTCCACAACGCCGCCGCCACCAAGATGGTGCACATAACCGAATTCACGGCCGACCTCATAAAGCATAACAAACTTAACCTTGACCCGAGCCGTAACGACCACCTCACCGTCACCTTCCACGATTCCTGCAACCCGGCCCGAGGCATGGGCCTGCTTGACGAACCGCGCTATGTGATACAATCGGTATGCAACAACTACTTTGAGATGCCGGAAAACACCATTCGCGAGCAGACGTTCTGCTGCGGCGCAGGTTCCGGCCTGAACACCGAAGAAATTATGGAGCTGCGCATGCGCGGCGCGCTGCCCAGAGGCAACGCCCTGCGCTACGTTCAGAAAAAACACGGGGTGGACACCCTGGCCTGCATTTGCGCCATTGACCGCGCCACCCTGCCTCCGCTGGCCGACTACTGGGCGCCAGGCGTGACTGTTTACGGAACGCACGAACTGGTGGCCAACGCGCTCATCATGAAAGGCGAACAAAAACGCACCATGGACATCAGGCAGGAAGACCTGCCCGGCGTTGAAGCTGACGACGACCAGGAAGGAGACGAATAATCATGTATAACTCCAAGTATATAATCCTGGGCCTTATTATCTTTGTCGGGGCTTTCACCTCGCCATTCTGGATAAACATCTGCTCGCCCAAATACGAACGCCCGGCTTTGGCTTTGCCGTCGGAATACAAAGAATGCGTGGAAACACGCGAATATATGCGTTCCGAACATATGCAGCTGCTTAACAATTGGCGCGACATGGCCCTGCGCGAAGGCAAAAGGGAATATGTGGCTGCAGACGGCAAGGTGTGGGACATAAACCTGCAGAACACCTGCATGTCCTGCCACACCAACTATGCTGATTTCTGCGAGAAATGCCACGTTACAAACAGCGTTAACCCGTATTGCTGGGACTGCCACGTTAAGCCCGGGGGTAATATAAAATGAAAAAAAGCAGACGCGATTTTATGAAAATTGCCGGGATTTCGGTCGCCGGGCTGGCCGGTCTTATGACCGGCTGCAGCGGCGATGCCCCCGGTTCGGAATACAGGCATGCGGAAAAAAGCCTGACCGGCAAACGCTGGGGCATGGTGATAGACACCCGCCGCTTTAAAACGGAAGCGGATTTCAGCAAGGTCATAAGCGCCTGCCACAGGGCGCATAACGTGCCGCATATCGATTCAGACCAAAACGTCAAATGGATATGGCAAGACACCTACGCCCACGCCTTCCCCGACCAGGCAATCAAGAAAAACTCGGAAGAGGCGGAAAAGCGCGGCTACCTGCTGCTTTGCAACCACTGCGACAACCCGCCCTGTGTGCGCGTATGTCCCACCGGGGCCACTTTCAAGCGCGAAGACGGCATTGTGGTTATGGATTACCACCGCTGCATAGGCTGCCGTTTCTGCATGGCCGGTTGCCCCTACGGCGCCAGAAGCTTCAACTTCCATAACCCGGAAAAATTCCTCACGGAAATCAACCCGTCTTTCCCGCGCCGCATGATCGGCGTTGTCGAAAAATGCACCTTCTGCTCGGAAAGGCTTTCCAAAGGCCAAATGCCCTACTGTGAGGAAGCGTCCGAAGGAGCCATCATTTTCGGCGACATGGCCGACCCGAATTCGGAAGTTTCCAAGGCCATCAAGGCCAACTTTACAATTATCCGCAAGCCGGACGCCGGAACCCGCCCCAGCGTCTACTACATCGTTTAGGAGGAAGGCATGTTCGAACGAGTATTAAAAGGCTCCCCGGCATTCTACCTCTGGCTTGGGGCGTTAGGCAGCATTATCGGGCTGGGCTTTGTAGCCTACCTGTTTCAGTGGAATATGGGTCTTTCCGTAACCGGCCTTTCCCGCGACGTGTCCTGGGGGCTTTATATCGCCCAGTTCACCTACTTCGTCGGCGTTGCCGCCGGCGCGGTCATGCTGGTTCTGCCCACCTATTTCCACCACTACAAAGAATTCAAAAAGATGATCATACTCGGCGAATTCATGGCCATCGCCGCGGTCATCATGTGCATGCTTTTCATCTTCGTCGACCTCGGCCAGCCGACCCGCGTGATGAACGTCATTCTTCACCCGACGCTGAACTCGGTCATGTTCTGGGACATGCTGGTGCTTTCCGGCTACCTTGTCCTTAACGCGGTTATCGGCTGGGTGACCCTTGAGGCTGAACGCCATGACGCCGAGCCGCCCAAGTGGATCAAATATCTTATTTACCTTTCGGTATTCTGGGCGTTCTCAATCCACACCGTAACCGGTTTTCTTTACGCCGGCCTGCCGGGCCGCCATTACTGGCTTACCGCCGTTATGGCCCCGCGCTTCCTGGCCTCGGCCTTCTGTTCCGGACCGTCCATCCTGCTTCTGCTGGCCCTGGTGCTGAAAAAGTTCACCGGCTTCAACGTGGGCGACGCGGCCATTAAGGGCCTCACAAAAATAATCGCTTACGCCATGGGCATCAACGTTTTCCTCTACCTGATGGAAGTGTTTACCGCTTTTTATAGCGGAATTCCCGGGCATATGCACCCGATCGTGTTCCTCTTTACGGGGCACGAGGGCCACAGCTATTGGATTAACGGCTGGATGTGGGTTGCCGCCGTTTTCGGCGTCCTTTCGCTCATTCTGCTTATGATGCCGAAAACCCGCGACAACATGAAGCTTCTGCCCTGGACTCTGGCCATGCTGGTTATCGCCAGCTGGATAGACAAGAGCCTGGGCCTGCTGATAGGCGGCTTCACCCCGAACACCTTCGAAGATATCACCGTCTATACCCCGAGCATCGCTGAAATTCTTATCGTTCTGGCGGTTTACGGCATAGGAATGACCATTCTTTCCCTGCTCTGGAAAATCGCCCTTGACGTCAAGAAAGAATCGGGACACTTCTAACGCCTGAATCTTGAACAAGAACCTGAAAGGCCGGGAAAAAATCCCGGCCTTTCGCTATTTGCGCCAATTTCCATTCCTTCTCTCCCTTATGCTGAATGAGGAACGGATAACAGGTGTTTTAGCGGCGCAAAAGATAGCCCATGAAAAGACTGTCCACAAAGACCTGATGTTCGCATTTTCCATGATAACTGGAATTGGCGTCCTGGCATCCAGCATGGGCGACGCGGACGATCAAGACGACCGGATAAGACATGGGGCTTTGCAGCCTCATAGGCCGTCAAGATACAGGAGGCATTCCACGCACGATGAAACTTACGGTGCTGGACCGTGAATTCAAAATATATATCTTTGAAAAAGAGATTTCCACCCGCTCAATGATGGAGCAGGCGGCGCGCCCGCAGCCTGTTACGGGGCAAACCGGCCCTGGCAGCCGGTATATTCATAGCGCCATAAAAAAACAGCCGACGCCGCTCCAGATTTTTGCATGGATGCAAAAGAGAAGGCCGGACGCCCGCCAGCGTCCGGCCCTTTGTCTTACATGCGGAGCAAGTCTGTTTTAGCGCTTCATGTTGATAACGGTATCAAGCATGGTGTCTGTTGTTGTAATGGATTTGGAGTTGGCCTGGAAGCCGCGCTGTGTGGTGATCATCTGCACGAATTCGCGCGCCAGGTCGACGTTGGACTGTTCTATGGCGTTGGAATACACCATGCCGAGGCTGCCTGTTCCGGCCGCACCGCTGGCCGGGTCGCCGGATTCCCTGGTCTGCGAGAACAGGTTTCCGCCCTCCCGCTTCAGGTTGGTCTTGCTCGGAAAATCGTACAGGGTAATCTGAAACAGTTCCAGGGTCACGCCATTGGAATAGCGCCCGGAGAGCACGCCGTCAGTGCTCACGGTAATGCCCGTCAGTTCGCCGAAGGTATATCCGTTCTGCTTGGCGAAACGTTCGTAAAAAAGGTTGCCGTCACCCGCGAAACTGGTGCTGGTGGTGGCCTGGCGTTCGCCGCTCGCCCCTACGCCCATAAGCTGCGCGCCGTCTTTCCCTACGGCGTCGGCCGTTACGCTGGTCGCGCCGGTAGGCGAGGTCCACCAGGTTGATTTGTTGCGCATGCCAAGGTTAAGCTCAATCAGATAACCGCTGGTTTCCGGGTTGAGCGTGCCTGGTCCGGCCACGGTCGGGTTGGTGGACCAAATTTCACTGGCGTTCGGGCGCCCGCTGAAGTTCGGAGCCATCATCGGAAAACCGTTTGAAGACAACGGCGCTGCAACCCAGGTGGAGAGATCGTCCATATTCGCGGCGCTGGTCGGCACATAGGCGCTCTGGTCTATGATCTGCCCTTTGGTATCGAAAGTCAGGGTTCCCGTCATCAGAAGCCCTCGATGGCTTTTTCCCTCATCGGACATCTCGCCGTCAGGAAAAATACGCTGATCAAGGGTCGGGTCCATAGTGACCACATATTCCCAATACCGTTTGCCGGTATCAAGGTTGTTAACGTCGTTGGGCGCCGTCTGGTTGGTTACCTGGTCAAAGTATACGGTAAGCGAATGGGCGGTGCCGCCTTCGTCATAAACGGTAATCGTCTGTTGATAGGCGAAAGACTCCTGGCCCAAAGGCAGATGGTCAAGCTCGCCGGCGGCGTTTGGAGTGGTATCCCACTTCTCGAACATGCCGAAGAAGGGATTGGCCGCGCTGAGAGATTTGTCGGAAACCAGCACGGAATCAAGGTTAACAGCCATGGTCACGTTATCGGTATGTTTGGGCGGGCAGCTGAAGTTTTCCAGCTTGACGTCCTGAGGCATGCCGGTGCCTTTGATGCGCGAGTTGCTGTTATTGGCGATATTCGCGTTCATATTGGCGATGTTCAAACTTGAGCTTTCAATTCCCCAACCCTGCAATACATAGCCGTGGGGATCAACGAGGTAGCCTTCGCTGTCAAAGCGGAAGTTGCCGGCGCGGGTGTAATAGGCTTGCTCGCTCTGCTTAGGCACCACGCGGAAAAATCCGTTGCCGGAAATGGCTATATCAGTGGCTTCGGTCGAGGTTTCAAAAGCGCCTTGGGAAAAATCGCCGAAAATAGCCCCTATGGTAACGCCGCGCCCAACCTGGGCCGGGCCGCCAAGGGCTGAAATATCCTGGTGCACGAAATCGGCGAAGTCCATGCGCGAGGCCTTGAAGCCCACCGTGTTCACGTTGGCGATGTTGTTGCCGATTACGTTCATTTTTTCGCCGTGGGTCAAAAGACCGGATACGCTTGTCCACATGCTTGCAGTAAGACTCATGATCATTCTCCTGTGCGGCGCCTTTTGGCGGTGACGTCCGCTGTTTGTTTTCTTTACCCTCCGCTCTTGCGCGGCGGCTGCTTGGTTCCATCCTTGTTTTGTTTCACGGGAAGTTTATCGCCCGCTGAAACAGTTCCTTCCAGACATCAGGCAACTACATGCAAACCCTGGTGGGAATTTGTTGCCCCTTGAAGGATATTTTGCACATTCCGGGCCAAAGATTCATCAGAATCGACCCGCCCGCGCGAAAAACTGAAAAAGTTAACATTTTCGCGTAATTGTTCTTCTTTGGCCTGTTGTTCTTCCCGGCTATGAAGATTTTCACCGGGATTTTCCTGCAGCCTTGTTTCCACTTCAAGGCTGCTGACCTTGAACCCCTGATCTTCAAGGGTGGACTTCAGGGCGGCCAGCTGCTCCGCGATAACGCCTGTGGCTTCAGCATTTTCCGTGCGTATAACGGCCTTCAGTTCGCCCTTGTTCACGCTGAGGGTAAGCGAAAGATGGCCGAGTTCGGGCGGATCAAGCCTCATGGTAATTTTGTGGGACCCGTCAATGGCATTTTGCAAAATTCCGCGTTCCACCTGGCTGAACAATTTTTCATAATAAGCCGGCATATTCGGAGCGCCGGTTGCGGAAGAGTCGGCAAAATTTGCCCGCCCGGAAGCGTTGTTCACCTGGCTGGCGATATCGTTAGCAAACACGGCGGACGGAATGACGACCTTCGGTTCGGCTTCGGCCTTGTTCAGGTTCTGCTTGCGCGGTTCCGCGCCTTGTTCCGCACCCTGAACCTTCTTCCCTTCCTTAGCCGCTTCGGCGCGTTTTTCGTGCCACTTGTCTTCAGCATAGCGGGCGTCACGCAGCAGGTCTTTGTTTTCGTTTTCAGTCATGGCCAGAAGGGTGGATTTACGCTGTGCGCTCTTATCTTCGTCTGTGCCGGTCGCGCTATCGCGCATCATTTTTTCAGACTGGTCGCTTCTTTTGCTGCCGCGCCTGTCGGCCACAGCTTCGAGGTTTTTGCGTTGCCTGGCCTTTTCCAACATCACCTGAATGGCGTCCTGGGCCTCAACGGCCATCTTGCCGCTGTTGACCGACAGAGAGGCAATTTCCTTGTTGGCCTTGGCAAGCACCGCGCTCATTCCCTCAGAGTTGAGGCTCATGGAAGTTTTGTTCGCAAACATATGCATGATGCCTTCACGGGCGCCGGGCGAAACGTCCAAAGCTCGCAAAAGGGCGTTGCATTCATTGGGAAACAGGTCGATATTACCGTCTTTCTCACCCAATTTGGCATTTATCGCCTGCATTACACGACCGTTCCGGCCTTGTTCGGCCAGACCCAGCATATCGTTCGCCTCATCAGGCGTGAACCCGAGTTTTTGCATCAAAGACACAAAATCAAGCTGTTCCTGATCCGTAAGCCCTTCGCTCTTGCGGGCGGTTCCACGCATGGCGTTCAGCATCATGCCGACGGTGGTGTTGGCAGATTTTTCCTTCAAGCTTTTCAAATTTTCCAGCGCTTCCTCGGAAACGCCCTTTTCACGCAAGGCCTGCTCTATCACATTCATATCCGCTGTGGTGCAGGCGGAAAAATCATCCCTGGATGAACGGAATCCGGCCGGAACCCCTTGGGTTACGTCCTGATATTCCACCGCATTATCGAAAACATCGCGAAAAGAATGCCCCACCGTTTCCGCCGCCGCTTCAACGGCGTTTTGCGCCGCGGCGACGTAACCGCCGGCCGCTGTTCCGATAAGATCCGATGTGGTGCTGGTAGGCAAAAATTGCATGGCTTCTCTCCTCTGGCACTATATAATTCAAACGCCGTGCCAATTAAAAACGCCCCCCCGCTTGATGCGGAGGGGCGTTTCACCGGTTGGGAAGGAATTCGTCAGCCAGGACAGACGTTCTGCTTGATCTCCTTCACCTGGAAGACCATGCTCAGATATTGCTCGCAGATACCGTTCACAATTTCCGTATAATCTTCCATGAAAGGAATAGCCTTCACAATGCCGCTTGCGGAAGGAACGTCAATCATGGAAACAAGCGTGTCGCAATTTTTGGACAGGGTAAAACGGATATGGGGCGCCTGATGGGTGATGCGGTGAATTTTCCTGTCATCGTTCAAGCGCGCGAACTCCGCCTTGTCTCTGTAGCTGAATTCATTGGTAATGGCGAACACCACCTGATCCTGGGCGGTGTCGGCGCAACAGGTAAGAATGTAAACATCGTAGCCTTCGGGCATCTCTGACGTTTCACGCTCTAAAACCGCTTTTATTTTCATCAGTTCCGCGTGCCCGGCGGCGTTGCCGCCGGCAATATCCGCCGAGCAGGTTGTGCATTCGGCGATAATGTCTTCCTTTTGTTTATTGTAAGTCTGCAAATGTTTTTTAATGCTGAAAGCCATAAGCGCCTCCTGGACAACCAGTTCCGATTAGTGTTGTTTTTCTGTTCCTACGAAACCCAATCAACCAAGCAATAACACTTCAAAAACCTTCCGCCTTATCGAAATCGGCGTTTACAAGATGATTGCGCATCTTGGAGCGATAAGCGAACAAAGCCGCACTTTCAAGTTTGGCAAGGCCCTCTACTTCTTCCGCGCCGATGTGTATGGCTATAGGAAGTTTCATATCTCCGCCAGCGTCAAGCAGCATTTGGGCGGCTTCTCCCGCCTGTTCCGGCTTAAGATAAGCCGCGCCTTCCGGCAAGGCAAGGGGTTTAAGTTCAAGGCGCATGTGGTGATTCTTATGGCTCCTGACTATTTTCAGGGTTTCCGCCAGATCCGCCTTGTCCATCTTCTGTCCGAACAGCGCTTCATATACGGAAGAAGGACCGTATATATTCAGCACAAGGCGCGCCACACTGCCGGAACCTACCAGCTTTTCAAGCAGATCCGGCCGTCTGCCGTCGCTTTGCATATGAACCTGGAGGCCGTTCGCAGCCAAATGCTTGATCAGGACAAGGAAATTTTCGTCCTGATCTTGCGGGCATTGCGAAACGTACAGCCCGGATATCCACCCGTGCAGAAGATCGCTGCGCGTCACGCAGCATTCAAGCTTATGCCCGGACAAAAAATAAGCCACCACTTCGCCGCTGCCCTGCCTGATCAATTTTGCGCCGTTTTCTTCGGTCTCCAGGATGGGAAACTCCACCCCTTCCGGGTTGCGGTAAATGGCAGGGCGGTTGGTGCGGTAAAACAGGTTGAAAATCTCTTTATCCGCCTTAAAATCAAATGCCTGATAAGAAATGCCGCGTTCCGCCATGAAGTTCTTGACGACGGCGCAACGCAGGCAGTTGGGGGCGGTATATAAAGTGTAGGCCATATTATTTCCCTCCTCCGGCGCGACCGGCCGGAAATCCCTCCCGGAGCGGCGCGCCGCTCCGGGAGGGAAGCATTCTATTCTTCCGTAACTCCCACGCAGTGCCCGCCGTCATTCCCGAAGCCAAGCGTTCCGGCAACGGACACTTCAGACTGCGGCCCGACCGCGCCTGCGCCCGGCATGCGGAAAGTGCGCACGTTAATCTTCTCGATAGGCGTTTCCTTCGGCTTGGCAAGCTGCGGAACCCACTCGTAAGGCACCCGATACGCACGGTAAACCATGTTCATATTCAGGCCACCCTTGCCCCAATAAGGAGAAATATATTCCCAGACGATTTCATAATCTTTGGTCACTTCAAACAGACGCCCGTCAGACCCCTCGGTTATCATCGTGTTGCCGTTAGGCAGGCGTTGCGCGCTGCTGATGAAGGGGCTGTAAAAACGGTTCGCGTCCATGGGAACAATAAACCCGGCCTCGGCCGGAGTGTATTTCCAGACCACTTCAAAGCTCACAGGGTTTATTTCCAGAATGCGAGACCAGTCGCGCGTTGCGCATTTCACGCCGTGCGGAGCCGCGGGGTTGGGTGCGCCATAGCCGCCCCAGCCGCCGTTGTCGAATATCAGGATATTGCCTTCGCCGGGAAGGCCGCGCGGGATCATGTGCGCATGGTGCTGGCCCACTATCCAGCCGATTTTTTTAAGTTCCGGGCTGGTATTGTAAAGTGGTCCGAGCTGCCAGACGACCTTGCCGGTTTTCTTGTCAAGAATGAGAATGATATTTGTTTCGCGCCCGTCAATTATTATATTTTCCGGGTGAAAACGCTGGTCGCCCTGGTCGAACCATTTGTTCGGACCAAGCGCGGACATGGAGTTGACATGCATCCAGTCTCCGACTTCCGGGGCGTTGTCGATAAGGTTGCCGCCGCGCATGTTCGGGTCGCGCGCCATGGCGTTCCGCGCCTCTTCGGTAAAGCCCATTTCCTCCGCATGGTCACTGCACAGCCATTCCCAAATGATATCCCCTTCCCAGTTGACTTCATAGATTATGTCGTCAACCAGCATCTTTTCTGAAATATATTTGTTTTTGACGTTTTTATGGCAAAGCACCAAAGTGTTGCCGCCGTCCGTGCGCGGTTCCATGCCGGGAGCGTAGTAGCCGACCGGGTTGCCTTCACGTTGGAAATCATGGTGCTGGCGCGCCATCCATTGCGGTTTTTCACCAGGATCTTCAATAAATTCCGACCTGTTATATTCCCAGACCACGTTTCCGCTGAAGTCAACCTGCACCAGGTCAACCTGGTCTTGCAGGCCGAAGATGGGATTGCGCACCCCGCGGCTGCCCATAACGTAGCCGCCGGGAAAAATTTTGTTCGGAAAGCCTTGCAGGTCTCTCCAGAGATGCACCTCATTGCCGTTCATATCGATAAGCATCGCGCCCTGCCCGGCCGCCGGAAAGATCGTGTATCCGCTCCAGCATTTTTCCGGGTTGTAAATGGTCGCTCCGGTTGGATATATTGTAGGGTGTCCCATATCTCTGCTCCAGGGTTTAGGTTCGCAAACCGGTTCTTTATGTGCAATATTACACAAGTATGCTTCAAACAATGTAGCTTTTTTAACATTTCAAAAAAATTACATTGTTTTTCCGCGCCCAGCATGATGATACGCCGCAAATTCCGCTTTACTTACGGCTGCGCTTTAAGGTATCTAATCTTTTAATGTAAGGCGGAGGTGTCATGGCTAAACATTCCACAGAGTGGTTCGGCCATTTTTTTTATTCCCCGGAGCTGAGCTATGAAGAGCTTCTGGAATATGAGGCCGGGCTGAAAGAAACCGTACAGGTCATTCTGGAAGGGGAACACGCGGAATTCATACACTTTGAGGCGGAAGGCGACAGCTTGCTGGCGCAATGTGTTTTTAGCGATTTTACGGAAGACCTCTTTCACCGTGTCTGCGATTCCCTGGCCCAACACATCAAAAATACGGTTGAATGCAAAATACTCTGCGTTGACAAAACGCTTGCCAGCTTGCTTGTTTACAGCATTCGCGAAAATGCCTGGCAGGAATCCGGGCTTGACTTGCCGTCCGGCCCCATAGAAGTTTCGCTGCGCAACAACGCTGACTGAATTACACCCGCCCGGGTGGTGGAATTGGTAGACACAAGGGACTTAAAATCCCTGGGCCGAAAGGCTGTGCGGGTTCAAGTCCCGCTTCGGGCACCAGCAAACATAAGAAAATCCGACATCGACAAAGTTTTGTTGATGTCGGATTTTCTTATGTTTGCTATTTTGTGCCACTCTTGTGCCACTTTTTCATGACTTCCAAACAAGTAAGCTATGCACTATAAATATAACTAGCCAACCAGAGCTCGCAAACGAGCGGGGCGAACAGCGTAGAAAATCGCTACAATTGAAAGAGATAATTATATGATACTATCCAGGCTGGAAATTGACAATTTCCGTGGGATAAAGAGCTTGTCAATTGACTTCGACAATCTAACTATCCTCATTGGTGAAAACAATACTGGCAAATCTACCATCCTTGAAGCCCTTCGTATTGCTTTATCTCCAGGATTGGGCTCGCGTCGAGGCCGACAGCTAGCAGAGTATGATTTCCACCTCGGGGACAAGGATGCGTGTCCGCAGAATTGTGAGCCAATATGCATTAGGCTATCATTTTCTGAGAGAGAAAGCGGCGAATGGGATGATGAAATAACCCAACAGCTAGATGAGGTTGTTCAGACAGAGCTTGATACTGGGCTGAGTCGCATTGTTTTGCAAGTACAAGGATTTTTCAATGAAGAACTTGGTGATATTGAAACTACATATGACTTTTTAAATCTTGATGGAATACCATTACCGCGTAAAAATAATGCTCCTCTTCCGATAATTAATAGAATTATTCCTTTATTTTCTCTTTCGGCTTTGCGTAATGCTAATGATGAATTTAGCAAAAGAGGACAGTTTTGGAATTCATTTCTTAAAACAATTCAACTTCCAGATAGTGACAGAAAGAAGCTTGAAGAAGAATTATCTCGGATAAATAATGATATTGTTTCATCAAATGATGGATTGAAACAAGTAAAAGAACACATGGGCAAAGCCGGTGGCTTTGTTGCGCTGGGAAGTGATGACTCTGTTGTGCTAGAGGCGCTACCGACGCGCCTATTCGATATGACAGGAAAAATACAAGTTCACTTAAAATCAGATCTCGGAGCGACATTGCCATTATATAGACATGGCGAAGGCACACAAAGCTTAGCTGTGTTGTTTCTTTTTCAGGCCTTTACAGCAGCCAATCTCAAAGAAATTTATTTACCATACTCCACGCCAATTCTTGCCCTTGAAGAACCAGAGGCCCACTTACACCCCTCCGCGATACGCTCTTTCGGTGAATTTTTTAAAGATTTACGAGGCCAGACAGTAGTTGCAAGCCACTCAGGGGATTTACTGTCAAGAGTGTCAATTCCAGCCGTTCGACGACTTTATAAAAAAGGTGCGGAGACATTTGTGGGAAAAGTAAAGGTTGCCCCTGCGGGAACGCGCGCGGATGCTCTCTCTCCAGGGGATACCCTGCTTTTGCCTGAAGATTTGCAGGCTATTGATTATCACATACGCTTAACGCGCGGATCATATTTGTTTTCACGTTGCTGGCTATTGGTTGAAGGTAAAACTGAGTTCCATCTGCTTCCACTCATTGGTGAATTGTTGGGGATTTCTCAGGATACCGGCAGTTACTCGGTGCTGGAACTCTCGCAGGCGGAGCAAAAGGGAGAGCCATTTATTAAGCTTGCAAAATCATTGGGTATTCAATGGTTTGTTTTAGGTGACGGGGATAACGATGGTCACGACTATGTGACAAGAGCCCAAAAATATCTTGAACCATCAGAAAAACCAGATAGCAAAACCAAACAACTATCCCACTTAACCATTGAACATGAGTTTTGGCATAATGGATTTGAAGATTTTATAAAAGGCTTACTTTCTAGCGCATTGCAGCAGGAGGCAATTCGTGATTCTGGCGGTGACCCAAGTAAGCTTATAAAAAATATTATTAAACGTGCAATTACTGTCTCTGGCGAAAAACCAGGATTTGCTTTGCGACTTTTTGATGAGATAAAGCGTCGCGGGGCTGATAGTATCCCCACGTCGATAAAGGAAGTTTTTTCTAGAATAAAAGCTCTTTTATGAGGATACAATGATAGATCTATCTTCTATGAACAAGAACCAACATGATGCTGTTCTTTGGAACAGAGGGGCATTGCTTGTTCTTGCTGGACCTGGTTCGGGAAAAACACGTGTGCTCACTTACCGTATTGCAAATATTTTATATGAGTCACAGGAAAAACATTTCCGTATTCTTGCACTGACTTTTACCAATAAAGCCGCTAAAGAAATGCGCGGACGTGTAGAAGAACTAGTTCCGCAACTTATGAATAGAGTCAGAATTACAACTTTTCATTCATACGCGGCTGAATTGTTGCAACAGTATGGAAACCATATTGGTATTAGACCAGATTTTCAAATTTTATCAGAAGATATTGATCGTGAGACAATTTTGGATGGGGCTCTAAACAAGCTACGCAAAAACCCTGCGGTCATCATTCCTGACCACTTTGCAGCGTCATCCTTGTTGCCTTTTTTAAATCGTTTACTAGAACACTGTGTCCCTGCGAGTGAAGTAGAAGGATTATTGCAACGCTCTCAGCCAGATACAGCAAGAGAATTAGCTCTAGTCTATGCAACTTATAAAGAATCCTTAACCGAGGAGAATTTTTTAGACTTCCCTTCATTAATTGCTGAAACTCTTACAATTTTTGAGAAATTTCCACTTTTGGCTCAGCGTATAAGAAAAGTATATACCCATATTTTAGTTGATGAATTTCAAGATACGAATTCAAGTCAATATAAGCTATTACACAGAATAGTAACTCCAGATCCATCAACTCTTTTTGCTGTCGCAGATGATGATCAGGTGATATACCAGTGGAATGGCGCAGATCCAAGACGCCTTGATGAACTCATAAGTGATTTTTCTGTATCAGTATTGCAGCTTCCAGAAAATTATAGATGCCCAGCAGAAATTGTCAGTATTGCAAACACCTTAATTGAAAATAATATAAGCAGAAGTCCTGATAAAAAGCCACTAGTCTCAGTAAAGTCCATAAATAGTGATAGCCAAGTATTAGAAGTTTATAAATTTTCAACACTTGATGACGAGGTGGAATGGATCGCGAATCAAATTCGCGCAAAGAGTCAAGAAGAAAGAGAAAAATGCGTTGTTTTAGCACGCGCAAACAAACTTCTTGAACCAATAGGGGCAAAATTAGCCGAAATTGGCATTCCGAGCTACTTTTCTATTCGAAAAAATGAATTCCAAAGCGCTCCAATGCGAATGCTGCATGCGATATTAAGATTAGCAAATGCCCAAACTGATAAAAAAGCATTGGCTAAGCTTTGTAAGGCAGTTGAAGAGCTAGAAGGGTTCCAGCTTTCGGTTTCCAAAATAATTTCTATTGCATCAGCATCCGGTCAAGATTTTTTACGCACATGGATTTCTGAAGCACAAATGAGTGGAAAGCTAGAGCCAGATACGCAAGAGCTACTTAGCGTTGGAATAAGACCTCTTCTTTCTTCGTTAAGCTACAGCATCTTCTCAGAGAATTTTTTGAAATGGGCTAAAATACGACAAGAGTCACAACGAGCTGATGAATATGTTTTCAATGAGTTTGAAAACGAAATTGTTGTTTGGAAAGAGATCCACTCTGAAATTTTAAAAAAATTCTCAGGTGAAGATGTAAGCTTACATCAATTTTTGCAAGAACTGGACTTAACATCAAAAGCGCCACAAAAAGAAAAAGGCGCAATCCCATGTTTTACAATTCATGCCTCAAAAGGGATGGAATTCGGACACGTCTACTTGATGGGGATGGTCGAAGACCAACTTCCAAGCTGGGCAGCAGTTAAAAAAGGAGATGACTCCCTGCAGATGCAAGAAGAGAGACGTAATTGTTTCGTAGCAATAACTAGGGCGCAAGAAAAATTAACGCTTACTTGTTCAGATAAGGTTTTTGGCTGGCACAAGGAGCCATCGCGTTTCTTGCGTGAAATGGGTTTTGTTTTCGAAAATAATGGATAAGAATATCCTTATTTGAGTTATTATCTTTGAACTTTTAAATACGCTGTAAGTTCGTCGCATATGTGAGTGTTCGTGTCGTTTCGTAGCGCACACTTTAATGCCCATGCGCGGCCAGGGTGGAGGGTGTCCCATTTAGAACGCATTTGCTGGTAACGGCCACTACCGGGGTCATGGTTGCCGAATCCATCAATGAGTTTGTTCCATATCGGTGAAAACTTGGCGATGAGCAGCGCTTCGCCAAGTGGAATCCATATGTCTTCCACAACCAGGAAGCGGCAGAAAAAATCCTCAATGTTCAGATTTTCAGCCAGAATAATGCTCTCCGCATGTTCTCGCAGGCGTTTATACAGAGCTTGCCCCGGCTCGGAGTCCACACCGAAGTTGCCTTTGCGTGCTCCGGGAGGAACGGCCTTCCCAACATAAATGGGCGCGGCAAACAGGTCGTTGCGATTTCTCTCACTCAACGAGCGATAGGCTTCAAATTCCCCCGTATAGTAAATGGCGTAAATACCGGCACCAACGAAAGGTTCCAGAGTACCAAGCCGATGCACTTGGCTTTCCAGCATAGCATCCGCCACGCTGTTGCCAAGGTTTATTTTGTCCAAGGGATTATACGGAGGATATTCTATCATCAGGCCACACGCTTCATTTGTGCTATGAATTTTTTCGTTTCCGCTTCCAGCAACTTTTCCGCCACACTTCCCATCATGATGCGGGCAAGGGCGACCGGGACAGCGTTGCCAAGCTGGCGCATGGTTTCTGTCCAGGAACCGTGAAAAACGTAGGTATCTGGAAAGGTCTGCAAGCGGGCTGATTCACGCACCGTGAAGTAACGCGCTTCCCCGGACGGCATGACGAGCATGTTTTCACCGCCAGGAACGCCGTGATCACCGGCTTTCAATGTCTTGGCTGGCAAGTCCAGCGGGCTGCCAGTATGCCCCTTGTAAACGCGAGCGCCGTCTTGGAATACGTGGTTGTAATGCCGTGAGGCCAGTTTGACTTTCCGCGGGTCGGGCAACCCTTGGAGCGCGTCACGCACGGTAAGCCAGGGCTGGCCAAGTGAGCTTTGGGAAAAAGCGCGAAGTCTTTCGATTCGCGCGGTGGACTTGGCTTCCACTTGCGGACGAGCCTTGAGGCTAACTTCATGTTTATCCCAATACTCACCGCTCACATATTGGCTATGGAGCAGGGCGTCATGGGAGTGAGTAGCTTCCGGGAACGACCAGCGAACCTCCATATCGTGACGAAAACCAACAATGAACACACGCTCACGCCGTTGGGGAATACCGTAATCCGCAGCATTGACCACGCGGCACACAACATCGTAGGCCAACCCCTTCATTTTTCCGGAAGTTTTCTCTTTTTCCAAACGGGCAAGGTGTTCCAGCCATGTTTCTTTGCGGCCAATGGTCAATTCGGGAAAAGTTAGCTGCAGAAGGGTGTATTGCAGATAGTTGGCGAACGTCGCTCTGGTAAGCCCTTTGACATTTTCCACCAGAAATGCCTTTGGGTGCAGCTTGCGGACAACATCAATCGTTGTGGGAAACATGTCCCGCTTGTCTGAATAGGCTCTGTGCTTTCCGCCAAGAGAAAAAGGCTGGCAGGGAGGGCCACCGGCCACAAGGTCAATTTCGCCGGAGATACCAGAAAAATCAAACAGGCGAACGTCACCTTCATGAAGAGGCCAATCAGTCACAAGTGGATTCCGGCGTTGCTGGTTCTCGCGAATGGTATCGCAGGCCCATTTATCCCATTCTATAACCGCATCGGGAGTAAACCCGGCTAAAGATGCCCCCAAGGCCAGCCCTCCGGCTCCGGCGAATAGTTCCACTGATTTCATTGGCGTACCCTGTGTTTATTTCCGTGCCGCGCCATCAAGAAAAGCGCGAATAGTCTCTTGCAAGGCGACTTCATCCCGAAGCATACATTCCCAAATGACCAGGATATTCCAGCCTTGTTCCCGCAATAGGGCTTGTTTCTTTATGTCGCGCTCCCGGTTGCCTTCCAGCTTTGAAAGCCAAAAATCAAGGCGGGACTTGGGAACTCGTCTGCCGTTCGGGCAATCGTGCCGGTGCCAGTAACAACCATGCACGAAGATCGCGGCGCGGTATTTGGGTAATATAATGTCCGGCTTGCCCGGAAGGTCATTCCTTTGGAGCCGGAACCGATAACCCATGCGGTGCAGGAGGGAACGCACGGCCTTTTCCGGCCTCGTGTTGCGCCCCTTCACCTGGGCCATTACCCAACTGCGCTTTTCCGGGCTGACTGAATCCATCTCGAAAAAATATATCCTGAGGTGAATTTTGCCGCAATAGAGAAAAAAGCGCAGATGTGTCCCAGAGATACAATGGAACATGGATAGTGTGTCCCGGCCCGAGTGCCGTGGCTTGTCCCATGTTCATGGCTTGAAGCGCTTGTGCGCGAAAGAAAATGGATCATCGTCCCGCTCATTGTCCTTGGGGTTGTCCCGGAAAAAACGCTTGTCCCACTGTCCCGGCTCCTAGGGCGTGGGACAGTGGGACAAGCGGTATTTTACGAACTTTTTAAGCTCGTATATCCAACTTACTTTTCAGGCGATGTATGGCGGATTTGGATTTCCCCATTTCTTCAGCGGCATCGCGGATTGTATAACCGTCCTCCAGCAGTCGTTTAAGTTGTTCTAGTTCTACGTCCTCCAATTCTTTGATGCTCCAGCGCAAGGCATCGCCTTCCGACTTCAGATGCGCTTCAAAAGACTTGGCTTCATCCCCCACGATGCCGCGCGCTTTGGTCAGGTGAATTTCAAAGCGCGCGCCTTCGGCCATGTTGTATTCGCGCGGACGGCGAAGGCTAATGACGGTATCCATGATATCCTCGCGGGCACTGGTGCCTCGTTGGTCACCGTTTTTCCCGGCATGGTGGATGAGCAGCACGGTTAATCCGCGGCGGCGCAAATCCAAGAGCCATGACTGCATGGGCTGCCAGGATTGCGATTCATTTTCCTTTCCCGTGCGGCATAGGGTGGAGATGTTATCCAACACGACCATGTTCACCTCCTTAAGAAACGGTTCTAAGGCTATTTGCCCGGCCACGGTGGATAGATCCGGCATAGGGCAAGGCTGAATATCGGGAGTGAGCAGCATCAGATTTTTTAAAGCATGTGGCGGAGCGGCCATACCGCTGACCAAGGCAGAGAGACGTTCTTGCATGGTCACGGCTGGCATTTCGCCATCCACATAGAGGACCTTTTTGGGGCTGGCGGCGCGCCAGTTGAATATCTCTCCTCCCGCCGCTACAGCCACAGCGGCGCTCAAAGCGGCAAAGGTTTTACCAATACCGCGCGGGGCGTACATTATGGCTATACCTTGGGTTGGCAATACCGGCGAGAGAAGAAACCCCCTTTCCGGTAAGGACATAGAAAGGAACGTTTCCATATCCAAGGCCACAAGCGTGGGCATTCCAGTTGTCGCGGGGAGAGGTGTTTCCACCGCGTTTAACTGTCGACGGACTTCTTCCAGTCCTTCCGTCTGATGCAGGTCGTTGAAGTCCGTCCCCTGCCCACTGCGGAAAACCGGAAAGATGTAACAACCATGCGCTTTTTTAGCCGCTTCCGCCGCCTTGCTTCGCCCGACTTCATCCGTGTCCGCACAAATAATAGCAGTGCGGCCGGGATGCCGAGCCGCGATAATTTCGGCCACTGCTGGGAGGTTGTTCGCGGAGAAGGCCACAAAGACGGAGCCGCCTAAGGCCATGTGGATACTGACACCCGTGGCGTAGCCCTCGCAAAGTGCGATGGGCTTTTGTTCCTCACCTGGAATGCGAAAATAACCACCTTGCGTTTTTCCGCCGGTCAGAAAGCGCTTCTGCCCATCCGGAAATATGCGTTGCAAGGTTTGTGGCTTACCCGCCACCCCGAGGACAGGGATAAGGATTTCCCCGTCGCGCCCTTCGCGAACATCCCCACAAGGGGGAATGCCCTTACTTTTTAAATAGGGATGCTCCGGCTGACAAAGCGGCGTGGATTCCAATATGGAGCGCGCTTTTTGCGCCGCCTCCACATAGCGTGCTTCCCGCTCCTTCTCGCGCTGGATTTTGGTGGCTTCCAGGCGGCGTGCTATGACCTCTTTCTCCGTAGTGGAAAGACGGCTTACCGTCTGCCCGGTAAATGTGCCACTTTGACCGGTTTCCCAGTTGCACCACCAAATGTTTATGGGCGGGTCGCTGTGCGCGATATAGGCGCCGTTTTTTTTCCGCGGTTTGGTGACTGTTGGGCAACGATGCAGTTGCCCGTCCGCTATAATTTGCTCTGGGGCAAGCCCATGCTCCCGTAAATGGTCAGTGAAGACTGAAAGAGCATCGCTCATGAGCGACCTCCTTCGTCCAGGAGGATGCGGGACTCCAGCCAATCAACAAGCGGATCTCTTAGGTAGCCGACATTTTTTCCAATTTTTACTTTTGGCGGACCTTCGTTGTAGCAGTCTAAATTAGCCAGATAACTTTTTGAAATTATCCCACCAAGATAATAGTCAATTTTTTTGCGGGCCACCACCGGCGGTAGCGTCCGACGAAGTTCCGAAAGGTCCACTGCAAAAGTAGCTTGCTTCTTCTTCATTTAAAAAACCTCAACATGTTTCATTGTTAAAATGACGCCATGTTGATGTCGTAACTTTACCGCTCGCTACGCCGCTTAGCTGCGTAGCAACTATTTTGTGGAATTATGAAATAACTTACACAAACTGGAGCGCTACGGGCTATTCATCAAATAAATCTTTAACCTTACACTCCAAAAATTTAGCAATCGTTTGAAGGGTATAAAGCCTGCATTCCACAATATGCTCGCCCCTGGCGCGAAGGATCGTTTTATCCGACAAACCCGACAGCGCGACCATCCCTCTTATTGTTACCCCTTTGTCATCCATTAGTTTTTTGACGTTGCTTGTGATCATGCGACTCCTCCATGTCGTAAAATACAACGTCATTCATTGACTTGTATGTAGTCGTATAGTACGACACGGCAATATGGAGGCACGTATGGAGCCAATTACCACAAGTACGGATTTTGAAGCTCAAATGGAACGCATAAAGGTCGCCACCGGCAAGCGCACACAAATTGAGTTGGCGGATTTCTTGGGAATCCGCCAGTCGTCAGTTTCCGATGCCAAGCGGCGCGGAAAAATTCCTTCCGCCTAGCTGGTCATATTGATGCGGGTAAAAAACGTGAACCCTGAATGGATTCTGACGGGAAATGGCCCGTGTTCTCCCGGCATAGCGCCGGAAAGTTCTGATCGTTACGAAACTGGGGAGGACTTCGCGGAGCGGCAGACTTATGAGCAAGCGCTGCAACGGCTCCCATCACGGGCCTTGGCGGAAGAGCTATTGCGAAGAATCGCCATTTCTCAGGAACAAGAATTCTGTACAGACAGAGGGGAGTAAGCCTTCAGCTTGAGCCAAACAGGCGGCGCTGTGCGCCTTTGGATTGCTTGCTTCAGGCTACTTGGCCGCACTTGGCATTTCCTGCCAGTATTCGCCTTCCTTCCGTAGACCGTCATCAAAAAGGTTATAGACTCTGACGTCAAGAGCTTTGGCTATCAGTTCCAGAGTATACAAACGACACTCCCGGATAGAATTGCTTCTGGCCCTGGTGATCGTGTGGTTCGACAGCCCTGTCAGGCGTTCGAGTTCAACATACGTCATGCCTTTATCTTCCATTATCTCTTTGACATTGCTGGTAATCATCAGTGCCTCCAATGCACTGATTTACCATTGTGAGTGGTTTTCTGTTTACAACCGTATTTCAGTGTGATATCGTATTCACTTGAAATTACATTGAAATATTCAATTTGAGCATGATCATAAATTTGAAAGATTCAATTTGAAGTTGGGTTGATTTGAACTTTTCCGGAGCGAAACGATGGAATGGGAAAATGGTTTTTTTCTTATAGCCATGACTCTGGCCTATGCCTGCATTTTCGTCTGCCGGTGTTACCGCAAGACAAAAGGCATTGAGACCGTGGTTCTGCTGGCGCTCATCGTGTCAGCCGCGCCTTTCCTGCTGGAGAATCGTTCCGCTCTGATCATATTTTACGCGGTATTTTCCCTTTTATTGCTGGTTCATTTTGAGCTGTCATACGAAGGTAGGCTGAGAATGCTTGGCCAAATCGTTAATGAACTCGGAGAGTATCAGCCGCAATGCAGATTACTCACCGCCATTGCGGACAAAATTTCTGAAAAAATACAGAAGAGCGATTTTTATTTCTATTCTCCGAAAGTCGGCAAACTGTCTCTTCAGGCGTTGGCCACAAAGGGCGATTCGCCCATTGTTGAGCATCTCATAAACGATTCTCTTATTCATGCTCTGCGGTTCGTACATGGCGATATCATTAAAAAATGGGGCGAGCCGTCGCGCGGCCATAGCGTCACGTTGCTGGTGGAGCTGCTCAACAGAAACGCCTTGCTGTATCTCAAGACGGCGACCGTGGGGAATATGATGGATATCAACGAGGCGGCGAAAGAAAATTTGAAAAGCCTGTTCGGCCTTTACTATCACGACTTTTATCTGAGGACGCCGGAGGAAGCTCAATGGG
>JAVBMT010000037.1:0-11182 GCA_031552195.1 Desulfovibrionaceae bacterium
ATGATGGCTGAATACCTGACTGCCGCAATGGAAGACGAAAACCCTGACGTGTTCCTTGCCGCCCTTTCTGATGTGGCAAAAGCACGTGGGGTTGCCCAGCTTGCCAAGGACACGGGCCTTGGCCGGGAGAGCCTTTACAAAAGCCTCGCCCCCGGTGCAAAACCGCGCTTTGACACCATTATGAAGATTACCAAGGCGCTGGGCGTGCCTCTGGCGGTGAAGCCAGAGACGGCACATCATCCTTAACGCAGTTGCGCCGCCAATTCGACTCCCTGTTTCTCCATCGAATTGAGCTTTCTCAAACGATTTGTATAAAAGTGTGTATAAAAATCAAATTTTACGCCAAGCAAGAACATATTTTACGATAAATTACATAATGTTAGCGTGTTCTGTTCTAAGTCCACCCTCTCCGCCATTAGGGCTAAATGCGAACGCCAAGCCGATTTTTGTCGGCGAGGCGTTCGCATTTTTCTTTTATTTGGAGTAGAGTGCTTTTGTTTTCTTAGTGATATGTTAAAATGTGTTTAAAGAAACGAATTTATATACTGTGAGGAAGTAAAATGGAGATTGCTCTATGATTTTAGGATTGAGCCATGTAACTTTGGTAGTGAAGAATTTAGAACAGACCACTCTATTTCTTAAGCGAATTTTCGGTGCAGAGCAGATTTATTCCAGTGGTAGTAAGACTTTTTCGCTTTCAAAAGAAAAGTTCTTTCTTGTAAACAATTTATGGATTTGCATAATGGAAGGAGAACCGCTTGCAGAACGTACTTACAATCATATTGCCTTTGAAATCAACGACAAAGAAATAGACGAATACCTGTCGAGGATAAAAGAAGTAGGAGTTGAAATCAGACCTGAACGCCCCCGCATAGATGGCGAAGGCCGTTCAATCTACTTTTATGATTTTGACAATCATCTTTTTGAATTGCACGCTGGTTCTCTTGATGAAAGGCTGACTTCCTATTCCAGCGACAATCACGCTGTATAAGCAAACTTGCCGGCACAAACTAAAAGTATTGCGGCAACCTTGTAAACTCCATTGAAGAGGGACTCGCCAACGCCTCGCTCAAGCAGCGGCTGGACGAGCTTGAAGCGAAGAAAACCGATTTGGAAATTGCTATCGCAAAGGAGAAAATCGAACAGACACCGCTGACAAAGGAGCAGATTGTTTTCTGGACCAGCCGCTTTAAAGACGGCGACATTGACAATCCGGAGTATCGCAAGAGCATCGTCGATATTTTCATCAATTCGGTTTTCCTGTACGACGACAAACTGCTCATCGTGTAAACCTCCCCTCGTCAGTGCGGACCTAAACTGGAAGGACGGCGCGAAAACTGTGCCACTTGCGGAAATAGAAGGTTCTGCTGGCGACGGCGAAAGCGCGAAAGGCTTGCAGAATAAGGAAAATGAGAGTTCGCATTTGGAGGGTAATCCTCCGCCATTCCATCATTCCTGGAACTCCGGATCGTCCGCCGCAAAGAGCGGTCGGCGAATTCGGAGTTTCTTTCAGTCGGCGGGACTAAAATCGTCGTCCGGTAATCCCCCAAGCTGAAAATATCAAAGACAGTAGCGGGCGAGCCTTATCCAGCATAATCGCCGCGCCCGAAATCTATGCGGTAGCCGGCGGCGGCCGTAAGTTCGACGAGCTGCTGCACCCCTTCCGCGCTTTCCGCCCCGAAAGCGGCCTTGTTGTCGTAAAGCGCGTAACGCGCGCGATTTTCCGGGGGGGAGAGGTTCGGCATGACCACGTTGGCCCCGGCTTTAAGGCCCATTTCCCGCCCTTGCGGGTGAATGCTGCCCAAGGCGGTGGTTGAGGGCAGAAGGGAGCGGGGGAGCAGAAGGCGCGTCAGGGCCAGCATCACCATGGTTTCTTTCAGCCCTCCGCCGGATTCGCCGGCGAACGGGGTGTCATGCTGCGGAATGAACGGGCCTATGCCCACCATCTGCGGTTGCAGTTCCCGTAAAAAAACCAGGTCTTCAGCCAGGGTGCGCGCCGTCTGGCCGGGAGAGCCGACCATAAAGCCCGCTCCGGTCTGGTAACCAAGGTTTTTCAGATTCCAAAGGCATTCCTTGCGCCGCTCCAGGTTCAAATTTTCCGGGTGCAAGCGGCTGTAATGCCCGGCATCGGCGGTTTCATGCCGCAATAAATAGCGGTTTGCGCCCGCCGCGAAATAACGCTGGTAACTGGCCCGGCTCTTTTCCCCTACGCTCAGGGTGATGGCGCTGTCCGCAAAACGGGCCCGGATGGCGGAAACGATTTCAACCACCCGGTCGTCCGTAAAGTGGGCGTCTTCTCCGCCTTGCAGCACGAAAGACCGGAAACCCAGCTCATGACCCAACTTGCAGCAGCGCAAAATATCCTCTACCCCCAGGCGGTAGCGCGACGCGTTGAGGTTGCTTCTGCGAATTCCGCAATAATAACAGTCGTTTTTACAGTAGTTGGTAAATTCGATCAGCCCGCGCACGAATACCGCGCCGCCGAAATTCGCGCGGCGGACGGCGTCGGCGGCCGCGAACAGGTCCGGGGAAGGCCGGGCGAACTGCTCCGTTATCAGGCCTTCAAGTTCGGAAATGGTCAGGCTGTCCAGTTTAAAGCCAGCCGGATCGAGATTCATAAGTTCACCTTGCAATAGCCTTGGCGGAGTTTTCAAAGGGCGTCATGCCTTTTACCTGGCGCGAGGGCTGAATTTAAATTCCCAAGGGCTTGAGGGCCCGTTCCAGAATCCCCCCGCAGTAGGCCAGGGCCACGCCGTAATTGGTCATCGGAACTCCGGCCAGGCCGGCCTTGCCCAAACGCCCGCACATTTCCGTGGGGGTAATCATGCAAGCCCCGCAATGTATTATCAGGGCGTAATCCTTCAATTGTTCGGGGAAATCCCTTCCGGTAACCTGCTCGAATTCCAGTTTCTTGCCTGTGATTTTGCGCAAGGCGGCGGGAATTTTCACCTGGCCGATATCTTCGTGAGTTTTGTTGTGCGTGCAGACTTCAGCCAGCAGAACGCGGTCGCCGTCTTTCAGGTTTTTTATGGCGGCCGCCCCGTTCGCCAAGACGGATATATTTCCCTTCTGGCGGGCCAGGAGTATGGAAAATGAAGTCAGGGGCATGTCTGGCGGAATAAGGGCCGCCACTTCCGCAAACACCTGGGAATCGGTTATCACAAGGTCAATGTTCCCCTCCGCGCAGCTCGCGGCGACCTGGTCCGGAGTAACGGCCATACAGCGCGCGCCGTTATCAAGGCAGTCGCGGATAACCTGCACCTGGGGCAAGATAAGCCGCCCCTTGGGAGCAGCGCTATCCAGCGGCACAACCAGCAGGGCCAGGCCGCCGGAAGGGAGCAGGCCGCGCACCAGGCCTTCGCGTTCCACAACCGCCCGCTTGAGGGCCTGCGCCAAATGCCCGCGCAGCCGCTCAACCTCGGCCGGATTACGGGAGGAAATCCGCAGGGCCTCGCCGGCATGTTCCGCCAGAAAGTTCCGCCTGGCTTCATCCGGAAGGCCCTTGTCCTCTTTTTTCGCACCTTCCCGGTCAAACTTGCTCAAAACCAGAGTGTGAGGCACTTTTCGCGCTTCCAGCTCTTTGCGCGCGGCAAGGTAAACCTCGGGCTCAAACTGCGCCGGGTCGAGCACATAGAGCACATAATCGGCCCTATCCAGCATTTTTTTGCTTTTGGCCATGCGCTGGCGGCCAAGCTCCGTAGAGTCGTTCAATCCGGCGGTATCCACAAACACCACCGGGCCGAAGGGTATAAGCTCCATGGCTTTCTGCACCGGGTCCGTAGTCGTTCCGGCAAGCCCGGACACAATTGAGATATCGCTGCCCGTCAAGGCGTTGAACAAGGATGATTTGCCCGAGTTGGTCTCGCCCAGAATCACCACGTGGGCGCGGTTGCTGTTAGGGGTGCCCTGCATGATTTTACCTCGAATCTGGTTATACGCCCGCCTGGCCGGAGATTCCGCAACCAGGCGGGATTTAGCGCGCGCCGGACCAAGCCCTGAATGCTCTAAAAATAGAGATCGCGCTGGCCCTGTTCGAGGCGTTTCAGGTTTTCCAGGGTCAGCTCGCGCACCCGGCTGTTGCCTATCGTTTCGACCTTTTTCTCTATAAGGGCGCCGGCCTTGTTTTTCAGGGCCTGGGTGCCGTAGTCCAGCGCGTATTCTTTCAGGGTAAGCAGGGCATTGGGCAGGCAGACGTCTTTTATGCAGCCTGACTTGGCCAGCTCCATAAACCGGTCGCCGGTGCGGCCCTGGCGGTAACAGGCGGTGCAGAAGCTGGGTATGAGCTGTTCGTCGAGCAGCCAGGAGATGATGTCTTGAGCGCTGCGGTCGTCGGCCAGGGCGAATTGCGAACCGTGTTTTTCACGCAAGGCGTAACCGCCGACCTCGACGGCGGAGCCGCCGCTGATCTGGGAAACGCCGAGGCGGATCAGTTCCTTGCGCATGGCCGGGCTTTCCCGCGTGGAGACTATCATGCCGGTGTAAGGCACGGCCAGGCGAATAATAGCCACCAGGCGCTTGAAGGTTTCATCGTCCACGAGGTGCTGATGGCTTTCCCGGTCATTGCCGGACGAGTCGCACAGCCGGGGCACGGAGATGGTGTGAAAACCCACCCCGAAGTTTTTTTCCAGGTGCTCGTTGTGCAGCATCAGGCCAAGCGCTTCGTAGCGCCAGTCATAAAGGCCGAACAGCACCCCGCCGCCCACGTCGTCTATGCCCGCTTCCATGGCCCGGTCAAAGGCGGTGGCGTGATAGAGGTAATTTTTTTTCGGGCCGGCCAGATGAACGGCTTCATAGGTAGCTTTATGGTAAGTTTCCTGAAAGAGGATGTAGGTGCCTATTTCGGCCTCTTTAAGCTTTTTGTAATTTTCGACCGTGGTGGCGGCGATGTTCACGTTAACGCGGCGGATCGAACCGTTTTCGAATTTCATGGAGTAAATGGTGCGCAGGCTTTCAAGCACGTAGTCTATGGGACAGTTCACCGGGTCTTCTCCGGCTTCCAGGGCCAGGCGCTTGTGCCCCATTCCTTCCAGAATTTCCACTTCGCGGCGTATTTCGTCCTGGCTGAGGCGCTTGCGCGCGAACTGGTTGTCGCGCCGGAAACCGCAGTAATCGCATTTGTTTATGCAATGGTCGCTGATGTAAAGCGGCGCGAACATGACTATGCGCTCTCCGTAGATATGCTCTTTAATGGCCCCGGCGGTTTGGAAAATGCGCGCGATATGTTCGGCCTTTTCCGTCATGAGCAGGGCGGCGACGTCTTTGTGCCCCAGGCCTTGAAAGGCGGCGGCGCGGTCGAGAATGGCGTTTATTTCCGCGTCGTCAGCTTTATGGGCTTCATGCAAAAGGTGGTTGATGTAGGCGTCGTTTATGAAAAAGTTTTCGGGCAGTTCGTTAGCCATGACAAAACTCCTCAGGATTGCAAGGTGGCTTGGGAAATGGTCGTTTTTACGCTTACGGAAGGAATTTTGCCCAGCTTGCCGGTAAAGGAATTTATTTCGTCCGGCGTGCCGCACACCACCAGGGCGATAACCGCCATGCGCGCCTCGTCGACCGGCAGGCCTATGCGGCCCCTTACAAGGCCTTTGCAAGAGGAAACAATCTCGTTAAAGGCCTGCTGATGTTCAGAGGGGTTTTCAATAATGGCGCCGACTATGGCTATCTTCCGCATGATTTTTCTCCGTGTTTGGGCCTTCGCGCTTTGCCGCGCCGCTGTTATGGTTTTCTTGAATAAAAAAAGGCCAGCCTTCCGGATTTCCTCCGAAAGGCTGGCCTTAAATTTACGCCGGAAAAACCGGCTTTCCCCGATGCCTGGTTCAGGCTTTCTCATCCGGCAAGGGCTGCCCCGGCCCGAATAGGGTCCGGTTGGTGTCTCGGCGCATAAGAGGGGGGAAACGAAATTTTCAGCGCCTTTCGGGTCAGGTTCTCGCCTTCTCCGTCAGGGGCGGGGTTTCAATAACAATGCAACCCCGATAATCAGTGCCTACTATAAACGCTTTGCTCAAAAACGCAAACGTAAAATCGCCTATGCCTACGCCGGGCGGTCCGGAGTTCCGCCGCCGCCGCCGAACCTCATGCGTGCGGCGGGTAAAAGGCTGTACGGGAATTTACTTTTCAACCCGCCTCGAATATGTTTGAAAAAAGGGATGGCGTTCCCCTGAACCGCGTCAGCCGATAACTCCCGTCAGGCTTTGAAGGGCGGCGGGGCGTTGCCGGACAACCACACCTGGCCGGGTGGCTGTCTTTTTTATTCCCTTAGCGGAAGCCCGCCTTCATTATGGAAAACGGCGCGGAACGGCTTTCGGCTGGTTCAACCTGGTTGCGGGGCTGTTTCTTCTGCCTGCTTCAGTCATATTCGGGCTGTTATATCAGAACGTATCTTCCAGCGGGGCTTTTCTGTTCTCCGCCGGGTGTTCCCTGCTGGCGGCCGTTTTGCTCAGGTTCTTTGTGCTTCCGGCCCACGCGCGGCGGTAATCGGGGGAAACATGGTCAAAACACTCGCCTGCATCAGCCTCGGAGCATCCGGCGGAGCGATTTTGCGCTGGGTTCTCGGGCTGGCGCTTAATTCCGTTTTCCCGGCGGTGCCCCTGGGCACGCTGGCGGCAAACCTTCTCGGCGGGCTGACGACGTTTTCCGCCTTTACAGCCGAAATCGGCACGCTTTTGCAGGAACAACGCGTTCTGGCGGCAACCGCCGCCGTTGCCGCGCATGTGTGCGGTTCTCTCGTTATGCTGTTCCTGGGAATGGGCACCTTCGCCCTGTTCAGGTTTTTTTTTCCGTTGAATGCGTGGCGTCAACGCGTTGTTCATCCGTGGAACGGCTGTGAAGAGGCTTGACATCTTTGGCTGATAGGCGTTATGTCTTCTACATAAATTTATGAGGAAAAGCGCAGAGATATGAAACCTGTGAACGCCAGACGCAATGCCGCCGCCAGCGTGGCCGCGTATTATTACTACGAACCGGGACCTCTTGAGAGGAGTCTGGTCTTGTAGTTTGTTCTGACAGGCCCATTCCTCGGTTTTCAAGAGGCCCCTTTACCGGATGCGTAAAGGGGCCTCTTCTTTTTTTCACTTTCAACCAGAAATCAGGAGCGGAAAACATGAGCCAGATCACATTTTTTGAAAACAGTTCCTTTCCCTTGGAAATGCACAAAGTGCGCATCGTGCAGAAACTGGAGCTGCCGCCCGTGGAAACCCGGCTGAAAGCAGTCCAGGCGGCGGGCAACAACACCTTTCTGCTGAAAAACGACAGCATTTTCCTGGACATGCTCACGGACAGCGGCGTTAACGCCATGAGCGACAGACAGCTGGCGGCCATGATGCAGGCTGACGACAGCTACGCCGGGTCGATGAGCTTCGAGCGCCTGGCCGCGGCGGCGCGGAAGGTGTTCGGCAAGGAACTCATCTTGCCGGTTCACCAGGGCCGGGCGGCGGAGAACATTTTGGCCGCCGTGTTCGTGAAACCCGGCTCTATCGTTCCCATGAACTACCACTTCACCACCACCAAGGCGCACATAGGCCTGCGCGGCGGCACGGTGGTCGAGCTGATGAAAGAAGAGGGCTACAAACTTGAAAGCGGCGATCTTTTCAAGGGCGATATGGACCTTGCGGCCCTGCGGGCTTTGCTGGAAGCGGAGCGCGGCAAGGTGCCTTTCGTGCGCATGGAGGCAGGCACCAATCTTGTGGGCGGGCAGCCCTGGTCGTTGGAAAACCTGGCCGGCGTAAGCGGAATATGCCGGGAATTCGGCGTGCCCCTGGTGCTGGACGCCTCCCTGCTGGCCGACAACCTCTATTTCATCAAGGTGCGCGAAGATTCCTGCCGGAACCTTTCCATCCGCGAGATAACCCTGCGCATTTCCGAACTTTGCGACATCATCTACTTTTCCGCCCGCAAACTGGGCTGCGCGCGCGGCGGCCTGATCCTTACCAATGACAGCAAGAGCTTCGGCATGATGCAGGAGCTGGTTCCCCTGTACGAGGGGTTCCTGACTTACGGCGGCATGTCTGTGCGTGAGATAGAGGCCCTGGCTGTAGGGCTGGAGGAAACCATGGATTTTGACATGATACGGCACGGGCCGGAATGCATAAGCTTCATGGTGGATGAACTGGTCGCGCGCGGCATTCCTGTGGTCACGCCTGGGGGCGGCCTGGGCTGCCACCTGAACGCCAGGGCCTTTTTGCCCCATGTTCGGCAGGAGGAATTCCCGGCGGCCTCCCTGGCGGCGGCCTTGTTCATCGCCGGCGGGATACGCGGCATGGAGCGCGGCACGCTTTCCGAGGAACGCAACCCTGACGGTTCTGAACACCTGGCGGAGATGGAACTGGTGCGCCTGGCCCTGCCGCGCCGCGTCTTCACCGTTTCGCAAATAAAGTACGCGGTGGACAGGCTGCACTGGCTGTTTGTGAACCGTTCCCTGGTGGGTGGGCTGGAATGGGATGAAGAGCCTAAGATATTGCGCTTTTTCACAGGCAGGCTTAAGCCCGGCTCCAGCTGGCAGCAAGATCTGGCCGCCAAGTTCAAAGCCGATTTCGGAGACAGCCTGTAACAGCCGAAGAACCTCCGGAACATTTCGCGGCATAAAATGTTCCGGAGGTTCTTCGGACTGTTCAAGCCGGCGGTTATATCCAAAGCGGCCGGACAACCGCATGGCCTTCGCGTTTATTCTTTTTTCCTTTTCAGGACCAGATAGGCCGCGGTTCCTATGACCAGGCCCCAGAACGGCGCGCCCAGCCCGAGCAGGCTCATGCCGGAAGCGGTAGCCAGAAATGAGATGATTCCGGCTTCGATATTCTCGCTGTCTCTGAATATGCCGGTGAAGCCGGTGATGAAAGCGCCCACCAGGGCAAGCCCGGCCAGAACGGAGATAAATACCGGTGGCAGGGCGGCGAAAAGCGAAATAAGGGTTGTTCCGAACATGCCTACGCAGATGTAGAACACGCCGCACATGATTCCGGCCACATAACGCCGGGCCGGGTTTTCATGCGCCTCTTTCCCGGTGCAGATGGCCGCCGTGAGCGAGGAAAGGTTGATGGCGTGCGAGCCGAACGGGGCGAACAGCATCGACGCCAGGCCGGTTACGGTCATAATGCCGTCGGATTTTACCTGATAGCCGGAAGAATGCAGCACCGCCATGCCGGAAATGTATTGCCCGGTCAGGGTGACCAGGGCCAGAGGCAGCCCTATGCCGAGAACGGCTGACCCTGACCAGGCCGGCATGGTGAAAACAGGGGCGACCAGTTCAAGCCGGAAGCCTTCAAAGTGCATCGCCCCCGTGACCGCGCAGATTATAATGCCGAGCGCCATCACCGCCGCCACCGCGTAGCGGGGCAGAACGCGCCTGCAAATAATGAAGCAGCCGAACATGGCCAGCCCGAGCAGCGGTCCGTCCTGAATGGACGTGAACACTTTCGCGCCGAAGCCGAACAAAATGCCCGCGAACATGCCCGAGCCGACTCCGTCCGGTATGCGGCGCATAATAGCGTCAAGCGTGCCGCTGAAGCCGATTACGGTTATAATCGCGGCGCTCGCCAGGTAAGCTCCGACGGCTTCGGCTATGGGCACGCCCGGCAGCATGGTCACCAGCAAGGCAGCCCCAGGCGTTGACCAGGCCGTAAGCACAGGCGTTTTCATGCGCCAGCTCAGCAGAATTCCCGTAATTCCGCTGCCGATGGAAACAGCCCAAATCCATGAGGAGGTCATCTCGCCGGAAAGTCCGGCCAGCTTGGCCGCCTGAAAAATAATCACGGCCGAACCGGCATACGAGACGATAACGGCCAAAAATCCGGCCACCGCGGCCGTGGCGGAAAAATCTTTCAAGAATTGCCTCATGCCCTTTCCTTCAAGCCAGATTTTTTTGGCGGTTTTACGTGCCTGCCCGGTTTTTTCAGAAGGCCGGAGGCCGCGTTTCATGTTTTTTTAAATACGGCGCGGAGTTCGCGCCGCGTTCACTTCAGAGGTTTCGGCCCTGCCCCGCCGCGCTGGGATATTGCTGCTTCTGCCTCTAAAATGTCTGGATATTGGCGGGAAAAGGAATGTTATACTTTTGCCGCATAAAGACAAGAGAGCTATCGCTGTTCAGCGCTTGCCCGCCGGCCGTATCGTAATTGCCGATGAACACGGTATCAGCCTTGCCCAGGGGCTGTCTCTAAATAAATCTTTTGTCCAATATAGGTAAATTTTTGCTCAATGCGACAACTCCATTTTTTAGGCGGAAATAAGCGTGGCCCTCATCAAATTGGTGAGGGCCACGCTTATTTGCTATGCTGAATCAGGCTATGCGTTTGATAACCCTGAATTACTATCGCTTATAAGTTGCTCTAAAGAGTAATATAACTCGGCCCCTGTCTTTGTTTTTGCATAATCGACAGCGGCCGCGTGAAATTCTTCAAGGCTCATGCCGGCTGCCACGGCCATTTCCGGCAGGCCCCACATAGCGCTTCCTTTAGGCCTGGCCGGCATGTTCAGCCCTTTTTCCGACCATCTGGCAGGCAGGGGCTGCTGTTCAGCCCATTCCGTAGCCGCTTTTTCCAAGTCTGCACCATATTTATCAGGTGACGCTTCAAATGCGGCGAACATGGGTTCAAGTTCGCCGCTCAAAAGCTGTGAACCCAGAGTGTAATTCCTGACTTCAACCTCAAAGGCCAGGTCTTCCCTGCTCAACGGCTCGTTCCAGCCGTGTTCTGTAAGTTCGTTGCGCATGAGGGTGAGCTGGTTGCACTCCGCAGCGCCCTCCGCCGTATAAAGGTTGCATTTCCTGATTTCAGCGCTTAGTTCATCATAAAGTTTTTTGTTTTCTTCGGTCAGGGGTAAATTTATTACCTGTTCCCCTTCTTCCATACGCCTCTTGGCTTCGGCTATCGCCTCTTCAGAGGCGCGGGAAACCAGGAGGGCGCCGGTGGATTTTCTCACAGCAGGGCCTGATATAGCCACTGTAACCGCCGGGCCGGAGGAAGGGCTGTTCGCGCCCGGTACGCTCTGTTGCGAAGCTGCGTAGGCGGTGTCCCTTGCCTTGGAGGTTGCGGCCGTCCGCATCAGCCGCTGGGCTACGTCGGTATCTCCGAGATTTAAATATACTCCGCTCATGGCATGCTCCTTTGGGAAAAATATTCCTGGTGCTATGAAGCATGCAGCTTATGTGCCAAATATAGGAAATGAATATTAAGTCAAAATCGGCGTCATCTGTGTA
>JAVBMT010000027.1:0-39424 GCA_031552195.1 Desulfovibrionaceae bacterium
GTCGGCCTTGGTGTTGAAGACGGTGTCGCCGAACTTGTCGGTTACGGTGTTGGAATTATCCGCAAAAACGCTGCCCGCGACGTCATGGACGCTGGTCATGCTTACGGAGTCGTCTTTGGCCTGCGGGGCGTCGTCAAGAATAGTGATGCCCACGTGGCCGGTGGCGCTGCTGCCGTTAACGTCAGTAACCTTCACGTCAAAGCCGTTGTTGACCAGGGATTTGTCGTGAGTGGGCTGGTCGTGCTCAAGCCTTTCTCCCAGCTTGAAGGTGTAGATCAGCTCATATTGGCCGTTGCTGAGTTCGTTCAACTCAAAGCCGCTCAGCGTGCCGTTGGGCACGTCGAGGGTCAGGCCGGTCAGATTCATGCCGGGCGTAATGTTCAAAGTCATGCCGTTTTCGCCGGTCAGCACAATGCTGGCCAAACCGTCGCCGGCGTCAACCACGAAGCGGCCCGTATCAGTCGCGCCCTCGGTTTTTTCCTGCGTTCCGCCCTTCATGTGGGCTTCGTCAACCAGAAGCGCGTCACTGCCGCCGACAACGAGCTTGCCGGGAATAATCGGGTCAGCCGGGTCGTCAGGATTGGTAGGATCGTCAGGCGTGGTCGGATCTTTGGGATCTTCGGGAACGAACACCTTCGTGCCCCTGTCGGAGCCGGTAAGCTGAAGGGTGGCCCAATTGGAATTGTCGCCGTCGCCGTCGGCTATCTGGTATTTGATGTCAGCGAGAATCTTGTCGGCGTAACCCTCGGCGTTGTCAGCCAGGGTGTTGGCCTTGAAAGAGAAGCCGCCGTCCGTGTTCAGGGTAAGGGTGCCGTATTCGGTTTCTATGGTCCAGCCGGTGGAGGCATCGCCGGAAACCTTGTAGGAGGGGTCGTCAACTTCGATAGCTGTAACGCTTTTGCCCGCGCCGTAGCCGTCAGCGCCCCAGGCGTCGTCATGGGTGTTGAAGACGGTGTCGCCGAACTCGTCGGTTACGGTGCCGGAGTTATCCGCGAAAACGCTGCCCGTGACGTCGTGAACGCTGGTCATGTTTACGGAATCGGCATAAGCCACCGGAACGTCGTCGATAATGTCAACGGTCACCTGCGTGGGGCCGCTCACACCGCCGTTGGGGGTGGTCACGACTATGGTCAGGCTTTCAACGTCGGCGTCGGTGTCGGCGCCCTGATCCTGGCCGTGGTCACGCACCGAGGTCTGGGTGTAACGCATGTTCAGCGTATAGGTGCCGTCGCCGTTATCGGTAAGGGAGATATTGTCAAACCTGCCGTTCACGCCGGAAATGGCCGCGGGGCCGTTAAGCTGCCCGCCGGACAGGGTGTAGACGTTGCCGCCGATATTGATGGAACCCACGCCGTCGTTCGAGGTGATCAGGAACGCGATGGAGCCGCTCACCGGGGCGGGGTTGGCCGGGTCATAGTTGGTGCCGTTCTGCATGAAAGATTCGTTAACGGTCAGGCGGGCGGCGTCGCCGGATACGGAATAATAGACCGGATCTTTGGGCGGGTTGGCCGGGGTATCCGGGGTATTCGGATTGCCAGGCTCGTTGGGATTGCCCGGAGTATAAGGCGGCAAGCCGCTGGGATTGAGCGGAACAACGCTGATCAGCGGAGTGAAGGCAGGCCCCCCTACTTCACCTTGCTGACCCTGCTGGGCTTCGGGAACTTCCGTGTTGCGGTCCCACTGAATCGTGCCGAGAGTGCCAAGACGGTTCAGGCCGCTGGCCAGGTCTCCGGCGCCGTCGTCATACTCGCCGCTGCCGCTTCCCGGAGGAGTGGCGGCCGCGGCTGCCGGGCCGGCTGCCGGAAGCAGTTCTTCGCCGCCCATGGCGGTCAGGAAGGCCTGGGTATCAAGCTCGGTTCCGTCTTCAGCCACGAATTGCGGCTGGGCGGGAGAATCGGACGAAGCGGCGGTGTAGTAGCCGCGCAACGTGATGGTGGCCCCGCCGTCAAGGTTGAAAACAAGGTCGTCGCCGGATTTCACCATGCTGCCTGGCACGGGCAAGAAGCCGAGTTCAAGACGCGCGCCGGGCGCGACGTCGAAAACAACGGCTTGTCCGGCCGAGGGCTGGGCAAGGCGAACTACCGCATTGGCGGCATTGGCGGTTTCATTGGAAGTAGGCATGATTTTCCCCCTGAATAATGTTTGCCGAACTGGCATTCTAGAAACTTGTCCGAAACCGGACCCCCAAAAAAATACGTCCGAGAGGATGCGTTTAATGCCTTAGCGCATATAAATGTCTTAAGGTTCCATTAAATCCGGCTGAACCGCCGGAAATGTAACGCGGCTTATGTGAAGCCGCTCCCCCCCGGGACTTAAAGAAAAGCATAGTATGCTGTTGCCTTCATGTATACAACTTTCATTTTTTTTTGCAAGCTTTTTTTCAAAAACCTTCCTATATTTTTTAAACGCATTAAAAAACATGAATTATACAGGGGCGCATTTTTTTATTCCCGGCTGATAGAAATTCCGCCCGGGTCGGCTTGACCCGGGCGGAATTTCTATCAGCCTCGGCAGGATGCGGGCGTGGCCCGGTTTTTTCCGGCATTCGATTTTGCCAGCCAGCTATCCCGGCGCATTTTGCGAAGCGGAGCAATACGCCCCGCCAAGCCAGGATTCAGCTTAAAGACTGACGCGGAAGCACCCTAATAAGACCATTTTCCGCCTTTGTATTTGACAAGTTCGGTAAAAGAGTTGCGCGAACCGGGGGAAAATTCACCCTTCAGGGCTTCTTCCCTGGTTTTGCCCCGGCTGGTGTACTCGATTTCCTGGTAGTAGATATACCCTACATAAGGAATGGTTTTTGAACCTTCGCTGGCGATAACCGACGCCGTCAAACCGTCAAGGTCAACGGAAAGGTAGCGGGCGACATAGCCATCGCCCTGCGCGACCACTTCTTTTTTGCTGACGCACGGCATAATGGTGGAGTTCATGTCAAGCGCGCATTTTTTTGCGAAAGTCAAAAGCTGGACCTGCAATTCCTCTATGGTGGGGCCGCCTTTTTTAGCTGGAGCCTTTTTGGAGGCGGACGGCTTTTTAGCTACGGGTTTGGCCGCAGGCTTGGCCGCGGGTTTGGCAGGAGCCGGCTCGGCTGCAACCGCCACGACCTGCGCGGAAAAAAGAAAAAGCAGCAACAATGCCGCTATTGAGAAGAAAGCTTTAGCTTGTCTGTTCATATGATACCTGGATTTTAATCCTGCCGTAAACTGAAATTTTTAGTGGCGCATAACGCCGTAATGCTGCGGAACCCGGCCTGGCCGGGTTCCGCAGTTTCACATCAGTTCAATTATTTCGCCGGGGTCAGTTCAACGCGGCGGTTCATGCGGCGTCCCTGATCGGTGCTGTTGTCGTACTTGGGACGGGTTTCGCCGAAGCCTCTGGTGATCAGGCGGTCGGAGGCGACGCCTTTCTTGACCAGGTAAGCCTTAACGGACGCGGCGCGGCGTTCGGAAAGCTTCTGGTTGTATTCTTCGGTGCCAAGGGAGCAGGTGTGGCCGTCAACGTTGATCTTGTTGGAGCCGTCTTTGATCATCTTGGCGACTTCGTTCAGGATAACGGCGGATTCGTCGTTGATCACGGCGGAGTTCAGGGCGAAGTTGACGCTGCGCAGAACGATGGCGGAGCCGCAGTCATAGAACACGTCCTGGGCGAATTTGTCGGCCAGTTCGGCGCTGGAGGCGAGGTCGGCGGCCTTGTAAAGCACGCTTTCCTTGTTCAGGGCCTTGATGGCGTCAAGGGTGGCCTGGCCGACTTTGTTGTCGGCAAGGGAGATTATGTGGATAACCAGGCCGGGGTTGGCGGCGTAAAGCAGTTTGGCTTCTTCAACCGGGTCGATGCCCATGTTGGATTCGCCGTCGGTCACCAGGATAAGGGCGGCCTTGCGGGGCATGCCGTTGAACACCGGGTTCAGGTCGGCCAGGTTCTGGCCCATCGGGGTGAAGCGGCCGAAAGCTTCCTGGTTGGAGTTAACGGAAGCCACAGCCTTGGCAAGCACGTCTTTCTTGAAAGGAGCAACGTCGGCAAGCTTGGCGATGGGAGCGAACGCATACGCGCCGCCGGCGTAGCCCAGTTCAGGGGTGGCGGCGATCACTTTGGCCACGGCGGCCTTGGCGATGTTGATTTTCAGCGTTTTGCCCATGCTCATCATCATGGAGCCGGACTGGTCGATAACATACACAAAGCTGTCGACCTTGCGCTTGGCAGCGTTGCAGGGTTCAGCGGCCATGGCGCTGACGGAGAACATAAGCACCAGGGCGGCTGTAAGAAGGGAAATACTAAAACGTTTCATGAATTCCTCCAAAGATAGTGGGTAATGTGCTAAACTTGTTGCTTAACGTACCATTTTGCTAAAATGCCTACCTTACCATGCCGAAAAGATAAACATTTCGGGGAATTCCCGTCCACGTCATCTTCCCGCAAGCAGCGCGTTATATAGCATTGACGCTTAAACGCTTATCCAGTTTTATCCGGGATAAAAAAAAAATGCAACACCCTCTTTCGGTAAAAAGGCCTTTTTTTTGTGAAAAAAAGGATATTATTTATCTTCTTCCCGAATGCGCCGGAAGCGTAAAACGGCCTTGCAACGCGCCTTTTAAACCGAAACTCCGTTTTTTTATTGCGGAACCTTTACAAGTCCGGCGTTTTATCACGTTTCGCCCTTATAACTTTTCCCCGGCCAGGCCGCGCGCGGATCAATTCACGCGGAATTCACGCTTCTTCCATTCTTGGGGCCAGAAGCGCCGCTTTCATGGCCTCGTCAAGCGCAGGGTGCGACGAAAGCAGCGCCAGGGCGCGTTCGTAATCGCAACTGCCGGAAACGAGGCTGTGGGCCAGGGCGCTCATGCCGGACACGCCGTGCCCGACGGCCGCGATCGACTTGAGGCGGCCACCCGCCCACAGGGCTTTGATAAAACCGTGAGTAACCCCGTAACTTTGCGCTATAGGGTTTGAAACGAGCTGGCAGGAGGAGGCGCTGATCCGCTCTCCTTCCCCGGCGGTTTTGCGCAGTTCGGCCAGTGTCGGCCCGGAACGCATGGTCTCCATGTGCCCGTAAATGCAGGCCGGAAGGATGGAGTCTTCGTAGCCGGGCGTCTCTTCGCCCCCGAGGTGGCCTAAAAGATGCTTCAGGGCGTAATCGCCCTGGTGCGCGGCGGCCCCGCCCAGCAGCTTGCGCCCGTTAACGTCGCCAACGGCGTAAATGCCGGGGGCGGCGCGCAGGCATTCGTCAACCGCGATCCATCCCGGCCCGCAGGTCTTGACCCCGGCGGCCTCAAGTTTCAGCTTGCCCGTATCCGGTTTGCGGCCTATGGCCAGCAGGGCTTTTTCCGCCTCGATCTCGCAGCCGTCGTTAAATTTCAGGCAGGCTCGCCCGTTAACGGTGCTTACGTTTTCCACCCTCTTGCCGTAGTGTATTTCCCGTCCGGCCCGTTCCAGATAATTCTGCATGGTCAAGGCCAGGTCTTCATCTTCATTGGCCAGAAGGCGCTCACGCGATTCGATCAGGATAATTTTCGTCCCAAAGCGGGAAAACAGGTCTCCAAGTTCCAGGCCGATCGGCCCGGCCCCGACGATCATCAGGCTTTCAGGAATTTTTTTCAGGTTCATGACGGCGGCCGAGCCCAAAACGGCCTCTCCGTCCGGCCTCAAACCCGGAAAGAAGGCCGGAACCGACCCGCTGGCTATCACGCAATATTTGAACTGATGCTCGGATTTTTCCGCGCCCTTTTTCACGGCAAGGGCGGAAGGCGAAATGAAAGAGGCCTCGCCGGAAATGATATCCACCCCGGCCGCTTCGAACGATTTGCGCACCGCCTCGCGCGTGTTTTTAAGGTAGCCGTCTTTGCGCGCTTGCAGTTTTTCAATATCGGCAAAGGCTTCGCCATGGGCGACGCCATAACGCCGCTGGGTTTCCAGAAGCGGAATAAAGGCGGTTCCGCCCAGAAGGAATTTGGTGGGTATGCACCCTGAGTTGACGCAGGCCCCCCCGAGGAAGCCCGATTCGATCACTGCCGTTTTCAAACCGCCGGCCGCCGCGCTCAAAGCGGCTTGCCGCCCGCCTGAACCGGCGCCGATAACCATAAGGTCATAACGCATAATTTTGAACCTCGTTAAAGCGTGACGGCTCCGCCGCGTTTGCGGCGGAGCCTTTTTCGAACCTTAACGCCTATATAGCATCAAAACAACCTATTCTGTCAATATCATATTTCTGGCCGCCTTCGTCTCGTCCAGGCGGCGCAGGGGCAAATTGACCGGCGCATCGTGCAGGGCCTGCGGATTTTTAACCGCCTCAAGCGTTATGGCGATAAGGTCGTCGCAGAATTTATCCAGGGTTTCCTTGCTTTCGGTCTCGGTCGGTTCGAACATCAGGCACTCTTTGACGATAAGCGGGAAATAGATGGTCGGGGCATGATAGCCCTTGTCCAGCAGGGCCTTCGCTATGTCCAGGGCCTTTACGCCGCTGGCGTCGAGGTTTGAGGCCGAAGCGACGAATTCGTGCATGCATCGCTGCGGATAGGGAATATCCAGGCAGCCTTCAAGCCGCTTCATCATGTAATTGGCGTTAAGGACGGCGTAGTCGGAAGCGCGGGCCAAACCCTCGCCGCCAAGACGCAGGATGTAGGCCAGAGCTTTCAGCACAACCCCGAAATTGCCGTAAAACGGGGTGACCCGCCCTATGGAGAGCGGCCCGGCCTCGGCCAGGGCGAAATTCCCATCCGCCAGCCTGTTCACCCGCGGGCCGGGCAAAAATTCCGCCAGGCGCTCTCCGACGCCCACAGGGCCTGAACCCGGGCCGCCGCCGCCGTGCGGGGTGGCCATGGTTTTATGCAGGTTGAGGTGAACAACGTCAAAGCCGACGTCGCCCATGCGCATGCGGCCCATGATAGCGTTGAAATTGGCCCCGTCGTAGTACAGAAGCGCGTCGACGGCGCGCAGTTTTTTCACTATTTCCGGCAGGTTCTTTTCAAAAAGCCCCAAGGTGTTCGGGCAGGTCATCATCAGAGCGGCCACCGAATCGTCCAGCACGGCGGCCAAAGCTTCCGGATCGACCAGCCCGTTTTTCGATTCGATGTTCACCACCTCATAACCGGCCAGAGCGGCCGTGGCCGGGTTGGTTCCATGGGCGGAATCCGGGCAGATTATCCTTGTTTTTTTCGGACGGTCCGGATTTTTCGCGGCCTGGGCCTTGTGGTAAGCGGCTATCAGCAAGGCTCCGGTAAGTTCGCCCTGCGCCCCGGCCATAGGCTGGAGGGTAAAGGCCTTCATGCCGGTAAGTTCGCACAGCAGCCGCTCGGAAAGCCAGAGCGCCTCAAGCGACCCCTGGGCCAGCACGCCGCCGCCTGGCAGCTGGGGAATAAGCGGGTGCTGCGCGCTGAAACCTGGCAAAGCGGCCAGGTATTCCGTAAATTTCGGGTTATATTTCATGGTGCAGGAACCAAGCGGGTAAAAATTGGTGTCCACGCTGTAGTTCTGCCTTGAAAGCAGGGTGAAATGACGAACGACGTCAAGCTCCGACATTTCCGGCAAGGCCGGGCGGCTTTCGCGCAAAAGCCCCTGAGGCAGCATTTCCGCCGCGGTTTTTCCGGCCTTGGCCGGAAGAACCGCCCCGCGCCCCGGAACGGACTGTTCAAAAACTGTTTTCATAATAAACCTCGCAGGGACGCGGCCAGGGCGTCAATTTGCGTTGTGTCGTTCTTTTCGGTGCAAGCCACCAAAAGGACGTTGTCCATGCCCTTATACCACAGGCCCGGGGCAACCCCTGCCACAATGCCCTTCGCGGACAATGCGGCCAGCAGCGGAGCCGCCGCCTTGGGCAGCAGCACCGCGAATTCGTTTCCGAAAGGCGCGCCGTTCAAAAGCTTGACGCCGGGAATGCGGCACAGTTCCGCCGCCGCGTAGCGGGCCAGCTCCATGCCGCGCTCGGCCACGCGGGTAAGCCCTTCCGGCCCGAGCAGGCAAAGGTGGATAAGGGTGCGCAAGGCGCAAAGCGCCTGGTTTGAGCAGATGTTCGAGGTGGCCTTGGCGCGGCGGATGTGCTGCTCTCTGGCCTGCAAGGTAAGCACGTAGCCGGTGCGGCCCTCAAGGTCTTCCGTGCGCCCGACGATGCGCCCGGGCATCTGACGGGCCAGGTCTTTCACGCAGGCCATGATGCCCAGGTATGGACCGCCGAAACCGAGCGGCTGCCCTATGGACTGGCCGTCGGCCACCACAATGTCCGCCCCCATCTGGCGGGGGGTTTTCAAAACAGCCTGCATTACGGGATAAACCACCGCTACGCTAAGGGCCCCTTTGGCGCGGGCCGCGGCGAACAGGCCGCTGTAATCCGAAACTCCCCCGAAAAAGCAGGGGTTCTGCGTGATCACGGCCGCCGTGCTCCCGTCAAGGGCGGCCTCAAGCGCCGGAAGGTCCGGCAGGCCGTTTTTGTGCGGCACGACAACCGCTTCAAGCGGCAGGTTGTCGCTAAGGGTGGCAAGCATGCCCCGGTAAATCGGGTTGACGGCCTCATCGATCACCACCCGGTTTTTACGGGTGGCGCGCATGGCCATCATGGCCGCCTCGAACATGGCGCTGCCGCCGTCGTAAACCGAAGCGTTCGAAACGTCCATGTCCAGCAGGCGGCAAACCGCGCTCTGGTATTCAAAAATTGCCTGAAGGGTGCCCTGGGCAGCCTCCGGCTGATACGGGGTGTAAGCGGTGTAAAACTCGCCGCGCGAAATCAGGGCGTCAACCGCCTTCGGCACGTCGTGGTCGTAAAAACCTCCGCCGGCGAAGCAAAGCGCCGGCGTGACGTTTTTGGCTCCCATTCCTTCCATCTTGCGGCAAACCTCGCCTTCAGACATGCCAAGGGGCAGGCTGTATGACTTGGGCCGCATTTCAGGCGGGATGTCGGAAAAAAGCTCATCAAGGCTTTTTACGCCTATTTTTTTGAGCATTTCCGCTGTTTCTTGCTCGGTATGGGGTATAAATGGCATGGCTGCTCTCTTGAAAACCTGCGCCTCCGGCAGGGTTGGCTTCGCGGCGAACGGAACGGATTGCTCTTTCCCGCTTCAAATATAACTCGGCCTAAAACTTAAAATACTTTAACCACCCTGAAAGAAAAGCCCCAGCGCGAAGTTCGGGAACGGACGGCGGGGCATAAAACAAACGGGCCGTTCAGGCCCGCCATTTGCTAGTGCAGAGTCTTGGCGTAGTCCGCGGCGCTCATAAGCCCGGAGGGCTGCCCGTCAAGGGCCACGCGTATCATCCAGCCATCGGTGTAGGGGGCTTTGTTGATAAGTTCCGGAGCGTCGTTCAAGGCCTCATTCACCGCTATGACGGTTCCGGCCACAGGGCAGTAGATCTCGCTGGCGGCCTTCACGGACTCAACGGAACCCATTTCCTGGTTGGCGGACATTTTGCTGCCCATGGCGGGCAAATCGGCGAAGGTAACGTCGCCTAGCTGCTGCTGCGCGTAATCGGTAATGCCTATTACAGCTTCATTTCCTTCAATTTTTATCCACTCGTGCGATTCGACGTAAAGCAGGTTTTCAGGCAGATTCATTTCTCGGGATCTCCACAGTTGTTTTTTAGAAAACGGACTCCATCGCGCCGGCGCGCGGACGCAAAGGCAACCCTAAAGACTCTATTTCCCGCAGCAGCACCTTTCTGTCTATAGGCTTCACAATATAACTCGTGGCTTCGCCCAGAAAAAAGGCGTCGTTCACTTCCTCGTTGTTGTCCAAGCCGGACACCATGACGACTTTAGCTTCGTCTTGCGGCGGAACATTATGCTCTTTCTCAATTTCGCGCAACTCGCGCAATGCCGCCTGCCCGTTCATGTTGGGCATGAGAATGTCAAGAAGGACCAAATCATACGGGTTCCCCTTGCGCAGTGCGGCATTAAATGCCGTAACGCATTCCTCGCCATCCACGGCCACATCGATGTCCGCGTATGGGTGAAGGATGTTACTGAGAATATGACGCGTTTCAAAATCGTCATCAACAACAAGGCAACGCATAGCCACTCCTTACTACAAAGTCTACGGAATTACAAATTATAAACCAAAGCCCCCAAGAACGGAATCCACTAGATGAACAGCCTCTTTCTGCAGCGCGGACAAGTGTTCGGGGCTGACGAAACTTTCCGCGTAAATTTTATAAATATCTTCAGTGCCGGACGGGCGGGCGGCGAACCATCCCCTGGCGGTAGCCACCTTCAGGCCGCCTATCGGGGCTCCGTTGCCCGGAGCGTCCGTGAAAATTCCGCTTATGGGATCTCCGGCCAAGGCCTCGCCTTTGACCCGCTCCGGCGTCATCTCGCTCAGAATTTTCTTCTGGGCGGCCGAAGCCGGGGCGTCCATGCGCTCATAGAAAGGCCGCCCGAAACGATTTGCCAGCTCTTCATACAGCAGGTCAGGGGTTTTTCCGGTTTTTGCGGTAATCTCCGCCGACAGCAGGGCCAGCAGGATTCCGTCCTTGTCTGTGGACCAGACCGTTCCGTCAAGCCGCAGGAAGGAAGCTCCGGCGCTTTCCTCGCCGCCGAAGCAGCAGAAAGAACGCAAAAGACCGGGCACAAACCACTTGAAACCGACCGGAACCTCGTAAACCTTGCGGCCCAAAGATCCGGCAACGCGGTCGATAAGCCCGCTGCTGACCAGGGTTTTGCCCACCATGGCGTCTTTGGGCCAGAACGGGCGGTTCCGCAGCAGGTACCACACGCAAACGGCCAGGTAATGATTGGGATTCATCAATTTTCCGCCGGCCACTATGCCGTGGCGGTCGGCGTCAGGGTCGTTGCCGAAAGCCAGGGAATAGCGCGACGCGTGTTCCGTAAGCCCGGACATAGCCCATGGCGAGGAACAGTCCATGCGTATTTTCCCGTCATAGTCAAGCGGCATGAAGGCGAAACGCGGGTCAAGCTCCGGGTTTGTTATAGTCAGGTCAAGCCCGTATTTTTCCGCAACGGCCTTCCAGAACGGCAATGACGAGCCGCCGAGCGGATCGGCCGCCAGCTTGAGGCCGGAAGCGGCAATGGCCTTCATGTCCAAAGCCTTCTCCAGGGCGTTCACATAGGGGGTGATGAAATCATGCCCGTGAGTGGTTCCGGCCGCCAGGGCGGCGGCGAAATCCAGTTTTTCCACCCCCGCGTTGCCCTCGCCCATAAGCTCGTTGGCGCGTTTTTCGATGCGCCCGGTGATGTCGGTGTCCGCCGGGCCGCCGTGGGGCGGATTGTATTTGAAGCCGCCGTCAGCCGGCGGGTTGTGCGAAGGGGTTATGACAATGCCGTCAGCCAGGCCCTGATTCAGGCCGGCCTTGAAGTTTCCGGCCACCGCCTCGCCAAACCCGGCGCGGTTGCGGTTGAATTCAAGAATGCTGAAAGAAATGACCGGAGTCGGCGTGGGCAGAAGATTTCCGTCTTTAGACGCGTTCAGATGGATGTAAACGTCCACTCCATTGGCCGCCAGCACCTCAAGGGCGCTTTTATGGGCCGGCGCGGAAAGGGCGTGGGTGTCAAGCCCCATATACAGCGGCCCGTCTATCCCGCGTTCGCGCCGGAATTCGCAAATAGCCTGGGTGATAGCCTGCACGTGAAATTCGTTGAAACTCGTTTTAAGTGAACTGCCCCTATGGCCGGAAGTGCCGAAAGACACCCGCTGTTCCAGGACTCGCGGGTCCGGACGCAGACTGAAATAGGCATTTTCCAGGCTTTCGAGGGAAACGAGCATGTCGGCGGGCGGTTTTTTTCCGGCTAGTGGGTGCGTACCCATAAAAGGTGTCCTCATATGGAAATAATATTATTTTCGTGCGCTTTTTGCTATAAATACCTATTAGCTCATTTATAAAATTTGTACAACCGGTAAAGCTTAATCGCAAAAAGGTTATGAGATATATTATATCTATTAAACTATTCTAATTAACGCAATAGAAATTTTCATCATCATTTTTAAATAAAGGAATATAGCCTCCTTAAAACCTTCCATCAACCGAAAAACTTGATCTTTTCATATTGCGAAGATATCATGACGCTCTGCCGCTCACCCTCAATACTGAGTCGATTTGAGTATTGTTTTTTCAACGCCAACTTATCTTCGGATGATATAATTATGTTCAGCAAAAACAGAATGTTTAAAGCCCGCGCACGGGCGGCCTTTCTCATGTTTGCCGTTTTGTCCCTCGCCGCGCCAGGTTCCGTCGCCGCGGCTGATGCCAAGAATGCGGAAAAAACCGCGGAAAAGCCGAAAGCCCCCGTGGTTGTGCTGCAGCCGACTGAAGTTTCTTTGTCCGCCCAGGTTCCTGGCAGGCTCGCCCCTTACCGTCAGGCCGACGTTATGGCCAGGGTGCAGGGAATTGTGCTTGAACGTTGTTACAAGGAAGGGCAGGAGGTAAAGCAGGGCGAGGTGCTCTTCAGAATCGACCCCGCTCCGCTCCAGGCAGATCTTGACGTGGCCGCCGCCAGCCTGGCCAGGGCCAAAGCCGATTATGAAATCGCCAAGGACAAGCTGGCGCGCAATAAGGGCCTTGTCGCCGCCAGGGCCGTAAGCGAACGCGACTACGCGGAATCCCTCGCGGACGAGAAACGCGCCAGGGCCAATATGCTCTATGCCGAAGCCCAACTGAAAAAAGCCGGGCTTCAGCTTGATTACGCGACGGTCACTTCGCCCATAGCCGGCAGGGCCAGACGGGCTCTGGTCAGCGAAGGCGCCCTGGTCGGCCCGGGTTCCGGCGGGCAAAGCCACCTGACCACTGTTGAACAGATGGACCCTATATATGTGGACTTCGCGCGTTCCGCCGGAGAAGTGATGGAGCTGCGCAAGGCCCTGGTGCAGGGCAGCCTTGAAAGCGGCGGCGGAACGGAGGTTGAGCTTGTTTTGCCCGACGGCGGCAAGTATCCGCACAAGGGAACGCTGACTTTTTCCGACCTTTCAGTCGACCCCGGAACGGACAGCATCGTCATGCGCGCGACTTTCCCCAACCCGGAGCGCGTGCTTCTTCCCGGGGCCTACGTCACCGTAAGGCTTAACACCGCCATAAACAAAAACGCCTTCCTGGTTCCGCGCGACCTTCTCCTGCGCACCCCCCAGGCGGCCGTGGTCATGCTGGTTTCCCCGGAGGGCCTGGTTGAGGCGCGCCCGGTTGCGGCCGACATACTGCAGGGCAGGAACTGGGTGGTCACGGCCGGGCTTAGCCCCGGAGACAAACTGATCGTGGGCGGACTGCCCATGTTCAAGCCAGGCATGGCGGTGGAAGCCGTGCCCGTTCCCGACCAGGGGCAAAGCGCTCCGGCCGGCCGGGCGCAGGGAGCGAAATAGCATATGGCCCGTTTCTTCATAGACCGCCCGGTTTTCGCCTGGGTCATCGCCCTGCTCATAATGCTTGCCGGCCTTGTTTCACTGACCGTTCTGCCTGTTTCGCAATATCCGGCGATAGCCCCGCCCAGCATTGAAATAAGCGCCACTTACCCGGGCGCTTCCGCCCAGGTGGTTGAAGACACGGTAAGCGCGGTTATCGAGCGCGAAATGAACGGCGCCGAGGGGCTTGTTTACATGTCGGCCACCAGCGCCGCAAACCGCGCCACCATCACCCTGACTTTCAAGCAGGGCACCGACCCTGACCTGGCTTCGGTTGACGTGCAAAACCGCCTGAAAACCGTTGAAAGCCTTTTGCCTGAAGCCGTGCGCGACCAGGGCGTCAGGGTTGAAAAAACATCCGCTTCCTTCCTGGCCATCATTTCCATCAACGCCAAAGGCGAAAAAGAAGGCGGCGGCGTATACAGCGCGGTCGAACTCGGAGAATTCGCCTCTTCAAACGTCGTGCCTGTTCTGAAAAGAGTTGAAGGCATAGGCAAGGTGACCCTCTGGGGCACGGAAAGCGCCATGCGCATCTGGCCCAAGCCAGACAAACTGGCGGCCCTGAACGTCACGGCCTCCGACATCGTAACGGCTGTGAAGGCTTACAACTCGCGCATCATCATCGGGCAGATCGGCGTGCAGAACGTCAGCGACGGCGCTCCGATCAACGCCCCCATCCTGGCCGATCAGACGCTTTCCACGCCCGAGGAGTTCGCGCATATTCCCCTGCGCATGAACCCTGACGGTTCCGCCCTGCGCATAGGCGACGTGGCGGACGTGGAAGTGGGCGCTGCGGACTATAATTTTATCTCGCGCATGAACGCCAAGCCGGCCGTCGGCCTCGGCATTCAGCTTACCAACGACGCGAACGCCCTTGCCACCATAAATCTGGTGCAGGAGGCCATGGACTCCATCGAGCCGTTTTTCCCCAAGGGAATAGGCTATGAAAAATCTTACGACACCGCCTCATTCGTGCGGGTTTCCATAACCCAGGTGGTAAGCACCCTGGTCGAAGCCATTTTCCTGGTCTTTCTGGTCATGTTCCTGTTCATGCAGAACCTCCGGGCCACGGTCATCCCCACCATCGTCGTGCCGGTGGCCCTTCTGGGAACCTTCGCCGTAATGAAAGCCCTGGGTTTTTCCATCAACATGCTGACCATGTTCGGCATGGTGCTGGCTATCGGCATTCTGGTCGACGACGCCATCGTGGTTGTTGAAAACGTGGAACGCATCATGCGCGAGGAGGGTCTGTCCCCACGCGAGGCTTCAATCCGCGCGATGGGCCAGATAAGCGGCGCCATCATAGGCATTACCGCCGTTCTGGTTTCGGTTTTCATCCCCATGGCTTTTTTCACCGGCGCGGCCGGCAACATTTACCGGCAATTTTCGGTCTCCCTTTCCGTTTCCATCGCCTTTTCCGCCTTCCTGGCCCTTTCGCTCACCCCGGCCCTTTGCGCCACCTTCCTCAAGCCTTTGCCAGACGCCCCCCACGGAAGCGAAGACGAAGCCAAGCTCGCCCACAACCCTTCAGGAATTTTCGGCAGGTTTTTCAGCCGCTTCAACGCCTGGTTCATTAAGACCAGCTCCGCATACTCCCAGAAAGTCGGCGTCATGATGAAAAAGCCCTGGCGCTGGATGGGCGTCTACGCCATGATTATCGCGGTTGCGGCCTTGCTGTTCGTGCGCCTGCCCTCCTCTTTCATTCCCCCGGAAGACCAGGGGATGTTCCTGGGCATGATCATACTGCCCCCCGGCTCCACTCAGGCCGACACCCTTGAGGTGGTCAAAGAGTTCGAGAAGGTGGTGATGGAAACAGAGCCGGTGGCCCACTGCACGGCGGTTGTCGGTTTCAGCTTCTACGGCAGCGGCCCCAGCACGGCCATGTCTTTCATAAACCTCAAGCCCTGGCATGAACGCGGCAAAGGGCAAAGCGTCGCGGAAATAGTAGACCGCGTAAACGCCCGCTTCCGCCATAAGTTCGCCCAGGGCGTCATGGTCATGGCCATGAACCTGCCCGCCCTGCCGGAACTGGGCACGGTGGACGGGTTTGACTTCCGCATGCAGGACCGGGGCGGCATAGGCTATGCGGCCATGGTCAAAAACCGCGACGCCCTGCTTGCCGCGGCGGCAAAAGAACCTTCCCTTGCAGCGGTGCGCTTCGCCGGCATGAACGATGCGCCCCAGCTCAAACTGCGCTTGAACACGGACAAAGCCGAATCAATGGGCGTCGACATACGTGAGATAAACTCCGCCCTGGCGGTGCTGTTCGGTTCGTCTTACGTCGGCGACTATGTCCTGAACGGGCAGGTGCGCCGCATAGTGGTGCAGGCGGACGGCAACCACCGCCTTTCGGCGGAAGACCTGTCCAGAATCAAGGTGCGCAACAAAGACGGACGCCTTGTGGAAATAGGCTCTTTCGCCGAAGCGGTATGGACGTCAGGGCCGCCGCAGCTCACGCGCTACAACGGCTTTCCTTCTTTCACCTTCAACGGTTCCGCCGCTCCGGGCTACAGCAGCGGCGACGCCATGGAAACCATGGAAAAGCTAGTCTCGAACATGCCGGGCGTGGGCTTTGAATGGTCCGGCCAGACTTATGAAGAAAGGCTGGCCGGAAACCAGGCCGCGGCGCTCTTTTCCCTGTCCATCCTGGTGATTTTCCTGGTCCTTTCCGCTCTGTATGAAAGCTGGGCCATTCCCTTCGCCGTCATGCTGGTGGTGCCTCTCGGGATTATCGGCGCGGTGCTGGGCGTAACCCTGCGCGGTTTGCCTAACGACCTTTATTTCAAGGTCGGGCTTATATCCATTATCGGCCTGTCCGCCAAAAACGCCATTCTGATCGTGGAAATGGCCAAGGAGCTGTGGCGCGAGGGACACGGCCTGCTTGACGCCATGACGGAAGCCTGCCGGCTGCGTTTCCGCCCCATACTCATGACCTCGCTGGCCTTCGGCTTCGGCGTTCTGCCCCTGGCCTTGTCCACCAGTTCCGGAGCGCAACGGGCCATAGGAACCGGCGTTCTGGGCGGCATTATTACCGGCACGGCCCTGGCCGTGTTCATGGTTCCGGTTTTCTTCGTCGCTGTGGTGAAGGTGTTTATGAGAAGACGAATCCAAAAACTGGCCGCGTCCAAACAGTCCGAGCATGAAGGCCGTAACGGCGGCCCGGGCGGAGCTTCAGCCCTCAGGAGCCTTGCCCCGCTTTGCCTGGCTTTGCCTCTTCTGGCCTCGCTCGGGTCCCTGACCGGCTGCTCCATGGCGCCGGAATATCAACGCCCGGCCGCGCCGGTTCCTTCCGCTTACGGACCGGCCGCTGAAGCCGACCCGCTCGGCCCGCTGCCGGACTGGCAAAGCTATTTTCCGCAGCCGGCCCTGCGGGAAATTATCGCCAAGGGCCTTGAAAACAACCGCGATCTGCACATCGCCCTGCTAAGGGTGGAAGAGGCGCGCGCGCTTTATCGCGTGCAACGCTCCGAGCGCCTGCCTTCCGTTTCGGCCTCCGGCGGATATTTCCGGGGCCGCACCAACCAGACCGGAGCCGGACACAGCCCGGTAGGAGAACTTTACAGCGTCGGCCTGGGCACTGCGGCCTTCGAACTCGACCTCTGGGGCCGGGTGAAGAGCCTCTCCGACGCGGCTCTGGCCAATTATCTGGCGACGGAGGAAGCCTCGCACGCGGCCCGCATCAGCCTGATCGCCAATATCGTGTCATTGTACATGGCCGAAAGGTCGCTGACCGCGCAGGAAGCCCTGACTCTGGAAACGCTGGCCTCGCGCGAAGCCTCGCGCGATCTCACCGCCCAGCGTCTCAAAGCCGGAGTCACCACGGAAATAGAAATGCATACCAGCGAAATGCTGGTGGAATCGGCCCGCTCCAGCCTGGCCGCATTCAGGCGCGAGCGGGCGCGGGTCAGTTCCGCCCTGAAGCTGGTTCTGGGCGACCCTGGCTACTCCTTGCCGGAAAACGCGCCCAGCCTTGATGAATTCAGTTTCGCCCGCCTGGCCGCCGGGCTGCCTTCCGAGCTTTTGGAAAACAGGCCCGACATACGCATGGCCGAACAAAGGCTTATCGCGGCAAACGCCAGCATCGGAGCGGCCCGCGCGGCCTTTTTCCCGCGCATCGCCCTGACCACCGACATCGGCGGCATCAGCAACGAACTGGAAAACATCTTCAGCGGCCCGGCCGGGGTCTGGTCTTTCGTTCCTTCCCTCGTAATGCCCATATTTCAAGGCGGCCGGAACGCGGCCAACCTTGACCTTGCGGAAACCCGCAAGCATATCGCCGTGGCCGAATATGAAAAAACAATCCAGAGCGCCTTTACCGACGTGATAGACGCCCTTAACGCCGGCGCCTTCATTGAAGAGCAAATTGAAGCCCAGCAAAAGGTAGCCAGGGCCGACGGCGAACGGCTCCGCCTGGTGACCCTGCGTTACAATCAGGGCTTGGCCAACTACCTGGAGCTGCTTGACGCCCAGCGCAGCATCTTTGATTCCAACCGCGAACTGATTCGCCTTAAAGGCCTGCGCCTCGACAGCGCCGTTGCCCTGTATAAGGCTCTTGGCGGCGGCTGGAAGGCGGAACAGCCCCCCGCCGGACAATAGGGCCAGCCTTCAAACGGACGCCGCCCCCGGAATCTTGATTCCGGGGGCGGCGTCCGGTTGAAGCATTTTCACTTCGGCTTTTTATCTATGGCTGTTCCGCGCCTGTTCACGAAAAGAATACAATTTTTAAGGATGTTTGGCGCGGTATTTGGGCAAAAGATGCATTTAGATACAATTTCTAATGTATGCGCACAATATTTTTCCGCACAAATTCCGCCGGGTTATAGCTTTCCTTGGCCTTGCGCAGGCCTTCGTCGTCCAGGTCCTGTTCGCGGTTCAGCCAGGTGAAAGCCGGGGCCACGTCATGCGCGAAATGATTGTTGACGGCCTGATACACCCCCTTGTAATTCACCGAGCCTTTTTCGAAATGTATTACCAGCGTGTCGCTGCAAATCGGCTCGGCCACGGTATAGGCCACCACGTTTCCATCAACGCGCAGAACCCCGCCCAGCAAGCCGGGAATGGAATCCCAGGATTCCAGCACCCGGGCCACGGCCTCGTTTTCCGCCAGCAGCGAAGGAGATTCTTCAACCTCATGCCATTTGGCCCATTCGTGCTGCATGTCCAGCACGGATTCCACGCAGTCTGAAGTCAGGTCGTGATATTCATAGGAATAAAGCTTGTGAAACTGGTTCACCAGATTCTTCTTTTTGTGGAAGCGGTTTCCGGCAAGTTCCGACAACTCGGCGGCCAGATAAAGGTAATCCCACTGCCCCCTGGTTTCAAGCACTTCAACCCGTCCGGGCAGGGCCTGTTCCCACAGGCGGGAAAGGGCGTCGGGCACGCGTATGAATTCGGCGCCGGGTTTAAGGGCGGGCGAAGAAGCCCAGTCAACCTTCTCCCACGGCCCGACGGGGGCCCAGCAACATTCTTCCGGCGCAGTTTGCCGCAGCCAGCAGAGAGTTCCGTCAAAACGCCATTCCAGCCCGTAATGCTTGCCCCAGCCCCAGATGTTGCCGAAGCTGTAATCAGACGCCTTGCTGTCGCAAGAGACCAGAAGGCGGCGGTATTCTTCCATTTTCTCTAGTGAAACCGGCGAAAAGTCCGGGGTCATACCTTCTCCTGAAATTTTATGCAACCTTTTGCCGCGGGCGAAAATGCCTTGCGGCGTCCGCGTTCAGGCGACCACGCCTATCGGATGGCAAACTCTGGCTAATTCAGCCAGCACCGCCGCGGCGGCGTCTTCCGGGGCCATGTCCATTTCCGCCCCGGCGGCGTTTTTGTGCCCGCCGCCTCCGAAAACTTCGGCTACGCTCCGGATGTCGGCATCTCCTGCCGAGCGCAGGCTTATCTTGCTGGTTCCGTCCAGCCTTTCGCTGACCAGCAGGGAAATTTCCGCCCCTTTGACCATGCGGATAAACGACACAAAGCCCTCAAGATCGGCCGGGCCGGTGCCGCAACGCCGGTGGCAATCGCTTTTGACCACCGAGGTTATGACGCGCAAAGCCGGGTCGAAACGCAGGTCCTGCAAAAGAAGGCCCCAAAGCTTCATGCGCTTTTCCGTCCAGTTATGGCCGTTTTTCTCGTTAAAATCGCCCACGTTCAGGCCCGCCCTGACTATGCGAGCGGCGAGTTCCAGCAACTCGGCGCTTGTGTTGCCGTACCGGAAATTTCCGCTGTCGCCGGAAAGGCCCAGATATACGCTTTCGCCCAAGCCCCCGCCAAGGCCAAGCCCTAGTTCTTCCGCCAGAAAACCCACCATCTGGGCCGTGGCCGCGAAATGCGGCTCAATCCAGTTATAAGCGGCAAAATGAGGGTTGCCCGCATGATGGTCCAGGCACAGGGTAAGCGCATCGTTCCATTGCGGAGAGGGGAGCTCTCCGTTCACAATGCCGGCGGCTTCTTTTCCGGCGCGCCGCTCGTCGCCGCAGTCAAGAAACACGATCAGGTCCGGAACCCAGGCGTGCAAATCGGCCAATTTATTGTAAAGGAATCCGGGCAGTTTGACCCAGTCCAGGAAATACGGAACCGATGAGACGCAGTAAAGCCGGAATTCTTTGCCCAGAGCCTCCGCTATATGCCCAAAGGCGGCGAGCGAACCGATGGCGTCGCTGTCCGGATTATAATGCGTTATCAGCAAAATTTTACGCCCGTTGCGGACAATCTCCGCAACCTGCTTTCTTTCTATTTTAGCCCGCGCTGTTTTTTCCATTCTCTCATGCTCCGTTTTCCATGGCCGCCGGCAACAGCCCGGCGAATAAGGACAAAGTAACAGCCCCTAATCAGCCGCCATAATTTCTATGTCGCTATACGTCATTTCTTCCGGGCAGGCGGCTTCGACCATGTTCAGGCATTTATCCATGCGCCCCTGCAAGTGGCGCTGGTCGTTGCTGACCGAAACCAGCGCCAGAACCAGGCGCCCCATATCATCTTCAGCCCCTGCTTCAGCGACAGCCATATTGAATTTGTTGCGCACCTTCTGCTTGAGGCTTGCGGCCACCCGGCGCTTGTCCTTGAGCGACTCGTTGCCGTGCAGGGTGAACTCAACGCGCAGGATGCCTATGAACATTTTCAGCCCGCCTTCCCTTTTTCCGCAATGCGCATGAATTCCCCCCGTTCATCGAAGGTTATCTCCACATTGCCGAAAGAAAGGTTTTTGCCGCCTTCAGCCCATTCCAGGCGGTAAGCCGTTCCGCTCATATTCAGGCCGCGCAGGGCGGTAGCCAGGTTGGGCTTGATTACGGAGATAACGTGCCGGTAGCCCTTGTTGCCTTCAAGCAGCTTGCGGCCGCCCAGAAAATTGTGCTCGTCGCCCCAAGGCGCGACGATATACGCATAAAACAGGATAAAACCGGCCAACAGGGCTATGTGCAGAAAAGCGCGGCGCAAAAACAGGTAAACCGACTTCATATCAGCGCCCGCCTTCCAGTTCGCCGCTTGAAGTTTCCAGGCCGCCGGCATTCTCCGCCGGTTTGGTGGAATAGTCCATGGCCGGCGCCATGACGTTCTCCCGCCCGCCTTGTTCCCGCGCGGGCGAGGCTGGGCGGAGGTTATCGGCGTGGAGCTTGCCCCAGCTTGTTTTTACCCAGTCCAGGCGTTTGTCGGCCTTATATTGCACAACCGCCGCACCCGCATGCCAGGCCTTTTTTTCGTCAAGATCCAGCCAGACGTCAAAAGCCATGCCCCGGTCAATAAAGACGTCCAGTAAAAAAATGAAGCCATGCCCTCTGATGTCGCGCATAACATCCCATTCCGGGGCGGCGGCCGCTATAATTCCAGCCATGCCGTTAAAGCCTGTTTCCAGCGTTTGCAGGCGCGTTTCCTCAAACCTGGGCGCTTCAACCAGATAGTGAAACGCGAAAAAAGCCACGGGCACCAGCCAGAAAAAAAACTGCACCGCCCAGGCCGCACGCCACAAGATGCGGCCAAACCGCTCCAAGCCCCGAACAAAATCCGATGTCTCGCCCTGCATGTCTTCCGGCCTCGCCATAGCGTTTCAAGCGTGACAGGCTCTTTTTATCGCCTTTTCAAATACAAGGAACGCCAATGGTTCCATAGCCGCGGCTCAAACCTGGCGGCCAATATCCAGCGGACGCCGCCCGCCCTAAAAAGCCGTTCCCTGCCCGCCTTTACGGCGGCAGGCAGGGAAGCTTGGCGTTTTTAAGATCATCCAGCCGTTTTACGGCTGTTCCCGGCGCGCCTGTCTCCGTTACAGGGTAAGACCTCCGCGCCGTTTTGCAAGCCTTACAAGGAAGCGGCCTCTTCCACAATTTCAAAGGCTTCCAGAATGTCGCCGACTTTGACGTCGTTGTAATTTTCCAGGCCCATGCCGCATTCGTAACCTTTAAGCACTTCCTTCACGTCGTCCTTGAAGCGGCGCAGAGAGGAAAGCTTGCCGGTATGCACGACAACCCCGTTGCGCAGCAAGCGCACATTGGCGTGACGCACGAACTTGCCGTCAGACACGTGACAACCGGCCACGGTTCCGACTTTGGGCACGTTGAATGTTTCGCGCACTTCGGCCGTTCCGAGGTAAACTTCCTTTTCCACCGGAGCCAGCATGCCTTCCATGGCGTTGGTGACTTCTTCCACCAGTTTGTAAATGATATCGTAAAAACGGATATCGATTTTTTCCTGCTCGGCCAGTTCCTTGGCCTTGGAAGCCGGGCGCACGTTGAAACCTATGATGATGGCGTCTGAAGCGGATGCCAGCAGCACGTCGGATTCGGAAATGGCCCCGGCCCCGCCGTGCACCACGTTTATGCGCACCTTGCTGGCCGGAAGTTTTTTGAGGGCGTCGACAATGGCTTCCAGCGAACCTTGCACGTCAGCCTTGACCACAAGATTAAGCGTGAGGGCCTGGGTGCTGCCGGCGCGGCTGGAAAGGAAGGTTTCCAGGGTGATTTTGCTTTCGCGCGCCAACGCTTTTTCGCGCACCTTTACGGCGCGGGCGTCGGCTATGCGGCGGGCGGTCTTTTCATCCGGCAGCGAAACGAATTCCTCACCGGCTTCCGGAACGCCCTCAAAGCCCTGAACTTCAACCGGCATGGACGGCCCGGCTTCTTTCACCTTGCGGCCCTGATCGTCGAACATGGCCCTTACCCGGCCGTAGTGAACGCCGCAGACAAAGGGATCGCCAACCTTCAGGGTGCCCTGCTGGATGAGCACGGTTCCCAGAGATCCGCGCCCCTTGTCAAGTTTGGCTTCAACTATATGCCCGCGCGCGGGCTTGTGCGGGTTGGCCTTGAGTTCAAGTATCTCGGCCTGCAAGGCCAGCAGTTCCAGCAAGTCGTCAAGCCCTTCGCGGGTTTTGGCCGACACCGGGGAAAAGACGGTATCTCCGCCCCAGTCTTCGGAAACCAGGCCCTGTTCGGCCAGTTCGCGCTTGACCCGGTCGAGATTGGCCTCCGGCTTGTCTATCTTGTTCACGGCCACCATGATGGGAACCCCGGCGGCCTTCGCATGGTTTATGGCTTCCCTGGTCTGCTCCATCACCCCGTCGTCAGCCGCGACCACCAGAACGACTATGTCGGTGACTTCGGCTCCGCGGGCGCGCATGGCGGTAAAAGCGGCGTGCCCCGGCGTATCGAGGAAAACGATATCGCCTTTTTTCGTTTTGACGTGATATGCGCCGATATGCTGGGTTATGCCGCCCGCTTCCCCCGTTGCCACGGAAGATTTGCGTATGGCGTCAAGCAGCGAGGTTTTGCCGTGGTCGACGTGCCCCATGATCGTAACGACCGGCGGGCGTATAATCAAGTTTTCCGGGCTGTCCGGAGTCTCTTCGAGAAGTTCTTCCTCGGAAAAGCCCACCTTTTCAATTTCATAATCGAATTCGGAGGCCACCAGGGTGGCGGTGTCCACATCCAGGGTCTGGTTGATGGTGGCCATAACCCCAAGGCCGAAAAGCACCTTGATTATTTCGCTGGTTTTCAGGCCCATCTGATGCGCAAGGTCGGAAACGCGGATAACTTCATCCACGCGTATCTTGCGCTTGGCGGCCTTGATCGGCTGGGTGGAGGCGGACAAAAGCTCGCGCCCCTTCTTGCCCTTGCCCTTGCGCGCGCTCTTGTTCCACGCGCCATCGCCCTCACCGTCTTTAAAACGGCGCCCGACGGCGTCTTTGCCGGCGGTAAAGTCCACAGTGCGGCGGCCCTTGCCGCGCTTTTTACGGCTATCTCCCTCGGCTTCTCCGCCCGCGAAAGGTTGCGGCGCGGCAGGAGCGGCTCCGCCGCGCGGAGGATAGCCGCCGCCTGGACGAGCTCCATCACGCGGAGGATATCCGCCGGCAGGCCTGGCCCCGTCGCGCGGGGGATAGCCGCCACCGGCCGGACGAGCTCCGTCACGGGGGGGGTAGCCGCCGGCAGGCCTGGCTCCGTCACGCGGAGGGTAGCCGCCGGCAGGACGGGCCCCGTCACGCGGGGGATAGCCGCCGGGCCTGGCTCCGTCGCGCGGAGGATAGGAACCGGAAGGGCGTCCGTCCTGGCGTGGCTGCTCCGCTCTGGGAGCCGGAGCGGAAGGTTTGGAAATCACGCGCACTTGGCTTACCGGAGGGGTATCCTGGCGTTTTTTCCGGCCGCGCTCGTCGTCGTCGTCAGAAGCGTCATCGGAAAAAAGTTCAAAGTTCTGCTTTTTCGAGCCGCCGGGCAAGGCGTTTCCGTCTCTGTCCTGGCGCGGGCCCATTACCGGCACGGAAGAAAGCGCCTGGCCGTCGGCCCCGCGTTCCGGCTCGGCCGAAAGGTTCGGGGCAAAGGCCTGGGGCTTCGCGTTTTCAGCCCTGGCTGCTACTTCAGGGGACTTACGCTCCGCATCCGTAGCGAGAGCCGCTTCCTCAGGTTCGGCGGACGGGGCTTTTTCATCACCCGGACGGCTGATGACGCGGGCGGCCGGGGCGGTGGTTTTTTTGATTTTTTCTTTGGGTTGCGCGGCTTCTTCAGCCGGAGCCGGCTGTTCCGCCGGGGCGGCCGGAGCGGCTTCTTCCTCAACAGGCTTGACGATACGGGCTTTCGCGGCTGTGGCGGTTTTTTCCCTGGGCAGGTCTTCAGCCCGGCCTGGAACATGCTCTTCCGGGGCGTTAGCCGGAGCGGCTTCTTCAAGCGGAGCGGCGGCCTCAACCTTGGCACGGCGGCGCACAATGACGTTGTCGCGCTTTTCCGGCGTAAAGTGGGCCTTCAGGCGGGAGACTTCGCTTTCAGTAAGCGCTGTGGCCGCGTTTTTTACCTGAATTCCAAGATCCTTGGCCGCAGCCTGCAAATCTTTCAGGTCCTTGCCGATTTCCGCGGCCAAATCTTTCATTTTCATTTTTTCGCTCATACCAGTGCCCCTTATGCAAATTCTAAACCGCTACACGCTTATTGTCCGGTCTTTTTCCGCCGCGCCAGATTCATCCAGAACTTCGGCCTGGAAAACTTTTCCCGGCATTCAGCTCCGCAAAGGTAAATTCCCCTGCCGGGCAAACGCTGGCGTTCGTCAAGCGTCCAGGCTTCGTCAAAATCTTCCGGAGCCCCGCCGGCATTTTTCCCAACGCCCGTCCAGCCCGGACGTTGCACCAACCGCTCCATTTCCGCCTTTGGCAGGCGTTTACGGCAAACAGCGCACATCCTGGCCGGACCGGTCATTATCTTTTATTCCAGTCCTTCTTCCGCCGCCTCTTCTTCCAAAGAGGGCGATTCTTCCAGCGGCTGCAGGAAATTGATGGCGGAGCGGATATCCGCAACCTTGGCCGCGGTTATTCCGGGCATGGCCATCAAGGTTTCGTCATCGGCGTTGCGCAGGCTTTCCACTGTGGTGAAGCCGGCCTCAATGAATTTTTCGATGGAAACTTCCGCCACGCTGGCCAGCTGCTCCAGCCCGCGCCCTATGGAATTGGCCTCGTTGTAGCGGCTTTCCGTATAAATATCTATTTTCCAGCCCAAAAGCTTGGCGGCCAGCTTGACGTTCTGGCCCTTGCGGCCGATGGCGTTGGTGAGCTGGTCGTCCGGCACTATGACCTCAAGCAGATTGGCGTCGTCGTCAACTATGATGCGCGATATCATGGCCGGGGCCAGGGCGTTTCCGGCGTACACTACGATGTCCGGGTTCCAGACTACGATGTCGATGCGTTCGCCGCGCAGTTCCTGCACGATATTCTGAATGCGCGAACCGCGCACGCCGACGCAGGCGCCTACCGGGTCAACGTCCCTGTCGCGGCTGGTGACGGCCACTTTGGCCCGGCTGCCGGGGTCGCGCGAGATGCCCATTATCTGCACTATGCCGTCGTCAACTTCCGGCACCTCGCGGCGGAACAGGGCCGCCATGTAGTCGCGGTGCGAACGGGAAACTATAACCTGGGGCCCGCGCCCTTCTTTCTTCACGTCGATAATAAGGGCCTGAATGCGCTCGCCGCGTTTGTAATGCTCGCGCGGCATCTGCTCTTCCTTGGGCAGCAGCGCTTCGGTGCGGCCAAGGTTGATTATCCACCCGGCCTTGTCGCGGCGCTGCACTATGCCGGAAATTATTTCGTTCTTGCGGTCTTTGAACTCGTCGTAAATGATGCCCTGCTCCGCATCGCGCATGCGCTGGATGATCACCTGCTTGGCGGACTGCGCCGCTATACGGCCCAAATCCTCCACCCGCAGGCGGAAACCGATTTCGTCGTCAATCTGCACGCTCGGGTCGTGCTTTCTGGCGTCTTCTATATCTATTTCAACAGCGTCGTCCGCCGGGTCGTCAGTGACTATTTTGAACTGGAAGACGTCGATGTCGCCGGTTTCTTCATTGAAGCTGACTTCAACGTCGATGTTGTCTCCGTATTTACGCATAACGGAAGTGCGCACGGCTTCTTCCAGCGTTTCAACCAACATGGCGCGATCAAGACCCTTGTCTTTGCTGATCTGATCAATGGCCTTCTTAAGTTCCATGCTCATGCGCTATCTCCTTCAGACTTGCCGTTTTTTATTCCGGCTGCCGCTTTTTTCTCTTTGGGAACGGCCTTTTTCCGGGGCTTCCGCGCGTCGTCCTGAGGAATAAAATGCTGCAGGCGCGCTTTTTTCACATCATCCCAGTGAAAGGACATTACTGTATCTTCAGTTCCCTTGCCTTCCGCGTCCAGGTCCAGGGTGAACACCCCGCCGTCAAAGGCGGAAAGAAGGCCGGTGAAATTCTTGCGCCGGGGAAATGCCTCCGGGGCGCCTTTCAGCGTGATGTCCAGCCTGCTTCCGAGGCTGGCGGCCAACTGGTCTTCGCGGAAGAATATCCGCTCCATGCCGGGCGACGACACTTCCAGGACGTAGGCCCCGCCGATGATGTCTTCCACGTCAAGGGCCAGCCCTACCACGCGCGAAACGTCGGAGCACTGGCCTATGGTCACTCCGTTTTCGGAATCTATATACAGGCGCAGAATCGGACGCGGTCCGGAAGAGAACTCCACACCCCAGATGACGAGGCCCTCGGCCTCGACCAGCGGAGCGGCCAGCGCGGATATTCTGTCGGTCAAGTCGCTTTTAGCCATAGCAAGCCTGTGTTAAAAACAAAAAAAAGGGGGCCTTGTCAGGCCACCCCGCAAGAGCCGACAAAGCGGCCTACCGTCAGGATGAGAAGGCGAATGCCGTAGACGTCCGCCCTCACTGAGTTCCAATGCACTATTCCGTTGCCGGAATTTTGTCAAGAATAAATCATTCCCGCGCAATGATTTCCCGCGTTCAAGGGCCTGAACGCGCAAGGGCTTTACATTCTCCACGTAAAGATAGATATTTAAATACACGGGTTAAGGCGTTACTTGGCCCGCCGACAAACTTACCCAGGAGTTTCCATGCCGCTGAAAAAATTCCGCCCGGCCTTGCCCATGCTCGTCTGCCTGCTGTTTGTCACTCAGGCGGCCCGCGCCGCCGCGCCCGGAGAAACCGAAACGCCCCTGTTCAAAGAGGCCCGTTTCGGAACCTTGCGCGAAGAAGCCTACAAGGCCGCCAAGCTGGCCACAGTTGAGCGCTCCGGCCCTTACCGCCTCTTTGCGAAGGCCAAAAACGCGGATTTCGCCGGTGAAAAATGGGACGCCCTTTACCATTTCGCTTACGACCGGCTGATAAGGCTCAGCCTGAGCTCAGACGAACGCGCCGACGAAAAATTCATCGCCGCCTCCTGCGCGCTTGAAGCCAACGGTTTCACCCTTGTCGGACTGCGCGGGCGGGAAGGGTCGCTTGACCTTGCCCCCCTGCTGGCGGAGCAAGCCGGGCATGGCAAGCCTGACAGGGCGGCCCGGGCGGCGGAGGAATTTTCCCGCAAGGCCATGGAAGATAAATATTGCCTGTATATTTACGATGAAAACGCTGAACGGCACGGCTACGATTCTTCCAAAGCCCCGGCGTCCAGGCGCGTTGAGGTGCTCATAAACGGGAACGAACTGTCCGTAACCTTCACCCTGCCGCAAAAAGAAAAAGCCTTGCTTGGCGAACTCAAGGCCAACCCGCCGCAATTGTACAAGGAAAAATTCTGAAACAAGACCGAACGTCCGGAAGGCGGCGCAACAATGACCGGAAACGCGCGACTGCTCGCGGAACAATATAAAAAGGCGGCCCTGGCCGCCTCCATACAGGTATCGGAAAAGCCGGATATGCTTGGGGCCATGCTTTACGCCCTGGACCTCTGCGAACGAAAAGACGCTTGCACCTTGCTGCCTTCCGGCTGTGAAGCCGCTCTTGCCGCTTCCGGTCCGGCCCATTGCGCCCCCCCCGGAGCCAAAACTCTGGCCGCGCCCGGCCTGGACCCCGAAGCCTACGCCGCCCTGGCCGAACTTGGGGCAAGCCGGGGCTTTGCGGTATTACGCGAAGGCTTGCGCGCCCATATCTCCGGAATAGATCTGAGCTTCGGCCTGGCGGAATTCGGCATTGCGGAAACCGCCACCTGCGTCCTGAATTCTTATTCAGAGGAAGACCGGCTGGCCTCCATGCTCTGTGAAATCCATGTGTTGGCCCTGCCCAAAACGCGCCTGGTAAAAGACGCCTTGGCCGCCGAAGGCCCTTTGCGCGAGATGCTGGCCTCCGGCCCCATGTATGCAGCCTTCATCTCCGGCCCCAGCCGCACGGCGGACATTGAGCGGGTTCTGGCCATAGGCGTGCACGGCCCGCTCGAACTTCATGTCGTTTTGCTGGAGGAATAGGCCATGCGTTCCGCCAAAAACACGGAAGACTTCAAGGCCGGCTTGCGCGAGGCTCTGGAAGACGACTTCCTGCGCGTTGCGCTGGACAGGTTCGCGCTTGACTACCGCGCCAACCGCGCCGCCGTTTTCGCCGACCTCAACGAAAAAGAGCTTATCGCCGAGCTGGCCGAAGCCAAAGATAAGGGCCTGGGCCGGATGGACGAACTTTTCGACCGCTTCAGACAGGAGGCGGAAAAGCGAGGGAGCAAAGTGCACCGCGCGGCCGACGCCGCCGGGGCCAACGAGATAATCCGCCGCATAGCTGAAGAAAACGGCTGCAAAAAAATCATCAAGTCCAAGTCCATGACCGCTGAGGAAACAGGCCTGAACCAGGCCCTTGAAAACGCGGGGCTCGAGGTGACGGAAACCGACCTGGGCGAATGGATAATCCAGTTGCGCGGCGAAGGCCCCAGCCACATGGTCATGCCGGCCATTCACCTTTCCCGCCGCCAGGTGGCGGAAACTTTCAGCGCGGCCACAGGCCGGAGGCAGGAAAGCGACATCGGCCGCCTGGTGGAAGTGGCCAGGCGCGAACTGCGCGCCAAATTCGCCGAAGCGGACATGGGCATAAGCGGAGCGAACTTCGCGGTTGCGGAAAACGGGGCCATAGGGCTTTGCAGCAACGAGGGCAACGCCCGGCTGGTCAGCACCCTGCCGCCGGTACATGTGGTGCTTTGCGGGCTTGACAAACTGGTCCCATCCATTTCCGACGCCTTGCGCATCATCCGCGTTCTGCCGCGCAACGCCACGGCCCAGAACATCACGGCCTACGTTTCGTGGATAAGCGGGGCCGTGGGTTGCCTAGGCGAGCGCAAACAGTCGCACATCGTTTTTCTTGACAACGGGCGCAGCGCCCTGGCGAAAGACCCGGCCTGCAAAGAAGCCCTGCGTTGCGTGCGCTGCGGGGCCTGCGCCAACGTCTGCCCGGTTTACCGCATGGTGGGCGGCCACCGCATGGGGCACGTCTATATCGGCGGCATCGGCCTTATTTATACATGGTTCTTCCACGGGCCGGAAAAAGCCCGCTTCCTGCTGCAAAATTGCATAAACTGCGGGGCCTGCGCCTCCGTTTGCTCCGCCGGGATACGCATTCCCGAAATCATACAGGAATTGCGCGCCCGCCTGAACGAAAAAGAAGGCTCGCCAGCAAGTTCAAGGCTTCTTGCCAAGGCCATGTCCAGCCGCAAGGTTTTTCATTCCTTGCTGCGCCTGGGCAAATTGGCGCAAAAGCCTTTTGCCGGCGACACTCCGTATCTGCGCCATCTGCCGGAATTCTTCGCTTCGGGGCAAAATTTCCGCGCCCTGCCGGCCCTTGCGGAAAAACCCTTCCGCGACAAATGGCCCGGCCTGCGCCCCGAGGGGACCTCCGGGCTGAAAATCGGCCTGTTCGCCGGGTGCGCCCAGGATTTCATCTATCCGGAACAGCTTGAGGCCGCCCTGCGCATTATGCGCTCCAAGGGCTGCTCGGTCGATTTTCCGCCGGAACAAAGCTGCTGCGGGCTGCCCCTGCGCGCTCTAGGCGAGCGGGAAACGGCGGAAAAACTGGCCGTTGGCAACATCATGGCCTTCCGCCGGAATTTCGATTACATCGTCACGCTCTGCGCTTCCTGCGCCTCGCACATGAAACGCGGCTACCCGGAAATCACCGCCGGAGACGCCGGATTGCGCGCCCGGGCCGAAGATTACGCCGGGCGGGTAATCGATTTCGCCTCTTTCGCCCGCGACGTGCTCGCCCTCGGCCCGGAAGACTTCCACCCGGGCGGGGAAAGAGCCTGTTATCACGCGCCCTGCCACCTTTGCCACGGCCTTGCCGTAACCCGGCAGCCGCGCGAACTGATCGCGGCGGCCGGAGAATACGCTCCGGCCCCGGAAGAGGAGGTCTGTTGCGGCTTCGGCGGTTCCTACTCCGTCAAGTTTCCGGAAATCTCCGCCCGGCTTATGGAAAAAAAGCTGCGATACGCGGAAGAAACCGGCGCTTCGACCCTGGTTACGGACTGCCCCGGCTGCGTGCTGCAATTGCGCGGCGGCGGAGAAAAACGCGGTAGCAAGATAAAAGTGGAACATCTGGCCGAATTCCTGGCCAGGCGTTTGAAATAAGGCGCCTTAAAAACTTCGCCGCGGTCTGGACGGCTCTTTCCCGCGACGCCCCGTGTTGACCTTCCAGCGGTTAGGACGTATTGTGCGGACGCGCTTTTACTTTACCCTGACGGACCTGAACATGCCACAAATCGAACCTTACTTCACATCCTCCTGGTTTGCGGGAAAACGGGCGCACTTCGCCGTTTGCGGCTCCATTTCCGCCTATAAGGCCATTGACCTGCTGCGCGCTTGCGCGCACGCCGGCATTGCGGCCACCGTTTCCATGACGGACGCGGCCTGCAAATTCCTGCGCCCTCTCAGCTTCAGTTCGCTGGGGGCGGAGGCCGTCTACACCTCGATGTTCCGCCCGGAAGGCGGAGCGCCAGGACTGGCCGGGGCCGGAGACGCCGCCCACGGCGGGGCTTTCGCCGATATAGAGGAATTCTGGCATCTTGCTCCGGGCGCGGAGTGCGACGCCTTCGCCGTTGTTCCGGCCACGGCCTCCACCCTGGCGCGCATAGCGCACGGCATGGCCGACGAAATAGTCTGCGCCCAGGCCCTGGCCTTTCCCCGCCCCATTCTTTTAGCCCCGGCCATGAACCCACGCATGTGGGCCAGCGCGGGCGTCAAGGCCAATTGCGCCACATTGCTGGAACGCGGGCATGTTTTCGTCTGCCCCGGTTACGGCAAGGTGGCTTGCGGCGAAGAAGGCCAAGGCAAACTGGCCGACTTGCGCGAAATTTATCTCCACCTGCTGAAAATGCTCGCCCCGCAAGACCTGTCCGGGCGCAAGATCATGCTCACGCTCGGTCCCACCCGCGAGGCCTGGGACGGGGTGCGTTACTGGAGCAACCATTCCACCGGCGTCATGGGCGCTTCGCTGGCTTTGGCGGCCTGGCTGCGGGGGGCCGAGGTAAGCGCCGTCTGCGGCCCCGCTTCGCCCTGGCTTCCGGAGGCGATTCGCCGGACGGACGTAACCGGGGCCAAGGAAATGCACTCGGCCGCGCTTGACCTCTGGCCAGAGCAAGACGCGGCCATATGCACGGCCGCCGTGGCGGATTTTTCACCCGAGCCGCTCGGCCCGGAAAAGTTCAAAAAAGACGGCAGCACGGAAGAATTCACCATCAAGTTCACGCTTAACCCCGACATTCTGGCCGATTTGGGCCGGAATAAGAAAAACGGCCAGCTTCTGGCCGGGTTCGCGGCGGAAACAAGCCGGGTTGCGGAAAACGCCAAAGCCAAGCTGGAACGCAAAAAAGCCGACCTGATCATAGGCAACCTCGTGGGCCAACCCGGTTCCGGCTTCGCTTCGCCCACCAATAAAGCGTGCGCTGTCGACCGGAACGGACGGGAAGAGGACTGGCCGGCACTGCCTAAGGCCGACGTGGCCTGGAGGGTTTTGAGTTGGCTGTCAACCCTGTAAGCCTGCCGGATTATCTGCGGCCCTGGCATAACGCCGGGCTGGCCTGCCTGCTGGCGGAAGACCCTGTTCTGCCTTCGCTGGCCAACCCGTCGCCCGTTCGCGTCGAAACGCCCGCCGCGCGCCCGCCGCGCGCCATCCCGGCCCCCAGGGAAAACCAGGCGGCCGTAATAAACGGAAACGCCCCGGACGGAACGGAGCGTAAAAACGCTTCCTTGCCGGAAAACGCCGTTCCACAGTTGCCGCCCCCTGAAAGCTGGCCGGAAAACTGGCAAGCCCTGTTCAGGCGCACCAAAGCGGCCCCGCTGGTCTGGACTTACCCGGAGCTGGGGCTTGACCTTTGCGGCGGCTCGGAAGAAAGCGCTGAACGCAGCGGAGCGCTGAAAGCGCTGATAGCCGCCCTGCAACTGCGCAAAGGCAGCAGCGCCTTCTGGCCTTTCGCCCTGCCGGAAGGCGGGGCGGCGGCGGACAACCCCGCCGTGTTCCAGTCCGGCCTGGCCCGGCTTGATTGCCGCGCCATAATTCTTTTCGGGCCGGACAGTCTGGCCCGGGCCGGGTTCAACTCTCTGAAAGCCATGCCCTATCAGCAGAGCGTGGTGGCCGGTCGCCTGGTAATCGTACTGCCTTCTTTCGCCTCCATGCTGTCAGACGCCGGAAAAAAAGACACCGCCCTGGCTTACCTGCGCTCCGCCCTGTCGCGCCTGCGCCTGAATTAGGATGCATACCGGCTTTTTAAATGCGCGCGTACGATGACAGGAAGCGGCGGCTCTAACACGAATGTCAAAACCATATCAGCGGAGAAATCATGCGTATTTTAGTAACGGGAGCCGCCGGCTTCATCGGGTTTCACCTTTCCCTGCGCTTTCTGGAGCAAGGGCACTCCGTAACCGGGCTGGACAACCTGAACGACTATTACAGCGTTGAGCTGAAAAAAAGCCGTTTGGACATTCTGCTGCAAAAACCAGGCTTCAGCTTCGCGGGCCAAGACCTGGCGGACATGAAGGCCCTTGACAGGCTGTTCGCGGAAAACGGCTTCGACTATGTGGTGAACCTTGCGGCCCAGCCAGGGGTACGCTACAGCCTGATCAATCCCTCCAGCTATGTGCAAACCAACCTGGTCGGTTTCGCCAACCTTCTGGAGGCCTGCCGCCATCACCCGGTCAAGCACCTGGTGTTCGCCTCTTCCAGTTCCGTCTACGGCCTTAACCGCAGCATGCCCTTTTCCGAACGGGATAACGTCGACCACCCGGTAAGCCTTTACGCGGCCAGCAAAAAATCCGGCGAACTCATGGCCCACGCTTACAGCCACCTTTTCAACCTTCCCTGCACCGGCCTGCGCTTTTTCACGGTTTACGGCCCCTGGGGCCGCCCGGACATGGCCTTGTTCATGTTCACCAAAGCCATTCTTGAAGGCCGCCCGATCGACGTTTTCAACCACGGCAGGCTGCAACGCGACTTCACCTATATTGACGACATTGTGGAAGGGGTGGCCCGGCTGACTGAAATCATACCGCAACCAGACCCGGACTGGCGCGGCGAAGCCCCCAACCCGGCCTCAAGCCCGGCCCCCTGGCGCGTTTACAATATCGGCAACAACAACATGGTTGAACTGGGGCACTTCATAGAGGTTCTGGAAAAAACGCTGGGCCGGACGGCGCAGAAGAACATGCTGCCTATGCAGCCGGGCGACGTTCACGCCACCTGCGCCGATATAGATTCCTTGCAGGCCGTCTGCGGCTTCACGCCCAGGACGACCATTGAAGAAGGCATTCCCCGTTTCGTGGAGTGGTATAAAAGCTACTACGGGGCGTAGGCCGCTGCAGGCTGAAAAACCGGCTGGCCCTGAAAAAAAAAACGGCTATTCAGAAAAAAACGGCGCCATTCCCGCAGCTTGCGGGAATGGCGCCGAATGCGGTTTATTTAGCGAAACGTCCGGCAGGATTAAAATCCGCCCGGATTTTCCGTTCAGGCTCCGAATATTTCCTGTTCTTCCTGAAGCAGCTTCGAAGCGATATCGCGGCTGTTGACCTGATATTCTCCGGTTTCAACCTTGGCCTTGAGGCTGGCAACCTTGTCAGCGCGCACGTCAGGGGCGCTGTTCGCCGCCTGAACGGCTGTGGCGTGCAGGCGGGCTTCCGGGGAAAGGCTTATCCGGTCGGCTCCGCCAGAGTTAGCGGCCTGCGCCTGTTCACGCTGCCCCGCCTTGAGCTTTCCGGCTTCGCGTGATTCGGCGTTTCTTTCAAGCTGCTGCGTCTTGTAAGGGTCGATTGACTTTATTTCCATAATCTTCTTCCTTTCTTCGCTGCGAAACGGTGCGGCGCGATAACATGCGGCCCGAAGGCTACAGCATGGTTTCATTTACCGTTTCAAGCGTTATATCCCATAATCTTCCCATTACCAAATGTTTTTCATCCACGCTTATTTCTTCCGGCCCGTCCAGGGTGTTCCTTATGATTTTGAACTCTAGCTCGCCCGGAGGATATTGAAATATGAGTTCTTCCCCCATTACCGTGTTCAGGCGCTGCCTCACCTCGTTCACGATGGGGTTTTCACTGCCGGAAAAAATAAGGTTGTCAACAATTTCTCTGGCAATGCGTTCGACCATCAGCCGACGTTTCACGTCAGGCGGCGGTCCAACGCCTTGCTGGTCTCCTCGGCCCAACAACTGCTGATAACGGGCCAGCCGTCTTGCCGAGACGAGCTGCTTCCCGTATTGCTGCAGCATGTTTCTGGTGTAAAAAGAATGCGTATCCACTTGACTCCCCTCGTAATTCCTGTGGCCTGAAAACGCATGCTTCCACGCATGGATATCAAGGCTGTATGCCGCTCTTTTCGCCCATAAAAAAAAATACTATAGGGCTGTTTCAAACTTTATAATTCCACCCTGCAATCCACTAAAATATATAACAAAAACTTCGTTTACATTTTGTCAGGCCGTAGCCGCGCGCCCTTTCCGGCCCTCAAGAACCCCATGCACAAAGGGCTGTATTTTCCAAATCCTCCGATATATAATAACCGAAACCGGAATCTTCCGGCTTGGCGGCCTGAAGCTCAAAACCCCTGACCGGCCGCCGCAACGCCTACCCTCTTGTTTTTGAGGAAACCATGAAAAAAACAGCCGTCATCTTCGCCCTTGCCTTGATGTGCGTTTCCTGCGCCCCCAACGGCTTTCACGAGTATTACCGAGGCCTTGACCGGGCCTCCGCCATGCTCAGGCCCGGAATGAGCGTCTGCGAGACCCCGCTGGTCGACACCATGCCGAACCTTAACCTGCATGACCTTGAGCTGAAAATGTATGAAAGCGGATACGGCCTGCTGGGAAGCGCGGCCTGGGCCGGAACGGCCAGGGAAACGGACGCAGACGCCCTGGACCAGGGCAAGGAAATCGGGGCTTGCCTGGTGCTTTGGTCCGCCGATTTTTCCCACGTGGAAAGCGGCGTGTCCGCCGTGCCGGTCTATGTGCCGGGCCCTACCGTGGCCAGCTACCGCAAGGCCTACTATAACGGCAGGCCCTACTATTACCGCAGCTTCTACACCTACCCCGGCTACACATATTACGACTCCGTGCCCTATTCCGTGCGCGTTTTCAATTACACGGGCGCTTTTTTCGCCAGGCTGCGCCCTGAACCTTTAGGCGTGCGCACCACCGAGCCGCCGGAAGATTACATGAAGAAATTCGACACCAGAAGCGGCGGTTTGGTGACGGCCCTGCGCAAAGACGGCAGCGCCTTTCGCGCCAATATTTTCGAGGGTGACATCATTATAAGCGTGAACGGACGGCCTTTTGCGTCAGACGAGGCCCTGGCCGCCACGGTCAGGCCGGGAGAGAAGGCCGAGGTTAAAATTTACCGCGACGGGAAGGTGCTCAGCAAGGATATAATCATGTATTGACACGCTGAATGGCACTTTCCGGCACGCCCGCCAGGCGTAAGGCGCCCTGAACGCGTTGACAAAACAGCCGCCGTACTTAGCTTATCCGGCAAGGCGATACCAGGGTGAAAAACAAGATGGCGCGGCGCTTAAGTCGCTGACGGCCGAACCGCATTTTTCATTTAGGTTCAAACCAAACCCCTACTCGCCCACGAAAACCGCCAGGGCTTGCTTTTATTTGCACATGAGCTTTTTTTGTGTTATGAGAACTTCGGCCCGTTAACGATATTTCTATATATTTCCTTTATTGGCGCGTTGTAGCCATACCTACGCGAAGGTTGAACCACCATGAAAAAATATTTCAATCTAATTATAATAGCCGCCCTGACGGCCATAAGCCTGACGGCATTCGCGGCGAAGGAGAACACCTTGATCAAAATTCAGACCAGCATGGGCGATATAGTAGTCGAACTTGACGAAAAAAACGCCCCGGAAACCTCAGCCAACTTCAAGACCTATGTTGCTGAAGGTTTTTACGACGGCACCGTTTTTCATCGCATTATCGATAACTTCATGATTCAGGGCGGCGGCATGACGGCTGACCTCAAGCCGAAAAAAAACGAGCATGCCCCCATTAAAAATGAAGCTGACAACGGCCTGAAAAACGACGTTTACACTATCGCCATGGCCCGCACCTCCGACCCTCATTCCGCCACCAGCCAGTTTTTTATCAACGTGAAAGACAACCCCAGCCTCGACCACACCGCCAAAAGCTTCGGCGGTTGGGGCTACTGCGTGTTCGGCAAGGTCGTCAGCGGGCAGGATGTTGTAGACAAAATCAAAGCCGTGCCCACCGGATCGGTCGGCCCCTACCAGGACGTTCCGAAAGAGCCGGTCATTATTGAAAAAGTTTCCGTTGTTGAGTAAAATTGCGCGTCACGCCCCGTACGGGGCGTGACGCTTATTACATTTACGGTTTTTCATGTCGTTTTCTCCATCCGCTTGTCTTGGGTAAAGCTGCTGCCGCAAGCAGCGGGCTTAAGGAAGGAATTTTGTGGAACAGACAGAAAACAAGCCAGTGCTGCTGATTGTTGACGATACGCCTGACAACATTACTCTCCTGTGTTCACTTTTGGGCGGGCAATATAAGAACAAGGTCGCCACAAACGGGCCGAAAGCGCTGCAAATAGCTTTTGCCGATCCGCCGGACCTTATCCTGCTTGACATCATGATGCCGGGCATGGACGGTTACGAGGTTTGCCGCCAGCTTAAAGAAAACCCCAAAACAGCCGACATTCCGGTTATATTCCTTACCGCCAAAAGCCAGGAAGATGACGAAACAAGGGGCTTTGAACTCGGCGCTGTCGATTACATCACCAAGCCTATAGCCCCGCCCATTCTCATGGCGCGCGTCCATACCCACCTTTCCCTGAAACAGGCGCGCTCCGTGCTGGCCCACCAGAATGAATTTCTCGAAGGGCAGGTGGAAGAGCGCACCCAGCAGCTTGTGGCCCTGCAGGCGGCCCTTATTACCGCAATGGCCTCAATGGCGGAAACGCGCGACAACGACACGGGCCACCACATCCGCCGCACCCAGTTATACATACAGGCCTTGTGCGAAAAACTTTGCACCCACCCGCGCTTCAGCGAAGTTCTTACTGAGGGCATGTGCAAAGTGATATTCAAATCCGCCCCACTGCACGACATCGGCAAAGTCGGCGTGCCGGACCGAGTTCTGCTCAAGCCGGGCCGCCTGACCCCGGACGAATTCGAGGAGATGAAAAAGCACACCGTTTACGGAAGAGACACCATTATCGCGGCGGAAAAAGAACTGATGTTCCCTGAGCTTTTTCTGGAAGTTGCGCGCGACATCGCCTACAGCCACCATGAGAAATGGGACGGATCAGGCTACCCGGAAGGCCTCGTGCAAGACGCCATTCCTATTCCCGCCCGGCTTATGGCCCTGGCTGACGTGTATGACGCCCTTATCAGCAAACGCGTTTATAAAAGCGCCATTCCGCACCAGGAAGCTCTGGATATAATTGTGGCCGGGCGCGGAACGCATTTTGACCCTGACGTGGTGGACGCCTTTCTGGAAATTAAAGACAAGTTCTTCTCAATCGCTGAATTTTACAGTGAAAATGAAGAGGAACAGTGCCAGACTAAAGTTTAAGGCCGCCAAGCGGGCGTCCGGCCAAACGCCGTAAACGCCGCCCGGATATTTTGGCCCTGAAAATCAGCGAGGCGTGCCGGCAAGACAACACCGGCACGCCTCGCTTGATAATAATTTCAGGCGAACGCGCGGGTTTGTTCTGAAAATTAAACCCCCATGCCGAAAAGACGATAAGCTATACAATGAGCGCTTTTCACGGAGCGTACCGCCCGAAAAACGCCTGCCGGGCTGAACACCCTTGGAACGTTTGCCTTTTCCGGACAAACCGGGTTATAGAAAAGTGAAGCCGATCTTGTCCCGGCGCTTGAAACGCGGGCAGCCCCCGAAGAAGCGCCGCCACCCCGCCAGCCGGCGAAAGCCGCAACAGGGGACAGTTATGGATAATTATTCGATTTTGCCGGTACAAATCGCCTCTATGGGCAATGTGGAAAAAGTCGCCCAAAACGTGCAAAACCTCCCGGCCATGCAGCAACAGGCCATGCAGCAGCAGGCGGCTGAAACGCTGCGCGATCAGAAGGCCCAGATAAGCAAGGCGGAGCAAGGCTCCAAGCAGCGTGGAGCGAAGGCCAGAACCGGCCCCCACTCCGGGCCGAAATTCGGCTGGTATGTTCACGAGCAGACGGAAGAGAATGAAGAACGCCCTGGGCATGACGCCTGGCAAAGCTCGCGCGAGCGCGAGCCGGAAACGGAGCCGGAACATGATGAAAGCCTTGACAACAGCGCGAATGTCTGGGCCGGCAACATCCTTAATATGAAGATCTGAAATGCAGCAATTTTACTTCTGGATACTTCTGGTCACCTGCCTGGCCGAGCTGGCGCTATTTATTTTCATCTGGCGCTTTTTCCTGCGCCTGCGCCGCTCTGAGGAATACCTTGACGAACTGCAGGAAGGGCAAGACAGGCTTCTGGCTAAAATAGAGATTAACGCCACCTTGGAAAAAGAGCTGGTCGAAAGCTTCGCCCAGCGCCAGGAAGAGTTGGCCCAGCTCAACATGCGCCTTGAAGAAAGGGCCGATTCCCTGCGCAAGCTTCTGGATCAGGCCGAGGCCGTGAGCCGTTCGCCCAAATTTCTGCGCGAGCTTATAATTTCAGGTTCGCGCAAGGGCCGCAGCCCGGAACAGCTTTCCAAAAGCACCGGTCTTTCCCTTGACGAAGTGGAACTTATTCTGGCCCAATCAGACATCTAGTGTTTGCTTGCAAAACAAACACTAAAAAAATCCGTCAGGATTTTGCGCCACTACAGGTGGCGTGAGTTGGCTGTAAACCACGCTTTTCAGCCAACGATCTTTGCAAAAATATCCTTTAAAATTATTTGTGGAATTTTTGCAATCAGACAATAGAAGCTTTTCACC
>JAVBMT010000033.1:0-16064 GCA_031552195.1 Desulfovibrionaceae bacterium
GCCCCCCCCGCCCAAACCCACTACCAAATTCTTTCCCGCTCACACAACCGGGCGGGGGGTTTGCTGCCCCGCCCCTCCCCCCGCTCCCCCCCCCCCCGGCGATATTCCACAGCCCGTTTCCTGACCGATTGACAGCCAGCCGCTCTTGATATAGTTTTTTTTCGCTTCAGGCGCTCTTTGAGCGCGGCGCGTCATGCGCGCCGTGGGAATCTCGTCCGAAGAGCCGGATTGTTCCGGCCTTCAATCCGAGAGCGGACCCGCCGCCGTAGGCCTGACCCGGCTCCAGAGCCGGCCTGTTCCTGAGCCACTGCTTTTGCGGGAAGGCGGAACAGCGTAAGGCAAGCCGGAATACCGGCCTGAAGCCGACAAAGTTTCGCCGCAGCCAACGGGCCTTTGCGTTGCGGCATTCCGCGGAAGGGATAAAAACGGTGTTCTTTCCACAACCTTTAATGCTGAAGGTTGTGGTTTTTTTTATTCCATCCGCAAACGGCCCTCAACGCGTGCCGCCTTTGCGCACGCCGTGGAGGAACAAACATGACCGCAAAAACCCGCTTTGGCGCCGCCTTCCTGCTTCTAACCCTCACCCTGGCCCCTTCTTTCGCGCCCGCTTCGGAACAAACTTCGGACGCGAACCCTGCTTACGATGACACCGCCCTGGTAATCGCCTGCTTCGGCTCCAACGTAACCCGAAACTGCCCTGACGCCCCCTTGCGCGCGGAAATGCAAAAACGCGCCCCCGGCTTGGCGGTTTATACCGGCTACACCGCCACAAGCATTGCCTCGAGCCTGAAACGACAAGGCGAAAACGCGCCCACCCTGCAAGAAGCCCTGGCCTCGGCGGCCGCGTCCGGCTACAAGAAAGCGGCCGTGCTTTCCCTGCACGTCATACCGGGGCAGGAATACGAACAGGTGCGCGAAATAACCGGGCGCTTTTCCGGAATGCCCAAAGGGCTGGAAAAAAGCGCCATAGGCCTGCCCCTGATAGCTTCCTTCCCTGACGCCCGCGCCCTGGCCAAAGGGCTGGCCTCTTCGCTGCCGCCGGAGCGCGAACCTGAAGACGCCGTCATTTTCGTCGGGCACGGCACGCACAACCCCACCGGCGGCATGGCTTACCCGCTGTTGCAATATTGCCTTGACCAGGAAGGCCGCAACTTTTTCGTAAGCACGATCGAAGGCGACGTGCGGTTGCCCGATACCTTGGCGGAGCTTAAAAAACGCGGCATCAAAAAAGCTTTTGTATCGCCGCTGCTGCTGGTGGTCGGCGACCACGCCGTTAACGACCTGTTCGGCGGCGACCCGGAAAGCTGGGTAAGCACGCTTAACGCGAACGGCATAAAGACCGTTCCTTTACAGCGCGGGCTGGCTGAACTTCCCCTGACCACGGAAATGTTCGCCGACCACGCGCAAAAAGCTCTGGACTCCCTTAAATGACTGAAAAACAGCAAAAAACAGGCACTCTTTACGGCATTGGCGTAGGCCCCGGCTCTCCCGACCTTATCACCCTGCGCGCGGCGGCCACGCTGGCAAGGGTTGACGTGGTGCTGGCGGCGGCCTCCCCGCGCAATGACGATTCCCTGGCCCTTTCCATCGCCCGAGGGCATCTGCCGCCGGACGTGGAAATTCTGCGCCTGGATTTTCCCATGACCCGCGACAGGGCCGTTCTGGAAGCGGCCTGGCAAGAAAATGCGGAAACGAGCGCCCAAACCCTGCTTCAAGGAAAAAACGCGGCCTTCATCACACTTGGGGACCCGCTTATTTACAGTACCTTCGGCTATTTGATGCGCACCCTGCAAAAAGGCTGGCCGGAACTGCCCATAGAAGTCGTCTCCGGGGTAACCTCATACCAGGCCGCGGCCGCGGCCAGCCGCACCGTGCTCTGCGAAAGCGGGGAAAACCTGTTGCTGTTGCCGGGCATCAACGAAGGCGCGGAATTGGGCGAAGCGTTGAAAATGGCCGACAACGCCGCTATTTTAAAATGCTATAAAAACTTCCCGGCCATCAAAGAAGCCTTGGGGCAAGACGCTTCCGCCAGAAATAAAGAATCGCTGGACATCGTGTTCAGCTCACGCCTTGGGCTGGAAGGGGAAATCACGTCCAGAAACCTCCAAGACGCTCCGGAAAACCCGCATTATCTCTCGCTGGTGCTGGCTACCAAACCGCGCCGTTGAAAATTTCGCAATTTATTGCGGCAAAAAGCCCGCCTGATTTCCGCACAGGAAATCAGGCGGGCTTTTTGCCGCCGCACGGCTGAAGCGGCCTTTTCCGCGCCTGCCCGCATGTTCCTTAAAATTTGTAAAATTTCTCTAAATACTGTATCATCATCCGAGTAACGTTTAAGATAGTGAAAGACGCACCCTAATTCCACCGCCTTATTGCATATAAAAGGCTTCAAAACCGGCGTTTTCAGATAAAACCGCCCTCGCGGCAAAGACGCGAAAGGCCATAACGGACACGGAGCGCGAATCGCGCCAGGAGGATATTATGACCGGCGACAACCACGACAAACGTAAATATATCAGGCTGCCCAAGCCCTATAAAATAGAAGCGAAAGAAATACGCCTTCCGCTTCCCCGGGAATTCGCCATCGAGAGTTCCTGTTTCGACATCAGCGAAGGCGGGCTTTGCGTGCCGACCAGCCGCAATTTTCCTGTGGGAACCAAGCTTCAGGTAAAGGTGTTCATTCCTTCCCTGAATAAATATTCGCCAAGCTTTTTCAAGGTGTATGAAAACGATGTGGATCAAGCCCTGAGCGGAATAGCCGAAGTTACGTGGTGCAGCCCGAAAGGCGGGCGCTACATGACCGGAATGCGCTTCAGCGACGTGGATAGCGATGACACCAAAGCGCTGGCCACGCTTATACGCAAAACCTACATGGAACTTAACGCCAAAAAGGCCTGAAGCCTCCTGAAGGAGCCCTGGGCCGTAAAAGCTTCAAGGCCGCTTGCAGGCAACCCTGAAGCGCGCTTAAAGCCAGCCCAACGTCCCGCAAGGCGGAAACGGCGGCATAGCCGCCAACGTCTTGCGTGTGGCGGAAGGGCGCCTGCCTTGGTGTGCGCCGGGTGAAATGCCGCGCTTGCCGGCGCGGCAAGCTTACTTACGCCGGGCCGCGAAAAAATCCCGCAGCAGCTTCCCGCACTCCGCCTCGAGAATTCCGCCGCAATGCCAGGGCCTGTGGTTCAGAAAAGGCAGCTCAAACCCGTCAAGGCGGGAAACCACCGCCCCGGCCTTGGGGTCGGCCGCTCCGTAGACAACCCCGGCGATACGCGAATGCACGACGGCCCCTGCGCACATCAGGCAAGGTTCAAGGGTTACAACAAGCGTTGTTGCGTTAAGGCGGTAATTATCCAGATTCCGGCAAGCCTGGGTTATGGCGTTTATTTCCGCGTGTCCGACGGCGTTGCCGCCGTAAACCATGTCGTTATGCCCACGCCCGATTACCCGCCCGGCAGCGTCGACCAGCACCGCTCCCACGGGAACGTCGCCACGGGCCAGAGACAACTCCGCCTCTTCCAGGGCGAGCAGCATAAGGTCCTCCCAGGCGGCCCAGCCCGCAGGCGGCGACGGCATTATGCGGAAAGCGGAGTTTTCCATGGTGCGGGCGGCGTAATTCCGGCTGATGGGGGTCAGCCCATGCGCGGGGTTAAATTATTACATGGCGGCTGATATATTCAACGACTTCTTCCGGTGAATCCTTCAAAATAAACAGATCAAGCTCTTTTTCATGGATAAAGCCCCGCTTGACCATGGCGGCGCGCATCCAGTCCAGCAGGCCGCTCCAGTATTCGCTGTCATACAAAATAATGGGAAACGGCTTGATGCGCTTGGTCTGGGCCAGCACAAAAGCCTCGGAAAGCTCGTCGATTGTTCCCATGCCGCCGGGCATGACCACGTAAGCCATGGCGTATTTTACGAACATCAGCTTGCGGATGAAAAAATAGCGGAAATCGCAGCGGGTTTTGATATATTTATTGCTTTCCTGTTCGTGCGGAAGGTGAATATGCAGCCCGATGGACTGGCCGCCCGCGTCGCAGGCCCCCCGGTTTCCGGCCTCCATAAGGCCGGGGCCGCCCCCGGTTATCACGCCGTAGCCGGCTTCGGCCAGTTGCCGCGCCAGGTTGCGGGTGGTCGCGTACAATGGGTCGTCAGTTCCCACGCGCGCGGAGCCGAAAATGGAAACGCAATTCTGCGCGTTCCCCAAAGTTTCAAACGCGTTTACCGTTTCCGCAACAATGCGGAACATGCGCCATGAGTTCTGCTCAGGCCCGCCGTTCATAAAGTTTTTTCCGTTCATCTGCGCATTCCGTTTTATGGTAAGATAACTTTGAGGTTCCCGCTTCAGGCCGGCTGTTAGGTTATAGTCAGTTCATTTTTTTGTCAAAACCCGCGCTGACCGCATGAAATCTATTGGCAGATCGGGCGCTATCGGCTATGAAGAAAAAACTTTAGAGCTTTTCAAGACTTTTTTGAAGCTTTACTCCGGCCTGATTTGCAAAAACGCCCGCAGCCGATACGCTTCAACCGGGCAAGATGGATAACGCTTTTGAACACAGTTCCGCAAACGCAACGCGCTTCAGCTTTCCTTGCCGCCCTGGCTGTTCTGTGCCTGGGCTTCTCTTTTTGCGCCATGGCGGCCCCGGCCGCTTCCCTAAGCCCCTCCCAGACCTATCAGGAACTTTTGCGCCAGCGCGACGCCCTTTACGCCGGCAAAAAAGCCTCGCAATCCCGCCAGGCCTGGGAAAACCTGGAAAAAGGCTTTGATAGGCTGGCTTCCACGCAAGCCGGCGAACTGGGTCCGAAGGCTGCTTACCAGCGCGTCAAAACCCGGGCTTTGCTGGCGGAGAAATCCGCGCGGCGGGAAGATTTCGCCAAGGCGGCGGAAGGTTATGCCGCCTTTGCCCGCGCTTTTCCACGCCACGCCTGGGCGGATGACGCCCTTTACAACCAGGCCTCGATTCTCGCGAAAAACCTGGGGGATAGCCCGTCCGCGCTGAAGGCTCTGGCGGCCCTTGAAAAGAATAATCCGAACGGTGATTTCAAGCCCAAAGCCAAGGCCCTGCGCAAAGAACTGGAAGGCGGGCAAGGCCAGCCCAAAAAGCCGGAACAGCCGAACGCCAAGGGCGCGGACAACAAGCGCGACGGCGCCGTAACGACGGCATCGGGAACAGATGAAAACGTCCCCGCCCCAGGCAAGGAGGCCGTAAAGCCGGCCAAACGCCTGAATCCGGCTGAAGCGGCGAAGCTTTACTCCGCCAAGGCCGCCGAATGGCGCGCCCTGAAAGCCGCCCCCGCCGCCCGTTCCGGCAAGCGTGAAGCATGGCTTGGGCTTGAAGGCGATTTCAAGGAAATTGAAATTATGGCTCAAGGTTCCGCCACGGCGGAGAAAGCCGCTTTCCAGGCGGCCCGTTCCCGCGAGGAACTGGCCCGCCGTTCGCAGCAAAGGGCGGACTGGGAGGAAGCGGCTGAGCTTTACGCCGCCGTGGCCGCGAATTACCCTTCAAGTTCCCTTGCGGACGATTCCCTCTATGCCCAGGCGCTTATTCTGGACAAACGCATGAAAAATCCGCAAAAAGCCGCCCTGACGCTGGAAAGCATGCTGGAGGCCTACCCTAAAGGCGATATGGCACGCAACGGCAAAACCCTGGCGGCCAAGCTTAAGGGGCAGGGTAAAACCCGGCAGCCGGAGAACCAGGAAAAGCCGCAAACCCTGGCCGAACAGCTTGGCCTTACCGTGCGCACCATCATGATAGACCCGGGGCACGGCGGAAAAGACCCCGGCGCGGCCGGAAACGGCGTGGATGAAAGCGCCTACGTGCTGGCTCTGGCTAAAAACCTTGGCGACAAACTGGGCAAAGCCGGGTTCACCGTGCTTTACACCCGCGAAAAAGATATATTCATCCCGCTGGAAGACCGCACCAAACTGGCCAACAACCAGAACGCCGACCTGTTCATCTCCATTCACGTAAACGCCAACAGGAATGAAAGCGTGAACGGCCTCGAAGTCTATTACCTTGACGTGGCCCGCTCAAACAGCGCCATAAAGGTGGCGGCGCGGGAGAACGGGGTTTCCACCCAGCAGATAAGCGACCTGCAATTTATCTTGAGCGACCTGATGCGCGACACCAAGCTCGGCGAATCAAAGGAACTTGCCAATTCAGTGCTGAAGAACATGCTCTCCGGCCTGAGGAAGAACGGATTCAGCTCATCGAACAACGGGGTGCGTTCCGCGCCTTTTTATGTGCTTCTGGGGGCGCGCATGCCCGCCATTTTAATCGAAGTTGGCTACCTGACCAACGACGGCGAAGCCAAGCGCATGAAAAACCCCCTTTATGTGGAAAAGGCGGCGGAAGGGATTGCTAACGGCATTGTTTCGTATAAACAGCAGCTTGCCAAGCTTGGAATGAGGGGCGGAAACTGAAGGGAGCGCATTGACGGGCGGCGCTGCGTTTTTTCAGCGCAAGGCCTTTGCGGCGTTACGCGTGCCGCTTTTTAAAATTCACACGTAAAAAAGCCCCGCGCGGGCGGGGCCTTGAATGCTAAATGGGGCGAATGATGGGATTTGAACCCACGGCCACCTGGGCCACAACCAGGTGCTCTGCCAACTGAGCTACATCCGCCATATGCAGGAATTTCGATTTACACCGTGCGGCCTTTGGGGTCAAGCTTTTTATGCCGATCTTTTAAATTCGGAGCGATTACATGGAAAAACTGGTAATAGAAGGCGGCAAGACGCTGAAAGGGAACATCATGGTCAACGGCTCGAAAAACGCCGCCCTGCCCATACTGTTCGGGGCCATTCTGGTTGACGGCCCGGTAACGTATACCAATGTTCCGCGTTTGCAGGACATCAAGACCACCATCAAGCTGCTCGCCATTCTGGGCTGCGACGCCTCTTTCAGCCAGGATGACCCGCACACGGTCGTCACGCGGGTAAAAAACCTGGTGCCGGAAGCGCCGTACGACCTGGTCAAAACCATGCGGGCCTCGGTTTGCGTGCTCGGCCCCCTGCTGGCCCGGCTGGGGCAGGCCAGGGTGGCCCTGCCCGGCGGCTGCGCCATCGGCGCGCGCCCGGTTGACCAGCACTTGAAGGGCCTTGAGCAGATGGGGGCCGAATTCGACCTGGAATCCGGCTACATCGTGGGCCGTTGCAAGGAATTGCGCGGGGCGGACATCACGTTTGACATGCCCACGGTGGGCGGCACGGAAAACCTGCTCATGGCCGCGACCCTGGCCAAAGGCGAAACGATTTTGCGCAACGCGGCCTGCGAACCGGAAGTGACCGATCTGGCCAATTTCCTGCTGGCCTGCGGGGCGAAGATAAGCGGCATCGGTTCGGACACCCTGCACATCCAGGGGGTAAGTTCTCTTTCCGGCTGCGCCTACCGCATCATGCCCGACCGCATTGAGGCCGGAACCTTCATGGTGGCCGGGGCCATTACCAGCGGCGACCTGATGATTGAAAACTGCCCGGTGGACGAGCTTTCCGCCGTTATCGCCAAAATGCGCAAAATGGGGGTCGAAATGACGCCGGAAGGCACTGGCCTGCGGGTGCGCTCCTATTTGCCCGCCCTGCGCGGAACGGACATCGTCACCAGGCCTTACCCCGGCTTTCCCACTGACATGCAGGCCCAGCTTATGGCCTTGATGAGCCTGGCCCAGGGCTCCAGCCTGGTGGAGGAAACCATTTTCGAAAACCGTTTCATGCACGTGCCGGAACTCAGCCGCATGGGAGCGGACATCCACCTTTCCGGCTCTAAAGCCATGCTGCGCGGCGTTCCGAAACTGATAGGCGCGCCGGTCATGGCTTCCGACCTCAGGGCCAGCGCCTCGCTGGTGCTGGCCGGGCTGGCCGCCAAGGGCGAAACCCACGTGCAGCGCATCTATCACCTGGACAGGGGCTATGAGGCCATTGAGGACAAACTGAACGCGGTCGGGGCCAGCATCCGCCGCATAAAAGAATAAATACGCCCGCCTTTCGGCCTTAAAAAATTTCTCGCGGAGATTGCGGCCCGGAAGAATAACATTCAACCAAGCGTGGCGGAAAATATGGCGAAACGCGTTCTTGAATTCGCGCTTAAAGCGGCATTACTCGCGGCGGTGCTTTTTGCGGGCATTTATCATGTGGAAATAAAAAATATTATTTCCGGCACGCCGCATGAGCAAGAAGGGAAACTCCCTGAAAAGCCTAAAGTTTCCGCCAATGGATTCGGCATATATACGAACAACGTGATCCCCGGCGCTGATATTATCGAAAACCGGGGTTTCTATTGCTATTCTTTTTCCGAGCATGGAAACGGCGAATACTTCAGCAGCATACGCAATGCGGTAGCCGCCATTGAAAACGAGGGCGCTAAAATCGGCGCAAACGCATTCATCAATTTTCGCATGGCTTCGGCGACAACGGAAATGCAGGGGTCAAAATGGAACTCCGCATATGTGACTATTTGCGGAGATTTCGTCAAACTGAAATAAGAGCAGGAGCGGAAAAAAGATACGCTCCTGCCAAAAGGTGAAAAAGACTGCTGCGGCGAACATCCATCACGCCACAGCAGTCTTTTTCTTAAACAAGCAGCTCGCGGTAAAAGCCAATGCCGTTAATTACAACCCGGCCTGGTATTCGGCGGCGCTGACAAGCAGCTCGCGCGAAGCGCTTTCCGCCATGCGGATTTTTATCATCCAGCCTTCCGCGTAGGGGCCGGTGTTCACAAGGGTGGGTTCGTCGGCGAGCGCGCCGTTCACTTCAACAACGGAAGCCGTCACCGGCATATAGAGTTCATTCACGGATTTGATGGACTCAACCGTGCCGAAGGATTTTCCGCCTTCAAAGCTCTTGCCGACGGACGGAAGGTCGACGAAGGCCACTTCGCCCAGCTGGTCCTGCGCATAGTCGGAAATGCCGACAATGGCGGTTCCGTCGCCGTTGTCCTTGAACCAGACGTGCTCAACCGTATATTTAAGTCCATCGGGATATTTAAGTTCGCTCATGGTCAATCTCCTTAAACTTGCGGGTTAATGTCCGGCCAGTGAAAGAGCGGCCTCGTAAACGCCTTCGGCCAGAGTCGGGTGCGCGTGTATAGTGGAGGCCAGGTCTTGGGCCGTGGCCCCCATTTTAATGGCCAATGTGGTTTCGGCTATAAGGTCGGTGGCGTGCGCGCCGGCCAGGTGCGCGCCGAGCAGTTTGCCGTTACTTGCGTCGCAAATCAGCTTGAACACCCCGGCTATTTCGCCCATAGCCTGCGCCTTGCCCAGTTCACGGAACTGGAAAAGGCTGGTTTTGATTTCAAGCCCCTTGGCGGCCGCTTCGGCTTCGGTAAGGCCGACGGTGGCGATTTCCGGGCTGGTGAAAATGCCGGAGGGAACAAGGCTGTAATCCATGCTTTCGTTCTTTCCCAAGCAGTTGGCGGCCGCGCACAGCCCTTCGACAGCGGCCACATGGGCCAGCATTATCTTGGAAGGGCCGAGAACGTCGCCAATGGCGTAAATGCCCGGCACGGAAGTCGCCAGCTTTTCGTCGGCGACCACCCAGCCCCGGGCGTCAACGGAGACTCCGGCTTCCGCCAGGCCCAGCCCGGCGGTGTTGGGAACGCGGCCGATGGTGACAAGAACCGCGTCAACGGTCATTTCGCTTTCTCCAGCGCCTTCAGACTGCACAAAAGGCGAAGGTCCGAGAACGGCCTTGACTTTTCCGCCGGCCAGCACTTCAACCCGGCTTACCGTGCGCCCGAGTTCAAGGCCTATGCCGCGCTTTTTCGCTTCGCGCTGCAACAGCTTGCTCATTTCCCCGTCTACCGAGGGCAGGGGCAAGAGACGGTCCTGCCCTTCAACTATGGTTACCGCCGCGCCAAAGGCCTTATAAATGAAAGCCATTTCCGAGCCGATCACTCCGCCGCCCACAATGAGCAGGCTGGCGGGCACTTCCTTCAGAAGCAAGGCGTCGTCGCTGGAAAGGATATGTTTATGGTCTATGGGCAGCGACGGAAGATTCAGGCCGCTGGAGCCGGTTGCGATAATTATCTTGTCGCCCCCCACTTCCGTTACGGTTCCGTCTTCCGCCGTAACTCTTACCAGCCCGGCGTTCACAACGGCGCCGCGCCCGCGCAGCAGCCTTACCTTGAGCGCCGCGCAGCTTTTTTCCAGTCCGCCGCGCAGTATCTGGCTTACTTTTTCTTTGCGGGCGACAACTCCGGCCATGTCAACCTTAGCCTCACCCACCCCGTTTATGCCGAATTCGGCAAGGCGGTGAGCGGTTTCCAGGGCTTCAGCGGAAGCCTTCATGGTTTTAGTCGGTATGCAGCCTGTGTTAAGGCAGGTGCCGCCTATGTGGCTTGATTCCACAAGCGTAACCTCGGCCCCGGCCTTGGCCGCGGCAAAAGCGGCCGTATAGCCTCCGGGCCCGCCGCCTATTACTGTTATTTTGGTCATGTGCGCTCCTTGACGCTCTTCCTTTTTTAAAAACGCTTAAGGTATTCCGGCTTGACGCCTCACGCCGCGCGCCCCCTTGGGAAGGCAGGTTTGCATGAACGCGCGCCGGGGTCTGTTCCTAAAGCGACAGTTTTTAATCTTCTATTATATCGTGATGAATATTATAGGTGATAGGGAAAGCGCCTTCAAGCGAGGCGGTGACCAGGCAGCCCTGCTGCATGACCTTGACTACGCGCTCGAAGACGTCGTCGTAGTCTTCCGACATGCGCACAGTCACGTCAAGCGCCATGCTCACGACGCGGGCGCGTTTCTTCTCGTCCAGCCCGGTTTCCAGGGTGGCTTTACCCTGGATGTTTTCATATTTCGCCCCGCGCGCGTCCAAGGCCTTGGCAAAAGCGCCGCAGAAGCAGTAAATGGCCGCCGAGCCCAAAAACTGCTTGGCCGTTCCGCCGCGTTCCTCCTCAGGAACGCCGGTGTAATCTATTACTATATCGCCCAATACGGGGGAGCCGGTCAGCACGGTCACAATGCCGTTTTCTTTAAGGTAGCCAACTGAAAGTTCAGCCATGATCATCTCCTCGTCTATTTAGGTTGCCAGCTCCGTTACTTTGCCCCGCGCCTTGTGATCCGCCAAGGCGCGGGGCGGGAAAACATTTTCAGGCGGCGCTACGCGCAGTCGTGCTTGTCCCACGGCTGGCGCGAATTGCGCTCCATGGCCGCTTCCATGGCCTTGAGCGACTCGGCCATTTTGCCCAGTTCTTTCAGGCGGGCGTTGGAGTCTTTAAGGGCCTGGTAAAGCACGGAACCGGAAAGGCCGGCCGGAATGAAAATTTCCGCGATATAGCCCAGGGTCGGAATGACGTCTTTAAAGGTGGCCGGGCGGCTGATCTGGCCTGCCTTGGCAATGCCGTTGCCGGAGAAAGCCAGGCCCTTGCAGCACACCATGCAGATGGTCACGCGGCGGCCGGCCGCTTCCAGAATTTTGGACAGCCCTTCGTTAAAACCGGCGGCGTCGGCGCTGAAGTCAACAACGGTCAAAGGGGTTCCGGCTTCAAGCAAGGCTTCCACTTCGGAAGCCTTGGCAAAAACGACGCCCTCAACAGCCTGCGCTTCGGCCACGATGTCGCCTGGGGTGTAAGCGGTGAAAACGGCGCCTTTTTCCTTGAAGGTTTCAGCGGCCGGGAAGCTGCCGCAAGCGCAATCCTTGGGACAAATGACGAGTATTGCTTTCTTTTCGGCCATGGTGCGATCTCCTCAACGTATTGATGTTAATTATTCATTAATTTAATTTAAAAAATTCCCCGCAAAAAAACAAGCCCAGAACCGCCTAAACAGATTACCCTGCCAAAACGACTAGCCTGTACGCGTGGAATAAAGCCCTGCTGAGCGGCGGCTCTTTTCCACCCCTTTTAACGCGTATTGTCTTATCCTTAACATGAACTATCCGCCTTGGCAATATTGCGCCCCGGCGAAAAGACGGCCGTGCCGGCAAGCCCGCTGAAGCCGCAAGGCGCGCTGTTTTTATCTGGCACTATTATTGCTATAGCCATGAAGAAATTCGCCTTGCGTCAAAATTCAAACGGCGTCAACGCCGGATGAGGTTGCCATGAAAAAAATGCTTTTAGCGCTGTTCGCGCTTTTTTCCCTTTCCGCCTGTTCGGCCGTGCAGGAGAATACCAGCGGAGACATCGCCACCGGCCTGACCGTTTACAAAGACCAATGGGTGCGCCGCTCCCCGCCGGAAGTTTACGTTTACCCGGCCAGCGGAATCAGCGCCCCCCCCACGGTGATGATGGTTCCCTTCCGCCTTACGCAGCCCATGAACAACGCGGACCAAATCAGTTATGGCGTCAGCCGCGTTTTCTGGCAGACATGGTCGGCCATGGAACTTTTCGATTACATTGAATTTTGCGGCGAAGCCGGGCCTTTCAGGCGCGACGTGGCTTTGAACGCGGCCCGGAAAAAGGGCGCACAAATGCTTATCGGCGGTTTCGTCACCCATATCAGCCCCGGCGGCACGGTTTCCGACACCACGCTTTCCGTGCAGGTGGAGGCTTATGACGTGCAGTCCGGCTTGCTTATCTGGTCTTTCGGGCAGGGCGGGCTTATGCCCGGGCCGGAAATGCGCGATTTCATCATTTTCACCACTAAAACGCGCCTGCCAGGCGACCCGGTTCACGCCATCAGCCAGGCGCTGGCCGTTGACATGGGCAAACTGATCATTCAGTGGACAAGAAACGTTGTGCCGTCCGACAAGAATGAGCCTCGCCTGCCTAAACGCCAGGAAGCGAGCCATCTCTGATTTTTGCCCGTAATGGCCGTACTGCAAAGCGTAACGCGGAGGTTCAGGAAAACCTCCGCGTTACGCTTGTATTTTATTGGAAATTACGCGCTGAAATGATCAAAGCCCCGGCCAGCCCCGCATTCCGCGAAAGATTTTCCGTTGCATAACAACCCCGGCCGCGTGGAGACAGCGCCAAGGCGGAACAGGCCTGGAACGGAGTTTTCAAGTTCGCCCCAGCCCTCAGGCGGGCAGGTGCCTATCAGCAAATAGTCCTCTCCGCCCAGCAGGGCCGAGGCAAGGGCCGGGGAAGAGAGTTCCGGGGAGGAAGGCGCGGGGGCCGGCGCTTCGAAACGCGGGGTGGGAAATTGCCCCGCGCATTGCGCATGCGGGCATTCAGGTTCCTGTGAAATGAAAAGCTCCGGGTGCAGCAGGCCAGGCCCTATGTCCAGTTCCGCGCCGAATTCCGCTCCTTCCGGGCGGTTGCCGTTCAGCAGGCGGGGCAGGTCGCGGGCCAGGCCGTCGGAAAGATCCATCAGCCCAAGCGGGCGGACGATAAGGCCGGCAGCCTGGGCGCGGGCGCTGAAGCGGGCCAGGGCCTGCCCTTGTTCCAACAGGGGCAGGGGGGCCAGGTGCGCGGCGCAGGAAAGCGGAAACAATTCGCGCGGCAAGCCGCCCTCAAGCGCCAACAGGCCGCGCCGGGCCAGGCCTAGGCGAAGGAAGCCGCCCTCAAGCGGGTTCTGGGCCAAAAAAATTACGTCGCCCGCCCGGGCCTCGCCCCGGCGCAGGAAAACCCCTTCCGTTGCCGCGCCCCAGATGCTTATGGCAAAACCCAGCCGCCCGTCCGGGCTTCCGGAAAGGTCGCCCCCGCTTAAAACAAGCCCATGCTCGCAAGCCAGGCCCGACATGCCCTGAAACAGTCTCTCCGCCTCGCTTTCACCGAAAGAAGACGGAAGGATCAGGCAGAGCGAAAACCCCAGCGGCGCGGCCCCGGCGGCCGCGAGGTCGCTCAGGTTCACCGCCAGGGCTTTATGCCCTATTTCTTCCAGGGAAAAGTAGGAACGCCGGAAGTGCGCGTCTTCCAGAAACAGGTCGCTGGAAAAAGCCACCAGGGGAGGAAGGGCGAGTTCGGCGCAGTCGTCGCCCCGCCCAAGGCGCAACGAGGGATGGGCATTGGGAAAAAACCGGTTCAGCAGCGCGAGAACGGCGTCTTCAGAACGCAGGGGCCGTTCAGCCGTGCCCCCCGAAGCCGCGTTTTCCTTTCGCATTTCAGTCCGCTCCGGTTTTCTTGCTGATCTTGCAACCCATTTTTTCAAGCTCGTCCGCCACTTTTCCGCAAAATTCCGGCATCTTCGACTTGATCAGTTCCGTCGGCTCTATGCCCAGGCTCTGCCAGTCCAGCGGCTCCATGCCCAGCACCACGCCCTCCGGCTTTTTGCCGGACATTTCGCAGATGACCAGCGCGTCAGCCAGATCAACCTGGTGCATCGAATCGGAAAAACCCAGACTTTTACGCATGCCCTGGTCCAGCAGCCTGTACATGGTGCCCGGCTCATGCCCGCCGAGAATGGCGTCAAGCACCACCACACGGTCGCATTCCTGCAAGTGGTGTATAAGGTGCATGCCGAGTGTGCCGCCGTCCAGCAAGGTAACGTTTTCCGGGAAGTCGTAGAGCCGTTCAAGCATCTGCACTGCGTATACGCCGAGGCCTTCGTCGGTGAGCAGCACGTTGCCTACGCCCAGAATCAGAATGCGCGGGGGCTGATTTTCCATAATATCTCGCTTGCGTTAGTTGTATTAAGGTTACCGCAGGCACAATAAATAATTTTGCCCGTTATTACAACCGCCCCCCGTTCCGGCTATGCCTAAAAACACACAAGTGGCCTAAAAGTCACAGAAATGTAACTCAAACGCCAGAGTTCAACTTAATAATATCAGCATGTTATACCGCCAAATAGTTTGGCATTTTTCTTGCTGTGAGTGGCGCGTGGAGGACATATGAATCAGTTCACGATCGCGAACCCCGTCCAATGCTCCGGCATAGGGCTGCACAGCGGCAAGATGGTCAACATGACCCTCAGGCCCGCGCCCGTAGACAGCGGCATACGCTTTTACGCCGTTCCGGGCGGCGACGAAAAAGGAAACACGCTTTCCAGAAAGTCGCACTGCATAACCCCGGCCCCGCAATCGGTCATCGCCACCGGTCTGGCCACCACCCTGGGCAACGGTGAAATCTCCATCTCCACGGTCGAACACCTTCTGGCGGCCCTGCGCGGCTTGGCCATAGACAATATACGCATTGACGTCGAGGGCGGGGAACTGCCCATCATGGACGGAAGCGCGGCTTCGTTCGCGTTGCTGCTGAAAAAGGCCGGTTTCAAGCGGCAGGCCGCCCCGCGCAAGGTTTGGCGCATACGCCGCCCGGTTTCTTGCAAAAGCGGGGAAAAATCCATTCAGGCCAAACCCCATGACGGGTTTTTTGTGGACTATACGATCAACTTCCCCCACCCCGCCATAGGCGCACAGCGCCTGGCCCTTGAAATAACCCCGGAAACCTTCGCGGAAATAGCCAAGGCCCGCACTTTCGGCATGCTGCGCGACGTTGAGATGATGAACGCTAACGGCCTGGCCCTCGGCGGTTCGCTTGACAACGCCATCGTGCTTGACGACCACGGCGTGATCAACCGGGAAGGCCTGCGCTTTCCCGATGAGTTCGTGCGCCACAAGATACTTGACTTCGTCGGCGACATGGCCATGCTGGACCTGCCCTTGCAGGGGCATTTCGTGGTATCCTGCTCAGGCCACGCCCTTAACAACCAGTTTTTGCGCACTGTGGCGGAAAACGCCGCCATTTATCTCAGCAAAGAAGTTCTGGAAACCCCCGTTCCGCAAAGCGCGCGCCGCCCGGCGGCCGAGCCCGCCCCGCTTCCCCAGATGGGAGTCTCCCGAGGCAGAGTGCCCGCCTTGTAACGCAAGGCCTGAACGCAACGGCAAAAAGCCGCTGCACAAACGCTGGAGCCTTTGAAATGATAAAATTTCTTTCCACCCTTTTCATTCTTTTGGCTTCCGCCTCTGTGGCTTTTTAGTCACACCGGCCGAAGCTCCTGATTTCGAGCTTCTTATAAAATGTTAAAAGCGGCTTGCCGGAAAGGCAAACCGCTTTTTTTGCATGTTTTCTTTGAAGATGCCTCGTTGGCTAGTGTTTGTTTGCAAAACAAACACTAAAAAATCCGTCAGGATTTTGCGCCACTACAGGTGGCGTGAGTTGGCTGTAAACCACGCTTTTCAGCCAACGATCTTTGCAAAAATATCCTTTAAAATTATTTGTGGAATTTTTGCAATCAGACAATAGAAGCTTTTCACC
>JAVBMT010000029.1:0-62258 GCA_031552195.1 Desulfovibrionaceae bacterium
CCCACTTATTAACACTTTGGGGGAGGTAACTTTTAACCCAGAAAAATGGTCATACTGCCAAACGTGGTAACAAAGCAAAAACCCCTGACAACCTAACAGGTTACCAGGGGTTATTTACACTATGGGTGGAGGTATTTTTTAAAAAGGCACGTCGTCCATGCCGCTGGCTTCCGAAGGAAAAGCCGGGCCGAGGTCGTCATCATAACTTGGCCCGGACTGCTGCGGGCGGTTGTTTTTAGGCTGGTTCTGGTAGCCTTGGCCGCCTTGCTGGCGCGGGGCGTCGCCTCCGAACTGGCCGTCCGGATTTTGCGCGCCTTTGCGGTCAAGAAACTGGATACGCAGGGCCTTGATTTCGGTCGAGTAACGGTCTTGCCCCTGCTGGTCTTGCCATTTGCGCGTTTGCAGGCTGCCTTCCACAAAAACCAGGCTGCCCTTGGCGAGGTAATTGGCGCAGTTTTCCGCCTGGCGCTGAAAAGTCACCACAGTGTGCCATTCAGTGCGGTCAACCTTGTTGCCGTCGCGGTCGACGTAAGATTCGTCAGTGGCGATGCGCAGGGAGGCTATTGGCGTTCCGTTAGCGGCGTAACGCAATTCAGGGTCCCGGCCGAGGCGGCCTATGAGCATTACTTTGTTCAACATGATATATTTCTCCTGTTCTGGAATTTCCGTTTTATACCCAGCAAGAACGTTTTACCCGCTTGCCGGCGGGCCGCGTCAGACCGTTCGCCCCGCGCGGCCCGGTCATCGCCGGAGGCTTAAAAACCCATCTGATCCATGAAAAGCTGCTCTCCGCTGCGCACGTCGTCGTCACCCTTTTGCAATTCCTGCCCCGCCACGGTTTTCGGTTCCGTTCCTTCGATAAAGGGCAGGTTGAGCACCTTGGCGGACGAAGGTCCGGCCAGATAGCCGTTATCCGCGTCAACGCTGACCATGCGTATGCCTTCAGGCCTTACGAAATCCGCCGGCTCATAGAGATTATCGATTGCCTGGCGGTAATCGATAAAAATAGGCACAGCCGCGCGGCCGCCGGTTTCCTGGCCGCCCATGGGCAAGTGGGCGTCATAGCCCACATAGACGCTGCTTACCAGGTAGGGCGAAAAGCCCAGGAACCAGGCGTCGCGCGAATCGTTCGTGGTGCCGGTCTTTCCGGCCACCGGACGGGCCAGCACCCTGGCCTTGGTGGCTGTTCCGGCGTTGACCACGTCTTTGAGGAGCGTAGCCATTATATAGGCGTTTTGCGGGCTGATGGCCTCTTTGACCACGTCCGGCGTGAATTCGATGATGGTCCGGCCAAAGGTGTCGGTGATGGACGTTACCAGGCGGGGAATGACCAGGTCGCCGTTATTGGCGAAGGCGGTGTAAGCCGTGGCCATGTCCAGCGGGGTGACGTCGTAAGCGCCCAGGCTTACCGCCAGAGCGGGCGGAATATTGCCTTTAATGCCCAGGTCGTGCGCCCGTTGCACTACAGCGTCCATGCCGATAGCCTGGGCCACGCGCACGGTGCATACGTTGCGCGAGCGGGCCAGGGCGGTGCGCAGGATCATGGGGCCTTCGAACTTGCCGTCGAAATTCGAGGGGCTCCAAGGGGCCGCTCCGGTTGAGCCGTCAAGCACGAAAGGAGCGTCTTTCAGCATGGTTCCGGCGGTAAAGCCGTTATCCATGGCCGCCGAATAGACTATGGGCTTGAAAGACGAACCGGGCTGGCGCACGGCCTGGGTGGCCCGGTTGAATGAGTTGCGGTATTCCCCGGCCACGGAGTAAGCATAGCCGCCCACCATGGCGACCAGGTCGCCGCTTTTCGTTTCAATTGAAGTCAAGGCTCCTTCAACCAGCGGCACCTGCTCCAAGGTTACGCGTATGACGGTGTCTTTTGCGATTTTCGCCGGGTCGTAAGCCGGAACCCCGTTTTTGCCGTTCGCGTCCGGTTCCCGCGCCGGAACGCTGGCCGGGTGAGAATCACCCTTGGCCCCTACGGCGGCCACCCAGACCACGTCTCCCGGCTCAACGCCCTTGAATACGCTGCGCCCGGCCAAAGCCGGGGCGTTAGTGGCTTTATCGTTGAAACGCCGCGCCCAATCCATGCTGCGGGCCGCAATCAGGCCTTTGTATTCCCCCAGGCGGACGTGAGCGCCGTCTTTGTCGACTTTTACGACCAGGGCCTTGCACCAGCCCGCGTTATCCAGCATTTCCGGCATGAAAGGGTTTTTCTGCAGAAATTCCTCATAGCCGCTTTCCGCCAGATGCCCGACTGGACCTTGCCAGCCCATGCGCTTTGAGGTTTCCAGCAAACCGTTGCGCAGGGCGGTTTCCGCCGCGCGCTGATGCACCGGGTCCATCGAAGTGTAGACGTTGAGGCCGGTGTTATACACCGCATCGCGCCCGTAGCGGCTTAAAGGCAGTTTAAGGGCACGGATGTTTTCCGGAGTGAAATACTCAATCAGACGGCGGCGCACTTCTTCCAGATACCAGGCCCCCAAGGGGCTGGGATCAGGCATCCTTTTATATTCCAGCGGATAGTCCACGGCTTCCTGATACTCTTCGTCCGTAATCCAGCCCAGGGTTTTCAGGCGGCCCAGGGTAAAAATCTGTTTTTCACGCGTCGCGGCCGGGTCCGCGTAGGGGTTGACGCTTGAGGGCGCTTGCGGCAGGCAGGCCAGAACGGCCGCTTCGGCGATATTGATGTCAATGGCGTGCTTGGCGAAATAGGTCTGGGCGGCGGCCTCTATGCCGTAAGCCCCATTGCCGAGGAATATCTGGTTCAGGTAGATAGTAAGAATTTCGTCTTTGGATAAGTACCCTTCCAGGCGATAGGCCAGAATGACTTCGCGCAGCTTACGTTCGTAGCTTTTTTCCGCGCCGACCACCAGGCGTTTGACCACCTGCTGGGTAATGGTGCTGCCGCCCTGCTTATCGTCGGAAACGATGTTTTTGATGAAGGCGCGCAAGATGGCTTTGGGGTTGACGCCCTTGTGCTGGTAAAAGGTGGCGTCTTCTTTGGCCAGAAAGGCCTTGACGATGGCCGGCGACATTTCGTCCAGCGTGATCATGAAGCGCTTTTCGTCGTAAAAATAGCCCATGATGCTGCCGTCGCGCGCGTAAACGGTGGTGACCTGCGGCGGCTGGTAGTCAGAAACCTTGGTGAAGCTGGGCAGGTCGCGCGCGGCCCAGAAATATACGCCAGTTGCGGCCAGGATAGCCAGAACCAGCCCGACCAGGCAGGTTACGAGAGTGATGAAAAGAAAGCGTCTCATATGTTTCTCTGAAAACAATTTTCGCTGTTATGATACCCTCTTGCCGCACGGGCGGCAAGAGAAGATTGACGGGGCCACCCGGAGTTTCCTACATGCCGTGCGGCCGCAATTCAAGGACCAGGCCGGACTGTTTTTCCATTTCAAGAAGGCGCTCGCGCTTGTGGTTCAGCAAGTAAAGCACAAGCTCCGCGCTGTTGGTGTAGCTGACCTTGTTCTGGTTCTGGCTTTGGGCCTGATGAACCATGCGATGTATGTCCTTAATGGCCTGAAGGGCCTGCCACTCCATGTTGCGGCGCATGCCCGTCCCCCGGCAGACCGGGCATGGCTCGGTGCTTATGGAAATGGCGGAAGAGCCCAGGCGCTGGCGCACGACTTCGAGCAGGCCGAAAGAGCTGATGCGCCCCACGTCGTGCCGCGCCCGGTCGTTCTTCATGGCGTTGCGGAAGGCGCGTTCAACATCGCGCCAGTGGCTGCGGTCGCGCATTTCAATAAAATCTATCACTACCTGGCCGCCTATGTCGCGCAGGCGCAGCTGCAAGGGAATGCTTTGCGCGGCTTCCATGTTTATGCGGTAGGCCATATCCTCGAAATTGTGCTTTCCGCTGGAACGGCCGGAGTTTATATCAATGGCGGTCAAAGCTTCTGTTGGGTCTATCACTAGCCGCCCGCCGGAAGGCAGGCCTACTTCGCGTGAATGCACCTGATCAATCTGTTTTTGCAGTGAAAAACGGGCGAACAGGCTTTGCGCCTGATCTTTATGCAGTTGCACCATATTCTGCCTGCGCGGGAAGAGCAGGCCGACAACCTCGGCGAGCTGGGCGCAGGTTTCTTCCTCGTCAACCCATATTTCAGCGATATCTTCGGTCAGGTAATCGCGCACGGAACGGGTGGTAAGGTCCGCTTCCTCATGCAAGAGGCAGGGGGCTTTCTCCGTGGTGCCTTTTTTGCGTATGTCGCGCCAGAGGCGTTTCAGGGATTGCAGGTCGCGCTGCAGGGCCGTCTTGCTAGCGCCCATGCTCACGGTGCGCACGATAACCCCAAGCCCGGCGCCCGGCGTGAGCCCGTTCAGGAGTTCGCGCAGGCGGGCGCGCTCTTCTTCGTCTTCCACCTTGCGGGAAACGCCTACCTGCTCGCGGCCCGGGGTTAAAACCAGGAAGCGGCCGGCCAGCGAAAGATAGGTGGTGAGAAAAGCGCCTTTGGTTCCGGCCGGTTCCTTGACCACCTGGACCAGAATTTCCTGGCCGGTTTTCAAAACATGCTGAATGGGCGGATATTTGCGGCCTTTATCCGGCTGGTGCGGAGAAAGGTAATATTCGGGATGGACCTCGTCTATCTGCAAAAAACCGTTTTTTGACGCCCCGTAAGAGACGAAGGCGGCCTGAAGGTTGGCGTCGACGTTGTGCACCACGCCTTTGTAAATATTTCCTTTGACCTTGCTCTGGTGCAGCATTTCCACATAATATTCCTGCACCTGCCCTTCTTCGGCCAGCACGACCTCAAGCTGCTCGCCGGGCAAAACGCTCAAAAACATCTTGCGGCGGGCCGGTCTGGATTCAGGCTGAGCTTCCGCCGCGCCTTTCCCCTTGCCCTTTTTGTTTCGCGCAGGCTCATCTTTTTTCGCGCCTTCCGCCGTTTCCTCAACGTCGTCTTCAACCGCGTCTTCAAGTTCGTCTTCCGCAAAAAAACGGAAGTCGTCCTCCGGCTGGAGGCTGTCGAGCTCTTCCGCGAAAATGTCAGGCGCGGCAACGTCCGCTTCTTCGGTTAGAGCCGCATTTCCGGCTGGTTCCCCATTCGCGGCCAAAGCCGCGGCAGCGCGGGCGGCAGCGGCTTTTTTGCGGTTGCGCCTTGACCGGCTGCGGCGCGAACGCCCGCTCTTTTTAGCTTCGCCCTGGCCTTCCGCCGCCTCCGCGCCCTGTTCCGCCTGAACGTCCGGCTCAAGCGGAGTATCGGCCGCCTCAATCTCTTCACGCCCGGTCAAAACCGGTGCTGGTGAATCTTCAGCCGTTTCACGCGCGGAAACGGCCTGCCCGGCTTCAGATGGCGTTGCGGCCTTCTGCGAACGCGCCTTTCGTGACGGTTTCCCGGTTGAAGGTTTTTTCCGCCTGGCGGATTCCGCTTGCGTAGCTTGCCCGGCCTGCGGGGTTTCGGCAGAGGATTCTGAAATGGATGGAGAGAGAGAGGCGCTTTCAGGGCTGTTCTGATTTCGGGCGGCGCTGCCGGCGGAGCGGTTCGCCGCCGGTTTTTCCGGCGATTTACCCTTGCCTTTGGTTTCCGGCTTTTCCGGCAGAGGACCGGATGGTTCCGTTTCAGGCGCCGTGGAAGCGGCTTCTTGCGGGGCGTCGGCCTTCCGGGAGGCATTTCTCGGCTGCTTTCCCTTGGAGGGGGCGTTGCGGGCCTCATTTTTCGGGGGGGCTTTCACAGCGCCTTCAGCCGCGTTTTCAGCCGGTTCAGGCGTAATTTCTTTTTTGGCGGCGCTTCTCGGCTTGCGCCCCGTGCCGGGAGTTGTTTTTTTAGAAGAGCGGGATGCGATTTTGGCCGGGCTTTTTACCGCCGTTTCGGCGGAAGCGCCTGGAAGGCCTGTTTCGCTGGAGGCGGATTCTGTTTTTGTCATTAATCCCTCTGGGGAAGTTTGTATTGCGGTTCAGGCAAAAAACGGCCTGGAAAGGCCTGGCGAAGATATACGCGCCCAAGGCGCGGCCTGACCGCAAGGAAGTTACGCGCCGCCCTCGGGCGGCCTGATTTGCACACGCCATGGTTTTCAAGGCCAAGGCGCTTGAACAATCGGTAAAGTCAAAAAATTTTCGCGCTGTTTTCGGGCTTGCCGCGCCGAAAAGCACTGACGCATATAAAGCTGTTTTTCGGAAAAAAAGCAACTGTTTTATTGCCCGCCCCGGCCTGGAAAAGCGGCGCTCTTGAAAATATTCCCCCTGAAAATCATTCGAACCGCCAGCCATTTGAGCCGCGCAAGCCTCGTCACCGGAAAAGTCCGCCCAAAAGCGGTTTGCCCCTTTGCCGATTATGTGCTAACAATGCCGCAGCAAATTTAACCGGGGTGTTTTGATGAAAGACCTTAAAGCCATGTATCGCACTTTGCTGCGCGATGAATTTCCCGAAAGCCTGTCAATTGAGCTTGGCGGCCAGCGCCTTGTTTACAAAAAACGCAACTGGACCATAGACGGTGAAGCCAAGGGCCTGCGCTACGGGGAAAACCCGGACCAGCCGGCCGCTCTTTACGCCTTGGCGGAAGGAACGCTGCAAATAGGCGGCCTGACTTTCCGCAATTCAGGCCAAGGCCTGGTTTCCGCCCTGACCGAGGCGCAGATGCTGCAAACCGGCAAGCACCCCGGCAAGACCAACCTGACGGACGTGGATAGCGGCGTGAATATCTTGCAATACCTGCATGAACGCCCGGCAGTGGCTATTTTGAAGCACAACAACCCCTGCGGAGCGGCCTGGGCCTCCGCCCTGCCCAAAGAAGAGGGCGGGGGGCTGGAAAGCGTGGCCAGGGTTCTGGAAAAAGCTTTCTGGTGCGACCGTATCGCCGCTTTCGGCGGGGCTGTGGTGTTTAACCGGCCGGTCAGCAAAGAAGCCGCGGAAATTATTGACGGGGCCTATTTTGAAGTTGTGGCCGCCCCCGATTTCGAGCCCGGCGTTTTCGACATCCTGAAAAAACGCAAAAACCTGCGCATTTTTCACCTGCCCGGGCTGGGCAGGCTGGAAGAGCTGTCCAAAACCCCGTTTTTGGACATACATTCCCTGGCTGACGGCGGCCTGGTTTTACAGCAGTCTTTCATGAACCGCATCCGCCGCGTTGAAGATTTCATTCCGGCTTCGGCGGAAAAAGACGGCCTTGTCGTAACGGCGCGCGCCCCTTCCAAGGATGAAGCGGAAGATTTGCTCTTCGCCTGGGCGGTCGAGGCCGGAGTTACCTCGAACTCCGTCATTTTCGCGCGGCACGGCGCGACCATCGCCATCGGCGCGGGCGAACAGGACCGCGTGGGCTGCGTGGAATTGGCAGTTTACAAGGCCTATACCAAATACGCCGACCGCATCTCTTTCAAGGAAACAGGGCTTTCACTGTATGAACTGCGGCAAAAGGCCGCCGGCGACGCGGACGCCAAGGCCAGGCTTGACGATATTGACCGCCGCGCCAATGAAGCCAAAGGCGGGCTTTCCGGCGCGGCAATGGTTTCAGACGGCTTCTTCCCTTTCCGCGACGGAGTGGACGCGGCCCTTGCGCACGGCGTTTCAGCCATAGCCCAGCCCGGCGGTTCGCTGCGCGACCATGAAGTCATCATGGCCGTGAATGAAGCTGTTCCCCAAGCTTCCATGGTCTTTACCGGGCAGCGTTCGTTCAAACATTAAGCAGATTCCGGCCGGGCGGGAGTTACGCCCGGCCGGCCCTTTTTCATGGTTACTTCCGGGCCGCTCTTGTTAGTTGTCCATAAAACATATGGGAATTTATGCCTTCACCTATCGTTCTTTTTCCCAACCCCGGCTGTGTGGTTGAATTCATAGAATCGAACAAAATAGTCACGGCTTATGTGATTGAAGCCCAGGCGGCCCAGCTTCGCCTTTACACCATAGGAAAACGCGAGGTCAAACTTTCCGCCGCGCGCCTTTTGCCGTGGTCTGGCCCGGCTTACGGCGGCGCCGCGTCACGTCAGGAAATGGAAGAGCGCCTGGCCCTGCACGCCGGAAAACGCAAAGCCCTGGCGGAAGAAATAGACGTTATGCAGCTTTGGGAACTGGCCCAGGGAGAAGTCGACAAAGCCTCGGTGCAGTGGTTCGCCGAACTTCTGTGGCCTGACGCGGATATAGACCGGCTGGCCGCGTTGGGCCAAAGCCTTTTGAACGCCAAAACCCACTTCAAGTTCAACCCGCCGAATTTTGAAATATACCCCGCCGAACTGGTTGAGCAAAAGCTGCAAAAAGCCGAGGCTGACCGGAAACATGAAGAGATAGTGAGCGCGGGCACGCTCTTTTTGCGCAACCTCTGGGATGTTTCGAACAACCGGCGGCCCGCCCTGACCGAAGCTGAACTTCCCCCGGCCAACGTGCGCGGCCTGATAGAACGCATGCTGCTTGACCGCCTGTCAGACCCTGACAGCACCGAAAACGACACTCTCTGGAAAATTCTTATCAAAAGCCTGCCGGAAGACCCCCACCTGCCCTTGCTGCTGGCCATGGCCTGGGGCCTGAAACCGCCGCACTACAATTTCTGGCTGGACAGGGCGGATTACCAGGAGGGCGAAGACTGGGTCAGGCCGCTTGAAAGCGATATAAACGCGCTGGCGGCAAATGTGCGCGCGGCGGCGTCATCGTCCGGAGAAGAAATTTCCGGCGGCTTTGTCAGCATAGATCCGTCCACAACGCAAGACTGGGACGACGCCTTTAAGGTTGAAGACCTTCCGGGTGGGGGCTGGAGAGCGGTTTTAGCCCTGGCCTGCCCGGCGGCTTTCTGGCCTTTCGGCTCGCCTCTTGATCAAGCTGTGGCGTACCGCGCGAGCAGCATTTACCTGCCGGAAGGCTCCTTGCACATGATGCCGCGCGCCGTGAGCCTTGAGCTTTTCAGCCTGCGCGGCGGCGAGAGGCGCACCCCGCTGCCCGCCCTGCAAGTGGATATTGAATTGGACGAAGACGGAAAAATCCGCTCCACGTCTCCTTCTTTCCGCTGGATAAGGGTGGCCGCGAACCTGACGCATGAAGATTGCGAAGCACTGCTTACGGAAAAAGCCCCGGAAGGCAACGCCGCCGCCCCTTACGGCCCGATGCTTGAATCCGCCATGGCGCTCAGCCGCGTATTGCAAAAACGGCGCATTGAACGTGGAGCGGTCATTACGGAAAAACCGGAACCGTCGGTGCGCCTGGAAAAAACGCCGGAAGGGGATATTCTGGCGCTGCTTGAGCCGGACCTTGGATGCCCCCTTTCCCAGAACCTGGTCGGCGAGCTGATGATCTTGTGCAACTGCGCCCTGGCGGCCTGGGGAACGGAACGCGGCCTGCCCCTGCTATACCGGGCGCAAGATATCGCCCTGCCGAAAGAATTCGCCGGGGTATGGACTCAGCCCCAGGATATTTTCCGGGTAATCAAGGCCTTGCCGCCCGCTACGCTGGAATTGCAGCCGAAACCGCACGCCGGGCTGGGGGCCGGGATTTACGCCACCTTCACCTCGCCCATGCGCCGCTATGTAGACCTTATCAACGAAGCCCAGATTATCCGCCACCTTGCGGAAAACGTCCCGGCTTTCAGCGCCGAAGAACTGCGTTCGGCGCTTACCGGGCTTTCCGAACGCCTTGCGGCCACAGGCCAGGTTCAGCGCTTCAGGCCGCGTTATTGGAAACTGCTTTCCCTGCAACAAAGCGGTCAGGCCGCGCGCGAAAACGGCAAGCCCTGGCGTGAGGCGACCGTGCTGGAAGAAAACGACTCTTTCGTAACGGTGAACCTTGAATGCGCCCAGATTACCCTGCGCGCCCCGCGTTCGCGCTTTCACGACAAGGTGTACCCGGGCCAGAGCGTTATGGTAAGGCTTGCAAAAATAAATCCTTTGCATAATGATATGCAAATTGTCGAGGCAATGGAAAATTAGACGGTTCAACCTGAAAACGTTCAGGCCCGGAGGCTTAGCTTCCGGCTGCAACCGGCTTGCAACCCGTTCAGGCGGCTCGTTTTTATGAAAAAATACCTGGCGGCTTTAGCTTTCTGCCTGGGAACGGCGGCGCTGACCTTCACAATGCGCGGCAGCGTTCCGGAACCCTGGCTGGGGCAGACCCTTGCCGTTTTAATTATACTTTCAGGCTACGCCGCCGGGGCCATACCTTTCGGAGTGCTGATAGCCGGAACTTTCTGCGGAATCGACCCGCGCTCCGCCGGCAGCGGCAACATCGGGGCTACAAACGTTTCACGCCTTTGCGGTTTCAAATACGGGGTCATGGCCCTGGTTTGCGATATTCTCAAAGGCCTTTTACCGGCCCTGCTGGCCGGGCGGGCTCCACTGATCTTTTATGGAAACGCCCCGCTCAACCCGGTCTGGCTGTGCAGCCTTACCGGGTTCGCGGCCATTCTGGGGCACCGTTATTCTCCATTTATAGGCTTTAAGGGCGGCAAGGCCGTGGCCACCACAATCGGGGTGTTCATAGCCCTGGCCTTCCGGCCCCTTCTTGTGGCCGCCGTTTTGTGCATTCTGGTCATCTGGCGCTCCGGCTTCGTTTCTCTGGGAGCCATGGTTCTGGTAAGTTCCATGCCGTTTCTTCTTGTCATTTTCGGACGGATGGACCTTTTGCCTCTTTCCCTGGCTGTGGCCGCTCTGGTCATTTACGCGCATAAGGGCAACATACAGCGGCTGCTGCGCGGCGAGGAAAAAAGCTGGATGAAAAGCAAAAACCCTCCGGGCGACAAACCAACCCAACCCTAGGAAACACCATGCGACTGTCTAAGCGAGTAATGCGCCTCAAACCTTCGGCCACTCTGGCGGTGAACGCCCTGGCTCAGGAACTGCAAGCCGCCGGACGCGACATCATCAGCCTTTCTCTCGGCGAGCCGGATTTCAACACCCCGGACAATATCGGCAGGGCGGGCATTGCCGCCATTAACACGGGCTTTACCAAATATACGCCTGAACCCGGCATTAACGAACTGCGCGCGGCGGTCGCCGCTTATTTCAACAGCAACTACTCCGCCGGAGTTTCGCAAGACTATGTCCATATAGGCAACGGCGGCAAGCAGTGTCTTTACAACCTCTTTCTTTCCGTGCTCGACCCGGGCGACGAGGCCCTTATCCCCGCGCCCTACTGGGTAAGCTACCCCGCAATGGTTGAACTGGCCGACGGGGTTCCGGTCATCGTGCCGACACGGGTCGAAGACGGTTTCAAAGTAACGGTTGAGGCTCTTGAGCGGCATTATACCCCGAAAACCCGTCTGCTGATCATAAACTCGCCCTCGAACCCCACCGGCGCGGCTTATACCCAGGCGGAAATGGACGCCATGGCCGAATGGGCGGTCGAGAAAAACATCCTGCTGGTGTCAGACGAAATTTACGACCAGCTGGTTTACGCCCCGGCAACCCCGGTGAGCCTTTCGCGCTGGTGCGCGACGCGCCCGGAGAACGTGGCCGTGGTGAACGGCGTGGCCAAAAGTTACGCCATGACCGGCTGGCGGCTCGGCTACCTGCTGGCCCACCCGGACATCATCAAGGCTTCCGGAAAACTTCAGGGCCAGACGACCTCGAACGTTTGTTCCATTTCCCAGAAAGCCGCGCTTGAAGCCCTGACGGGCGACCAGCAAACCGTTATCGCCATGCGCCGCTCCTTTGAAAAACGCCGAGACCTGGTCGTAAGCCTTATCAGCGAATGGCCGGACGTGATCTGCCCCACCCCGCAAGGCGCGTTTTACGCCTTTCCTGACCTGCACAGGCTCTATAACAGCCAGATTAAAAACTCCGGCGACATGTGCAAGTTCCTGCTGGAAAAGGCCGGTGTCGCGCTGGTTCCCGGCGAAGCTTTCGGCGACGACAAATGCGTGCGCCTCTCATACGCCACCAGCGAGGAACTGATTACAGAGGCCCTGACCCGAGTGCGCAAGGCCTTGTTCAATAAATAAAGCGCGTTGCAGGTTTTGCTTTACGGAGTCAGGCCCGTAATACGAGCCGCGCCGCTTGTTTTTGACGTACTTTTACCGCCGGCGCATACCGGACGGTAAAAGCCTGTTGCCCGGCGTTTAATATCAAACGGAAGCCGTTCTATGTTATTTCCCGTTTCCGGTGTGGAAACCTCTCTCTGGATTCCGCCGCTCGTGGCCTGCCTTATCTCTTTTTTCACCTCAATGGGCGGGGTATCCGGCGCTTTTCTCCTTCTTCCCTTTCAAATGTCGGCTCTTGGCTACACAAACCCATCGGTAAGCGCCACGAACCAGTTCTATAACGTCGTGGCCATTCCGTCCGGCGTTTGGCGCTATATACGCGAAGGCCGCATGGTCTGGCCACTTACGGCCGTAGTGGCTGTAGGCACCTTGCCCGGCGTTATGGGCGGGGCCGCCCTAAGGGTGTTCTGGCTGCCCAACCCCAACTGGTTCAAGCTTTTCGTAGCTTGCGTGCTCTTTTATATCGGAGCGCAGTTGATACGCGACCTGCTGGGAGAAAAAAAGCCCGAAAGAGAAAACCGGAAAGATTTTATGGTGCATGTGGGAAAGTTTTCCCTGAAGCGCATAACTTACAGTTTTCAGGGCGTTTCCTATTCTTGCTCCACCGGCGGAGTGTTCGCGCTCAGCCTTGCGGTGGGCGTTATAGGCGGAGCTTACGGAATAGGCGGCGGGGCCATTATCGCCCCCTGCCTCGTTTCCTGGTTCGGGCTGCCGGTGCATACCACCAGCGGGGCCACGCTTATGGGAACTTTTCTGACTTCCGTGGCCGGGGTGATTTTTTACAGCCTGATCGCGCCATTTTTCCCTGGCCAGTCAGTCGCGCCTGACTGGCTGCTCGGGCTGCTTTTCGGCCTGGGCGGCATGGCCGGGATGTACCTTGGGGCGCGCTGCCAGAAATTCATGCCGGCCAAGGCCATCAAATGGATGCTCGGGCTTGTGATAACGGGTACGGCCCTGAATTACGTCCGGGAATTCATATTGAATTTATGAATATTTCACGCCGAAAATATTTTTGATCCAGCCTGTTCAAATTAATACAAGAAAACAGTAATCTTATCGCAGGCGTTCAAGCCTGAAAGGCTTGAACTAAAGGCCCGCCGCGCTGCTCGCTTGCGCGTGCCCGCTGACGCGTTATCTAGATTAAATCAGCATCAAGAATTTAGCTTGTTTGAGGTGGTGAGTTAAGAATTTAAGCGGGTTAAGACAAGAAAACAATGCTTGAAGCCTGAAAGGCCTGAACTGGAGTAGATTAACTTTGACTTTTTATCTATGTTTGTCGAGCGCTATGCCTGTTAATTGCGAAAAAATACAATACGCAAAATTTCTTTTTTAAATACGCAAAAGGGAAGCCCTTTTGCTAAAGGCACGCCGCGCTGCTCGCTTGCGCGCGCCCGCTGACGCGTTGCGCTAGATTAAATCAACATTTTCAATGTTGATTTAATCTAGCACAACAAACTCCACCCCTTCAGCCTTAAGTTTGGGAATGGCCTGCGCCAGGCCTTTGCCGGTGCCCTTTTCCGGATGATTCATATGAGCCAGCAAAATAGCCCCGTCTTGCGCGGTCAGAAGGCGCTGGGCCACTGTGCGGGCCGGCAAGGTGGCCCCTTCATCCAGGGACACGGTATATCCGGCCACGCCCAGCCCTAGCTCGTGGATGATCTCAACCGCCACCTCATCATAAAATGCCGTGCCGGAACGGAACCAAAGCGGCCTTCTGCCGCTCAGGCGCTCTATTTCCCTCACGTTGGCCTCCACTTCGCCGACCAGCTCGGCTATTGAGGAAGTTCCCTTGACGCCGTAGGCCTCGCGCCCGTTTACGGAACATGGGCGGTGCCTGAAGCCGTGGGCCTCCAGTGTGAAAAGCGGGTCTTGGGCCAGTTCAATGGCGGTTTCTTTATTGTTCTTCAACCACTGGCTGGTTACAAAAATAGTCGCTGGAACCTGATGCTCACGCAAAAGCGATATGATTCCGGCATCATAGCTTTTTCCTTTCGGTCCGCCGCAGGCGTCCAGCGTGAGGGCCAGGCGGCGGGTTCCGCTGCCAGCCCGGGGATGCGGCAAAAGCAGCGTAATTCCGGGAAGAGTTTCGCCCCAAAGCTGCGGTTTGAGTTTGCCGTATTTCGCCTGAAAACGCGCGCCCAGTTCTTCCAGAGAACCGTTGTAGCTCACGGAAGAAGGCTTATCCTGAGGTTTTGCTGGAGGAGTTTTTTCCGCCGAATTTTCCGGTTTGCCCGGCGGAATCTTATCCTCCGGCCGGGCGGGCCGGGCGTCGGGCTGGCGTGAAGGCTGCGCGGAAAAGTCAGGTTCAGCGCGGGTTTCCTTGCCGCCTGGTCCGGCCCCGGCTTCTGCCGCGCCCCCGGCGGGGTTCGCCTGGTCGCCTTCCCCGAACAGGGGATTGAAAACGGCGAAGAGCAGAAAAAGAGCGGCGCAAAGCACAAGAAGGGCTATGAGGTCGCGCAGCGCCGGGTAACGGATTAAAAGCCCTGGTCTAGGCTGTCGTCGCATTGGTCAAAACCTCTTTAAACATGTCAATGTCAGGTTCAAGACCTGTCCAGAGGGCGAACTGGCGCGCGGCCTGCGCCGCCAGCATTCCGAGGCCGCCGGCCGTTCGGCGCCCGGCCTCGGCGGCCTCGCGCAAAAAGCGCGTTAACGGCGGGTTATATACCAGGTCAAAGGCGGTGATAAGGCCGGCGGTTTCAGCCTGCCGCCACACGCCAGGCGGCAGGGGGGACTCTTCCTCCGCCGCGCCGGCCATGCCGAGCGGGGTGCAGTTTACCACAAGCAGATTCTGGCTCACCCCGCCGGAAGGCGCGAAAATTTTTTCTCTCTCTTCCCAAGCCAAGGCCGAACAGGCGCTTTGCGGTGACGTGAACCTTCCGGCCAGGCCTTCCGCTTTTTCAAGGTTCCGGGCGCAGATAAAAATTTCCGGCGTCCCCCTGCGCGCCAAAGCGGCCAAAACGGCCCTGGCCGCACCGCCGGAACCAAGCAGCAGCGCACTGCCGAAACTTTCTTCGCCCAAGGATCGGCTGAAGCCGTAAAGGTCGGTATTGTCGCCCCAAAGCAGCCCTTCTTTCCAGAAAATGGTATTTACCGCGCCGCAAAAAGCGGCTTCGGAAGTCAACCTATCCAGCAGGGGGATAACTTTTTCTTTGTGCGGAATGGTGACGCTTACCCCGCTCAGGGGCGTTCGCCGTATTTTTTCGATAAAGGCGGGCAATTCTTCCGGAGTGACCGGCCAGACGGAGTAGGTTCCGTCAAGCCCGTAATGCTTGAAAGCCCTGGCATGAAGGAGCGGGCTGAGAGTGTGCCCGAGTGGGTTCCCGATGATGCCGCAGGCGAATTTCCGCTTTTCGTTCATGCCGCTCCGGCGAAGAGTGCGCTTCTCCGGCGGGCGAAACTTACGCGCCGGAGAAGCGTAACGGTTCAGGCTTAGATAACCTTGTTAAGCGGGTATTCGATGATTCCTTCCGCCCCGCTTTCAGCAAGGCGGGGAATGAGGTCGCGCACGACATTGGTGGTGACTATAACTTCCAGGGCCTGCCATCCGCTGTCTTGCAGGCCGGAAATGGTCGGCGAGTTCAAAGCCGGAAGCTGTTCCAGAATAGCGGACAGCTTGCTGGAATGCACGTTCATTTTCAGGCCTACCAGCGATTCGGCGCGCAGGGCCCCCTGAAGCAGCATGGTGATCTGGTCTATCTTGCGGTGTTTCCAGGGGTCGGCCCAGGCTATGGGGTTGGCGATAAGCTGGGTGTTGGTCTGCAACACTTCGTCAATAACGCGCAACCCGTGGGCGCGAATTGTGGTTCCGGTTTCCGTGACTTCAACAATGGCGTCGGCCAGACCTTCAACCACCTTGGCTTCTGTGGCGCCCCAGGAATATTCAACCTTGACCGGTATGTTCTTTTCTTTGAAATAGCGTTCGGTCAGGCCCATGATTTCCGTCGCCACACGCTTTCCGGCCAGATCTTCCGGCTTCTGGTAGGGCGAATCTCCGGCAACGGCCAGAACCCAGCGGGCCGGGCGGTTGCTGGCCTTGGAGTAAACAAGGTCGGTTACCAGCTGCACAACGCTCTGGCTTTCCATAATCCAGTCTTTGCCGGTCAGGCCCACGTCAAGCACGCCGTCGGCCACATAGCGGGGCATTTCCTGGGGGCGGCAAAGGCGGACGGCCAGTTCCGGGTCGTTAACCTCAGGAAAGTAGTTGCGGTTGCGCATGCTGATGCGCCAGCCGGATTTGGCGAAAAGGGCGATGGTGGCTTCTTCGAGCGACCCCTTGGGTATGCCTATTTTCAGAACTTGCGCCATTATTTGTAGACCTCCTTGGGGTCGAACATCCTTTTATTGCAGATAACGGCCTCGCCGCCGTCGAGTTCGCGGAAGAAACAGCTTTCATAGCCTTCATGGCAGGCCGCCCCGCCGATTTGCTCCACCAGCAGCAAGATGGTGTCGTTATCGCAATCCATTCGTATGGCTTTGACTTTCTGCACGTTGCCGGAGCTTTCGCCTTTATGCCAGAGGCTTTTGCGGCTGCGGCTCCAATAAACGGCCTCTCCTGTTTCAAGGGTCTTGTTCCAGGCTTCCTCATTCATATAGGCCAGCATAAGCACCAGCCCGCTTTCCGCACACTGGGCGATTGCGGGAACAAGCCCGCCCGCCTTGGCGAAATCCGGTTTGCAATCCGCGGGTATAGACATGGTTTCTCCAGCACGTCAAAAAAATATGGAGGCGGCAAAATGCCGCCGGAAACTAATGTGGCAAATTTAGGCCGGGTTTGGCAAGCAGAAAATGTCTCTTCACCTGTTTACCCCGCGGGCGAAATGCCGCAAGAAGGGCTGAACCTTCCCCGGCGGGAAGATTCAGCCCTGTTTTCCGCCGCGCCCGACAGGAACGGCGCGGACTACAGATTTCTGGCGACCATGTGAATCAACCTGGCCAGCTGATTGCTGAAGCCGGCTTCGTTGTCGTACCAGATAATGACCTTGACCAGGCGCTTATCCTGTACCGCTGTGCATTCGGAATCAACCACGCCGCCGAAAGTGCTGCCGAGGAAGTCGCAGGAAACCAGCTGTTCTTCCGTATAGCCCAGATTGCCTTTAAGATAGGTTTCCGCGGCTTCTTTGAGGGCCGCGTTGACGCTTTCCCTGGAAACGTCTTTCTGCACGGTGCAGGTGAAGTCAACCAGGGAAACGTTGGGCGTGGGCACGCGCACGGCCATGCCGTCAAGTTTTCCCTTCAGTTCGGGCATGATCAGGGAAATGGCCCTGGCCGCCCCCGTGGTGGTGGGAACCATGTTGACCGCGGCCGCGCGCCCCCGGCGCTGGTCTTTATGGGTTCCGTCAAGCAAACGCTGGCTCATGGTGTAAGAGTGGATGGTGGTCATCAACCCGCGCTCGATGCCGAATTGTTCGTGCAGCACCTTCACCACCGGCGCAAGGCAGTTGGTGGTACAGGACGCGTTGGAAATGACGTGGTGATTTTTCGGGTCGTACTTGTCGTGGTTTACGCCCATAACGACCGTCAAATCGGAATCGGCCGCCGGGGCGCTGATAATGGACTTCTTCGCGCCGGCGTCTATATGCTTTTGCAGCCCTTCGCGGTTTTTCACCTTACCGGTGCTTTCCACAACAATGTCAACCCCGAGGTCTTTCCATTTCCATTCGTTCAGCGGGTGGCGCGTAACCTGCAGCTTGCGCCCGTCTATGAGCAGCCCGTCGTCGTAGGTGCCTACTTCTCCTTTGAAGGTGCCGTGAACGGAGTCATAACGGAAGAGGTGAGCCAAAGAATCGTTGTCGCCCCTGGCGTTTACCACTTTAAGGTCTATTTCCGGATCATGGATCATAAGGCGGGTCAAATAGCGGCCGATTCGTCCAAAACCGTTAAGTCCAAGAGTTACAGGCATGATGTCTGTTCCTTTTACGCCCGCGGGCGGCTGTGTGGTTTAACTCCGCGCCGTCCAGCGCTGCGGTTATCCGGAAAATCCGGCTATAACCGGCGCGCGGCGCCTCCGACTGTAAAAGCGCTCTCTGATGGAAAAAACCGGGGCCGGACGGACCAGCCGCGTAAAATCATATTTTATTGCCGCAGCCCAGCACTTTGCTCATTTTATGGCGTACCATCTCCTTGACGGCTTCGCGGGCCAGCTTGAGATAGCCGCGCGGGTCGAATTCTTCCGGCTTTTCCATGAAAAACTTACGGATGCTGCCGGTCATGGCGAGACGGATGTCGGTGTCTATGTTGATTTTGCAGACGCCGTAGGTGGAAGCCTTACGCAGAAGGTCTTCCGAAACGCCCTTGGCGCCGCCGACCTTGCCGCCGTATTTATTGACCATGTCCACAAATTCCTGCGGAACGCTGGAAGCGCCGTGCAGAACCAGCGGAAAACCGGGCAGCTTGCTGGTGATGATTTCAAGGCGGGGGAAATCCAGCTTGGCGTCGCCGCTGAATTTATACGCGCCGTGGCTGGTGCCTATGGCAATGGCCAGAGAGTCGCAGCCGCTGCGTTTCACGAAATCGACCGCCTGATCCGGGTCGGTGTAAATGGAATGTTCAGAGCTGACTTCGTCTTCAACACCGGCAAGGCGGCCAAGTTCGGCCTCAACCCATACCCCGCGCGGGTGGGCGTATTCCACAACCTGACGGGTAAGAGCGATATTTTCTTCGTAGGGAAGGTGCGAACCGTCTATCATTACGGAAGTGAAGCCGCCGTCTATGCAGTCTTTGCAGATCTGGAAGTCTGCGCCGTGGTCGAGGTGAAGCACCACCGGCAAGTCGCTTTCCAGCAGCGCGGCCTCAATAAGCTTTACTATATAATTCTGCCCGGCGTATTTTCTTGCTCCGGCGGAAACCTGCAGGATAACCGGCGATTTTTCTTCCGCCGCGGCCTGCATTATGCCTTGAACGATTTCCATGTTGTTCACGTTAAACGCGCCGACGGCGTAGCCTTCTTTATAGGCGCGCTCAAACATCTCTTTCGGTCCGACTAAAGGCATATGGAAGCTCCTCATGCTGAAAGTTTGCCGGAGCCGGAGGCCGTTAAGGCCGCCTGTTCCCCGTAATGAACAAACTATAAACAAATGTGATGAAAAAATCAAAGATAATTAGACGCGCCCGAATGAAATTCGGTCTTCAAAATATTTCCTCCGCAAAATTCTGGCATATTTTGCGAACCGGCGCGATCACGCAAGGCGGCATTCCCGGCGTCTTCCCGTTCAGCATGCCCGGAGGGCAGGTCTTGCCGCGCGGCAGGATTCAGTAATCCTTTTTCCAGCCGATGCCGATTTCGCTGGAAGTGCTGGTGGTGCGCCCTTCAAGGTTCAGGTTGGGCAAAAGCTCCACTTCCACCCTCACCCCGGTGCTGTCCTGGGTGGCCCCCTGCTCCACGCCTATATAAATGCTGTCATTCACATACTTTCCGGCTTCAAGGGTTGGAGCGGCCTCTCCGCCGCCGCTTTTGCCTCCAGGGCGTTCAGCCCCCAAGGCGCTCGCGTCCACAGAGCTGCGCCTGTCATCCCCCTCCTGGTCGGCGCTGCCGAGGCGCAGCACGTCAAGCCCCAGGGTTTTGCGCATTCCGGCAAGCGGGTTCATAGCGCCGCCGCCGCCGGCGAGGTCGCGCAATCCGGCCGCCAGTTGAATCATCTCGAAACGGCTCAGGCTGGATACGTCTTTTCCGAACAAAACCCGCGACAAAACTTCATCCTGCGGCAAGGGTGGGCGGCTTTCCAGCGCCAAGGTAGGTTTGGAAGCCGATCCACCGGCTTTTATCACAGCCTCAAATCCGGAATTTTCATATACAAGCTCCAGATTAATGCCCGGGTTTATCTTGCCGCCGCCGGCAAAGGTGATTTCCCCGCCCGCGAAGGTGAAAGTTTTAGAGAGAATATCCAGGTAACCGCGCACGGGTTTCAGGCTGCCGGTCAAGGCAGGCTTCTTCAGTGGTCCCTCCAGGCGCAGAAGGCCGCCCCATTCGCTTTCAAGCCCCATTCCGCGTATGAAAAACTGCCTCGGAATGTTGATTGAAATGTCGCAAAGCGGCCCGGCGTCCGGCTCCGCCGCTTCCGCCGTTCCGCCCTCTATTTCCAGGGTGCGCACGGAAGAAGACATTCCGGGAAGGATCTGGAACTCGCCCCGCTCCACTTCGAGGGTGGCGGTAATTTCAGGCGCGGAGAGCTGGCCGTTTACGCTGAAGATGCCGGAAAGCATCAAGGAAAGGTCTTCCCGCTGCAGGGGGCTGAGGTGATTAAACTGCCCCCGCAGTGACAGTTCGCCTTCCGGTGAGGAACCGGAACTTAAAAGCCCTTGAAGGGCTAAAGTTCCGCCTTTGCCGTCTGCCGCGGACAGGACGGCCCTGAATGGTTCTTCCGGTTTGCTTGCGGCCTCGATATTTATATCCGTAAGCAAAATTCCGAGCAGGTGATCCTCATATTGCCCGTCCGCCAGAAAGAATTCGGCCTGCGTTCGCGGAGCGTTCAACGTTCCGTGAATTCTGGCGTTCAGAATCGAGCGCCCGCTCAAAAAACGGTCAGGCAGGGGAACGGCTTGCCAGATACGGCTTATCGGCCCTTCCCACTTCAGGCTGGCCCCCAGCGGAACGCCGCTTTCCGGCGCCGGAAAACCGCTGTTAAGGCGCAAAGGCAGGGAGGCGGCCAAAGTACCCGGCCAGACAGGGGCGGGGCCGGTTTCGCTTTTTTCCGTTTGCCCGGAACCCGAAGAGACGGGCTGGCCGAAACCTCCGTTCACGTTCAGCCAGAATATTCCCGGAACGCGGCGCAAACCGAAACCGGCCCCGCCTAAAGAGGCAAGCGGATCAGGAGAAAGGTCGGCCCGCAAGGCCAGGGCCAAAGGCTCGCCGCCTTTATGCCCGTCATCCAGCAGGGCTTCGATCGTTCCTGCACCCCGCACGGATTGCCCCTTGCCGGAAGCCTCAAGCGCCAAATTCACAACTCCGCCCGGCAAAGGCGAGTCCGTCAGCAGGGCCAGGGTTTTCAGGGAAAACTTGCGTAACGAGGCCGCAACGTTGAACGCGTCGCCGCTGAAATCCGCGTCCGCCCGCAGGGTTCCTCCAGGAGCAAGTTCAAGCTGCAGGCCCTTAAGGCTGAATCCCTGGCTGAAACTGAGGCGGGCCGGGGCGCTGAGCTTCAACCCGGTTTCTTTTTCCGGAAAAGAGAGAGAAAATTTGTTCAGAACGGCTTCGGATTTTTTCAAGCTGTAAACGCCGCTGCATCCGGCCCGTTCATATTGGCCGCCGGTTTTTCCAGGCGCTCCTTTCAGGCGGTCTTGCATGACCAGCGTGAAAACGCCGTTTTCCGCATCGCCCCTGACCTGGAGTGAAGAGTTTTGCCAGCGTAAAAGCCCGGCCAGCCCGGAACCGCTTTGCAGGGTGAAGTCGATTTCCGGCGCCTGCGGCGTTCCCGCAAATTCGAGCCTTCCCTCGGCCTTGCGCAGGCTGAACAGCGGCGGAGAGCCCTGATCAAACGGGTCAGACGGGCCGGGCAGTGAAAAATCATCCAGGCTGAAACGGGCGCTGACCTTTTGCCGCCCGCCGCCGGACGACATATCCGCCGTGAATTTCGCCGGGCCGCCGCGCAAGGGGCGCCCCAACACGGCGGACAAGCCTTCCCATCGCTCCAGAGAGGCGTTTATGCGCCCGTTCATGGCCAGGCGGGAAACGGGCGGGCCGCTTCCTCCGCCCAGTTCGCCGTTCACCTCTCCGTCCATATCCAGACCGGCTCCGGAAAGACGCAAATTCCGTAAACTGAAAGCCGTTTTATTTTCCGCAACAAGGCTTTGCCAGTCAACTTCCAACAGCATCGGCCCGGCTGGGCCGGACCCCACGGAGGCGGAAAGCCTGCCGGAAAGATCGATGTTTTGAGCGGGGGCGTTCGGGCCGGCCTTGTCACGCAGAACCATGTCCAACTGGAGTGAGCCTTGTTTAAATTCTCCGCCTGGGCCGGAAATATTCGGAGCGTCCGCTTTAAGCGCGGCCTTCAGGTCGCCCGGCGTTCCGGAAAAATTGAGGTCAAGGGCGAGGGGGCCGGAAAAATCGCCTGATAACGCCTTAATATCTTTAAGGCGCAACGCGAACCCGCCCCGCAAGCGGGCGTTTTCCATAACAGCGCCGTCCGCGCGGAACGGCGGCAGGTAAGCGGCCCGGCCTTTGAGAGACAGCCCGCCGGAATCCGCTTCCGCAAGAATGAGGGAAAAAGCGCCGCGTTCCGGTTTTTGGGCGCCGGAATCCGCTCTGTCGGAACCTTGGCCGGTGGCCTCCCGGTTGCCGGAAGAAAAATCGCCCAAGCGCAGTTCGCCTTGCAGATGAAGGGCATTCCCCAGAAGTTCGCTCAAAAACCGGTCGGGCCAGAGCAAATCCTGCCCGGAGAGATCGAAAGAAAGCAACTGAACGCCGTCAGAGGGCAGTGACGGCGCGATCTCATCAGACGTTTGCCCGTTCTCGCCACGCTCTGACAGCAGGTTCACAGCAACGGGCGGAACATCAAAGTCGACCGTAAGGTTCAGCTTGCCCCCAAAAGGTTTTTCCGCTTCCGTTCCTGCCAGAAAAGACGCGGCGGCAAGCTGCCAGAAACCGCCTTCAGCCGCGTTTACGGCAAGCCGGCCCTTAACCGGGCCGCCTTGCCGGCCGTAGGCGGCTTCACCCGTAACGCTCAACCCCAACCCTTCGAGTTTCAGGGCATTTACATCAAGGCTTTTTTCATTTTTAGCAATGGAGAGGAAATAGTCGAGTCTCTGCGCCTCGTTGCCCGGAAGCAGCCCGTCAAGAGGAACGACGGCGCAAAATCCGCCCGCTTCAAGCCCGGCCGCTCCAACGGCGGGCGCGGAAAGGGCGAAACGGCCGGAAAATTCAACCGAACGCAGAGGCAAGGAATGGACGCCCGGCACGCCTAGATCCTGAAAATCCGGAATAAGGGCGTGGGCTTCCAGCGTAAGGCCCAAGCCGCCGCCCTCTTCCATTTGAAGGGATATTTCCGGCAAGGACAAATTCCAGCGCCAGCTTTCCAGCTTGGCGGTTCCGGATATATTCCGGCCCAGCGCCGCAAGCCCGGCGCGCAGGCGCGGGTTGCCGCCCAGCAAATCGCGCAGGTATTGCTCGCTTCGGAAACCGAGCCCGGCCGCCGCGTCCAGTTGAAGCGACCATTGCGGGTTATTGACGAAATCCGCCAGCAGGTTTCCGGTCATGGCCCGCAGGCCGATATCCGCCCGCAAAATATATATATCGTCGGACTCACCCGGAAAATCAGGCGCGTTCAGAAAATCCGGGGACAGAGTTTCGTCCGTCAGCGAATTCAAAGCGGGAACGTCTTTGCCTTCCGGCAAAACCCGCCCCTGAAGCCTTGCCCGCCAGTTTTTCACCCCGCCAGAACCGTATAAAGACAGGGCATAAGCCGGAACGGCGTTTCCGCCGGCATTCAGCACACGCAAAAACAGGGAACCGGGAGCGGCCCGCACGGCAAGGCGCAGGTCAAGCCTGTCTTCTTCCGGCCCCGAGGTTGCGGCAAGGCGCGGCAAGGAAAGGGCAAGCTCAAACCCGCTTCCGTCCTCTTCACGCGCGAAAACCTGAAGATTGGCCGACAGCCTGCCGCTCGCCAGTTCGGCTTCTCCGGACAGGCCGATTTCCAGCGCTTCGCCTTCCGTTGTTCCGGTGATTGTTCTTTCGTAAACCCGCCCGTTTTCCAGGGTAAGGCGGGCAAGTTTCATATCAAAGGGCAAGCTTTCCAGAAAGTTGCCGGAAGAAGGTTTTTCCGCTTCCTTCTCTTCCGGTTGGGATGGCGAAAATTCCGGCAGGCGGTAAAGAACCGGCGAACGCAATTCCGCCAGCCTGACATCCAGCACGCCGCCGATAAAGGAGCTTAAATCCAGGCCCAGGGAAAAGCTCTCCGCCTGGAGAAATACGCCTTTGGGGTCAGCCAGGCTAAGACCTTTTAATTCCAGCCGCTGCGGAAGAGGCCCGAAAAATTCGCCCCAGCCGAAACTTTCCAGGCCGATATCCAGCCCTTGTTCCGCCAGGATTTTTTTGACGTGCGAAAAAACGAAAGTTTTCGCGGAATCGCTGCGCAGCCAAAGCCCGGCCAAAACGGACAGCAAGACGAGCAAAAGCGCAAAACCCCCGAGGAGTTTAGACGCGGTTTTAATACGGCGCGCCGCTTTTTCGCTCAACCTGAAGTCCGGCATCTGGTTACTTTCCGGTTAAATGTTTTATCCGGCACTCAAATTCAAAAAATGATTCAGTCGAAGCGGAACGCCCCGCCCGCTTGCGCGCGCCCGCCGCGCGGCAGACTGATCCGTTTGGCCTTTTCAAAGGCGAAAGGCTCAGAAACTCTGCCCTATGCTGATGTAAACCTGTAATCTGTCGTCATCATCGCGCGGGTTCAGCGGAGTGGCGAGGTCAATGCGCACCGGGCCTATGGCCGTGTAATAGCGCAAACCGAGCCCGGCTCCCCACTGCAAACCGCCGCTCAAACCGGAATCGAAATTTTCGCTTACGGTTCCGCCGTCCACAAACGCGGCCATGCCCCATTCCTGGGTGAATTTATACCTGCCTTCAAGGCTGCATTCAAAAAGATAGGTTCCGCCTTCCGGGTCGTCACGGTCATTGCGCGGACCGAGCGACTGGTATTTGTATCCGCGCACCGAACCTCCGCCCCCGCTGTAAAAGCGCGCCGTGGTCGGGGTATCCGCCGCCTTCGCCCCCCAAATTCCGCCGAACGAGGTCCGGGCGGCCAGAACGAACTTGTCTTCACCCGCCAGCGGGTAAAAAACCGAGGCGTCAAGACGGCTGCGGATAATGTCGAAGTTGCCGTTATATTCCCCCCCATAAGGCCCGACGGAAAAAAGCAGCTTCATGCCGCTGGTTGCGTTCAGGGGATTTTGCGTGCTGTTATAAGCCAGGCCGAGGGGAAAGCCCCACATGTAATAGGAATGCCGTTCTTTTTCCGGTTCCTTTACATCACCGCCCTCCAGGCTTGCCTTCAGGCTGCCCGTCCAACGGCTGGCCAAACGGCGGTCAAGGCCGATATAGGCCTGCCCGGCGCTTATCCGGTAGGCGTCCGTATCCTGGTGCAGCAGGGCGGCGTGGGCGGTAAAATCCTGCTTTGGATCAAAAAAATAAGGCTGGCGGAAGTCAGCGCTTATTTCCTGCAAATCAGTCCACACCGGGGCTTCAACGCGCAATTTTCCGCCGCTTCCCGTGATGTTGCGGTGTTCCCAGTAAGCTTGCAGCCCTGGGCCGAGGTCGGAATTATATTTCAGCGATCCGCCGACCGTGCGCTCCGGAAGCCCCTCAAGCGTGAGCAGAACCGGGCGGACGAACGCCTCGCCCGCTTCCTGCTCTTCCGGAGCGGCGGCAACCGGCGCGGGCTTTATGTCTATGCTTCTGAACAGGCCGCTCTGGCGCAAAGATTCCTGATACGCCTCCACCAGTTCCTGATTCCAGGGCTGCCCCTTCTTCCAGTTTTGCTTTGCCTTGAGGTAGCCCAGGCTGACGTTAGGCTCTCCCCCCGGGCGCAAATCTCCCATGCGTATGAACTCTCCAGGGTTCAGGCGCAGGGTTGCGTCGAGGGTGCGCGTCGAACGGTCGATCACATAGCGGGTGGATACCATGGCCGCAAAAGGATAGCCGTTATTATGAAAAGCCGCCAGAACGCGATCAGCCGCGTCAAGCACGTCTCCGGCCACAGCCGGGGCTCCGGCGGCCAGCCCCACGTCTTCCAGAGATTTCGGCAGAGGAGGCGGTATAAACCGGTTTAAGGAGGCTTTGGCCTGGGCCTTTTCGCCTGGCTGGTTCAGGGGCGAACTCATGTGGGAGTCGTCAGGGGCGGAAGGAAGGGCGGAAGGAAGGGCGGAAGGCGCGCAAAGCAGGGCCAACATTTCTTCCGGCAAGGGCATTACGGGTTTGCCGTCGGCAAAAACCGCCACGCAAGCCTTGCCGACTATTTCAACCTCGGTTTTACCCATGCCGTAGCGCGGCCCAGGCAGGAAATCCACATGAACGAGAACCTTTTTGCCGCCCGGACCGGCTTCGCCTTTAACCCCCGGGGGGCCGCCAGGTTCCTCTCCGCCTCTTTCCGCGCTTCCCGGAGCTTCAATCCGCCCTTCCACCGTGCCGGAATAGTAACCGTAACTTTGCAGAATTTTCTTCGCGTCCTGCAGCGAGGCGTTCAGGCGCTGTTCCAGCCCGGTCAGGGTTTCAGGCGGGCCGAGTGTGTAAAGGTTGCTGGTTTTGGCGAAGGTTTCGGCCAGTTCCGGCGCGTCAGGCGAGTTCACGATAACTTCGTAACGTATGCCCGGCGCGGAAGGCGCGGCTTTGCCGGGCGCTTCAGGCCGCCCGCCGGGAAGGTCGCCGGGCCGGTTGCCGGACGGGCTTCCCGGTCTTTTATCCCCCAGGCTGCCCGGCGTATCATCCGTCAAAACGTTTCGGGCGGAAGGCGTTTTCAGCGAAGCCGGCAAAGAAGGAGCGGTAATGGGACCGTCTGGGTCGGAGGCGACTATCGGGGAAGGTTTGTCATAAACGGATACGTTTTCTTCAGGAAACAGAACCGCCGAACGCTGCCCGGAGCAAGCGGCAAGCGCGGCCGCCAACCCCAGAAGAAGCAATACGGACAAAATTCTGGACAAACCGTTCCCCCACCGCCGTTACCGGCGCTTACAGCCTGTTTATAACCCGTATTCCGCGAAAACGCGCGAAGGCCGCAAAAAACGGGCGTGTATTTCCCGGAAAGGCTGCTTCCGCCCCCGAAGCGAATTTTAGTCGCAAGGCTCCTGCGCGCCCTCAATGCATTGCCCGATGCCGCCGTCAAGAATATTGGAAAGAGGATTGCCCGGAGACGCTCCGGGGAAGGATTGCCCGCCATGCGCAGGGGTTTGCAATTCCCCGGACTGGCCGGGTTGCCCGGCCCGGGCGGAACTTCCCCCGGACAACGCGCGCGGGAAACCGTTTGATTGCACAACCGGCAGCGCGGTGAAGCCGCCGTGTGCCAACCTGGCTTTGTTGCGCAGCAGCTGCCATTCCAGCAACAGGGCGCGTTTTGTGGAAATATGGTAATTCAGCCAGCCAGGCCCCTCCGCCTCTGCCAGCATTGCCGGCAGGGCCGTTTTCAGGTCCATTCCTTCCGCAAGCATGTCTTCAAGGCGTGCTATCTTCAAAAGGTCGCCCGCTTCCTTGCTTACGGCGTAAAAGGCCGCTTTTCCGCCCAAAGCCAGCACCGCCTCCCGGCAGGCCGGGCAAGTTGGCGAAAAGTACACGGTAAACGAGCTGTTAGCCGGATTTTCCAGGCTCTTCAGCGGCACAAGCTCATTGAAGGCCGTGGCCGCGTTGGCGCAAAAAAGAACGCCCCAGATGAAAAAGACAACGCCGCTGGCGCGGGAAGGGCTGGCGGTTTTATGCATGAAATCCGGTTTGACGCGCAAAGCCAGAACCGCCAGAAAAAACAGCAGCCCCGCCCCCAGGCAGGAAACGCAAGGGGCGGAAAAAAGCATGGCCCCGAGGAAAACGGTATCAAGCGCCAGAAAAAACATGGCCGCGCCAAAGGCCAGAACACGCCTGCTCTGCAAGCTGAGCAACGCTATGAGCAGAAACGCGCCCGCTCCGAACCACCAGGGGGAAAAACCGAAAATAGTTACCTGCTTGAACAGGTTGCACCCGCTGGTGATGCAAAGGGCCTGGGAACCGCGCTCGGTAAGGGCGGTCAGGCAATAAACCAGGCCGGCAAGGGAAACCAGCAGCCCGCCCCACTGCAAAGGGGCGTTTTTGGCGTTATTCATCTATTACTCCATATTGAGGATATGGCGGAATCAGGATTATTTCTGAGTTGAGATCTCGCGCCCGGCGAATCTGGGGAAATAAATTCCCCGCCCGGCGTCCTTAGCGATTGTATGTATCAGCCTTTTCATCTAAAATAAAGCCTCAGCCGAAAGCAAAAATTCCCGCAGAAGGCGGCGTGGAGAAAAAACTGAGACATAGCGATGAAAATAACGCGCCTGCGCCCTGGCCGCCGCGCTACACCGTGCGCCTGAGCGCAAGGGCCGCGCGTTGCGCCCTGCGCCTTTTACCCGCTGAAGGACTCGAAGTTGTGATTCCCTCCGGAAAACGCCAGGGCCAAAAGGCGGCCCTGCCCGGAAGTTTCGAGCTGAAGCTGGCGGAAGAACTGGTCGAACGCTATAAACCCTGGATTTTGCGCAAACAGAAAAATTTGCTGGGGTTGCAAAAGGAACGCGAGGCCGCGCAAAGTTTTGTTCCGCACAGTATTGACCTGCACGGCGGAAGGTTGAAACTGGACCTTGAGTGGTCGCCAAGGCCGGTGCTTTTCGAAATTCCGCAAACGGGCGCGAAGGCCCTGCCCCTGTATGCCAGGGGCGAAGGACCGGAACGGCGGAAAGACGCGGTCCGGCTGTGGCTGGACAAATACGCCCGCGCCTTCCTGCCGCCTCTGCTGCGCGAAACCGCCGCCGCGCACGGGCTTTCTTTTTCCAAAGTAAACATAAGGCGCCAAAAAACCCGCTGGGGAAGCTGCTCGGCCAAAGCCTGCATCAGCCTGAACGCCAAACTGGTCTTTCTGCCGGATGAAATGGCCAGGGCCGTCATGCTGCATGAGCTTTGCCACACCCGCCACCTGAACCACTCACAGGACTTCTGGACCTTTTTCAGCAGCCTGGACCCCGGGGCGGTACGCCTGGACAAGGCCGTAAACCGGCAAAAACACTGGGTTCCGGCCTGGCTGTGAACCGGTATTTTACCATTTGACTTTAGGCCCAGCATTACTTAGCTTAACCACCATGAGCAAAGCAGCGCTAACCGCCCGCTACCGCCCGCAAACTTTTGCGGAACTGGCCGGGCAGGATACCCTTAAGGCCATTCTTTCACGGGCGGCGGCGGAAGACCGCGTGGCCCCGGCCTATCTTTTCAGCGGCACGCGCGGCGTCGGCAAAACCACCGTGGCCCGCATTTTCGCCAAGGCCCTGAACTGCCGCCGTGCTCCCGTGGGCGAACCCTGCAACCAATGCGACCAGTGCCGGGCCATCACCCAGGGCATGGCCGTTGACGTGCTGGAGATCGACGGCGCTTCAAACCGCGGCATAGACGACGTGCGCAGGCTGAAAGAATCAGTCGGTTACGCGCCGCTTGAAGGTCGCTACAAAATTTTTATTATCGACGAAGCCCACATGCTCTCGCGCGAGGCCTTCAACGCCCTTTTAAAAACTCTTGAAGAGCCGCCCGCCCGCGTTACATTCATTCTGGCCACCACGGAACCGCATAAATTTCCCGTCACCATAGTCAGCCGCTGCCAGCACTATGTCTTCAAAGGGCTTACGCAGGAAGAGCTTGAGAAACACCTCGCCGGTGTGCTGGCCCGCGAAAACCTGAGCTACGACCAGGCGGCCGTCAGCCTGCTGGCCCGCCGCGCCGCCGGAAGCGTGCGCGACAGCATGTCCCTTTTGGGCCAGGTGCTGGCCTTGGGCGGAGAAAGGCTGTCTGAGGCGGACGTGCGTTCCGTGCTCGGGCTGGCCGGGCAGGAAGTTTTCCAGCGCCTGCTTTCGATGGTGCGCAACGGTTCCACCCTCGGCCTGAGCATGTTGGTGCGCGAAGTGCTTGACCAGGGCGTTGACCTCGGTTTCTTCCTGCGCGAACTCACCGCCACCTGGCGCAACCTGTTCATACTGCGCCAGGTGGGAGAAAAAGCCCTGCCCGTTGTGAACCTTCCGCCCGAGGAGGCCGCGGCCCTTCTGGAAGAAGCCGGAAAATTCGACCTGGCCCACATTCACGCGGCCTGGCAAATGGTCATCGAAGGGCAGCGCAGGGTTTTGAACAGCCTGGAACCGGCCCTGGCCCTGGAACTGCTTTTGCTCAACCTGGCCCTTTTGCCCAGGCTTGTTTCGCTTGACCAGTTCGCGGCGCAAAAAAAAAACGCTGAACGCGCCGCGCCTGCCGTAACCATGCGCCAGCCGGAGGGCGCATCCGGGGAAGAAATTCCCGCGCATGCGGGGAGAACTCCGGAAGAAGATTTTTCGCAAACCGCGCCCGCAAACGCAGCGGAACGCTCTGAGCGGGCCAGTGAACCGGTTGCGCAAAGGCCAGCCGTTCAGGCGGCGCGTCCGGAAACGGTGAAAGAAGCGGAGCCGGAACAGCCGGAAAAGAAAAACGACGGCCGAACGGACGCCACAGCCGGAGCGGAAGCCGGGCCGAAGCGGAATCAACCCGCGGCATCGCCCGGAGACTGGGTTGAATTCATCAAATTTTGCAATGAAAGCGGCATGGAATCTCCCATTTTGCGCGTAACCCTGCGGAAGGTGGCGGCGGTATGGGAAGATGAAAAAATAACGGTGCTGCCGGATTCAGACTTTTCCGCCACGCAGCTGACGGAAAACCTGGCGGAATTTAAAACCCTGCTCCGCCGTTTTTGCGGCTACGACCCCAAAGTTGACATACGCGACCCGGCCAAGCGCAAAACACGGCAGGAATTGCGCGAAGAAATTGAAAACAGCCCGGAAATATCCCTTCTGGCCGAAGTTTTCGACGCCAGGCTGACGGATTTTGATTTCAGGCAAAAATAAAACATGGCATTTTAACTTTGAAAAGTTTAAATGCCCTGGCGGCCTCGTTAGCGTGCGCCAGGCGCGCCTTTAGTACAACCCGCTTCAGGCTTGTACATGCCGGATAAAATATAGCCTTCTGTATTCAAAACCGATTCTTGCAGAGATATTTCAAAGTTAAAATGCTCTAGAAACAACCCACAGGAGAAAATATGCGCGGAATGAACGACCTTTTGCGCCAGGCGCAGGTGATGCAGAACAAAATGCTCAAAATGCAGGAAGAGCTGTCTGACCGCACGGTTGAAGGAAAAAGCGGCGGCGGCATGGTGAAGGTTGTTTGTTCCGGCAAGCAGGAAATACACTCCATTACCATAGAAAAAGACGCGGTTGACCCGAACGACGTTGAAATGCTGCAAGACCTGGTGCTTACGGCCGTGAACGAAGCCCTGCGGCTTTCCCGCGAGATGATGGAAAAGGAAATGTCCGCGCTGACCGGCGGAATCAAAATTCCCGGAATGATGTAACCTTGGAACGACGCTTGAGCAGATGCAGAGGACGCCTTGCACAACATGCCTGAACCCTTGCAGGCGGTCATAGACCAGCTTGCCCGTTTGCCCGGCCTTGGCCCTAAATCCGCCCTGCGTTGCGCCATGTCAATGTTGCAGTGGCCGGCCGCTGAAACCCGCCGTTTGGGAAAGGCCATACATGAACTGCGCGACAGCCTTGGCCTGTGTTCGCGTTGCGGGTCGCTTACCGATCATGACCCTTGCCATATCTGCCGCGACCAAGGCCGCGACCGGAGCCAGCTTTGCCTGGTGGCGGAGTGGGACAGCCTGCTTACCCTGGAACAGGGCGGTTTCTACCGGGGGCATTATCTGATATTGGGCGGGCTGTTGTCGCCTCTGGACAACATCAATCCGGAGCACCTCGACCTGGCCCTGCTGGAAAAACGCCTCTCCGAAGGCCTGGTAAAAGAGGTCATTCTGGCGCTTGACGCCAAGCTGGAAGCGGAAAACACCTCTTCTTTCCTGCGCCGCCGCCTGGCCCGCGACTACCCTGAGATTCGCGTGACCAGGCTGGCTCAGGGCATTCCCCTCGGGGGGGAAGTGAAGTTCATGGACAAGGAAACCCTGCGCCAGAGCATGAAATTCCGGCAGGATTTGTAGGACCGCCGCCCATGTATGAAAGTTTGCGCCACCCCAAAATAGTCTTGCGCGAGGAACTGCCGCCCCTTCTGGAACGCCTGCGCGTTCAAGGCAAAAAAATCGTCTTCACCAACGGCTGCTTTGACATAATCCACCCCGGCCACGTAGACCTTCTGGCCCGCTGCAAAGCCAAAGGCGATGCGCTGGTGCTGGGCCTGAACAGCGACGACTCGGTCAGGCGGCTGAACAAGGGGCCGGAACGCCCAATCAACCCTTTCCCGGCCCGCGCTTTTGTTCTGGCCCATCTGGAAAGTGTCGATTATGTGGTTGAATTTGATGAAGACACCCCGGAAAACCTGATCAGGTCAGTGCGGCCGGACGTGTTGATAAAAGGCGGAGACTGGCCGCTTGAGCGCATTGCGGGGGCTGATTTCGTGCTGGAAAACGGCGGCGAGGTTTTTTCCCTGCCGCTTTTGGAAAACTATTCCACCACCGCCCTGGTCAAGGCGCTGCAAGGGCGAAAGCCCTGCGGAAAATAAGGCTGGAACTTCAACGTTTGTTGCCCGGAGGAGTTTCGCCCGCCCCGCATGATCTTTAACTAAACCGCGCCGGGCGCGGAATGTTTTAACAAAGAGGTTTGCCATGTGTCTGGCCGTGCCGGTAAAAGTTGTGGAACTGCTTGATATGGATATGGTGCGCTGCCAGGTCGGCGACAGCGACACTTTTGTAAACGCCTCAACCGCCCTGATAGCCGACGAGCTTCAACCGGGCGACTATATTATAGTTCACGCCGGGTTCGCCCTGCGCAAACTGGACGGGGCGGACGCGGAAGAGACCCTGCGCCTGTTGCGGGAAATGGTGGAAGTTGTAGAGGCCGACCGGGGCTGTCTGGCCTGACGCCGCGCCTGATTCCGCCTTAGCGCCCGGCAACGCGGCGTTTGACGTATTAACGGCGTAACAGGCGCGCCTTTCAAGCCTATGAAAACTTATGCGAAGTAAAAAAGTCGCCCCAGGCGAAGAAAAACCACGCACTCAGGCCCGTATGGACAAAATCGTCCGGGTCTTGTCGCAGCGCCAGACAGACCTGACCCTGGTGCTGGCGAATATTCACGACCCGCACAACGTTTCCGCCATTTACCGTAGTTGCGACGCCTTCGGCGTGCCGGAAGTGCACCTTTATTATACAGACACGGCCTTCCCGGTGCTGGCGGCCAAAACTTCGGCCTCAGCCCGCAAATGGGTGGGCAGCGTGCGCCACCATGACGCGAAAAGCATGATCGGCGAACTGAAAGGCAAAGGCATGACCGTATACGCCACCAGTTGTTCGCCCGAATCCAGGCCCGTGTCCGAATACGACCTGAGCGCGCCCAGCGCCGTCATCATGGGCAACGAGCACAGCGGGGTGGCCCCGGAGCTGGCCGCGCTGGTCGATGCGGAGCTGTACATTCCCATGTACGGAATGATCCAGAGTTTTAACGTTTCCGTGGCCGCCGCCGTGATTCTGGCCGAAGCCTCGCGCCAGCGCCTGGCCAAAGGCATGTACGACGCCCCGCGCTACAGCGAAAACGAGCTGGCCGCACTGGTGGAAAACTGGTCGAAAAAATAGGTTTGGAGAAACGGCATGATCGCATATGTGGAAGGCCGCGTCGCGGAAATAACCAATAACGCCTGCCTGCTGGTGACGGCCGGAGGCGTCGGCTATGAAATATACCTCTCCGCGCACGCTCTGGCCCAGCTTCCGCCCAAAGGCGAGCAAACCTTTCTTTACACCAGCACCATAGTGCGCGAAGACGCGCTTGAGCTTTTCGGTTTCAACACCTGGGACGAGCGCGAAACCTTCCTCACCCTGATCGGCATCAACCGGGTCGGCCCGCGCACGGCCTTGGCCATGCTGGGAATTTACCGTCCTGAGGACCTGCGCGGAATCGTGCTGGCCGAAGACGTCAGCGCCCTGGCCAGGGTGCCGGGCATAGGCAAGAAAACCGCGCAGCAAATTTTTCTTGAACTCAAATTCAAACTCAAGCTGGACGGAGCCTCGCCTGGCCAGTCCGCCGGCCTGCCCGCCGCCGGGGGGGTGTTCAAAGACGCCCTGGCGGCCCTGCTCAACCTCGGTTACGACGAAGACGAAGCCGGGCAAGTGGTAAAAGAAGTTCTTTCCGGCAAACCGGACCTTGACCTTAGCGCGGCGCTGAGGTCAAGCCTGCGTAAGCTTGCGAGGTGATCATGGCGGATTTTCAGGATAATGCCGCCGGGGCCGTTGGAACAGCCGGATCAGGAGGACCGGGCGGGCTTGACGAAAACATACGCCCGCATCGCCTGGCCGATTTTATAGGCCACGCCGAATTGCGCGAAAACCTTCAGGTTTACCTGCAATCAGCCAGGGAACGCGGGCAAGCCCTCGACCACACTATTTTCTACGGCAACCCGGGGCTGGGCAAGACCACGCTGGCCAAGATCATGGCCGCCGAACTGGGCGTGAACATTGTGGAAACCTCAGGGCCGGTGCTTGAACGCAGCGGAGACCTGGCCGCCATTCTGACCAATCTTTCCCGCCACGACATCCTGTTTGTCGACGAAATTCACCGCATGCCAATAGCGGTTGAAGAAGTGCTTTACCCGGCCATGGAAGATTTCAAACTGGACCTGGTCGTCGGGCAGGGGCCGGGCGCGCGCACCGTTAAAATAGACCTTGAGCCTTTCACCCTGGTGGGGGCGACCACACGCATCGGCCTGCTCTCCGCGCCGTTGCGCGACCGCTTCGGCGTAATTCTGCGCCTTGAATTTTACTCGCCGGATGACCTGGCCCGCATCGTCACGCGGGCCGCCCGCATCCTGAACATTGAAATAACCCCTGAAGGCGCGCTGGAAATAGGCAAACGTTCGCGCGGAACCCCGCGCATAGCCAACCGCCTTTTGCGCCGGGTGCGTGATTTTTGCACTGTGTGCGGGAAAAACGTGGTGGACAGGCAAGGGGCGTCCGAGGCCCTCAGCCGCATGGACGTTGACGAAAGCGGGCTGGACCAAATGGACCGCAAGCTCCTTTCCGTTATCATAGACCATTACAGCGGCGGCCCGGTGGGGCTGAAAACCCTGGCTGTGGCCTGTTCCGAAGACGTGCGCACCATTGAGGACCTGTACGAGCCGTTCCTTATCCAATGCGGCTTTTTAAAACGCACCACCAGGGGCCGCATGGCTACGGCCAAGGCTTACAAACACCTCAACATGCTGAGCTGACATGCTTTTTCCGGACTGGCGCGTCAAGCTGCGCAACGTCAGCGTAAACTTTGGCGGCAAACGTATTTTGCACGGACTGAATTGGGAACTCGCTCCGGGAACCAATTGGGCGGTGTTCGGGCCGAACGGAGCCGGAAAATCGACCTTTTTACGCCTTTTGCGCGGCGAAGTCAGGCCGGAACAGCATTTTGGCGCGCAAGACAACCCGCCTTACTGCGCCTGGAATTTTCCCGGCGCCGCCCCCGAACCGCAAAACCCTGAATACCGGCAAAACTGGCCGGACACCTCCCCGCTTGCCGTGCGCCCGCTCTCTTCCCTGCTTTCCCCGGAAATGCAACGCCATTATGTGCGGCAAAACTGGCGCATAAACGGCGAAGAAGTGGTCCTTTCCGGGCTTTCCGGGGGCTATATGCTTTATTCCGCGCCCATAGAGGAAGAAAGGCGGCTGGCCCGCGCAACCGCGGCAAGAATCGGCGCGGAACATTTGCTGGAGCTTGAACCTGGCGCTATGTCGCAAGGCCAGTTGCGCCTTGTGCTGCTGGCCAGGGCGCTGGTCAGCGAGCCGCGCCTGCTCCTGCTGGACGAAGCCGCCGACGGCCTGGACAAAGACAGCCGCAAACTTTTTTTCTCCGCCCTGGACGAAATGGCCGCGCGCCCTGATATTCCCGGCGGTTGCTCCATTATCTACGTGACCCACCGGGCGGAAGATCTGCCCGGGTGCGTCACGCACGCCATGGCGATAAACGACGGGCGCATCGTCAAACAAGGCCCGCTGGAGGAATGGAAGGACGTAAGGAACAGGCTCAGGCCGGAGCGCCAGGAAAGCGCGAGCCTGGAAGAAAAAACAGATTCGCGTGAAAACCATGGCGCGGAAGACTATCCGCCCCCGGTTTTTATTCTGGAAAACGCGGACGTTTACCTGCAACGCAAAAAAATCCTGCACGGCGTAAACTGGCGCGTGAACCAGGGGGAAAACTGGCTGCTCGGCGGCCCGAACGGCTCCGGCAAAAGCACCCTGCTACGCCTGCTTATGGGCGAGGAACACCCGGCCCTTGGCGGAAACCTGACCTGGTTCGGGAGCGAAGGGGCTGAAGCAAGGCCCACCCTGGAAGAGCGGCGCTCTTTCATCGGCTACGTTTCAGACTGGCTGCAAAATAATTACGTTTACGAACTCAGCGGCTTTGATCTGGCCCTTTCCGGGCTGCACGGCACTATCGGCCTTTACCGCGAATCCTCCCCGGCGGAAGAGGCCAGGGCCGGGGAGGTCATAGCCATGCTTGGGCTGGAAGAATATCAGCACAGGCTGAACAGCGAAATGTCGGAAGGCACGTTGCGCCGCTTCCTGCTGGCCCGCGCCGTTGCCCCGGCTCCGCGCCTGTTGCTGCTTGACGAGCCTTGCTCCGGCCTTGATTATAGCGCCAGGCGGGCTTTTCTGGCGGACGTGCGCAAAATCGCCGCCAACGGAACCAACCTGATTATGGTAAGCCACAACCAGACCGACCTGGACGAACTGGACGCCGTGCTGACGCACGAAATACGCTTGCAGGAAGGAAAGGTCGAATATGCCGGGCCGATTCGCCGGGCTTTATAAGTGCCGCAAGCCAACGGCAAGGCAGAACGGTTTATCAGGGCGGTGTTCGGCTGAAAGATTTATTTGGAGGCATCCTTTAAAACCGGATCATCGCGCAGGCAGATATTATTCAGAAGCATCACGGCATATTGGCAATTAGCCCTGTTGTTCTGGCGCAGGGTCACCAACTCCGCCAAAGGTTTACGCAGATTTTTGAAATAAATGTTCTGGATGGCGTCAAATTCGGAAATGAAAGACGGAGCGATGAAAATATAGTCGGAATTCAGGACAAAGGCCTTTTTATAGCCGAGAAGCGTCATTATTTTTTCCACCGCCTTGCCCATAAGCTCATTCAGGCATTCCACCTGCAACAGGCAATGATTTTCCGCCAGAAGACGGCGCATGCCCTCAAGCACTTGCGGCTCGTGCCCTTCAACGTCTATTTTTACCGCCAGGCGCTGGTTTTTAACGTTCAACATCACGTCGAGCGGAACCGTCTTGACTTTGATCGTCTTCAGGGAATTTTCGCCGGCGTTCTCCACCAGGCGGCTGTTACCGGCCAGGGGGCTTACGACCTCGAATTCCGCCTGGCCGGCTTCGCTGGAGGCCGCGAGCTGATGCGCCACAAATTTTTCAGGGGCTTCCTGCAAGGCTATATTGGCCTGGACGACCTCATAGGCGCGCGGGGAAGGTTCAAATAAATCAAGACGCTGAATGGAGCTTATGCGCGAAAGATATATGGCGTAAGCGCCTATGTTTGCTCCGATATCAAGCATGCGCTCGACCTTCAGAAGATCCGCCGTTTCAAAAAAGGATTCTATCGTTCCGGACTCGTAATCATAGAGCATGTCGAGCCGGTTTTTTGAAGCCTGAGTATAGACTCCATACCGTGTTTGCAACGCCGTTCCGCTCATAGCGCCTCCAATTCTAACTTTCGATGCCGCCTATTCATATCCGGCGCCGAAGCTTCGACTCCGCCCATGAACTGTTCGCGCCAAGCCACGAGATAACGCGAAAGAAGGCCGGAGTCTATCACCCGGCACGCCGCTTCTTTTTTCGCTTCTCCAGCGGTGACGTACGCCGGAAAAGGCTTCGTGCGTATTGACCCACCATCGTTTATCGCCAGTTTGAACATTAGTTCGCGGCCTCCGTTAGCAGGACCTGAGCCATAAGTTCCGACGCTTCCCAATCTTCGCCGGTATCAATATCCTGCACCAATTTACGAGGCAACACCACCGGGCGCGTTCCCGGCATAATCAGGCGTTTTTCTTTTTCAAAACATTTTACGTCAACCCAATAAAATTGCCCGGCATCGTGGTAAAATTCCGGTAAATCTTGCGAACGGACCAACTCGTATTCCGGCCAGTTAAAAGCTACCGTGCCGTCTTCACAAACTTTAAAGCCGCGTAAAACCGGAAAATCAAAGCTTGTAACCGAAAGTGCGGAAGGAGCATGCTCACCGCGCACCGCCTCAAGCCCCTGAATAAGGTATTCGGCTTTTAAAAATGGAGCTGTAGGATAAATGCAGCAGGCATATTCCGGCTTTGGGCCGTGCTGCCCCAGCCACTCCAGCGCGTGCAAAAACACCGGGGCCGTTGGCGTATGGTCATCGGAAAGTTCCTCCGGGCGCATAAAGGGAACTTCCGCTCCGCATTCAACCGCGACGGAGGCTATTTCCTCTGAATCCGTGGAAACTATTACCCTGTCGAAAATGCCGGAATCCAACGCCGCCTGGATAGGCCATGCCAGCATGGGCCTGCCGAAAAAAAGTTTTATGTTCTTGCCCGGAATTCGTTTTGACCCGCCCCGAGCGGTTATTACGGCCACGATCATTTCCCTGTTTCTCCTGTTACGCGCAAAATAGCCCGAACGGCGTCGCACTGCGCATTACGGCGCATTGCAAGGTCAGAGCGCGGCGATGATCATTGCAGGAAAGTCCACTCCAGTGGAGCGCCTTTCTTAATATCGCGTCCGGCCTTCTTGCCCAATATTTCAGGCAAATACCTGGTGTGCAAGCCATAGCCCGGGCGAATGGCGCGCAGATTTTTTTCCGTAAATTCTTCACCAGCCTTGACGTCTTCCACCACAAAAAGGGAACGGCGGAAGCACACGCTTTCTTTTTCCTTTACAGTCAAGCTGTAGTTCACCCGGCCCAAGGATTTCTCAACAATGCGGATATCTTGCGCCATGTGCTTGAATTCGTGAGGTTCCATAGAGAAAGCGCCGTCCGGCCCGCCGTCTGCCCGGCTCAGGGTAAGGTGTTTTTCTATTGCGCAGGCCCCAAGCGCTACAGCGGCCACCGCTACCGCGCTGCCCAGAGTATGGTCTGAAAGCCCGGCCGGGCAGGCGAAGGTTTCCGCCAGGTGCGGAATAGTGCGCAGGTTGATTTCTTCAGGCAAGGCGGGATAAGCGCTGGTGCATTTAAGCAGGGTTAATTCAGCCGTGCCGTTTTCCCGCAAGGTGCGCACGGCTTCATCTATTTCCGCCAGGGAGGCCATGCCGGTGGACATTATAACCGGCTTTCCGGTGGCGGCGATCTTCTTGAGCAGCGGAATATCCACCAGTTCAAAAGAAGCCACCTTATAGCACGGCACATTCAGGCTTTCCAGAAAATCTACGGCGGTGGCGTCAAAGGGAGTGGAAAAACAGGCCATGCCCAAATCATTCGCCAGTTTCATAAGGCGTGGGTGCCATTCCCACGGGGTGTAGGCTTCCTGATACAGGTCATGCAGAGTTTTGCCTTCCCAAAGCGTGCCTTTGATACGGAAATATTCATTGTCACAAGGAATAGTCAGCGTATCCGCAGTATAGGTCTGAAGCTTCACCGCATTCGCCCCGGCATCTGCCGCCGCGCGGATTATGGCCTCAGCCCGGTCTATGGACTGGTTATGGTTGGCGGAGATTTCGGCGATAAGCAATGCCGGAGCATGCCTTTCAAAAAGGTTAGTCATTTTTTATCCTCTGGCCGGGAGCCAACGCAAATCGTATAAAAATTCTCCCGGCAAAGTTCTCCTCACCGGCTGGAACAAAACCAGCGGCAATGAAAATTTTTTGCGAGGCCATGTTTTCTGACAATACAAAAGCTTCAATTGCAACACCGGGAAAACATTTTGAAAAAGCTAAACAGGCAACCTTCAAAATACGTGTTCCCAAGCCTTTCCCGCGTAAAAACGGGACTAAGGCGATGGAGATAACCGCAGTTGCCCCATTTACAGCAAAACGCACATAACCTACTGGTTTTCCATGCATATCATGCGGTATAAAAAACGGAATATCTTCCTGAAGCTTTTCGGCAAACCAAGCCTGATGTTCGTGCCAGGAAATAGTCCGCGTATTTAAAGAAACAGCCCGAACATCTGGAGCTGAAGCCAGTTTCCAAATAAATTCGCTGCCTTCCGGCATTGCCTGCGATAGTTCAAAGCAGGCGAAACCCATTTCTTCCAAAACTCGCAAGCAGCCTCTACCGTCAACATAGCGCATAAGTTCGACCTGCGCATCAGACAATCGCCCTGTCTTCAAGAGTGCGGCCAGGTACAGGACGGAAAATTTTTGCGCCCGCCCGGTCGCATCCAACCCTTTCACAATCCTATGCTGATTCTCCGCCACTTCAACCGTCAGAAACGGCACGCCCAGGCAGCACAATTCCCAACACGTGGAACCTCCGGCGGTAACGCATAAGTCCGTCTCCAGCAACAGGGCCGACATATCGTCCACCCGGCGGAGAATTTCCAGCCTGGCCGGGCAATCTTTCAAGGATTCGCGAATTTTTTCTTCCGGCATGCCCCCGGCGATTACCTTGAGGGTGCGGCCAGCCAGTTCCGGGATATTGAAATCTGGCGCAATTTTCGCCAAATGTCCGGAAAAATCGCCGCCGCCCAAGGTGAGCAGGATATTTTGCGGGCGTTCCGGCAAAAGGCGTTCTTCCGTTTTTTTGCGGGCTGCACGAAATTCCCGGCGCAAAAGGGCATATTGCGGTCCAAGCAGCTTTTTACCTGTCTCGCCGGAATATTCCAATTCTTCCGCGCCAATATTCTGGTTCAGCAAAATATCGCAAGCATACTCCGGCAAGTGGGAGTAATCGTCTATCACCAGCAGCTTGTAACCGGCATCGCGCACGGCCTTCTGGCAATCCGTCCCGAAGTGGTAACCGTCAAACACCAGCCATGCAGAGGCGTTGGTCGCGGATTGAGGCAAGTCATGCAAAAAATCCAGAAGCTCTTGTGGATTTTCCTGTTGCGGAACGGATCCGGGTCTGGAGACAAACTCTATTTTCTCCTGTGCCAAGCGTTCTCGCACCCAAGGCACTTCAACCCGCCCGGCAAGGCGTACCTCAAGGCCCTGGTCTTGCGCGGCCTGCGCCAGGGCAAGACACCGCATGACGTGACCCGCGCCCATGCTGGGCGTGGCGTCAGCCAGGATGGTTAGCATCATTTTTCGCCAGCATCCGGCAATAGCACTTTGACCATGAGTTCGGCAATATCCCTATCTTCTACTATGTCTATGTCTTGCACGAAGTTACGCGGCAAGGTTACAGGACGCGTTCCCAGAACAACAATACGTTTTTCTCTTATAAAAGTCGGCGCATTCACCCAAAGACCTTCTATCAACCGAAGCAATCTAGGTTATGGTTTTAATTACCACGCGTTATTGACAGCATAGTTTGGCAGCCCACATCCCATCGGCATCAAATATGGCGTCAAATACCGCCTGAGCTTCACCCCGAGTGTATAGGGCGCTCTTTACTACCGGCCAAGTTTCCACTTTATCGTAATCAAGCAGTTGGACAAAGCCTGGGTATAGCTTGGCAACAAAGTGTGTATAGCCCAAACTTGACAACACTGCCAAACGGTGTTGCCCGGAAAGAACAGCAAAACGGCATGTTGCGCCGCGTTTTAAAACGACACCGGCAATGTGCCCATCTATATGCAATTCCGGACTATAACCATCACGCTTTATTTTATCTTTTAAATCTCGTAACAGGTTTACATGAAAAGATATTTCCTTATCTACCTGAGGCCCGAAACAATGATACTTTTCTGCGGGCATTACCTCGCCTGGCCCTTTCCAAGGCGAATCCAGGCAAATAAAAGGGATGCCTGTCCGTTGTAATTCATAGTTTTTCAACGGACCAATTTCCGTTGATTGATTGGCCATCTGAAAAACATCACCCATTGTTCTCGGCTGAACCTTTTCGTAGTATTTACGCAAGATAGAATCATGCTCGTCTTTTCCTGCAATAATATCATGACAGGCCGCAACCATATAATGCCAGTGATTCGGAGCAAAGCTCTGCAATGTGGTTACGGAGACAGCTTCCTCAACATTTACAAAAACCAGATGATTATCATGGGTCGATTGGGCGGCCGCAAAATCCGCAATTGAGGGTATCCGCCTGCCCTTGGAAAATTTCTTTTTTGAAAATAAAAACAGTGGCCTATATTGCTCCTGAGGCGGCATAAAATTATGGGTTATATTTATAACTTCCGCATGCGCCGACTCGCCAGAGGCTTCCAACACGCTGGAAAAATACGACAAGCACCCTAAAATATCATTTTCTATAAACGGCATTCGGCAGCCATATTTGGCGTAAATCAAGGCAGGCTGAAAAAACAACTGCATCTCCGCTTTCCTGTATATTTCACAGAGCAAAGAATTTGCGTACGCTAGTCCTTTAGCCTGTACAACCTGATGGTGTACAGAAAGAAAAAGGGCAACATCAAAATCCGCAATTGATGCAAGCTTATCGATATCTATAACTTCATTAAAAAACTGTATACCGCCCTGTTTGTTTCTCGCGATAAATTCAGAAGCATATCGAGAAAATTCGGCATTCGCTTCATACGCTCTAACTTCAATGCCTATATTATCAAGGGCGCAAGCGAGTAATCCTTCTTGGCTTCCTATATCCACCGCGGTTTTTGCCGAAGATGAAAGATGGCACATTAACGCGCGAATATTTTGTTGCGTCGCAATACTATGCTCATCACTTTGATAACGTCTCTTCACAAGTTATCTCCTTGTTAACGTGCAATGCGCGCATCCTGCGACTTGCCGCATTGCAGACACAAGGCTACAGGGTAATAATACCTATATGGATGTTAACAGACTGTTGACACCGGATAAGCCGCAATATGCACATTACATGCCTAACCGTTGCATTATCGCCTTTATAGAGTGTGACCCTTTAATCTTTACTTGTTCCCATATCGGGTTCTCGAGGAGATATTCCGTTCCTGATTTTCTCCACATCGGCCCACGAAAGGTGTTCACATGCTCCCAAAATTTTTGGGATGATATTCCTATATATTCGCATATATCATCTATAAATTTTTCTCCACAGGCATGATCTAGCTCCTGAACTAAAAATATTCCTTCCTCCCGGGAAATCAAACCGGCCCGTATGTCGTAGCAAGCTTGATCCGTCGCCATTCCAAAACCGTACTTTACGAACTTGAACAGCTGGTTCAACGGGCGATAATAATAATCAAGCGATTGAAAGCGCCTATAGGTTCCATGGAAATATGGGTCCATTTCCGGAGGCATTATTTCCAGACCATGTTGCAAGGCAAACGCTGCATTTTCTATCTGTGACCATTCCTTTGCATAGTACGATAAAAAAATTGAACGCACCCCTTTGTCCTGCAACTTTTTATGATTGGAACGATATAGCCAGAGATCCTCTTTTAAAATTCCATTTTGGGCATACAAATCAACAGGATCATTTTTGACCGTATTCAAGCGAAATTGATAAAACGCGTCGCCTCCAGTGCCTGTATCCAAACTTGCCCCTAAGGTTTGACCGGCATTTTCTCCTTGAATAATTAACGGTATTTCAAATTTTTCCGCCACAATGCATGCTGACGCATATAATGGATATTCAGAAGGACGCGCGATATTTAATGCTGCAAAGAAATCACGCCGCACGAGTTCTTTCATTATTTTGGGGTTTACTCTAAGGCCTATCGTATCAAAGCCAAGTTGCTTGATATTCTCTAAATTTTTCTGCCCAATCTCTGTCGTAAAAGATGCTTCACTATTTACCAACAACGGGCGCAGACCAAGTTTGTCTCGTGCATATAACGCTTGGAAGACAGAATCCTTACCCCCGGAAACACCTATAACACAATCATATGGCGCATGTTGCGACTTAGCCCAAGATGCAATGTTTTTTAGTTCCGTCTCTCGGTGTGCCCAGTCAATATTTTTTTTTTCATCTTCCCACAGGCAAGCGCCACAAACGCCATCAGAAGAAAAAAATATGCCTGGCCGCGTATCTGGTTGTACGCATCTTATACAATATCGCATCCAAGTTCCTTTCTCTGAAAGTTATACACATCCACATTTTACAACTTCAAAAGAACGGCAATCATAATTTTTTAAACGCCCATACTCGCAAGTTGCAGCATAGATATTGTGTATATCTTTAGACTATTTTCCGATCTCCAGTTGAAGCTACGTTACGCTCTCACAAGTCCACAGCCGCATAATCTTGCCCATGAATGGCAATATATTTTCGCGTGGCAAGCCCTTTGAGCCGCCACGAGCCGGAATGACGGCAATATTTTTCACACTACTCTGCTTTTATTTTTCCAGCACAAACCACGTGGTGTCATCATGCTTAAACCTGGCATCACGCCGGTAAGTGAAACCATACCCAATCAATTTGACATCCGGGTACATATCCATAATTTCTCCGGCGAAATCGCGTTTGTAAAGCCGTTCGGAGTTTCCGCGATACGCCACTTCAACCGGAGTGGGGTTATAATATTCCGCAACCGCAATGTATTTCGCGGAAGCTTCGTACATCAGCCTATATACTTCAGGCAGGTATTCAGGATTGATATGTATCATGACACCGGCTGTAAAAACCATGTCCCAGCGTCTGCCGGACGGAGAATAATCCAGCATCGAGCCCTCGATAACTTCGGCTCCTCCCCAAGCCCGAAGCCTGTCGGCGGCCTTGGCGTTTATTTCAAGGCCTGTCAGCGCGCTGTGCGGCAAAAGCAATTTCAAGGCACGCAAATTCGGACCGACATTCGCGCCAAGTTCCAGAATATCTTCAGGGGCCGCGCTGACATGCTTGAGCATGTCAGCCCACATCGCCATTTTTGCCGCCATATGTTCCGGTTCGACGTCATTCCGGCCTATGTATTCATTGCCGAAATCACCGGCCCAGAAAACTTCCTGCTCCGTTTTGTAATTCATTGACATTATTTCTCCAGGAGGGCCGCAACCCTCTCCACATCTCCCGCCGTCATGCCGGGCCAGAGCGGAAGCGTTAAAATTTCCTTGTAGGCGGCCTCCGCCACAGGGCAAAGACCTTCTCTCGTTCCTACGATTTCTTTATAATATGGGTGCAAATGAACGGGAATATAGTGCACGTTCGCGCCTACGCCGTTCGCCCGCATTTTCTGAAAAACCGCGTCGCGACCGGAGATGCGCGCAACGTAAAGGTGATAGGCATGTTTGACGTGGGAAAGTTTGACAAGAGGACGAACGGCGCCGCCGGCAAAAGCGTTGTCATACATTCGCGCCAGCTCGTTACGCCGGACCAGCCATTCCGGCAGTTTTTTCAGCTGGCTGGCTCCCAAGGCGCACTGGATGTCTGAAATGCGGTAATTGTAACCAAGACTGGTCATTTCATAGAACCAGCCCCCGGCCTTTTCCCGCTGGCTGGCGGTGGTTGTTATGCCGTGCCCTCTAAAACGGCGCATTTTAGTTGCCAAAGCCTCATCGGCAGTCAAACACATCCCGCCTTCGCCGGTGGTTATGTGTTTTACCGGGTGAAAGCTGAACACGGAAATATCCGCCAGGGTTCCGGCTTTGCGGCCCTTATACTCAGCGCCAAGGGCGTGGCAGGCGTCGGCGACAAGAGCCAAATGACGCCTGCCGGCTATCTCCCGCAAGGCGTCCCAATCACAGGGCTGCCCGGCGTAATCGACAGCTATTACGGCTTTCGTTCTGGGTGTGACGGCGGCTTCGACCGCTGCGGGATTTATCAGGAGTGTATCAGGCTCGACGTCGGCGAAAACCGGCTTGGCGCCCTGGAAAAGCACACAGTTGGAGGTGGCGGCGAAGGTCATGGGCGGAACGATTACCTCATCGCCAGGGCCCACGCCCAAAGCAAACATGGCGGCGTGCAAGGCCGCCGTGCCGTTAGCCACGGCCACCCCGTGCCCTGCGCCGGTGAAAGCGCAAACATCCTCCTCGAAGCGTTCCACCGCCGGGCCGGTGGTGAGCCAGTCGGATTTCAGGGTTGCGGCCACCGCCGCGATATCGTCATCGTCTATTATCTGCCTGCCGTACGGCAAAAAAGCTTCGCTCATATTATCCAGCTCGCTATCTTATAGTAAACCCCTGATCCTTTAAGATTCCGCGTAAATTTTCCACGCTCAGCCAACTGTCGTTCTGGCCTGAATTGTATTCGAAACCGTCTTGCACCGCTTTGCCTTCAGGGCCCTTGTAACGAAAAGTTTCCGGCTTGATGACGTAATACTCGCCAATATCTATAGTGTGCCGCGAATCTTCCGCCGTGATCATGAGTTCATGAATCTTTTCGCCGGGGCGTATGCCGACCTCAACGGTTTGCATGCCTGGAGCGATGGCCTCAGCCAGGTCGGTGATCTTCATGCTGGGAATTTTCGGCACGAACACCTCGCCTCCGCCGGAAAGCTCAAAAGCCCGCAGCACCATGTGAATGCTCTGTTCCAGGGTAATCCAGAAGCGGGTCATGCGCGTGTCGGTAATAGGCAGGGGTTCGCCAACGTCGCGCTTGTCGATAAAGAACGGAATAACGCTGCCCCGGCTGCCCATTACGTTGCCGTAGCGCACCACGCTGTACACGGTGTCGCAGGCCGTGAAAGCGTTGGCGGCCACAAAGAGTTTATCGGAACAAAGTTTTGTCGCGCCATAAAGGTTAACCGGGCTGACGGCCTTATCTGTGGAAAGAGCCACGACTTTTTTGACGCCGATGTCCGCCGCCACGTTAACGATATTTTCCGCCCCGGTGATGTTGGTTTTGATGCACTCGGTCGGGTTATATTCAGCTGCCGGAACCTGCTTCAGGGCCGCGGCGTGGATGACGTAATCCACCCCGCGAAAAGCCCGGTAAAGGCGGTCTTTATCGCGCACGTCGCCTATAAAATAACGGAGGCAGCCATACTTTTCCGGCGAAAAAACCTGCGCCATCTCAAATTGTTTGAGTTCATCCCGCGAAAAAATAATCAGGCGCTTCGGCTTGTAGTTACGTAAAATAATTTCAGTGCATTTCTTGCCGAAAGAACCGGTGCCGCCGGTGATAAGTATTGTTTTATCGTTAAACATAAATCACCCTACATTAAATATAAGAAACACGATAAATCCAACTTGCCTCTTTTTTCAATAATGCCCCGTCATCGCTATTCACGATGAAAATCAAACACTGCCTTAGATGCGGCGGTTTTCAGCGAAAACGTCCGTAAAGTCGGTTCCGGCCTTGGCGTAATCGTCAGCCCGCCCGATATCCAGCCAGTAATCGTCGCTGTGGTAGACCTGCGGCGCCTTGCCTGCATTCAACAAGGCCCGGAACAGATCCGGCATGTCGAAAAACGTATCCGCCGGAATGTACGCAAAGGCTTCCGGAGAAAGAACGTTTATGCCGGCGCTTACCGGAAAGTTAACCGTAGGTTTTTCCCGGATGGCGGAAAGTTCCCCGTCCGGAAGGCTGTCCACAACCCCGTAAGGCACCTGGACTTTATGGTCTATCACCACCATGGTGGCAATCGCCCGGGCGTTGTTGTGGTGCTGCAGCAGCAGGCGGGGGTTCAGACGGGTAAGGATGTCTCCATTCATCACCAGAGCAGGCAGGGAAGGTCTGGCCGGCAAAAGGGAAAGCGCCCCGGCCGTGCCCATGCGCTTATCTTCGTGCAGGTAGTTTATTTTGACTCCCAGCTTGCTGCCGTCCGCGAAATAATTTTTTATTTTTTCCGCCTGATAGTTCACCGCGATGAAAAAATTATAAAAGCCGCTATCGCGCAAATTCTGCAGCACGATTTCCAGAATCGGCCGCCCGCCGACAGGCAACATCGGCTTGGGGCAGTCGCGGGTCAGTTCGCCAAGTCGTGTGCCCAGCCCGCCCGCCATCAGCACAACCGGATTTTGCAGGAGAGTGCTGGCCGACAGCTCTTTGCGCGCCCAAACCCACACCAGCCGCCCGGAGGCGTCAACCACCGGAATGTGCGAAAAATCATGTTCCTGCATTAACGCCAGAACGCCCTGCGCCGTGGCGTCTTCACCCACTACAAAAGGCTGGGAATTCATAATTTCAGCCACAGGCGCGTCAAGCCCCTTGCCGTTGAGCAGGCCGCGCCGCACGTTGCCGTCTGTGACGACGCCCAGCAGCTTGCCGCCGGCATCGGCTACCATGGCGAATTGATGCCCCAGGTCAAGAACCGCGAGGGCCCGCAAAATGGTTTGATCCGGCGAAAGTAAAATATCTTTCCAATTCATCTCTGAACCGCGTTTGGTAAAAGTTTATCGTCAAAACCGCAGACCGCCGCCAGAGCGCCGCCGTCTCACTGAAAATGACCGGCATGATTGTTGCGGGACGCCCGTTCCCGTATAGCGTCAATCAGCCGGTTCTTCAAGCATGGACTTCATTCCCGCGCCAAGCTCGGTGTTCAGGCCCAGCAACATTCTGCGCCAGGCCTCGCGGTTGACGCGGTTGAAAAGCTCAAGCGGGGTCAAGGCGGCGTTTTCCGCTGTGTAATATAACTGCCCGAAAAGATAAGGAGTCCATAAAAAATTGCAATATTCAAAGCTGTTACGCCTGGACTGCCCGGCCATTATGCGGAAAAAGCGCAGGTCAAGCGGGGTCCAGAAAGAATAGACGTCGCGGGCGACAATTCCGGGGGACAGGGACGTTTTTTTCATTTCGTTCCGCCCCGCCTTGTAAAGCCAGGCCCTCCCGCAAATCACCCCCTTTCCGCGCCCGGCGGCCAAAGCGGTGGCGTTGTCGAGGCGCTCGGTCAAAAAATCTCCGCCCGCCGGAAATACATGCACATTTATGACATCAATCTCCGGCATGAGCGAAAGTTCTTCAAGGTAGACCGGGTCGATCCAGGCTCCAGTTCCGGAACCGAGCCGTGTTTCCCCTTTGTCCAGGCCGCCCAGGGCCGTCCGCAGCACAGGCAGCAAAATTTCCGGCCTGCCGGGCAAGCCCAGATTTTTCAAGGCGGTTTCCGGATCGTCAAGGCAGGAAAGATATCCCGGCTTCATCTCTTTCAGCACCCAGGCGTTCATTTCGCGCAGCCCTTCGCCCAAACTTTCCAGGTCAAGCCCGGCGTAGCTCCAGCGCACCTGACTGAACGCCGGGTCGGCAGGAAATAGGCCTATCTCGACGCTGACGAGCAGCCCGCGCGCCCGCGCCATTTCCGCCACATTCCGGTAGAAAACGCGGTATTCGTTCCAACGCGGAAAACCCTGGAGCAGCATAGGATATTGCAAGCAGAGGCCAATGCCCTTGAAACCCATGGCCTGAATGCCGTCAAGGTGCAAAGACACCACACGGGCCTGGCCGGGATCCAGCAGCTGTTCCCCCAAATTTCCGGAAGCCGCGTGAAGCTCAGCGGTAAAAACGGTTCCGGTCAGACCGGCCGCGCCTTGGGGAGAAGACAAGCCCAGCCGGACTTCAGCAGCCGCGAGCTGGGCGTCAAGATAGGCGTAAAGCCCGCGGTATTCAGGCGGGACATCCGCCGCCGCGGAAAAAGAGGCCGCGCCAAACAGGAAGGGCAACAACATAATGGCGCCTAGAAACGGTAAAAAGCGAAAAATCATGGCTACATCCTCAAAACTGTGGCTGATCAGGGCGTACGGCCAGGAAATTTTAAGCGCATTCGCGCGGCATGCGAAGTTTTTTGAAGCGGCGAAACACAAAATTTAAAGTTCGGCCAGGCCGTTGGCCAGGTCTTCAAGAGAAGGCCTGTTCAGTATGGTGACCTTGCGCCCGTCAAGCGCGATTATATTCTCTTTGGTGAAACGGCTTATACACCGTGAAAGGGTTTCCCGGGCGGTGCCGAGAACGGCGGCGAGCAACCCTTTGTTTACGTCAAGGTCGAAACTGTCGCCCCCCCCGCTTTGTTCGCTCTGGTGCAGAAGGTAGGCGGCCAGGCGTTGAGGGGTGTCATGCAGGGCGAGCGTTTCTATTTTATCAGCGAAGTTTTTCAGGCGCATGGCCAGCGCGCCCATAAGATTCATGGCGAAAGAAGGGTTGTCTCTGATAAATTCAAGCAGGATGGAACGCGGCCACAGCAGTATGACTGAATCTTCCAGCGTTTCAGCCCGGGCCGGAAAGTTGCCGTTCTGCAAGGCGGCGGCCTCGCCTATCGGCTCGCCAGGCCCGAAAAGATGCAGCACTGCCTCTCTTCCGTCGGAAGTGAAGCGGCTTATTTTGACTTTACCGGAAACAACGACGTAAAGCTTGTCGGCTATTTCGCCTTCCTGGAAAATGATATTACCTCGTTTGTATTCCGCACGTTGCGCCAAGCGCAGGAATGTTTCCCGGTCAGGAGGCGGCATGTTGCCGAGAAGGGAATTTTTGCTGAAAAGCCTGGCATGGCGCTCGATAAAACAATCTTTGTTTTCCGTATTCATCATAGACATTAAATTAACCTATTCCTCCGCAAGCGCAAGTTTTTTATGCCTTCCCGGACTCCATCGGGCGGCTTGCCGAATCAAACTCAATCTTATAAGCATAACTGAAAAAAAAATTAATGTAAAATAAAGCTTGCATTTCAAGTTCCAGTAAGTTACAAACTTTTCAAGGATAATGAAAAGTGTAGGGATAATCTGCGCTGGTTCAGCGAAATCACTTTCCTTTTATCTTAATAATTATATTATATTTTGTATAACGACTCAATGAAAGTTTAATTACGCTTAAGGTGCAGAATCACAAGGCGCATAGGAAAGAATTCATCTTTATATGCGCCTTTTTTGTTGCCCTTGAACCGCGCACCGGCGCGTTTCAGCGCCGCTACGCAATATTCCCCCCTATGCTTACAGCTCGCCGCGTTTTTCAAAAAAGCCCCGTTTGCGCCTGACGACCCTTGTTTATTATCCGCCACTCGGCTAACATCCACTAGGGGCTGTTTCTAAATAAAAGATTTTGCGCCAAAGACAAGGAAAACGGCCTTTTTTGCGAATGGAGTGTACCCTTACGGCACTCGACCGGAGAAAAAAAGGACGATTGACGTAGTATTTGGACAAAAGATTTATTTAGAAACAGTCCTAACTGACCTGGCCGGGCAAGCCTGCCTAAAGCCGCGCTTCGCCGCGCCGTTCATAAAAATAAAAGAGGATTCATGAAAAACCGCATCGTTCTTCTGCCGGGAGACGGCATAGGGCCGGAAGTAGTCGCTCAGGCGGCGCAAGTGCTTGAAACGGCCGCCAGCCGTTTTTCCTTCGAAGCGTCCATGACTACGGCCCTGATCGGCGGGGCGGCCATAGATTTGACGGGCCAGCCCCTGCCCGTGGAAACGCTGAAGGCGTGCCGCGAGGCCGACGCCGTGCTGCTCGGAGCCGTCGGCGGCCCGGCCTGGGACGCGCTGCCCCCCGGAAAACGCCCGGAATCCGGCCTGTTATCCATACGCAAAGAACTGGGGCTTTTCGCCAACCTGCGCCCGGCCCTGGTTTATCCTGAACTGGCCGCGCTTTCGCGCCTGCGCCCCGACCTGGTGGAAAAAGGGGTTGACCTGGTTGTGGTGCGCGAACTCACCGGCGACGTGTATTTTGGCGAACCGGCCGGCGAAGAGATCAGAAACGGCCTGCGTTACGGCTTCAACAACATGATTTACAATGAAGAGGAAGTGCGCCGGATAGCCCGCGCGGCTTTCGAACTGGCGGCCAAACGCCGGGGCCGGGTAACCTCTGTGGACAAAGCCAACGTGCTGGCCGTGAGCCGCCTCTGGCGCACCGTGGTTGAGGAAACCGCCAAGGAATACCCTGGCGTGACGCTTGACCACATGTACGTCGACAACGCCGCCATGCAGCTTATCTCCGCCCCCGCTTCTTTCGACGTTATCCTGACCGGCAATATCTTCGGAGACATCCTCTCCGATGAATCAGCCGCCGTTGTCGGTTCGTTGGGCCTTTTGCCCTCTGCTTCCCTGGGTGCGTCCACCGGCGGGCTCAGCTTCGGGCTTTACGAACCGGTTCACGGCTCCGCGCCGGACATAGCCGGGCAGGACAAAGCCAACCCGCTCGCGGCTATTCTTTCCTGCGCCATGCTGCTGCGCCTCAGCCTCGGGCAAAACGAGGCGGCGGACCGCATTGAGGCGGCCGTGCGCGAAACCTTGCGCGAGGGGTTCAGAACGCCCGACCTGAGCCGGGGGGAAAAAGGGGAAAAAACGCTTGGCTGCTCAGCCATGGGCGAACTGATCGCCAGCAAGCTGAAATCCTGAAAACTTGACCGGCGGCATCCGGAAGCCGCCGGTCTTTCGCTTTCCTTTGCTTTTTACCGCGCCTCCCGTTTGTTCCCAGAAAAATCCGCTTTTCTTTATATAAAAAAAAAGCTACCGTGGGTGACCGATGCGAGTTATATTGGAAGAATTTCCTCAATTATTCCGCTAACCCCAAAGACTTACAGGAAAAATTATGTCCAGGGTAATCTTTTTGGAAGACCGATGTAAGGGGTGCCTGCTTTGCGCCTCCGTCTGCCCGCGAGGAATTATCGCGCAGTCCTCAAGGTTCAACCGCCAGGGCTACAAGGTGGCTGAGGTAAAAGACATGGATTCCTGCATAGCCTGCTCGTCCTGCGCTCTTATCTGCCCGGATTGCGCCATTCGCGTGTGCAAAAGCGCCAAGAAAAAGGAGGGGCAAGATGCCTAGCAACACCAACGCCGAACGCATTTTCGTCAAGGGTAACGAAGCGGTTGCTTACGGAGCCATTGCCGCCGGGTGCCGCTGCTACTTCGGCTACCCCATCACCCCGCAGAACGAGATCCCGGAAATGATGTCCCACGCCATGCTCACGGCGGGCGGAGACTTCGTGCAGGCCGAAAGCGAAGTGGCCGCGGCCAATATGCTGCTTGGCGCTGTAGCCGCGGGGGTAAGGGCCTTCACCTCTTCTTCCAGCCCCGGCGTTTCCCTTATGCAGGAAGCCATGTCCTACATGGCGGGCAGCGAACTGCCCGGAGTCATCGTCAACATGAACCGCGGCGGCCCGGGCCTCGGCGACATCGGGTCGGCCCAGGGCGATTATTATCAGAGCACGCGCGGCGGTGGCCACGGCGACTACCGCACCCTGGTGCTGGCTCCGGCAGGCTGCCAGGAAGCGCACGACATGATGCTTCAGGCCTTTGACCTGGCCTTTAAATACCGCAACCCGGTGATCGTTCTGGGCGACGGCCTGGTCGGCGCCATGAAAGAGCCGGTAACGCTCTGGAAGCCCGAAAAAATAGATGACCACGGGGCTTCCGCCTGGGGCCTCGACGGCGCGAAAAACCGTGAAAAACGCCTGCTGAAATCCCTGTTCCTCGAAGACGGGGCGCTGGCCAAGCAAAACCGCCACCTGAACGCCAAGTATCAGGCCATGCAGGTGGAAGCCAAGGCGGATCTTTTCGCCACGGAAGACGCTGAACTGGTCGTCGTCGCTTACGGCTCCATCGGCCGCATAGCCAAAAGCGCGGTGCGGGCCATGCGCGCACAGGGCCACAAGGTAGGCCTGGCGCGTCCGCTCACCCTTTACCCCTTCCCGGAAAAGGCCCTGCGGGATCTGGCCGCTCAAGGCAAGCGCTTTTTAACCATAGAGCATAACTGCGGCCAGATGGTTGACGACGTGCGCCTCAGCGTGCGCGGCTACGCCGATTCCGGCTTCCACGGACATATGCCCGGTGAAATTCCCAGCATTGATGACTTTATAGCGCCTATCCTGAGCGCGTTGAGGAGCAAATAATGGCGCCCGATATGACCTGTAAACCGCAAGTTGACCTGCTGCCCGGAGAAACGCTGGTTTTCGACCAGCCCTTCTCCTTGCTTGACACCCCGACCCACTACTGTCCGGGCTGCCACCACGGCGTGGCCCACAGGCTGGTGGCCGAACTGCTGGATGAAATGGCTTTGCGCGAAAACGCCATTTGCATAGGCTCTATCGGCTGTTCCGTTTTTATTTACAATTACCTGAACGTCGACACGGTTGAAGCCCCGCACGGGCGCGCCCCGGCCGTCGCCACCGGCGCGAAGCGCGCCCGCCCGGACAAGTTCGTTTTCAGCTATCAAGGAGACGGAGACCTGGCTTCCATAGGGATGGGAGAAATTATTCACGCAGCCAACCGGGGCGAGCGCCTGAGCGTGGTTTTCGTGAACAACACCGTTTACGGCATGACCGGCGGGCAAATGGCCCCCACAACCCTGCTGGGCCAGAAAACCACCACCTGCCCGGCCGGGCGCAGCCTGGAACGCGAAGGCGCGCCTATACGCATGGCCGAAATAATCGCCGGCCTGGGCGGCACGGTTTACGCCGCGCGCGGTTCGCTTGACAGCGTGCCCAACATACGCCAGGCCAAAAAAATGATGCGCCGCGCCTTTGAAGCCCAGACCAGAAACCTCGGCTTCGGATTTGTGGAACTGCTTTCCGCCTGCCCGACCAACTGGCGCATGGATCCGGTTAAAGCCAACCAGCGCATCGCCTCGGAAATGATCCCTTATTTCCCGCTTGGCGTTTACAAAGACTTTACGGAAAACGGAGGCGCCCAATGAGCCTTTACATAGACGTGATCATGGCCGGCTTCGGCGGGCAAGGCGTTATGCTTATAGGCAACCTGCTGGCTTATTCCGCCATGGATCATGGACTCAACGTGACGTTTATGCCGGTTTACGGGCCGGAAATGCGCGGCGGAACTTCAAACTGCACCGTGGTGGTGGCCGAAGACGATATCGGATCGCCTATTATCCAGCGCCCCAAAAGCCTGATCATCATGAACCAGCCTTCACTGGAAAAATTCCAGCCCAGACTGGAAGACGGCGGAATCCAGGTAATCAACTCCTCGCTGGTAGACATGAACATTGCCGAAAAAAGCCGTGTGCGCAGCGTAGGCGTTGCGGCCAATGAAATAGCCGACAAGCTCGGCAACACTAAAATGGCCAACATGGTGGCCCTTGGGGCTTACATCAAAGCCACAGGAATCCTCAGCCTGCAAAGGGTGCAGGACAGCCTGCACCACGTTGTTTCAAGCCATTACAGCCACCTGCTGCCCAAAAACGCCGAAGCCCTCAAGGCCGGTTACGAATCTATAAGCTGACCCCCCGGCTTTTCCGGCAAAGCTCACGGCTTTGCCGGAAAAGCCGCCCGTTTTTTTCCGCATCACCCACTGCTTATTTTGCAATCAAATTTCTTTTCCGCCCTCCACGAACATTGACCGCATGGCGGAACTTTTCAAAGAAAAATTCTTTCATGAAATCTTCCCGGTAAATATTAAACCCCGCCCATACAGGAAACCCTCTATAGCGTTTGACTAGCTTCACTGTTTGGCTTACTCTGTCGCATTCTGTTTTTCATCCCGCTCTCCCGTGAGGTCTCAGGCTTTGACGCGCAAGGAATGTTTTGAAATTCTCGGCCTTCCGGAAAAGGCCGGATTGGCGGAAGTGAAAAGCGCATACCGCCGCCTTGCCTTTGAGCTTCACCCTGACCTGCATCCTGAAATGCCGGACGCGGCAAAAAAATTCCAGCGCCTGAATGAAGCGTATGTTTTGCTTCTTAATGACAAAACGCCTAAAAATCATAAATCCCCGCCTGATTTTTCTGAAAACTCCGAAGACAAGAAAGCCCGCCATGACGCTGGGAAAGCCTATACCCAGGCCAAACAGCGCTTTGATAAGGACAGGGAGAGGGATAACGGCGCGCAAGACGGGCGTGACAAGGCTTCTTTCAGCGGGCAGGCGGGAACGAACGGGCAGCCGAATGCTGAAACGGCCGAACGCAACGGCAAAGATAAAAAACGGGAAGAAGGCAAAGCCAGGGAAGACGTGCTGAAAGATATCCTGGATGACCCTTTCGCCCGCCGCGTTTTTGAGGATATTTACCGCCAGAGCCAGCAGGAATTCAACACCCCGCGCCCTGGCGGAAAAAAACGGGCCGTAAAGCCGGTTCAGGAGGCTTCCAGGGTTCCGTCGGCGCCGGGGCTGGTAAGCAGCATAGCCGGAGGCGTGGCCAGCGGAGTGAGAAACTGGCTACGCCGCCAGTCTGACGACGAACAGACCATTGTGATGCCTGGATCTCAGCTTGTGCCGGGCGCAAGGATCAGAATCAAGGTGCATCACGGCCTGGCCGGAAAAACCCAGACCGTAGAGCTTACCCTTCCGCCGGAATTCATGCCTGGGCAGCCGGTTCGCCTTAAGGGGCTCGGCAAAAAAGTAGGAAGCATCCAGGGCGACCTTTACCTTACGCTTATAGCCAAAAAAGAATAGTCCGGGCCGGATGGCCCGGAGGAACCCGGCGGCTGGCCGAAAACGCCGCCCAACGAGGAATAATGTTCGACACCGCATACTTACAGGAACTGTTCCAGCAATGGGGCTACCTGAGCTATCTTATCATTGTCGGCTGGACTTTTATTGAGGGCGAAACAATTGTCATCATCGCGGGTTTTTTGTCCAGCCAGGGCTTGCTGGTTCCCTGGCTTATCGCCCTTTGCGCTTTTGCCGGAAGTTTTTGCAGCGACCAGCTCATGTTTTTCCTCGGGCGAAGATACGGCCCGGCCATCTTCAAAAAATTCCCGCGCCTGGACAAAAACACGGAAAAAGCCAGGGAATTGATGCTGAAATATGAAAACCTGCTTATTCTGGGCTTCCGCTTCGTTTACGGCGTACGCAACATAACGCCGATAATGCTGGGCATGAGCGGGGTCAACCACGCCAAATTCCTGGTCCTTAACTTTATCGGCGCGGTGGTCTGGGCTTTCAGCTTCGCCTACGGCGGCTATTATCTGGGCGAAGTGTTCTTTTCCGTCATTTCCGAAGTCACGCACGGCGCGGCGGTCGGCATAGGGCTTCTTGTCCTGCTGCTTGTGGTGATGTGGTGGATACGCCGCAAACGCGACAAGGCCGATATTGATAACGCGCAGCGCGTGGCGGCTGAAGGGCTGGCCAAAACCGGCACGGAGAAAGGGCCCGGAACTTTTCCGCAAAACGGAGAGCCTGAGGCTGAATCCGGTCCGGCCGCGGCGGAACGGAACGCCCATGCCACGGAAAAATAATCCCTCCGGCCTGCCGATAGGCCCGGAGCACCCCTGGCTGGCCCCCCTTGCCGGTTACACCGACCTGCCCTTCCGGGTGCTCTGCCGGGAACAGGGCGCGGCCGTGGCTTGTACGGAAATGGTCAGCGCCAAGGGCCTGGTCTATTCAAGCAAAGGCAAAAGCGGAAAAAAGGCATCCGTTCCGGGCGAATGCCTTTCCTCCACCCTTGACGCCGGGGAAAACTCCGCAACTGAAGAACTTCTTCTTACCACGCCCCTGAACGGCTTTCCTGCCGGAACGGAAGCGGACAAGCCCCTTGTCGTGCAGCTTTTCGGAACTGAACCGTATTTTTTATCAGCGGCGGCGGAAATTGTGCTGGAACGCGGATTTACCCACATTGACCTGAATATGGGCTGCTCTGTTCCCAAAGTCACGCGCACCGGGGCCGGGGCCGCCATGATGCAAAACCCCGACGCGGCGCTTGCGGCGGGAAAGGCCCTGATAAAGGCGGCCGGAACGGGCAGGGTCGGATTCAAGCTGCGCCTGGGCTGGGACGCCGGAAAAAAAAATTACCTGGAACTGGCCCTGGCCCTGGAAGAAGCCGGGGCGGGCTGGATAACCCTGCACCCGCGCTACGCCAGGCAGGGCTTCAGCGGACAGGCGGACTGGCTGGCCCTGGCCGCGCTGGCTGAGCGGCTTTCCATTCCGCTGATCGCCAGCGGGGATTTGCTGAACGCGGAAACGGCCCGCCGCTGCTTGCGGGAAAGCGGGGCGGACGGGCTGATGTTCGCGCGCGGGGCCTTGCGCTCTCCGGCCGTATTCCGCGAATACCTGGATTTGACCGGAGGAGCGGCAAGTTGCGGCACGCCTGATTACGCGGGAACCAAAGCGCTGATTCTGCGCCATGTTGAGCTTATGCGCGCCTTTTCCGCCGCGCTGCCGCCAAAAACAGGCAAACGCAGAAAAAATGAAGGGCCGCGTCCAGACGCGGCCCTTATGAAGCTGCGCGGCATTATTCCACGCTATGTGCACGATTTTCCAGGCTGTAAAGCCCTGCGCGGACGCCTGATAAGTTGCCAGGACTGGGGAAGTTTTTACAGATTGATCGATGATTTCTTTGCTTGACCGCTCCTCTTTTCAAGGGTGAAATATCGGAACGCACTCCAGACAAGCTGCGATGCGGCAGACCAGCGGCGCAATACATGCGCTGCGCGGAAATGGAAATGAAACGCTTCACAGGACGAATTTGAAATGAAAGAAGTGATCAGAGCCAAATCAGCCGGGTTTTGCTTCGGGGTCAGCCTGGCCCTGAAAAAGCTCGAATCAGCCCTTGAGGAATATAAGAGCATGCCGGAGGCCGGGCACGCGCGCATTGCCACCCTGGGTCCGATTATCCATAATCCGTTGCTGGTGCGGGAATACGAGGAAGCCGGGGTTGCCTGCCTGAAAAACCCTGACGAGGCGCGTTCCGGCGATACCATAGTGATACGGGCGCACGGGGTGCCGGATAATGAAGAAAAGCAGTTGCGCCTGCGCGGCTGCCGCATTGTTGACGCCACCTGCCCGAGGGTCAAGGCCGCCCAGCTTGAAATAAGGCGCTCCAGCGGCAACCCCGATAACGTCCTTCTGCTGTTCGGCGAGCCTGAACACCCGGAAGTGCTGGGGCTGGTCAGCTATTCCGCCTGCCCTTATTTTATTTTTTCCGACTTGGAAGAACTTGACGCCCGCCTGTCCGGCCTTGAACCCTGGCTGAAACAGACATTGGCCGCCGGCAGCGGCGCCAAATTGATTCTGGCCGCCCAAACGACGCAGGATAAAGAAAAATTTGCCGAAAGCCGTGAAAACATCACACGGGCGATTGAGCGCGCCGGAAAAAACTGGAACGGCAATTTTATTGTGCTGGAAACTATTTGCGACGCTACCCGCAAACGGCAGGACGAACTTCTGGACCTGACCAGGCGGGTTGAAGCCGTTGTCGTGGTCGGCGGGAAAAACAGCGGTAATACCAGGCGGCTGGCCGAACTTGCGGAAGGACAGAATATTCCCACGCTGCATATTGAGAACGCCGGGGAACTTGACCGGGAAACCCTGCGCCGTTTCAGGCGGATAGGCCTTACGGCCGGGGCGTCGACCCCTGCCAAGCACATAGATATTGTGGAAAACCTATTGCTTTCCTTGTAAGAAAATATATTATTTGTAACCGAAAGTGCAGTGCTCCGCCCAAGCGGAAAATCTGGCGAAAGCATGCGGGGTTGCCCTATCCGCTCTTTGGGCGGGCAAGCGATGCCAATTTTCGCTGAAACGAATAAATTATACGGTTCTCTATGTAAATTGGTTCGAGCGAATATTTTCAATATTCATCCGGCCTGCGCGCCCGGCAAACAGGCGTAAGGGGCGTGGCGCATTTGATTAAGACGCCCGGGATCGGATATACCGGAAAAAACAACCGCGTTTCTGAGTAAGAAACGATCAGCGGCGGCATTGCAAAGTTAAAATGTTCTGAAGCTATAATCTGTGTTCAGTATTTTTTTATAAATGAAAAGTTTTAAGGTCAAATGTGCCAGGGGGGCCGCATGAGCCAAAATAATATTTTGCTGGAAGCCGGAACTAACGAACTGGAGATAGTGGAATTTTACCTCGACGAGGTTGACCCGGACGGAACCGTATACAAAGGCTATTACGGAGTAAACGTAGCCAAGGTTCTTGAAATAATCCGCCAGCCCAAGGTGACCGAACTGCCCGAAGTGCGCCACCCTTCCGTGCGCGGAGCCTTCAACCTGCGTTCGCGCATCATTCCGTTGGTCGATCTGGCCGTGTGGCTTGGTAAAAAGCACGGCGGCCAGCAGAATTCCAACAAGGTTATCGTGACGGAGTTCAATAACGTGAACACCGCCTTCTCCGTTTCCGGCGTCAACCGTATCCACCGCCTGAGCTGGGAAGAGGTGGAGCCGCCCAACGCATATGTTTCCGCCCTGACCAGCAACAGCATCACCGGTGTTGTCAAGCTGGAGGGACGCATCATTTTCCTGCTGGACCTTGAACGCATCGTCAGCGACCTCAACCCGCAGCTCGGCTTGCGCCTTGACTCGGCCATAGACTGGGCGAGTTCGGTGCGTTACCGCGCTCTGATCGCGGACGACTCCACCGTTATTCGCGAAATGATCAAAGACCTGCTGCAAAAAGCCAACTTTGACGTGGAAGTGGCAACCACCGGCAAAGACGCCTGGGACCGCCTGAATGCCATCAAAACGAAAGCCGAAAACGCGGGGCGTCCGCTCGACGACTATGTTCAGATCGTCATTTCCGATATAGAGATGCCCGCGATAGACGGCCTGAACCTGTGCAAACGCATCAAGGAAGACCCGGTTCTGAAAAGCTTGCCGGTGATCCTGTTCTCTTCGCTCATAACCGACCGGCTAAAGCACAAGGGTGATTCCGTCGGCGCTGACGACCAGATTTCCAAGCCGGAAATAACCGCAGTGGCCAAACGCGCCATCGCCCTGATTGAACAGAAGCAGAAAACCTCCGGATAAGCCTTATTCCCTCATTCCTTTTTTCTTCACCGGAACGGGCCTGGCCCGTTCCGGTTTTTTATGCCACCCACTCCGCCAGCAGCGGCAAAGACTCCAGAATATCCGCCCAGTTGAATATCTCCACCACCCAAGTCGCCTCAGGCGGAGCGTTCCGGCATAGTTTACGCGCGAAATCGCGCCCTTCGGCATCAAGCCGGCCCAACGACACATGCCTGCCGCCAGGCTCGGCAGCGCAAAGATGCAGCATCCGGCAACGCTTAAAATACCATTCTCTTTTTTCCGCAAACCCGGCGAGAAAATTTACCCGGCCCGGAACCGCGTCAATTTTTTGTTCCGCGTGGATATTGCCCTGCAAGGCGTGCCCGAGGTCAAGGCAAAGCCCGCAGTCCGCCCCGTCTATCAATTCCTTGAACGGCAATAAAGGTCCGGCAAGGGTATTCTCCAGCAACAGGTTCTCCGTTCCGCGCCCGGCCTTCTCCCAACGCGCCAGGAACCCGGAAAACTGGCGCAAGGCTTCCGGCTCTGGCCGCAATACGCCGCTTTGCCGGTACTGCTCCGGGTTGTGGAAAGCGGGTAAATGCAGCACGGCCCTTTCCACGGACAGAAATTCAATCTTGTCCATGAGGCGCAGGCAAATTTCCGCCGCCTTCACCCCGGCCAGCTCTCCGCTTCCGGGAAAACCAGGCCCCCAAGGCAAATCAACAGGCAAATGAACATGAAAACAAAGAGGCAGAGCGGCCAGCCAGGGGGGAAGATCGTCACGGCCGTAAGCCAGGCAGCTTCGACTTTCCAGAAACAGCAATGAAACCTCAGTAAATTCAGGAAATTCCGGCTTACCAGCTTCGCCATGGAAGATATTCGCAAAGGCCGGGGAAAAATTTTCCGCCAAAAAAGCGCAATTTTCCGCAAGGGTTCCCTTGACGACCCAGGAAGGAAAGGCCAGGCGGGAAAGAAAAGAGGTATTAGGCAGACGTGAATTGCGCATTTGCCGACTTTACTTTTTATAAATGTTGACTATTTTAATCTGGTAAAATCGAATTTACCCTTGCCCCAACGGCAACCGGACGCAGCTGCGCAAGGTTAAGGTGCTTCGCGCTTGCCAACCGTAGCGGAACGTGCTAGAAAACAAGGGCGAATGAATTTTATCTTGCCGCAAATATTGTTTCAAGATATACTGATAAATTTTCCGGATGACAATACGGCAAGCCTGATTGTACAATTCCTGAAATTTTGGCTCAAAATTTGCTTTCCATGATGGAAAGGCGCATGGCGCGTCAAAACCGGAGAATATAAAAAAATATGAAACGGTTCCGTGATATGGTGCAGCATATATTCAACCCGCTGCATGTTTACTGTAGACTCCGCGACGTTGGCCTGCCCTGCGGCGTGGCGGCAAGGCTTTCCGGATTTTACGAACGTATTTACCGCTTTGCCGGTATGAACTCCGCGGATAAAGCCAACTGATTTTTACCTGCTTTATTATTGCCCGCAGCCAGCTTCCCTCATTTTTACAGTTCCTGAAAATCCGCTTTGTTACTTTTCAAGCGCCTTCCGGTTTTGCCCTGGCAACCAGGGAATAATGCCGTGTGGCGGCCGCCGGCTGACGTGACGCAAAACGGAAAAAACGGCCGCTTCGCATATCGGGTTGAAAGAAGTTTCCAGAGCGGATTTGCGTATGAATCACAGACGAGCGCTGATCTCGCCAGGCGAACGCGCATAGCGGGCGGCAAGCAGGAACTCGGCGCGCATTTGAGTTTCCGGTTGCCAAGGCGTGAGCGCATGGGGCTGAAGGCGCTGCTTCCGTTGCTGAAAAGACGGTGCGAACGACGCCACCCGCTCTTAAAGCTGAAACCTCTGAACACATTTCCCAAGGGCTGCCCTGGAAAAAGGCCTTGCCCGGAAGCAAGGGAAACGACTTTTAGGGCGAGGAGCGTATCTTACGGTGCCAGGCCGGAGGGAAAAGGACGCCTGGCGCGGCATTTGGACAAAAATTTCAGCCAGAGACAGCTCCTAGGGGCTGTTTCTAAATAAAAGATTTTGCGCCAAAGACAAGAAAAACGGCCTTTTTTGCGAAGAGAGTGTACTCTTACGGTACTCGACCGGAGAAAAAAAGGACGATTGACGCAGTATTTGGACAAAAAATTTATTTAG